>JBEKNL010000046.1:0-29981 GCA_049522855.1 Candidatus Korobacteraceae bacterium
ACGACTCGCCGGCGAAGATCCTCTTGGGACTTCCCCGGCAGCGAGCGAGCATCCTGTTTCTTCATCCCAGGACGATAACAGAATACTCACTGAATGTCATCTATATTATGCTCTGATTAGTAGCAACTAGCAACTAGCAACTAGCGAAAAGCGAAAAGCGTCCGAGACCTTCGTTGCTGTTCCCTAGCTGCTACTCTAGTACGCGGAAGGCCTTTCCGCGAGTCAGTTGTCACAAGGAATTTACATTTCGGTGCCGTTCTGCCGCACGAAGTGCAGCTTCTGCAACTTTGCTTCTGGGGTATTTTCGCGCACGCTGTTCGACCGCTATGTCGGCCAGGTGTGCGCGGAGATTGAGGCCGCTGATCATATTGCGCGGGAACTGGGCGGACAGTTGGACCGTGAAGCGGATTCGATCTATCTCGGCGGAGGCACGCCGTCGGTGCTCGCGCCCGATCAATTGCAGCGCTTGTTTCGGGCGGTCCGCGAAAACTTTGAGGTCGAGCGCACGGCGGAGATTACGGTCGAGTGCGCACCCGGCACCATTTCTGGCGAGGTCATCGACGCGCTGCTGGGCTGCGGCGTAAATCGGGTCAGCCTGGGCGTGCAGTCGTTCGTGGACAAGGAGTCTTCGTCGGTGGGCCGCCTGCATTCACGGGCCATTACGCTGGATGACATTGCGCGGCTGCGGTCCAGCGGAATCGGCAACATCAGCATTGACCTGATCGCCGGCCTGCCGCACCAGACCGAGGAGAGTTGGCAGCTTTCGCTTAGCGAGACACTCGGCAGCGGCGTGCCGCACGTCAGCGTATACATGCTGGAAGTGGATGAGGACTCGCGGCTGGGCACCGAGCTGCTCGCAGGTGGCAGCCGCTATCATGCCCACTTTGTTCCCGACAACGATCGCACCGCCGATCTCTACCTCGCGGCGTGCGAGCGCCTGGCGCGGGGCGGCGTGCAGCAATACGAGATCTCAAATTTCGCACGGCCGGTCACACATGGCATCGGGTTGCGCGACTCGAAACATAATCTGAAGTACTGGACGCGCCAGCCGTATCTCGGATTTGGCGTGGACGCGCACTCCATGCTGGTGGCGGGAGATGACCTGCACGCGACGGGAGTTGAGGCGGTGCGTTTTGCCACGCCCGATTCGCTGGAGGGTTACTCGGCGGCGAACGGCGTCGCTGCTCGCGCAGAGCAACTTCTGGCGTCGCGCACCCTGGTCAATGCGCAGGCTGCCCTCGAAGAGTCGTTCTTCCTCGGATTGCGATTGAATCGCGGCGTCTCGCTTACTGCGTTGAAGGCGCAGTTCGGCGATCAGGCGATCGGTAGCTGCAGCGCAGTAATCGCCGAACTCACACAGGATGGATTGTTGGAAGAGGCCAGCGAGCGGTTGCGCCTCACATCGCGAGGCCGTCTGCTATCGAATGAAGTGTTTGCGCGATTTCTGCGCGAACAGACGATTCACCACAGAGACACAGAGGCACAGAGAAGTTCTTAGTTTCCAGTTTCCAGTTTCCAGTTTCGAGTTTTGAGCTGTAAACCGGAGCCATGCAAAACTAAAGAATTCTCTGTGCCTCTGTGTCTCTGTGGTGGATTTACACTAATTGCAGAGGACTACCCATGCACCTTTTCGCTACCGGCATTGACCTGCGCAGCGACACCGTGACCAAGCCTTCGCCCGAGATGCGGCAGGCGATGTTCGAAGCCGAAGTCGGCGACGATGTGTACGGCGAAGACCCGACCATCAATCGTCTGGAAGCCATGGCGTCCGCCATTTTCGGGCGCGAAGCGGCGCTGTTTGTTCCCAGCGGGACCATGGGCAATCAGATCGCGATCAAGCTGCACACTCATCATGGCCAGGAGGTGATTTGCGAGGAACGCGGCCACGTCTTCAACTACGAGATGGCGATGATGGCGCATTTCTCCGGCGTAGTGCCGCGCACGGTGTGGGCGGAAGACGGCATTCTCACCTGGCAGCATGTGCAGTCCAAATTCAAGACCAAGAGCTACCACGCCGCCAAGACCGGCCTGGTCGCGCTGGAGAATACCCACAACATGGCCGGCGGGACGATTACGCCGCCCGGCATCTTCGACGAAGTCTGCGACCAGGTGCATGCCGCGGGCCTGCCGGTGCACCTCGACGGGGCGCGCGTCTTCAACGCTTCGGTCGCGCTCGGCATTCCGGTGGCACAACTGACGGCCAAGGCCGACACGGTCATGTTCTGCCTGTCCAAGGGACTGGGCGCGCCGGTGGGATCGCTGCTGGTAGGCAGCGCGGAGTTGATGGACCGCGCCCGCATCTATCGCAAGGCGCTCGGCGGTGGCATGCGGCAAGCCGGAATCCTGGCCGCTGCCGGCATCATCGCGATCCAGCAGGGACCGCGGAAGCTGAAGCAGGACCACGCCAATGCGCGCTTTCTGGCCGAGGGGCTGGCACAAATTCCGGGCATCAAGATCGATCCCGCCAAGGTGCAGACCAACATTTTGATCTGCGAAATTTCGGGCACGGGCATGACATCCACCGAGCTGTCGCGCAAATTGGCGCAGCGCAATGTGCTGGCCAACGGAGTCAGTCCGCAAATCATCCGCTTTGTCACCCATCTCGACGTGAGTCGCGAGCAGTGTGAGCAGGCGCTGGAAATCATTGCCTCGACCTGTGGCGCCAAGGCGCAGCGCGCCTGAAGCCGCGCCCCTTCCGGATTGCATCGAAAGCGGGTAGCCTACAACTCCCTGTAGTTCAGCAAACCGACGCCGATCAGCGCGAAACAGACCGGCCAGATCCAGGCGGGAATAGCGCGATCTTCGGGGGGAAGGCGAATCTCCAGCCAGCGCGCCCAGCCGGAGAGGACCGCCAACAGGCCCAGGGATACGTGGGTCAACTCCACCAGCAGGTTTTCCTTCACATTGGTAATGGCATGGGTGTGGGTCAGCAATACCACTCCACCGGTAGCGACCATAAGAGGGAAGATGAGTGCCATGCGATCATTTTCCCATTTGCGCTTGCGGACTTTTAATTCAAAGACCGCAAAGGCAACGCATACCAGCGCGGCCAGCCGGTGTTGAAACGCCTCGGGATTGGCCCAGCACGCCCAGAAGCCTTTGGTGCCCACCGGCCAGCACTCGGTATCAGCTTGGACGAAGATGAAGATGGCGATGCCGACCAACAGCAGCGGCCAGTATTCCGCCCAGCCTGCCTTGCCGGTGCGGGCCAGAAGCGCCAGCAATCCCATGGCGAGCACGACCAGCCCCATCCAGTGATGGTTCGACTCTGACTCCATCGCCCATGCGATCCTCTGGGGCGAGAGCGGCTCGCCGTCGGCGTTGTAGGCAGTCGGAATCTTGTTCGGAACGTCGCTGACGGTAGCTTCCCGTCCGGAAGCGGAGAGGCTTGCATCCGCCACCTGCGGGTATGTGAGCCGAGGCAAGGTGGGCTTCATCCGCTGCATGATCTGGTGAAAGGTGACCGTGTCGTTGGGCTGGTCAACCGCGGGCGGTTGTGAGGTGAGCGAGGCCGCCGTCAAAATCACCGTGATCCCGATCCCAACTTCCGCTTCGATGAGTCGGCGCAAGCGGGGCATCACCCGATCTTTGCTGGTGCTGCGCAGCAGCCAAAAGTTGATGCCGCCGAGCAGCATCAGCGCTGCCAGCATCAACACCTTCGCCGTTACCATCACGCCGTAGGCGGTCCCCAGAACGGCTCGCCATGAAGCGATGTATCGAATGCTCAGGCCCAGGCCGCTGAACACAATCGCGCCAACGCTGACCAGCGCCACCCGCGAGAAGCGTTCGGTTATATGCCACCACGCGTCTTCTTCGTTGTCGCGAAATAGCGCAAGCACCAGAAATGGCAGCCCGCCGATCCAGAACGCCGCAGCCGCTTCGTGGATCGTGGTCAAAATAATGAGCAGCGGGCGGCCGTCAAGGCGTGAAGCGGCGTGGTTCGTCATGACCGATGCGCCCAGTACGGTCATCGCCAGCACCGGTAACAGCCAGTGTGCGACTTTCCAATGCTGGCGTGCCACCAAATGGGCCGCCACCGCCGCCGCCAGCACAATACTCCCCGAGAGAAAGAAGTTCGCTCCGATCACTGCGCGGAAGCCGATCTCGGCCGTGGTCATCAACACAGCCGAGTTCACGTACAGGTACAGTACCTGCATGACGATTAGCCCAATTGTGCTGAAGCGCAGAAGCGTCCACGAACCGGATTGCATCTTCTCGATGGATTCGGGATTGCCCGGCGCGCCGCGCGCGATCCACAGAACGAACACGATGCCCCCCAGTAACAACGACTGGAAAACCAGCGTCCCCGCCCGCAACAGCACGGAAAGATACCCGAAGAGGTTGACCAGCTTAAGCAGCATGGATGGCTACTCCACGTTAAAGGCGACTTCGCCGCTGCTGATGTGTCCATCGGAAGCGAGCACTTGCCAGCGCAATTTGTAGGCGCCCGGCTTTAGTCCGGTGGCCTGCGATTGCAGTACGTCGGGAGTCGATTGTTTAGCCAGAGGAAGGGTATGTAAAGAGCCGTCAGGGGCAAGCAAATGCAGGCGCGAGCGGCTGCCGTCAACGCGCACGTTGAAACGCAACTGGATGGGAACGTCGGGCCCGGTGACCGTGGAGTGGAGCTTGGGCGTCGATTCCATCAGGATCGCGTGTGCCCATGCCAGATGAGAGAGCCCGGTCAACAAAAGAAGAGTTAGGAGCATCGACACCGGTGACTTAGGAAGTGCGCGGCGCAATTTGCATTCCTCCTTACGGAAACTGGGCTGGATTGCGACGAAGCCGATCAAGGTTTCATTATGCCACGCTGACGGCGTGGCTAAAGCCCGGCGCTCCCACCGAAGTCGAGGACATTTCTTATGCAGTGGTCAATAAAGCCCGTGTGTGAGAACTGTGCCGTCCCTGAAGGGACTCGATTCCATTCTCCGCCTTACCCAGCACTCCGCCTGCGGCTCCGTGCTGGGGTAAGCTTTGTCGCGCCTACGGCGCTGGATTATTGGTTGGCAAATTCCACTGGCAAATACCAAAGCTCGGTTCTGACGCATGGCAGGCAACCCCCAAGCAAGTATCGTCGGGCCATGGGCCACTAACACTCAGCGCAACAACTGCGGGACGCTATTCCGTCTGAAAGATTTTCTCTAGGGCGCGCTTTCAATATTCGAAGGTTGAGCGGATCGAAGAAGGCGAACACGCGCGCCAGCAGCGCCGCGATCCACTGTTCGGCTTCCAACCGCTGGCTCATGCCTGCTTACCTGTTTTGTCCGAAATCGCCGCAGCGGAACCTTCAGAGTAAACCCAAATTGTTGGGGCTGGAGAATTCGGCGCCTACTAGGAATTGTATTGGGTCCTTCCGAATCACGCGGGTCGCAAAAACCCCCAAATTCCTCTTGACACGCAACAGTTTAGGAGTAGGATACGTCCAAAGTGGTATAAAGTGGGATGCAGTGGTACGGAGGTTAGCTCCAGTGGGAGCAAGTTGCTCGAAATGGTTTCATCGCCCAAAACGCCATGCAACCGGATCGTAGCTGCCAATTGGGGTCGTTAATGTTCACCTCCATGGTGAAAGCCCCGCATTTCGGGGCCGAAAGTTATGTTTCGCGGCACGCACACAACTCGACTGGACGAAAAAGGGCGCCTCAAGGTGCCGGCGGACTTCAAGCGCCAGATCGACGAAAACTATGGCATCCAATTCTACATCACCAGCCGCACCGGCACTGTTGCCGAAGTGTATCCCATGCAGGAATGGGAGGAGATCGAGCGCAAGCTGGCGGCCGCACCGGACTCGCATCCGGTCAAGAAGAAGTTCCTGAAGGTCACCAACTTTTACGGCCAGGTGGTGGAGATGGACGGGCAAGGCCGTTTGCTGCTTCCGGCCGCGTTGCGCGATACGGCCAAGCTCAAAGGCGAGGTGGCGGTGATGGGCAGCCTCAAGCACCTGTTGGTGCGCAACGCCGAGGAGCTGCGCAAGGAAATCGCGGCGGAGCCGTTTACCGAGGAAGATGACGCGAGCCTCAGCAGCTTGGGTATATAGAGCGACGCAGGTTTCGGGTTCCATTCGCGATCTCGGAATGGGAGTGAATGGACAACGGGTTTTCAGACGCGAACAGCGCCCCTGGGCGCGGACATGGCGAGAGCAAAGAGTTTGGCCATGTACCGGTTCTTTTAAAACTAGCGATCGAATTCCTGGCCGTACGGCGCGGCGGGACCTATATCGATGCAACTCTCGGCTTAGGCGGGCACAGTTGGGAAATCGCAAAACTCCTGGGCCCAAAGGGTCATTTGATTGGCGTCGATAAGGACCCGTCCGCATTGGAGCGGGCACGCGAGCGGTTGACCAACCCTCCGCCGCCCGCCGCGGCGGGCGAGTGGCCGAAGGTTGAGTTGGTGCGTGCCTCGTTTGCGGATGTGACGCAGCACGTTGCGCCGGCCAGCGTGGATGGACTGCTGGCCGACCTGGGCGTCAGTTCCATGCAATTGGAGGACGCCGCGCGTGGATTCAGTTTTCAGGCAGATGGTCCGTTGGACATGCGGATGGACTCGCATTCCGGGCTGACTGCCGAACAAGTGGTAAATCGCTGCGACGAGCGCGAGCTGGCCGACGCGATTTACGAATTCGGTGAGGAAAGGAGGTCGCGGAGAATCGCCAGAGCCATTGTTCGGGCGCGGCCGATTCACACTACCGCACAATTGGCGGAGGTGATTTCGGCCGCGGCCCGGCCAATGAACCAGGCCGAGCGGCGCATTCATCCGGCGACACGAACTTTCCAGGCACTCCGAATTCTGGTGAACCGTGAACTCGAAGACCTGCGGAAGCTGCTAAGTATGGACGCGGCGCCGCAGGTGCTCAGGCCGGGCGGCAGGTTGGTGATCATCAGCTTCCACTCGCTGGAAGATCGCATCGTGAAAGATGCGCTGCGAGATGGAGCGCGCGCCGGTGTATATCGCGTGCTGACCAAGAAGCCGATGACGGCTGATCAGGAAGAAGTCGATCGCAATCCGCGGTCGCGCAGCGCGAAGTTGCGGGCAGCGGAGCGGATTTAAGTCGATGGTGCCGCCGGCTGAAGCCGGCTCTGGATCTTACTGAGCTTGTAACGGCGTACCTAAAGGTCCGCCCCTTCAAAGAAGCGAAGGAAAATCTTGGTCAGGGTTTGGAGCGAGTGCAGCCGTTTGGGTCGAGCGCAACCGGTAGGTTTCAGGCATGACTCGAATGCGGCGTCGGAGCAATAGTGGAAATCGCGAAGCTGGAATATAGATCGAAGTCCCGTAGGGACGGTACAGGTTTCGAAGTGCGGCACGGTTAAGTGGTTTCGAAAGTTCGCAACTCTTCAAAGCGATGTTCGTGGGAGCTGCGGAAAAAGCTGTGCAGAATGTGAATAACTGCGGGCCCAGAAATTCTGCGGGTGTCTAGAGAATGCAGGCCGGACAAAGGCCGATGACGTAAGGCCGTTCGGCAGGAGAGAGTAATGGCAGCCGGAGTTCTTTACCCGACCATGGCGCAAGTTGGCGATTGGAATGGGCCGCCAGCGGAGCAACCGCGTGGCATGTTCATTGGCACGCCCGAGATCTATTTCGCCAAGCGCATCGACAACTCGCGAGTGGCCAAGGTGGCCGACCCCAAGCGCCGCCGCGAGATGATTTGGTTCGGCATCACCTTGAGCGTGCTTTTCCTCTTCGTGATGGTGTATCTGTGGCAACACTTCAGTGCGATTGAGTATGGCTATCGCATCGAGCAGTTGACGGTGCAACGTAATGCGATCACCGAATCGAACCGCGCGCTGAGCTTGGAAGAGGCCTCGTTGAAGGACCCGGCGCGCATCGACCGGCTGGCCAAACAAATAGGTATGCAGCGGCCGGCGGGCGGACAATTGCAGCCCATGGATACGGCGATTGCCGATCCATCCACCCCGGTAATGGCGCAGGCCAACGGAATTACAGTGATCTCGGCGCAACCTTAAAATGAGGCCGGCTCAAGACACCACACGAAACCGGCTGAATCAGGCACGGTGGAAGCAAAGCGGCGGTCCGCCAGTAACGGACCGCCTTCTGCATGTAAAGCGCCAGTAGCAGACACGATCTTTGAGCTTCGGCGACGCCGGAGCACAGCGGAACGGAGTGAAGAGGGAATGCGGGCCAGCGCTCCCAGGACGCCAAGCCGAAGGCTCTACATCTTTGCCGCGCTGCTTTTCATTTGGATATTTGCCATCGGCTTTCGCCTGGTGCGCTTGCAGGTGATGAAGTTTGGCTTCTTCGAAGACCTCGCCGAGCGGCAACGCACCCGCACCGTCCCCGTCGAACCGCGCCGCGGAAACATCTACGATCGCTATGGCCATCCGCTAGCCATGTCCATTGACGTCGATTCGGTGTTCGCCGTGCCGAGCGAAGTCCACGACAAGGAAACCACGGCGGCGATGCTCGGCAAAGTGTTGGACCTCGATCCCCAGGACATCCTGGTGCGGCTGAAGATGGCGCGTCCCTTCGTCTTCATCGCCCGCCGGATTGACGCCGAAACCAGCACCCGCATTCGCCAACTCAACCTGCGCGGAATTGCCTTTCGCAAAGAACCCAAGCGCTTCTATCCCAAGCGCGACCTGGCCGCACAGGTCCTGGGATATGTCGGCATGGATGGCGACGGGCTGGGCGGCCTGGAGCGGGGATTCGACGACGACTTGCGGGGTATTCCCGGCAAAGAATTAGTCTCGCTCGACGCCCGCGGCAAGTGGTTCAGCCGGGTGGAGAAGCCGCCCGATCCCGGACAGAACCTGGTGCTGACCATCGACCAGACCATCCAGTACATCGCCGAGCGCGAACTGCAGCAAGGGATGGAGGACACCAAGTCGATCGCGGGAACGGTAGTCGTGGAGAATCCTCGGACCGGCGAGATTCTGGCGCTGGCCAATCGCCCGACCTTCAATCCCAACGTGTTTAACAGCGTTCCAGCCGAGGCGCTGAAGAACCGTGCTGTCAGCGATATTTATGAGCCGGGTTCGGTGTTCAAGGTCGTTACCTATTCCGCGGCGCTGGATCAGCATGTGGTGACGCCGGACGATAAGGTCGATTGCCAGCACGGCTCGATTGACGTGTTCGGCATGAAGATCCACGACCACGAGAGCCTGGGCGTGGTGACCATCGCCGAAGCGCTGGCGCATTCCAGCGATGTGGCCGCCATCAAGACCGGCATGAAATTGGGTGACCAGCGTCTCTACCATTACATTCACGACTACGGCTTCGGTCAGCAGACCGGCATCGAACTTCCCGGCGAGACCCGCGGACTGGCCCGGCCAGTGAGCCGTTGGTCCAAGGTCTCCATCGGCGCCATCTCGATGGGGCAGGAGATCGGCGTGACGCCGCTGCAAACTATTTCGCTGCTCTCCACCATCGCGAATGACGGAATTTATACGCCACCGCGCATCGTGGCCGGTGAGCTGCCTCCTGACGGAACGCCTAAGCCGGTGGTGTTTCACTCCGCGCAGCAACACCGCGTGGTTTCTGCCATGACCGCGGCCCAAATGAAGAAGATGATGGAAGGCGTGGTGTTATTCGGGACGGCCAGGAGAGCGGTCCTCAACGGTTACAGCGATGCCGGCAAAACCGGCACGGCGCAGAAAGTTGATCCGGCGACGGGCGCATATTCCAAGACCAAATATGTCGCTTCCTTTATCGGATTTGCTCCCGTCAACAGCCCGGCGATAACCATTGCCGTAATTCTCGATTCGCCGGTGGGGCTGCATCAGGGCGGCCAGGTTTGCGCCCCGGTGTTTAAGCGCATTGCCGAGCAGGTGCTGGAATACATGCACGTGCCGCACGATGCCGATGTCAAGAACCCACAGCGGCAGAACCTGCGGGCCTCGGCAAAGGATGACGACTTGGCCGATGAATCGTCCGATCGGCTTAGTCCGCCGCTGCAGATGGCTGACGCGGATGCACCCAGCAACCCAGGCCCCCAAGAAAATTCGCAGGCACCGGTAGCGGGCGCAAAGGCGTCGGGCGTGAAGGCGCCGGGCGGATCCAATGCCGGCCTTGTTCCGTCAGCTTTCGGTGTGCCAATGCAGCAAGGCCAGCACTCGCCTGGAACGGAGATAGCACAGGCTTCGCCTCCGTCGCAGCAGCCCAGTCCAGCCGAACAGGCTGCTCCACAAGGAACCGTGGTTCTCGATGTGGACAGCGGGGTGATCGTACCGTCTTTCCTGGGCAAGCCGCTGCGGTCGGCGGTGGAAAGCGCCCAACAATCTGGGTTGGAGATCAACGCAATCGGGAGCGGGGTCGCGCGCCAGCAGTGGCCTGCGCCGGGTAGCCACCTGCCTTCCGGACAAAAGATCACGGTGCGCTTCACGCATTAGCTGGAGGCTTACAGAAGCTCGAACCCGGGAAGCCGCAGCGCTTTGCGGTCGAAGGTAACGGTACGTGAACAGCCGGCTTTCGTATTGATCCCGCCGATAAGGGCATCAGCAAAAGCCCCGTGCTTCCGCTTGAGAGCTACCATGGCCAGAAACACCTCGGCTTCATGCTCTACCACGAGCAGCTCAATTTGCAGAATGCGCTCAATAGCTGCGGCGATTTCCGTATGGGTGAAGCCATAGACGCTCTCAAGAACCCATGCAATTTCCGCTATAACTACGGTGCTGATGAACCCGTAATTGCGCTCCGTAAGGTGCTGTTCGATGCACTCAGTCGCCTTCCGCAACTGTAGAGGGTCGTCCTCGACGATATAACGGACCAGAATGTTAGTGTCCAGCCCAATCATCTACGCGTAGCCCGTCGATAACGTTCGCTGACGCCGGTTGCGATGGCTTCGTCCATCTCCTCAAGCGAGGCATGCCTCGTGGCTTTAAGCATCCCCCGCAGGGCCGAGGCAGGAAGTTTCGGCAAGAGGACCACGGTGCCGTCGGGATGCACGAAGAACTTCACCCGATCCCCCGACTTCACATGGAGGTGCTCGCGGATGGGCTTGGGAATTGTGATTTGGCCCTTAATGGTGATTGCAGATTCCATGTTGGCTCCATTACATTTTTTATAATGTAATACCGTACCTCCGAATGTCAAGTTGCGTCGGCGGGACTACCGCCGCTGAGTTCATGGCGCGGCCGATTGCGACCAAGACGAGTCCGAAAATCTCTGATAGGTTACAGGTAGCTCGCCGTCGAGATGAATTAAATGGCACGAACCCAATCCAGGCCGTCGCGAGATAAGGTTAGAGCGCATCGGGAAAGGCTGCGCCGCCAAGGGCTGCGGCCTATTCAGATTTGGGTGCCTGATGTTCACTCTCCTGAGTTCGCCGCTGAGGCGCATCGCCAGTCGCTCGCCGTTGCCAATAGTGCCCAGGAAAAGGACGATCAGGACTTTATTGACGCAATCTCCAGTTGGGGCGGCGAGTGAAGCGCGGCGAGATTTGCGTGAATTCGATCTGTCGAGTTTTTTCAACCTTTTGTTGCTAGTTCCTTACTAGCAAGGGACCCGCGATGAGCGGGTCAAGCAGGTAAGGAACTGAGCCCGAAATGGGGAAGGCTAAAATGACGGGGCCATGCGCGTCGGCAAGTAGACCGAATTTCCAATGGTGCATCCTTCGGGAGCCCGTTTACTAGCGTGGTCCCAAACTTAGTGCTCAAGTCAGTGATGACGGCGGCCTCGCATTTGAGGTACGTCGATCTCGATCAGGAGAGTGCCCTCTTTTGCCTGGTTTGGGCCGTCTCGCATGGCAGATCAATTTCAGGGAGGAGCCATGGCGAGAAAACGAAAGAGCAGAAAAAAGAAAATAGGTGCGCCAGTGTTGCATTCTCTGAACCCGAATGCTGCCGGTGTGGATGTGGGGGCAACGGAGATCTATATTGCCGTGCCTGTGGACCGAGATCCGCAAGCGGTGCGCCATTTTTCGACCTTCACGGAAGACCTACACACTGTTGCAGCCTGGCTGAAAGCTTGCAAGATCGAGACGGTGGCGATGGAATCGACGGGCGTCTACTGGATCCCATTGTTTCAGGTTTTGGAAGCCCGAGGGTTCACGGTGTTTCTGGTCAACGCACGTCATGTGAAGCATGTGCCCGGGCGCAAGTCTGATGTTTCCGACTGTCAATGGTTGCAGTATCTGCATACAGTGGGCTTACTGCGCGGATCGTTCCGGCCCGAACAGGCGGTCTGCACGGTGCGCTCCATCCTCCGCCACCGGGACAGCCTGGTGCAGATGGCCTCGACTCACGTGCAACACATGCAAAAGGCTTTGGACCAGATGAACCTGCAACTGCACCACGTGATCAGCGATATCACCGGCTTGACGGGCATAACGATCATCCAGGCCATCCTGAGGGGTGAGCGCAACCTGCACACGTTGGCGGCGCTACGCGATCGGCGGGTCAAGGCCACGCAGGATACCATTGCCAAGTCGCTGGTGGGAGATTACCGGCGCGAGCATCTGTTCACGCTCGGCCAGTCGCTGACGGCGTTTCGTCATTACCAAGAGTTGATCAGGGCATGTGACCAGGAAATTGAGCAGTATCTCGAGGCCTTCGAGTCCAAGGTGGATCCTCGCGAAGGGTCCCTGCCGGAACCGAAAGACGAGCAAGAACCGAGTGATGGCAGGCCCCGCTTCGACCTGGGGAGTCATCTCCATCGAATCTTCGGAGTGGACTTGACGCGAGTTCCAGGAATAAACATCCTCACAACCCAAACTCTGTTGGCGGAGATCGGTCCTGACCTCTCGCGTTTTGGCAGCGCACCGGCGTTTACATCTTGGCTCGGGCTCTGTCCGGACAACCGGGTTAGCGGTGGGAAAGTGCTGTCGGTCAAAACACGTAAGGTCAAGAACCGAGCCGCCACGGCACTCCGCATGGCCGCTCAATCACTCCACCGCAGTCAATCCTATCTCGGCCACTTTTATCGCCGGATGCGGGCTAAACTCGGGGCTCCCAAGGCAATCGCCGCCACGGCCCACAAACTGGCGCGCATCATCTATCACATGATGACTATGGGACAGGCCTACGACGAAACCGTCTGTGCCCAGAACGAAATACAGAACCGCCTACGTCTGGAAGCTAGACTTCGGAAACAGGCGCGTAACTTGGGATTCCAACTCGTTCTTGCTAAGACCGCTGTCTAACAACAGAGGGAGTTCCTCACGAGGGAGTTCCTCAGGAGGAACGTCGGCGATTCCGCTGCCCTCACGCCCGCAAAGCATAGCTATAATGCGGGTAGAATGAATTTCCTTGATTTGCTGGATGGTGCCGAATATCTCGCGCAGCAAGGCAATCCGCAGATCGAGGGTCTCGACTACGACAGCCGGCGGGTGCGGCCCGGCTGGTGTTTCGTGGCCATGCGCGGCGAGACCAGCGACGGCAATCGCTACATCGATGCCGCGCTTAGTGCAGGAGCCGTTGCGGTTGTCAGTGACTCGTTGCCGCCCCGGCCTGAAGTCGCTTGGGCGCAGGTTTCACACGGACGGCGAGCGCTGGCGCGGCTTAGCGCAAACTTCTATGGTCGTCCCGCGGAACGGCTGTCGATCACCGGAATCACCGGCACCAATGGCAAGACGACGACGGCGTTCATTCTGAACGCCATGCTGCGCGCCGCTGGACGCAAAGCCGCCCTGGTGGGCACGGTGGAATATCGCATTGGCGAAGAGGTCCTGCCCGCTCCCCACACCACTCCCGAGGCGCTGGAGTTGAATCAGCTCTTTGCGCGTGCCGTGGAGGCAGGCTGCACCGAGGCCGTGATGGAGGTCTCGTCGCATGCCTTGGAGCAGCAGCGGGTTTATGGAGTGCCGTTCGACGTTGCTGTGTTCACCAATCTCACGCGCGACCATCTCGACTACCACGGCACCATGGAACAGTATTTCGCTGCGAAGACGATACTGTTCAGCGGCCTGGGGACCGAACCGCCAAGAGCCGCAGTGATCAGCGTGGAGGATGAACACGGCCAGCGCATCATCAAGCTGCTTAAGAAGCAACAGGAGTTGATTACGTACGGCATTAATGGCGGCGATTTCCGCGCGAAGGATGTCAGCATCGAGAGGAACGGAACCAAGTTCACCCTGGTGACACCGACGGGTCAATATCCCGTTTGGAGTCCGCTGCTGGGGCGGGTCAATGTGCTGAACCTGATTGCCGCCTCGGCCGCTGCCTATGCGCGGAATGTTGAGCCGCGCGCTATGGTTCTGGCGGCGGATGAACTCGCCCAGGTGCCGGGGCGCTTCCAACGAGTGGACCTTGGCCAACCCTTCACGGTGATTGTGGATTATGCCCACACCGATGATGCCCTGCGTAACCTGACCGCGGTGGCGCGGGAATTCCTGGCGCAGCGCGGAGAGCCGGGACGGGTCATCACGGTATTCGGATGCGGCGGCGACCGCGACCGCAGCAAACGTCCGCTGATGGGCGAGGCCGCCGGCGCCGGCAGCGACTTCGTGGTGCTGACCAGCGACAATCCGCGAAGCGAGAACCCGCTCGACATCATGAACGACGCGCTGCCGGGGTTGCAGCGTTCCGGCACTCGCTACACCCTGGAACCTGATCGCGCCAAAGCCATCACCTTGGCCATTCACGAGGCCCAGGCCGGTGATGTCGTTCTCATCGCCGGCAAGGGTCACGAGAAGGTCCAGGTCACGGCCGCGGGCGCCATCCCGTTCGACGATATCGAAATGGCCCGCAACGCACTGCGGAACACCGGGTACGCAACCTCCCAACCAACGCAGTCGATAACGTCATGAAGTTAACTCTGTCGCGCGCCGCCGAATTCATGCAGGCTACCGGCGAATTCGATCCTGCCGAAGTCGCCAGCGGCTATTCCATCGACTCGCGCAGCCTGCTGCCGGGCGATCTGTTTTTTGCGGTTCGCGGCGAGCGCCTGGACGGCCATGATTTTGTCGAGGCGGCGCTCGCCAAGGGCGCGGTCGGCGCTGTCATTAGCAGGGACCAGCTCGCGCGGTTCACGCCGAAGCATCAGATCTTGGCGGTGGAGGACCCGCTTCTGGCACTACAGCGGCTCGCTGCCAGTGTCCGCCGATTGTGGGGAAAGCCACTCATCGCCGTGACCGGGTCGGCGGGCAAGACCACGACGAAAGAAGCCATTGCGCATGTGCTGGCTGCAAAGCATCGGGTGCTGAAGTCGCAAGGCAATTTGAACAATCATTTCGGCATGCCGCTGCAATTGCTCAAGCTGGAGCCGGAGCACGAGATGGCGGTGGTCGAGATGGGGATGTCGCATGCCGGCGAGATCACTGCACTCGCCAAGCTGGCCCAGCCGGATTGCGGTGTCGTGACCATGGTCGCTCCTGTGCATTTGGAGTTTTTTGAGTCGATCGCGGCCATCGCGCGTGCCAAGTACGAACTGATCGCGTCGCTTCCCGCCGGTGGTATCGCGGTGTTGAATGCTGACGATGAGTATGTTTCGCAGTTCGGCCGAGACTTCCACGGGAAAGTCATCACCTTCGGATTGCACAAACCGGCTGACGTGTCGGCGCGGAAGGTTGAAACCCGCGGCCCGCTGGGCTCGGTGTTCGAAATTGTGGCGGATGACGAGCATATCCCCGCGGTACTGCCGCTGTTGGGCGAGCACAGCATCTACAATGCGCTGGCGGCGGTCGCCGTCGGATTGCAGTATGGAGTTCCGCTGCGCATGGCCGCCGAATCGCTCGCTACCCTGGCGCCCGGAGACAAGCGCGGCGAAATCCTGGACTACGCAGGCGCAACCATCATCAACGATTGCTACAATTCCAATCCTAGGGCCCTCGACAGTATGGTCCGGTCGCTGGTCCAGATTCCCGCTCGGCGCCGGATTGTAGTTGCCGGCGAAATGCTGGAACTCGGTCCCGCGGCTGACGCCATGCACCGCGATTGCGGACAGCACATGGCCCGCTACGGAATCGACAGGTTGCTGGGAGTCCGAGGATTGGCGAAGTCAATGGTGGAAGCCGCAGTTGAAGCGGGGATGAACGCGGAGTTCGTCAACACGCCGCAAGAGGCCGCCGATTGGCTGCGGTGCGAGGTCAAGAGCGGCGATGTAGTTTTGCTCAAGGCGTCACGCGGAGTGCGCCTGGAGCGCGCGCTCGAAGCCTGGGCTGGTAAAACGACGGAGGCTGCACATTAGAGTAGTTTCAGGATGGTGTATCCGCTAGAACGGGTAGTGCGGGGCAGTTTGCCCGCAATGTACGCGGCGCTAAACCTGGATTATTCATCTGTTGCGGTGGCTGAGGACAACAAGCTTTGAAAGGGCACGGCTTCAGCCGTGCCGTTATCCGTATATGGAGAGCTGGGCTTCAGCCCCTGAGGGAACTCGCCCGCCGCGGCGGGTCTCAACACCGAGGTCCCTCAGTGGCTAAAGCCACCACAATGACGGCCTCTTACGGCACGGCTGAAGCCGTGCCCCTTCAAAGCGTGAGATCATGATGAATAATCCAGACAGAGCGCCGCACTATCCGTGCTCGCCGGAGTACAAACAGTTGTGGAACTGCTCTAGGATTGCAGCTCCTGCATAACGTTCAGAACGGGGAAGAATTTGCTCTATTGGTTGCTGTACCAGAAAGGTTTTCTCGTCTTTCACGTCGGCCCGTTCCGAATCTTTCGCTATTTGACTTTCCGCACCGCATTCGCCAGCCTCACCGCGTTGTTCATCGGCCTGATCATTGGCCCGGCGGTGGTCCGCCGCCTGCGTGAATTCCAGATCGGCCAGTACATCCGCGAAGATGGGCCCAAGGACCACCTGAAGAAAGCGGGCACTCCGACCATGGGCGGCTTGCTGATTGTGGTGGGCATGATTGTCCCAACTTTGTTGTGGGCCGATCTCAGCAATCGCTTCGTGTGGATTGCGGTTTTGGCGACGCTGGCCTTCGGCGCCATCGGCTTCACCGACGACTACTTGAAGGTGGTACACCGCCGCAACCTCGGCCTCACCGCGCGCGCCAAGCTGTCGTACCAGTTTCTGGCGGCCCTTGTGATCGGCGCGATCTTGGCTGGCCTGGAAACCCATGGACTATACTCCACCCGCCTGATTGTGCCTTTCCTCAAGCATTTCCGGCCAGACCTGGTGATCAGCCGATTGCATCATGGCTACCTTTCGCCATTGGCGTTTCTGCCGTTCATTGCATTCGTGGCCATCATCCTGGTGGGCTCCAGCAATGCCGTAAACCTTACCGATGGTCTGGATGGATTAGCGATTGGCTGCACCGTGATCGCCGCCGGAGCGCTCACCGTCCTTACGTATGTCAGCGGCCACGCCGTCTTTGCGGATTACCTCGAGCTTTCCAAGATGCCCCAGGTTTCGGAGGTGACCATCTTCTGCGGATCGATGGTCGGTTCCGCCATCGGTTTTCTCTGGTATAACGCGCATCCCGCGGAGATCTTCATGGGCGATGTCGGATCGCTGGCGCTGGGCGGCGCGATTGGGACCGTGGCCGTCATCATCAAGCAGGAACTGCTGCTGCCGTTCATCGGCGGCATCTTCGTGATTGAGGCGCTCTCCGTCATTCTTCAGGTGGGCTCCTACAAGTTGCGCAAGAAACGCATTTTCAAGATGGCGCCCATCCACCACCACTTCGAACTGATGGGCTGGAGCGAGTCGAAGGTGATTGTGCGCTTCTGGATTGCCTCGCTGGTGTTTGCACTCTTTGCTCTCACCACCTTGAAGTTGCGCTAGAGGCGCAGTAAACGTGGCACAATGGCGACGCGAGCAGAATTCTCGATGGACGTTAAAGGCAAACGCGTGCTGGTGGTTGGGCTGGGCAAATCAGGCGTGGCCAGCGCGCTTTTCCTGGAGAAGCGCGGCGCGCGGGTTGCCGTCTCCGACGCCAAATCGCCGGAGCAGCTTCGTCACGAAATTCCTCTGCTGCTCGATCACGGCATCACCGTCGAAACCGGACAGCATGGCGAACGCACCTTCCGCGATCAGGACCTGATCGTCATCAGTCCGGGCGTCCCCTTCGATGTTCCCCAACTGGTGCAGGCGCGCGCGCTGGGCATCCCTGTCATCGGCGAGGTGGAACTGGCTGCGCGCTTCCTGAAAGGCAAGATCGTCGCCATCACCGGCTCCAATGGGAAGACCACGACCACCGCGCTGGCGGGCGAAATTATCGCGGCTGGAGGCGGGAAGGCGTTGGTCGGCGGAAACATCGGAACCCCGGCAATTACGTTCGTCGAGAGCTCCACCGAAGACACCTGGGTGGTGCTGGAGATCAGCAGCTTTCAACTGGAGACCGTCGAGAGCTTTCACCCTCGCATCGCAGTGGTGTTGAATGTCACCCCCGATCATCTTGACCGGCACCATTCGTTTGAGAATTACGCGTCGGCCAAGACTCGTATTTTCGAGAACCAAAGTGCGAATGATTTCGCCGTTCTCAACGCGGACAACGGGCCTTGCACTGAAATGGCTTCGGCAGCCAAAGCTTCTGCGTACTGGTTCAGCCGGTTGAAGGAAGTCGCGAGCGGGGCATTCGTCCGCGGAGAACGCATAGTCTGGCGCGACAGCCATGGCGACCGCGAGATCATGCCTGCCAAGGATATTTCGCTGAAGGGCGCGCACAATCTGGAAAATGTGCTGGCGGCAGTCTGTGTCGGAATGTCGGCCGGAGTCGAACCCGCACAGATTCGGCGCGCGGTTTCCGAGTTCAAGGCAGTGGAGCATCGCCTGGAGTTTGTGGCCGCGGTCCGTGGCGTCGAGTACTACAACGATTCCAAAGCCACCAACGTTGACGCGGCCATCAAGGCGCTGGAGTCATTTCCCGGCCGTATTCACCTTATTCTAGGCGGCAAGGACAAGGGCAGCGACTACAGTGTGCTGAATGCGTTGCTCAAGGAACGAGTGAAGCGCGTCTATACCATCGGCGCGGCGGCCGCGAAGATCGAGTCGCAGGTGCAGGGAACTGAGATCGCAAGCGTCGGGACGCTGGAGGCTGCGGTCAAACGCGCCAGCGAATCTGCCAGCGCGGGCGATGTGGTGTTGCTGGCTCCGGCCTGCGCCAGCTTCGATCAATTTGACAGCTACGAGCACCGCGGACGAATCTTCAAGGACCTGGTTCGCCAGTTGTCATCGAGGGAACAGCAGAGAGAGCATGTGGGCAGCACCTCTCGCGGAGGCAACGAATAATGGCCAAGCGGGTCAGCGTGGATAAGTGGCTGTTCGCGGTTACGCTGTTGCTTGTCTTCATCGGACTGATCATGGTTTTCAGCGCCTCGGCGGTGATGGCGAAGGAGCGCTTCGGCTCGCCCTACGGCTTCCTGCTGCGGCAAATGGCGTGGGCGGGCGCAGGCCTGGCGGCCATGATCGTCATCATGCACATCGACTACCGCAAATACCGGCGGGCGTCGGTGGTCTTCACCTTTCTGGGATTTACCTCGCTGCTGCTGATCGCCGTTTTCCTGTTTCGCGATTCCCACAATACCCACCGCTGGATCAAGCTTGGCGGTTTCTCCTTGCAGCCTTCGGAGCTAGCGAAGCCCGCAATCATTTTTTATCTCGCTTACTTTCTGGAGTCACGCTGGCAGCAAATCACCGACTGGAAGAAGGTGCTGCTTCCGGCCGCCGCTCCGGTAATCTTGTTCGCCCTGCTCATTGTGAAGGAGCCCGACCTGGGCACCGCCATCGCGTGCCTGGCCATCTCCGCCGCCGTATTGTTCGTGGCGGGGATGAACATGAAATATCTAGGGTACGCATTTGCCATATCGCTTCTGCCGCTGTACTTCCTAGTGGTCCGCGTGCCTTGGCGTTGGGCACGAATGCAGGCATTCCTCGATCCCTTCAAGGACCCGCAAGGCAAAGGCTTCCACATTATCCAGTCCATGATCGCCGTCAGCACCGGAGGCCTGACCGGCTTGGGGCTGATGGAAGGCAAGCAAAAACTGTTCTACCTGCCGGAGCCGCATACGGATTTCATCTTCGCCGTTACTGCCGAAGAGTTGGGCTTGTGGGGCTCGCTGCTGGTGGTCACGCTGTTCGGCATTTTCCTGTATCGCGGCATCCGGACCGCACTGCGCACGGATGACATGTTCGGGAAGTTTCTGGCGACCGGCTTCACCGCGATGGTGGTGGTGCAGGCTCTGTTCAACATCAGCGTAGTGCTTGCCATGATGCCGGCCAAGGGAATTCCGCTGCCGTTCATCTCCTACGGCGGTTCTTCGCTCTTCATCACTCTGGCCAGTGTCGGAGTTCTGCTCAACATCACCCAACAGACGGACTAGCCATGCGTGTGATTGTGGCTGGCGGCGGAACCGGCGGACATGTCATTCCTGCGCTAGCCATTGCGCAGGAGTTGCGTTCGCGCTACCACGCGCAGGTGCTGTTTGTCGGCACCCAGCGCGGCATTGAGACCCGCCTGGTTCCGGCGGCGGGATTCGAGCTGCATCTCATCCAGGTTGGCGCACTGAATCGTGTGGATCTCGCGACCCGGCTCAAGACTTTGCTGGATCTTCCGCGCGCCTTCATGGAGTCGGCGAAGCTGATCCGCGAATTTCGGCCCGATGTCATGATCGGCGTGGGCGGCTACGCGTCGGGGCCGGCGATGCTGACGGCTGCCATGATGAGCGTGCCCACGATTGCCTTCGAGCCTAATGTGATCCCCGGTTTCGCTAATCGCATGATTGCTCCCATGGTGAGTGCGGCGGCAGTGCACTTCGAGGCGACGTGTCACTACTTTCGCAACTGTCATGTGACCGGCGTGCCGGTGCGGCAGGAGTTCTTCCATGTTCCAGCGCGTGCCACAGTTCGTTCTAAAGATGCCCGCCCTACGCTGCTGATGTTTGGAGGCAGTCAAGGCGCCCATGCCATCAACCAGGCCGTGTTGGACGCTTTGCCAAAACTGATGGAGGCGGTGCCGGGAATCCACGTCATCCATCAGACCGGCGAGACAGATTACGTTCCCGCCCAGGCAGTTTATTTGCGCACCATGATTTCGGCTGAGGTGTCGCCTTTCATCGATGACATGCCAGGTGCTTTCGCCCGCGCCGACCTGCTGGTTTGCCGGTCTGGCGCCAGCACCGTCGCCGAAATCACGGCGGCCGGGAAGCCCGCTATCTTTGTTCCGTTGCCAACCGCTGCCGACGACCACCAGACCCAGAATGCGGCAACGCTCGCTGATGGCGGTGCGGCCCGCTTGTTACCGCAGTCGGAACTTTCCAGCGATCGCCTGGTGAGTGAGATTGCCGAGCTGTTGCGCGACCGCCCGCGATTGGCGGCGATGGCGGAGGCGGCGCGCCGCTTTGCCCATCCTGACGCAGCCGCCAGGATCGCAGCGCTGGCGGCCCGCGCCGCTGGCGTCCAAAGCCAGCACGCTGTAGCCTAGAGACTCGCCTTTCCCATGTTTGCAAAAATCCAACGCGTTCATTTTGTCGGAATTGGCGGCATTGGTATGAGCGGCATCGCCGAGGTGCTGCTCAACCTCGGGTATAAGGTGTCCGGCTCTGACCTGAAGCCGTCGGCGGTCACGCATCGCCTGGTTGGAATGGGTGCTGTGATCTGCGGCGAGCATCGTCCTGAAAACGTGATTGGCGCCGAAGTTGTGATTACCAGCTCGGCCATCACACGCGACAATGCCGAAGTCGTGGCCGCGCACCAGCAGCATATTCCGGTCATTCAGCGCGCCGAAATGCTGGCGGAATTGATGCGCCTGAAATACGGCATCGCCGTCGCCGGCATGCATGGCAAGACCACGACCACTTCGATGATCGCGGCGGTGTTGGCTGCCGGTGGTCTCGATCCCACGGTTGTCGTCGGAGGCCGCGTGGATGCGATGGGCTCCAATGCGCGACTGGGCAAGTCCCAGTACTTGGTGGCGGAGGCCGACGAAAGCGATCGCTCCTTCCTGAAACTTTCGCCGATTCTTGCCGTGGTCACCAACCTTGACCGTGAACACATGGACTGCTATCGCAACATGGAAGACGTGGAGCAGACCTTCCTGAAGTTCATGGACTTGGTGCCCTTCTACGGGATGGTTGTCGCCTGCAATGACAATGATGATCTGCGCCGGCTGCTGCCCGCGGTGCAACGGCGGATCCTGACCTATGGAACGCACCACCAATCCGACTTCCTGATTTCGAATGTTTGTTGCGGCCCGCGCAAAGATTCTGCGGCGCTGAGCAGCTTTCACGTCAGCTACCGCGGAAATACCCTGGGCGAATTTCATCTGCGCGTTCCCGGTGAACACAATGTGAGGAATGCAACTGCCGCGATTGCGGTGGGGATCGGGCTCGACGTGCCGGTCGAGGAAATCCGGCGGGCGCTGGAAAACTTCATTGGAGTGGATCGCCGCTTTCAGATGATCGGCAGCGCCGGTGGCGTTGCGGTGGTTGACGACTATGGGCACCATCCCACGGAGATTCGCGCCACCCTGGCGGCGGCGCGCCAGTGCGGATTCGGCAAGGTGCATGTCATCTTCCAGCCGCACCGCTACACGCGCACCCAGTTGCTACTGGAGGAATTTTCCACCGCCTTCCGCGACGCCGATTCGGTCATCGTGCTCGATATCTATCCGGCGAGTGAGCCGCCTATCCCGGGAATTACCGGCGAGATACTGGCGAACCGCATTACGGAAGCTGGCGGACGGGAGGCGCTCTACGTCTCTTCGTTCGCCGAAGCGGTGAAGCTGGCGGCGACCGCAGCCACGCCAGGTGACATGATCCTGACGCTGGGCGCGGGAAGTGTTTCGCATCTCGCGCCGCAGGTGCTGGAGCAGTTGGAGAGCAGAGCGGCAAAGAGCGTGGGATGACCGCATACAGGCTCTTCGCGCTGACGACCGTGAGTTTACTCTTCTGGTTCAACTTTGCCGGCGAATCCGCCGCTTCCGATTCTCTCTTTCCGCAAGCTGAGTGAAAACAGTTATAGTGAGGCGAATAGCCGAAGTTCTGGGCGTTTCACCCGGTTTTCATGGCTCGGAAAAGTTCATCAGCAACCACGGAAGACGAACTCGAAGCGCGGGTCAGCGATGCCGCGGTGGGTTTGCGCGGCTTCGACGAATCGCCGCTCGACGCCCGCATGCTCGATCTCGAGGACGAGGCCGAGTCCCCATTTTTGCGGGGACAAAAGCGCGTTCCAGTGCGCCGCGGGGCGCTCCCGCGCAAAGCTGCCAGCCGCATCAAGGTCGCGCTTATCCTGGTCGTGGTGCTTGCGAGCGGCACTCTGATCTGGATCACGCTTCATCAATACGCCACGCGCTCCTGGCGCTTTCGCATCGATTCCAGCGACAACATCCAAGTTTCGGGGAACAGCAATGTCAGCCGCTCGCAGGTGATGGAAGTGATGGCCAGCGACCTCAATCGCAACGTTTTTTTCGTTCCGCTGGAGTTACGCAAGAACCAGTTGGAGCAAATTCCCTGGGTGCAAACGGCTTCGGTGCAGCGGCTGCTCCCCGACCGCCTGAGCATTGTGGTCAAGGAGCGCACCCCGGTCGCGTTTGTCGAGGTCAATTCGCACATTGAACTGATTGACGCCCACGGCGTGATTATGGATCTTCCCGCAGGCCAGCAGGCAAAATATTCCTTCCCGGTAGTGGTCGGAATGCCGGACAGCGAGCCGGTTTCGACGCGCGCCGCGCGCATGAAGATGTACGTTCAGTTGATAAAGGAGCTCGATGCCGGTGGAGCGCATTACTCCCGCGACCTCAGCGATGTCGATCTTTCCGATCCTGACGATGTGAAGGCGACGGTCACCGATCCGAACGGGGCGGTGCTGGTGCACCTGGGATCGTTGAACTTTCTGGAGCGTTTCAAAATCTACGTGGCCCACGTGCAGGAGTGGAGAGCGCAGTTCCAAAAACTGGAATCGGTGGATTTGCGTTTTGATCACCAGGTCATCGTGAATCCCGATTCCGCCGGCGGTAACCCCAAGAGTGCTGCCGAGTCGGGCAGCGTGGAGAATGCGAAGAGCGCACCGGCACCTGGGAGCGTGGAGAATACGACGAGCGCACCGGCGCCGGAGCCGGCCGCAGTAGTGCAAAGCAAATCGGCGGTGAAGCACAAGACGAAGAAGCACCGGTAACCATGGGAAGTCAAACGGAAAACCTGCTCACGGTGATTGACGTCGGTAGCGCCAAGACGTGCGTGATCGTCGCCGAAGTGAATGACTATGCCTTGCGTTATCGCGGCCACGGCATCGCCGATTCGCGCGGTATGCGCAAGGGCGTGATCGCCGATCTCGACAAGGCGGTTGACTCCATCCGGAAAGCCGTCGAAGACGCCGAGAACGTGGCGCAAGCTCCGGTGGAGCACGCCGTGGTGGGAGTAGCCGGCTCGCACATCCGCGGCGTGAATAGTCATGGCGGCATCCTGCTGGGACCGCGTTCGCGCGAGATCAGCCGCGAAGATGTGCGCCAGGCGGTGGAAAAAGCGCGCAGCATCGCCATGCCGGACGATCGCGAAGCGTTGCATCTGCTGCCGCAGGAATTCATCCTGGATGGGCAGGGCGGTGTCCACGATCCCGCCGGGCTGATGGGAAGAAAGCTCGAAGTGCGCGTGCATGTGGTGACGGCGGGCACCACGGCGACGCAGAACGTGGTCTCGGCCATGAACCGCGCCGGTATCCACGTGGACGACACCGTCTTCGAAGCGCTGGCTTGCGCCGACTCGGTGTTGCAAACCGACGAGCGCGAACTCGGCGTTTGCCTGGTTGACATTGGAGCCGGTTCGACCAGCCTCATCGTGTACTACGAAGGCGTGGTGATCCACAGCGGCGCCATTCCCATCGGCGGCGATCATTTCACCAACGATGTGGGAGTGGGCTTCCGCACCCCGATTCCCGATGCCGAGAACATCAAGAAGATGTTTGGCTGCGCCATCGTCACTCGCATTCCCGAGGGCAATGAAATCGAAGTGCCTTCGGTGGGCGATCGCCCCTCGCGTCTGATGCGGCAGCGCATGTTGGGAGAAATTCTGGAGCCGCGGGCGCGCGAGCTGATGGAGTTGCTGCGCGATCACCTGCGCCAGGCGGGGGTTTACGATTTGCTGGGCGCGGGACTGGTGTTTACCGGCGGCGGCTCGCGGCTCAATGCGCTCCTGGAAGTTGCGGATGGCATCTTGCGGCGGCCGGTGCGACTGGGATATCCGGTGCCCATCGCCAAGTTGCCGTCGAATCTGTTGGAGCCGGAGTTTGCCACGGCCATTGGGATGGTGCTTTACGGGCATCGCGCGCGGCAAGCGCGAATGAACATTGATCGAGGACTCGGAGCAAGACTCAAAGCCTTGTTCGCCCGGCAGAACGGATAATCAATCTTGCAGAACTGAGTAGCGCCGTCGCGGCGGCGCATAGGGAGTAAAAGATGATCGAAGATTTCAACGACAAAAGCCAGCCCGAAAACGACATTCGCATTCACTTCAACGAAGAGCTGCTGAACGCCGCGAAGATCAAGGTCATTGGCGTCGGCGGCGGTGGCGGCAATGCCGTCAATCGCATGATCGAGTCGCACCTGGAAGGCGTGGAATTTGTGGTGGCGAACACCGATCTGCAGGCGCTCAAGCTGTCGAACGCGCCGGTGAAGATCCAGCTTGGCGTGAAGCTCACCAACGGCCTGGGTGCGGGCGCCAATCCCGACGTTGGCCGCAAGGCTGCGCTGGAAGATGCCGACAAAATCATCGAAGCGCTTGAAGGCGCAGACATGGTCTTCGTCACTACCGGTCTTGGTGGCGGCACCGGCACGGGCGCAGCGCCGATCATTGCATCGCTGGCCAGCGAAATGGGCGCGCTCACCGTCGCGGTGGTCACCAAGCCCTTCGCCTTCGAAGGCAAACGCCGCCAGAACCAGGCGGAGCGCGGCTTGCAGGAGCTGATCGACTCGGTTGACACCACGGTCGTGATCCCCAACGAAAAGCTGCTGGCGGTGGCCAAAGATGCAGGTTTCTTCGAATCGTTCCGCGTCGCCGACGACATTCTGCGCCAGGCGGTACAGGGCATCTCCGACATCATCACCATTCCCGGAATCATCAACCGCGACTTCGCCGACGTAAAGACCATCATGGCGGGCATGGGCTACGCCGTGATGGGCACGGCCACCGCGAGGGGCGAAGGTCGCGCCACTCTGGCGGCGCAGGCCGCGATTGCGTCTCCGCTGCTCGAGGCCGGAGCGATCGACGGCGCGCGCGGCATCCTCATCAACATCACCGGCTCCAGTTCGCTGCGGCTGGCAGAGGTGAACGAGGCCTCCACCATCATCCAGAGCGCCGCGCATGAAGACGCCAACATCATCTTCGGCGCCGTGCTCGACGAGAAGATGAAGGACGAAGTGAAGATCACGGTGATCGCGACCGGCTTCCGGGAAGTTTCCCGCCGGCGCGAGGCGTCGAACCCAGTGGCTGAGGTGGTGCACCAGGCGCGTGCCACCGCTGCCAGCGTTCACGCGACCTACGAAGTGCCGGCCATGCGCGAGCCCCAAGCGGCGCCCGAAAAAGCTGTGCCTACCCGCTTCGAAGCGGTCAAGCCGGCAGAACCTGAAGCGCAGCGGGCGGCGGAGCGGCCGCGAGCCATGCCCTACATTCCCGACAATCTCGACGAGATTGATTCCGAGATCGTGCGCCATGCCGAGCCGATGGACGAGGCACAAATGCAGGCGCGGGCCGCCGCTGCCGGTCGAGATGAGCCGTCCACGATTGACACCGTGAGCAGCAGCGTCAACATCACCTACGACTCGGATGATCTGGAGATTCCGGCCTTTCTGCGCAAGCGGGCCGAAAGCTGAAGGTAGTAGTCAGTAGTCAGTAGTCAGTAGCCAGTTGTCAGTGGCCAAGAAAAGTCGACTGCCCTTTTGCTGAAGCCGAGGCCACTGCCCAAGAAACACGAACTACCGAATTCGCAGCCACCGGCGATGGTCGGCAGCGACCGGTCTGCAACTGGCAACTGGCTACTGGCAACTGTATTATGAGCAAGTGGCAATGAGAATCCTGCCGCCTTCCGCCCCGGAGCACGTCCTGTACTGACCCCTATGCCCAGCAAACTTGGCAAGACACTTTGTTTGTTTCTCTTCTGCTTTCTTACGTTCTCCCCGGCGCTGGCGCAGACTCCCCAGTTCGGTTCCTTTTCGTCCGCGCAGCCTGTGCTTGAGGCCATGCGCAGCTCGTTGCCGCCCGAACTGAAAGCGTCACTCAACACATGTACAGCTACGTGCGGCAGAAGTGAGGGGCTTCGCGAGGGTGCCCGACCCAAGCTCGTTTTGTGTCCAGTCTCAACACATCCTTTACAGTCTGTGGCGTGCGAAATTGCGGCAGCCTCCATAGGCCGGAGCTTCGCGCTTCTCAAGAGCGGGGTCACATGAACAAACAACGGGTATACCCCCCTCCCCCCTCATGCCCGTAAAATATTGAAAACATTGGGCCAGCACCAGGTAATCTGCGCAAAATATTGAGCCCCAAGGACTTATTGGCAAAATCTTGAGCCAGCAGGACTTACGTCAGCCTGGAGAGCCTGGAGCGAACCCGAAAATGCGATGTACCCTCGTCGGCACAAGACCACGAATTGTCAAAGAACTCCCGACATCGCAGAGGTTGTTCAGACCGCCTGCGAGGCCCTTGGGCACACTATGCCCAACTTATCAGCCTAACGCGCTTTGCCGGGCTGTCAAGATTACGAAAGTACATAAATGGGCCAGCGCTTCGCGGGGCAGGAAGGTTATGGAGCGTTCAACGTCAGCCATTCGCAGAGACAGGTCGTGGCTGATTACATTGCGAACCAGCAGGCGCATCACCAGAAGTGGAGTTTCGAGCAGGAGTTTGTGGCATTGTTGCGCAAGCGTGTGCTAACCGACGAAGACAAGCAGTGGATCAGGGAACAACTCGAGAAGGTCGAGACCACTCTGCTGATCGAGTTTCACAAGTGGGCTTCGCCTGTCGAATTGCGTCAGCGTAGCCACGCCGCAGCTCTGCGGGCGCTGGACGCGGAAGTTGAGTCTCTGTCAGACCGGCTCAAGAATTTGGAAGGCCGCTGATCTATCCCTCGGACAGTTGGCCGTGCCGTGGCGTCGCTTTGGCGCGTTTGTAATCGCGGCTAAAGGCCGTAGTCCATTCAACGGTGCGCATTCACTTCGGCCATCATGGTGGCGACACTGGGCGCTCTGTGCACCTCGCCCCGCTCTCCGGCCTTCATCGCAGCAATGGTCTTGCGGTTGGGGACCCGCACATCAAACGGCAGGGCCTTTTCTGCGGCAACCCGCGTCAGCAGCAGACGGACGGCATCGGACACCGTCAAGCCCATCGCGGCCAACGTCTTTGCGGCTTTAGCCTTCACTTTTTCGTCCACCCGGATATGAACCATGCTGGTCGCCACAAAAACGCCCCCTTCGATATATATACATTGTATACCTAACTCCGGAATGTTCGGTAGGCCGGCCCGAACCTTCCTCTGCCCCGGCTGGCGTCCAAAATACGGACGCGAACCTGGCGCACCAAGCTGCTAACATGAGATCGGCTGCAAGGAGGAATTCAGAACATGGCACAAGCAGGACTCTCCAACCCTGGCTCCGGAATGTCAATTGTGTGGGCGATTCTGCTCATCGTCTTCGGTTTCCTGGCCATCGCGATCCCGTTCGCTACCTCGTGGGGTGTGGTTGTGGTCATCGCCTGGCTGATCGTCTTCAGCGGCGTATTTCAGTTCATCCACTCTACCCGTTTAGTTTGATGCAGTTGCGAACGTAAGCCAAGCAAAGTCAACATCGGCACCAGTCTTTTTTCAGTGCTACTGTAATTTTTACATATCCGGTTTTGTAGGCAAATCGTGAATGAAATCGTGCCACCAGGGGAATGGGAGGAAATCAGCTAACGTGGATTCGGGGCCCCGCTGGGTGGGGGCGTTCGGTGGGATGGGATTACTCAGACTGGACTTGCCCCGGTTGAACGATTGTTCGAGTGACCCGATCCGGTTGCCCTGTGGAGTACCGCATGAGTCACAAAAACGATCAGCGTCCGAAATCAGATGACCACAAGCTGTGCAATATGCCATGCGTGCTCCGTGACTGCTGGCGCTTCGGCTAAGTGTCACCCTACCCATCCCCAATAGCTGTGACGGTTGTCACGTTTCGCGGGTCACCCAATTGGCGGAGGTTCGATGAACAGGATGGGGGAGTAGGGCGCCATCCTGCATGTGCAGATAAGCGCGGAAACATTTGAAAAAGTCGCGCGGTCTCGTGGTCCAAGGCGGTGGAAACTCAGTTTGGCGTCGCAGCCTGTAAGAACACGCTACTGACGGCTATCGGCCCATGCCCCGCGCCGCCTGGTAGCCTCCTGGCCGCGCTACGGTAACAGCTTTCCACCGAGGATGTTCTGGCTTGACACCTTGCCGGTGTTCATGTCGCGCACGGTGATGTTCTGGCTGATGACCCGTTGGTTGTTGACGCCATAATTGCTGTAGCTGGTTTGTGTGGTGATTACTTTGCCATCCACGTAGCATGTGTTGATCTCGCTGATCAGATTGCCGAAATTGTCGTAGCCTTTCATATAATTTCTCCTGCTACAGACTACTGAGAAGAGGGGGGAAAAGGGGTAGAAACGGCAAGATGTCTACCTGTCGCACCATCTCTGGGAGGGGGCTCGCAAAAGATCATCTACTCTCATGGAGTAGGAAACTCGCAGTCGATGGATGCTAGCGCGTTTGTCGGTACGAATCCGTGTCCGCGAGCGCAAGCCAATCACTTCAGCGGTATGGGCGTTTTACGTCAAATTGACGTAAGTGGACTTCACGAGCGGCCCGGCGAAGCTTCCCCGAACCCCGTTTGGACAATTAAGACAAGCGGGGGATTCGCTGATCATTTTGTGCGGAACGGATAGGGTGTGAGATGGCCTGTTTACAACACTTATACCTCAGGATCGCGTGTGACTCGGACAGTCGCCTGAGCTGGTACCGCCGTGTACTAGCCGCCGTTGTTCTGGCATTTGGTAGTCACTCCATCAGATTTCTTGCCGCCATGGTACTTATGTATTGTGGTGGTGGGTGGCAACCCCAAGCTGAATATTGCGGCCGCAGCGTTGTCATTCGCTTCCTTGAGCCGTGCAACGCAACTCTGGTTGTCGTTCAAAGGCTTAGTTCCGGAAAGGCTTAAT
>JBEKNL010000047.1:0-29931 GCA_049522855.1 Candidatus Korobacteraceae bacterium
CTCCTATAATGATCATTGTTCGGCTCCTTTCTCCCGAGCCTGTTGGTTGGGTTCAGCACCACCAACTCTACTCGGGCGTGGGAGCCGACATTGTCATGGAATCAATTGCACAAGTGATCCGCCCCGACTCCGGTTTGGGGATTACTTGCGATATGGGTTGTTAGTGTCAAATGACACCCAACTTCCGTGTAGTCCGTGACTCGGGGACAATCCCGAGATGCGTTGAGTATGTGGTGCCGAGGCGCAATCATAACGCACCAGAGTCTTTTGCTACGCTGCAGGGTTTAGAGAAACAACGGCAAACGAATGCATCTGCCGAGAACAATCCTTGTCACAGCTCGAGTAGTCATCGTAGCCCTAATCTGCACTGTCCCCGCTGTGCCATCCAAGGCGACCACCGGAATCATCTTGCGAAGCCGTTATCGAATTGTCTTGGCTGCGGACAGTCGCGCTGTGTACGGTCTGAATGAAAATGCCACCGAGTGCAAGCTTTTCGAAGTGCAGGACGTTTATGCGACCGTCTCAGGACTTGCTCATTACGGGAGAAGCTACCATGTCACTGCTACGATTAGAGAGGGTTTCGCCGGCAGGGGGACGTTCGAAAGTCACGTGTCGACCACTGCCCTGGTTCTCAAACGCACCGTGGAGAAGCTGCTGGCAGGTCTCCAAGCCAGCGATCCCAATGAGTATCGCTATTTGATGCAACGCTCGAATGGCACATCAGACTTCGTGCAGTTGGTGGTGGCTCAAACGGTCAGAGCTCAACCCATGCTAGGCATTATCGAACTGCGACGCAATGGCGCAGGAAATAGCCTTACGCTGAGGACGATCCTCTGTCCGGGCAGCTGCAGGCAAAGCACGGAGCTCTTCTACTTGGGATATTGGGAGCACATCAAACCGTACGTAGCGACATCAGGCCGGCCGCGAATCGTCGGCTCCGCAGCTTCGATCGACAAGCTGATTCGATTGGAGATCCAAGCACACCCCAATGAGGTCAGTGTCCCAATCAACATTCTCGAAGTGAATGGCTCCGGTGCCCGCTGGCTCCAGAATGGCGGCAACTGCTCGCTCCCTGGAGTCGGCTGGTAGCAATATCCATGCGGTGGAGAAGTCTAGGTTGAATCAGATTAGCCTTCAGGAAGATCACGACGAGGGTAAACCCGCTGCCGCCTCAATGGTGATGTTTGCCGCCCCCGTGACCGCTAGAATGACCGCCTCCGCCCGAGTGCGAGTGCCCACTGCTGAAGCTCTTCCCGCCGCTGAAGCTCTTCGGCGCGTGCCCGCCGCCATGGAAATTCTCAGACGTGTGCCCGCCGCCAAACATAGGGCCGCTCGAGCGCGGCGGCTTGCCCGAAGATCCCGCAAAGCTCTTGCCCAAAGAGGCCCTGTAAGACGGCTGACCGGAATTGCTGCGCTGATAGCTTGCGCTAGGCGCTCGATAACTGGACTGCTGCCTGCTTAGTGGGGACTGGAGCCGGTTACGCGCCTCCAGCGGTGGTCGGGCATAGCCGACTCTGGTCGGGTAACCGCGGCTGGAGCCGCCTAGTTGCCGGTTCGTCGCATAGCTGTAGGGAGGTCGATGGACGAATGTATTGCCACGTGTCGCGTTGTATCCGCCCTGTGCCCGACCATAGCTGTCCGGCGGCCGGTGGACGAATCCATTGCCCTTTGCCACGTTGTATCCCCTACCGGACTGGCCGTAGCTATTCGGAGGCTGGTGGACGAACCCGTTTCCACGTGTCACGTTATATCCGCGCTGTACCCGGTTCGGCGGCCGGTGGACGAATCCATTGCCACTTGCGGTGTTGTATCCACCGCCCAGTCGACCATAGCTGTTCGGCAGCCCGGTAATCGCCCCCCCTCCCGAAGCGGCGCGTGGTCCGCCGTGCGGGAAGCCCCAATCGGCCACCGAAGTGCTTTGCGAATAGTAGTTCTCATGATTGAACAGCACGGACTGGGTCAGCCAGCTCAGGCCCCAGGCCAGCCAGCCCCAGGGCGTGTTGCTGAAGGCCGTCATCGCGATCCCAAGCCCATAACTTACGGGCGATGAGCCGAAAAATGACCCCAGCGCACCAAGCAGCGAAAACCCCGGATAAGGCGAAACCGGCTGTCCATAGACACTCCACGGGTTATAGGCTGGCACATATACCAGCTGCGGATTCACCGGGGCCAGATCGATGTTGCCCTGGTCGTAGCTCACCGCTTCCTGTGGAGTGCTTTGCAGGTTTCCGGCCGCCTGCGCGCGCTGGCGCATCACCTGCACCGCCTCCAGTACGTCCTGCGGCTGGTTGTAGTAGGCATTGCCCAGGTCGGTGGTCCACTGCAGGTTCCGGTCCATCTCCGCCAGCACCTGCGGAAACGCCGTCAACGCCTTCAGGCTCGGGTCCCAGGTCTGCGCGTCGGCTCCGGCTGCAATCTGGTCGAGAGACGCATAGCCTTGCGCCTGCCGCCAATGGTCGGCGTCCACCACCTGCGCGGGGTATGTGGACGCGGCCAGCACCTGCGCCACCAGCGTGTCCGGATAGAGCGCGATCGGCGCCACCAGTTGCTCCAGTTGCTCCGCATTGCGCGGTTGCGCCTGTCCATAACCCTGCTGGGGATACACCTGGCCGGAGACCGGGTAAGGCTGCTGCGCGTAAGGCTGCTGTCCATCGCCTGACTGCTGGTCCGGCGCGTACCGTCCGTTATACGGATCGTTCTGCGGCCATTCCTGTCCCGGTGGCGGCGCCTGCTGCGCGAACAGCTCTCCCTGCCCCAGCGGCAGCAGAAGCAGCGCCATCGCCAGTGCGACCAGACATCTGAGCGCCTGCGCCACGTCTCTGGTGGCGCCCGTGTCGGGAGAGGAATCTTGGGGTGAATCAAGTCGCAGGCGAGAAAACCTGGCAGTGCGCGATCCGTGCAGGAAAGTTCGGGGTCTCATCTTCCCTCTGACTGGCCCACATAAGCTCGCCCCCGAGGTGAGACCTATGTTCCAAGCCGCCGTAGGTGCTCTTCAGGCCCGCGGGCAATACATCGTACGCTTTGTCGTACTCCGGTCCGTCCGGTGCCAAAGCAAGCCCGGTTCGCGGCCGAAGAACGCTTGCTTAACATGAACCCGGAATTCTGGTGTTAGTTGCGGAGGTAATGAGGTCTGAGCAATAACGCTCACGAGTCATCCGGACCGCGATTAACGAAGGTTGATAGCGAGCAGAGTGCTAACTACGGTGACTTCACCAACGAGGTCATCGCGACCGTCTTCCTCACCAATGTCGAAGATCGTGCAGATGTTCAGGGGCTGAAGCCCGGGTTATTGTTGACACGTTGCGGCACGGCTGAAGCCATGCCCTGATACAAGACGGTATATAAGGGTAGCTAGAAAGCTACTAGTTGCTAATTGCTAGGTGCTTCCTACTGGTAGGTGACCCGCTTTTCGCCCTTCACAATGCGGCCGATGGTGTAGCCTTTCTCGCCGCAGCGCTCCAGGATGACTTGTACCTTCTTGAACTTCTTGGAGGGCACAACCAGGACCATGCCGATCCCCATGTTGAAGGTGCGCAGCATCTCGTCTTGGGGAACGTTGCCGATCTTTTGCAGGTGTTCGAAGATGGGCGGCACCGGCCAGGAATTGATCTCGACAATCGCGCCCACGCCCTTGGGCAGGACCCGCGGCACGTTTTCGGTGATGCCGCCGCCGGTGATGTGCGCCATGGCAGAAACCGCATCGGCTTCGATCATGCGGCGCATGATCGGCCAGTAGCTCTTGTGGGTTTTCATCAACTCGGTGCCGACTTTGCCCTTGATCTCGTTGACATAAGAATCGGGCGTGTAATGCGCCACCGAGAAGAAAAGCTTGCGGGCCAGGGAATAGCCGTTGGTGTGCAGTCCGGTGGAAGGCAGACCGATCAGTACATCGCCGGCTTGCACCGCTTTGCCGGTGATGAGCTTGGCGCGGTCGGCAACGCCGACGATGAATCCCGCCAAATCGTACTCGCCGTCGGGGTAAAAGCCGGGCATTTCGGCGGTCTCGCCGCCAATGAGCGCGCACCCGTTCTGCTTGCAGGCATCGGCAATGCCCGCCACCACTTTTTCGGCGATTTCCGACTGCAGCTTACCGGTGGCGAAGTAGTCCATGAAGAACATGGGCGTGGCGCCCTGCACCGCGATGTCGTTCACGCAGTGGTTTACCAGATCGGCGCCGATGGTGTGGTGCAGGTTCATTTCAAAGGCGATCTTCAGCTTGGTACCGACCCCGTCCACGCTGGAAACCAGAACCGGGTCCAGGTACTTCTTCTTGTCGATGGCGAACAGCCCGCCAAAGCCGCCGATCTCGCTCAGCACGCCGCGATTGAAAGTCTTATGGGCGAGATACTTGATGCGTTGCTTGGTGCGGTTGGCGCGCTCGATGTCCACGCCAGCGTCGGCGTAAGTAATGGTCCGGGTTTCTGTCGTCTGTTGTGCCAAGAGTTGGGGTCCAGTTTTGAGGGCGCATCGCCGCAGATTTTTTCGCGGGAACAGGCATTGTATCATTCCGCCGTTTAGCTAGGCTGTGATAGGTGTCTGCGGCGCGGAGGACGAAGGAGGCAAAGCAGTCTTGGTGGGAGCCCCGCATTTATGCGGGGGAAGGAGCCCATTTCAAGAATCGCTTCTTCTCCGCTGGACTAAAGTCCAGCTCCCCCTGCTGAAGCAGGGGGCTCCCACCAAAAGCCTTCCACTAGAGTTTTTCCGCAGCCTGTGAAGGCAGCCTTTCCGATCCATTTTTTGCGAGGCACAATACGGGAAATTTTGTGATCCGCAGCACGACTTTCTGTGACAAGTTGCTCCCGGCACAATCCGCCAGGGCTTAAACTGGAATTTGATCCTGTGAGGCAAGCATGACCACGATTACTGCCGCCAAACCCGCGAGTTCAAGCGTCATCAAAGGCGATCCTTCTTCCGACGTTTACCGCTCGGAAAGCCATCCTCTCGATCCCCTGTTTCTCCCGCAAAGCGTAGCCGTAATCGGCGCGTCGGAGCGGGCGGGCAGCGTAGGCCGTTCGGTGCTGTGGAACCTGCTCAGCAGCCCATTTGGCGGCACGGTGTTCCCGGTGAATGCCAAGCGTCCCAATGTGCTGGGTATCAAGGCCTATCCCAGCGTCCGCGATCTTCCCGACAAAGTGGACTTGGTAGTGCTCACCACCCCGGCCGATAGCGTGCCCGGCCTGATTGCCGAGTCGGTGGAGCTAGGCATCCCCGCGGCCATTGTGATCTCCGCCGGGTTCAAGGAGCATGGGGAGCACGGGCAAGAGTTGGAGCGCCAGATCGCGCAGATTATTCGCGGCAAGATGCGCCTCATTGGCCCGAATTGCCTGGGGGTAATGAACCCCATTCGCGGCTTCAATGCGACCTTTGCCCGCGCGGTGGCACGGCCGGGAAATGTCGCTTTCATCAGCCAGAGCGGCGCATTATGCACGGCCGTGCTGGACTGGAGCCTGCGCGAGAATGTGGGCTTCAGCGGGTTCGTGTCCGTCGGCTCCATGCTCGACGTGAACTGGGGCGACCTGGTGGACTACTTCGGCAGCGATCCGCGCACTCATAGCATCGTGATCTACATGGAGTCGATTGGCGACGCGCGCTCGTTCCTTTCCGCCGCACGCGAGGTTTCCTTGACCAAGCCGGTCATTGTGATCAAGGCCGGACGCACGGCGGCGGCGGCCAAAGCGGCGGCTTCCCACACCGGAGCGCTCACTGGCAGCGACGAAGTGCTCGATGCCGCATTCCGGCGTTGCGGTGTACTGCGGGTGAACAGCATCGCCGACATTTTCTTTATGTCCGACGTATTGGCCAAACAGCCACGGCCGCGGGGTAAGCGGCTGTGCATCCTGACCAATGCGGGCGGTCCCGGTGTGCTGGCTACCGACGCGTTGGTTGCGGGGGGAGGCGAGTTGGCCGAATTGTCGCCCGAGACGCTCAAGGCATTCGACGAAATTCTTCCCCCTCAATGGAGCCACAACAACCCGGTGGATATCCTGGGCGACGCCGAACCTGACCGTTATGCGAAATCGCTGGAAATCGCCGCCAAAGATCCCGGCATCGACGGCATGCTGGTGGTGCTGACCCCGCAGGACATGGCCAACCCGACCCAGATTGCCGAGAAGCTGAAGCCGTATGCCAAAGGATTTGGCAAGCCGGTGCTGGCGAGCTGGATGGGTGGCGCCGAGGTCGCGGCGGGCGAACAGATCCTGAACCAGGCGGGCATTCCCAGCTTCCAGTTTCCCGATAGCGCGGTGCGCGCCTTCAACTACATGTGGCGTTACTCCTACAACCTGAAGGGGCTGTATGAAACTCCGGCGTTGCCGCAGCATGCCGAGGCCGAAGTGCAACGTGGAAAAGCCGGGCAGATCATCCAGCAGGCCCGTCAGTCGGGCCGCACCATCCTGACGGAGTATGAAGCCAAGCAGTTGCTCAAGGCCTACGACATTCCGACGGTCGATACCCGGATAGCCATCACCGAACCGGAAGCGCTGCAAGCTGCGGAAGAGATTGGCTATCCCGTCGTGCTGAAGCTGTACTCGCTTGCCATCACGCACAAGACGGATGTGGGCGGGGTGCAGTTGAACCTGCGCGATGCGGGCGCGGTGAAGACCGCCTTCCAAGCCATCCAGCAGTCAGTCACCGAAAAAGTTGGCGCTGAGCACTTTCAGGGCGTTACGGTGCAGCCCATGGTGAAGCTGGATGGTTACGAGCTGATCGTCGGCAGCAGTCTGGACGAGCAGTTCGGCCCAGTCATACTGTTCGGAACCGGTGGACAGTTGGTCGAGGTCTTTGAAGATCGTGCCTTGGCCCTGCCGCCTTTGAATTCCACGCTCGCCCTCCGCATGATGGAACAGACCAAAGTCCTGAAAGCCTTGAAGGGAGTTCGCGGACGCAAGCCAGTTGATCTTTCGGCACTGGAAGATCTGCTGGTGCGCTTCAGTCAGCTTGTCGTCGAGCAGCCGTGGATCAAGGAAATTGACATCAACCCGCTGCTGGCTTCACCGGAACGCATCGTCGCGTTGGACGCGCGCGTGCTGGTCCATGGTCTGGACATGACGGAAGACAAACTGCCCACCACCGCCATTCGTCCCTATCCGATTCACCTGGTCAGGCCATGGAAGATGAAGGACGGGGGGGACGTGGTGATCAGGCCTATCCGGCCGGAAGACGAGCCCATGATGATTGAGTTCCACAAGAAGCTCTCGGAAAGAAGTGTCTATCTGCGCTACTTCCAACCGTTGAAGCTGACGCAGCGCACCGCCCACGAGCGTTTGACCCGCACGTGTTTTATTGACTACAACCGCGAGATGGCCCTGGTGGCGGAGCGCAAGAATGAGGCCGGCGAGGCCGAGATCCTGGCGGTCGGCCGGCTTAGCAAACTGCATGGCCGTGACGAAGCTGAACTGGCCGCCGTGGCAACGGATGCCGCTCAGCATAAGGGTCTGGGAACTGAGCTTTATCGCCGCCTGATCGAATTTGCTCGCGACGCGAAACTTAAACGCGTGGTCTCCACCATGCTTCCCGAGAACCGTGAAATGAGGGCGGTGTGTGTCAAGCACGGGTTCAAGATGTTCTCCAGCCTGGAAGACAACGCCATCCGGGCCGAGCTGGAACTATAGACGGGTAGGCGATATCCGAATAAACTGTGCGCGACTCCTGTATCACGGCGTCCGCGGCCGTCATGTTATGATCGGGAGCTTGCAGAAGTGCAATCGGCAGCGCTTGCCGCGGTGCGGCAGGCGCGTACAAGGGGCGATTAGCAGAACGTGCCAAGCGAAAAACAGGTGAAATGGTCGCAGCTCCGAGTGGGACTGACCGTGCTTGTCGCCCTCGTCACCCTCGCCGTTCTCATCTTCGTTATGACCGGCACCACCGGCCTCTTCACCAAGAAAATTGTAGTTCGTGCTTACGTGGACAACGCGGGTGGCCTGCGGGTTGGCGCCCCGGCGCGACTGGAAGGCGTGGACATCGGCAACGTCACCGGAATTCGCGTGGTTGCCGATCCCAAGCGCCGCTTGGCGCCGGTGGAAGTGACCATGAAGATCACCACCAAGTACGCCGACACCATGCGCAGCGATTGCCAGGTTGAGCTGACCACGGCCGGCGTTCTGGGCGAAGTTTTTGTGGACCTGGATTGCCGCGAGGCCAAGGGCAGCCCTATTCAGGCCGGCGCCGAGCTGCCGACCAAGGATGTGCCGCAACTGCAGGACGTGGTGCGCGCCAGCCAGGGCACGTTGGAAAATGTCGACAGTCTGGTTAAGCGGCTGGACAGCATTCTTACCTACATCCAGAGCGGACAGGGGTCCATCGGCAAGGTCATTTACGACCCCTCGCTGTTCAATCGAGCGAACGACATGCTGAACCAGTTGCAGCAGGTGGTAGCCCAGATCAACTCGCCTAACGGGACGATCGGACAGCTCATCAACAGCAACGAACTCTATAACAAGGCCAACGCCTCCATCGACAACCTCAACAAGATCATCGACGAGATCAACAGCGGCAAGGGAACCATCGGCAAGTTCCTCAAAGACCCCACCCTTTACGACAACGCCAACAAAGCTGTCGCTCAATCCAACGAGCTTATTTCCGGTATCAACGCCGGAAAGGGCACGCTCGGCAAGTTTGCCAAAGACGAGGAACTGGCGCGCAAGCTCGACAACACCATCACTCGTCTAAACAGCATTGCTGACCGGCTGGACAAAGGCGAGGGCAGCGCCGGCAAGTTCCTGAAAGATCCTTCGATGTACGACAATACCAACAAGCTGCTGGTAGAGACGCGCGACCTTATCAAGGCCGTCCGCCAGGATCCCAAGAAGTATCTGACCATCCACCTGAAGCTTTTCTAAAATGCCGCCACTTTATTCCCGCTCACCCAGCACGAATTTCCCAGTCTAATAGCCGGTGTAGTAGTGTTTCCTGTGGAGACCTTCTTCGTCTCCGCAGGACGCACTTGGCCCTATCTTTTGTGAACGCGCCTCGCAAGCTGACTGGCTTGCCGTGGAGCGCCAATTCATACACGAGGCAAACATGCGGATCCGCTCTCTTGCCGTTCTCCCACTGCTGCTGGCTACTGTACTTTCCGTGGCCCAGATAGCGCCTACTACTACTACTTCTTCTTCCTCCGAGTTTCCCAAGCAGATCCCCAACTTCGACCTGACGGCCATCGACAAGACTGTCGATCCCTGCATGGATTTCTACCAATACTCGTGCGGAAACTGGATAAAGAACAATCCCATTCCGGCGGACAAGACAAGATGGGGTCGCTTCAACGAGCTGGACGAGCACAATCTCTATGTTCTGCGCGACCTCCTCGACCAGGCGCAGGCGCCCGGAAAGCACAGCGCCATCCAGCAGAAAGTTGGCGACTACTATGCTGCCTGCATGGACGAGAGCACAGTCGAGAAAAAGGGGACTGTACCGCTGCAGCCCGAGATGGAGCGCATCGCAGCCATCAAGTCCAAGCAGGAGCTCATTCCGCAGGTCGCCTACATGCATAGTCAAGGCATCCCCGTACTGTTCAGTTTCTATCCCATGCCGGACATGCACGATTCCAGTTTGACCATCCCGAACCTTGACCAGGGCGGAATCACGCTGCCCGACCGCGATTACTACCTCAAGGACGATGCCAAGTCGGTGGAGACGCGGCAAAAGTACCAGGAGCACGTGCAGAAGATGTTCGAGCTGGCCGGCGATAAACCGGAGGTCGCCGCCGCCGAAGCTAAGACGGTGCTTGCCGTCGAAACCGGGCTGGCGCAGGCCGCCATGGACCGGACCGAACGCCGCGATCCGAAGAAGCGCGACCACATGATGCAGACGGCGGAGATTTTTGCGCTGGCGCCGAACTTCGAGCTCACCCGGTATTTTGCCGATAACGGCTCGCCCAAGTTCGCCAGCCTGAACGTCGGCAATCCGGATTTCTTCAAGGCGGTGAACCAGCAGCTCAATGCGGTGGCGCTCGACGATTGGAAGACCTACCTCCGCTGGCACACGCTCGCCAGCTACGCACCGTTGCTGCCCAAGACATTCGTGGACGAAGACTTTCAGTTCAATCGCCAGTACATGGCCGGGCAAAAAGAAATTGAGCCGCGCTGGAAGCGTTGCATCCGTTCCACCGACCACAACCTCGGCATGGCCCTGGGCCAGCTTTATGTGGACAAGGTATTTGGCCCGGACAATAAGGCACGCACCGTCAAAATGGTGCAGGCCATCGAGCAGGCCATGCACAGCGACGTCGGGCAGTTGACCTGGATGTCCGACACCACCAAGCAGCAGGCATATCTGAAGCTGAACGCGATCGTCAACAACATCGGATATCCCGACACCTGGCGGGATTACAGCACGGTAATCGTCAAACGCGACGATTACGCCGGCAACGCCACCCGCGCTGCCGCCTTCGAGGTCCATCGCCAGTACAACAAGATGGAGAAGCCGACCGATCGCAAAGACTGGTCGATGACTCCGCCGACGGTGAACGCCTATTACCGTCCGCCGATGAACGACATCAACTTTCCTGCCGGCATCCTGCAACCGCCGTTCTACGGCATGAACATGGACGATGCGGTGAACTATGGCGGCATCGGAGTCGTGATCGGCCACGAGCTGACCCACGGCTTCGACGATCAGGGCCGCAAGTACGATGCTCAGGGGAACCTGAAGGACTGGTGGACTGCGCAGGACGGCAAGGCCTTTGAAGAACGCGCGGGCTGCACGGCTGAGGAATATTCCAGCTTCGTCGCGGTGAAGGACGACAAAGGCGAAGTGCACGTCAACGGCAAGCTCACCCTGGGCGAGAACACCGCCGATAACGGCGGCCTTAAGCTGGCCTACATGGCGCTGATGAATATCGTTGGCAACACGCCGGTGAAGCCTATTGACGGTTACACGCCGCAGCAGCGCTTCTTCCTGTCGTATGGCCAGATCTGGTGCCAGAACATTACCGACCAGCAGGCCCGAGTGTCGGCCATCACCGACCCGCACTCACCTGGACGCTGGCGGGTGAATGGCGCGGTGCAGAATTCGGCTGCGTTCCAGGAGGCATTCGGTTGCAAAGCGGGCCAGGCGATGGTGCGCGAGAACGCCTGCCGTGTTTGGTAACGCTATAGCACTGTCAGAAGTTCGGCAGGGTCTCGGTTGCTGCCGAACTTTTGCGTTGACCAGTACGTATGCACCGTTGAACCCTTACCGGGTGAGGTGAAAAGCACCGTCGTTCAGAGTCACAAGAGTTCTTCCAATTGTTCAACACTGATGTCGGCATCCCGCATGATGGTCTTCAGCAGTTTCGGATGAAGGATGGTTGGGCCGTGGAACGGAACCGTAACGCGCTTGCCGGCGGGATTCTTGTAGATCATGTGGCTTCCGCTCTGCCGGGCGAGTGAGAAGCCGGATTTCTCAAGCGCGGCAATGATTTGGCGAGCGTTCAGGCGCGGAAGCTTAGGCATGATCTTCTCTATTGACTGATATGAAGTACTTTTTGCCTTCGCGGGCAATCTTCTACTGCTGGGCCAACCCCGTGGGGAAGAAACGGCAGGTTGTACAAATTCGGGCGAACTTCCCGGCTAGCTGGCGGTCCATTAGACTGCTACTTCGACCGTCGAAAGACTTACAGAAACGGGCTCGGGAATCTCTTCGCCGGCGGCGAGCCGGTCCTGGATGTGGAGATGAATAGCATCCTTGATATTTTCCACTGCCTGCTCGTAGGTTTTTCCCTGGCTGTAGCAGCCTTGCAGTGCTGGGCAGGAGACAAAGTATCCGTCTTGGTCGGCTTCGATCACCACTGGCAACGTCAAGTGCCTCATATGCGGATTATAGATGACTGCGCTTGGGTGGTGGTTGGTAATCCACAAGATCTTTGGCCGCCATCCTGCACGTCAGGACTGGTTGGTTCGTGCTCACGTTATCCTTGGGATACAAACTTTGGCATTTAACTTCAAAACGAGGTCATACATGCGACGTCTCTCTCTTATAGCTTGCGTTCTGTTGCTTGCCGGAATCGCGGCGCAGGCGCAAAGCCCGGCCAGCTCCTCCACTGAGCAAATTAAGAACGTCCCCAGCTTCGATCTGAACGCGATGGACAAGTCCGCCGACCCTTGCGTCGATTTCTACCAATACGCCTGCGGCAACTGGATCAAGAACAACCCGATCCCCGCGGACCAACCGGAATGGGGCCGGTTCAACGAGCTGCACGAACGCAATCAGTTGATCTTGCGCAACATCCTGGACAAGACCTCGGCCGACAATCCCGGCCGTTCGTCCAATGACCAGAAGATCGGCGACTATTACTACTCCTGCATGGACGAGGCCGGCATCGACGCCAAGGGCACGGCTCCGCTGAAGCCGATGATGGACCGCATTGCCGCGCTCCAGAACAAATCGCAACTGCCGGCGCTCATCGGCGAGCTGCACAACAACGGGGTCCGCGTGCTGTTCGATTTCGGCTCCGAGCCTGACGCCAAAGACTCCATGATGGAAATTGCCGGCACCGATCAGGGTGGGCTGGGACTTCCCGATCGCGATTACTATCTGAAGACGGATGCGAAGTCAGTCGAACTGCGCAACCAGTATGTCCAGCACGTGACCAACATGTTCCAGTTGCTGGGCGAGTCGCCGCAGAAGGCTGCCGCCGATGCCAAGACTGTCCTGACCCTCGAGGCCGAGCTGGCCAAGGCCGCCATGGATCGCGTGGAGCGGCGCGATCCCAACAAGGTCTATCACAAGATGACCACCGCTCAGCTTCAACAACTGAGTCCAGCGTTCACCTGGAAAGAGTATTTCGTTAGTATTGGCAGCCCCAGCTTCGATAGCCTCGATGTATCGGTGCCCGATTTCGTAAAGGGCATGAACCAACTGGTGGCGACCAGCAATCTGGAAGACATCAAGACTTATCTTCGCTGGCAGACGGCACATCATGGGGCGCCGTTGCTGCCAACCGCCTTTGTCAACGAAAACTTCGCCTTCTACGGAAAAATCCTTACGGGAGCGAAGGAGCTTCGTCCCCGCTGGAAACGCTGCGTGCAGCTTACCAACGGAGATTTGGGAGAGGCCCTGGGCAAGGCGTATGTCGCCGAGGAATTTCCTCCCGCGAGCAAGGCTGCCACTCTGAAGATGGTCCATGAGCTGGAGACTGCGCTCAAGGCCGACCTCACCGAGGTGTCGTGGATGACCGAAGAGACCAGGAAGCAGGCGCTCGACAAGCTGGCGCACATCGAGAACAAGATTGGGTATCCCGACAAATGGCGCGATTACAGCACGCTGACCATCGTCCGCGGCGACGCGCTAGGCAATGGAATGCGAGCCAATCAATTCGAGTTCAAGCGACAGTTGAATAAAATTGGCAAGCCGGTGGACCGCAGCGAATGGGGCATGACACCGCCCACGGTCAACGCTTATTACAATCCGCAGGAGAACAACATTAACTTCCCGGCGGGCATTCTGCAGCCGCCATTCTACGATCCCAAGGTTGATGATGCGGTGAACTTCGGCGCCATTGGCGCGGTCATCGGCCATGAACTCACCCACGGCTTCGACGATCAAGGCAGCCAGTTCGATGCCCAGGGAAATCTCCGCAACTGGTGGACTCCCAAGGACCGCGAGCAGTTCGACAAGTTGGAGGCGTGCGTCGTCAACGAATATGACAGCTTCGTCGCGGTAGATGACGTTCACGTTCGCGGACAGCTAACGCTGGGCGAAAATACGGCCGATAACGGCGGGCTGCGCATTGCCGACATGGCGCTGCTGGATGTGCTGGGCAATGCACCGCAGAAGCCGATTGACGGCTTCACTCCCGAGCAGCGTCTGTTCGTCGGATGGGGTCAGGTCTGGTGCGAGAATGATCGTCCTGAGTTTGCCCGCATGATGGCCGGAGTCAATGAGCACTCGCCGGGCAAATTCCGGGTCAACGGCGTGGTGGGAAACATGCCCGAGTTCCAGAAGGCGTACAACTGCAAGCCGGATGCGCCGATGATGCGCAAACCGGCCTGCCGGGTCTGGTAGCGCCACACGCAGATTGCAGCACGGGGGACGCGGAGAACGCGGTTGCTCTCGGTATTTGTCATCCTGAGCGGAGCGCCCGCAAAGGTTTTCCGACCCGCATCCTTTGCGGGTCGGGCGGGCGCGGAGTCGAAGGATCTGCGTTTCTGTCTGTCATCCTGAGCGACGAGCGCAGCGAGGAGTCGAAGGACCCCTATAGCGCAATAAAGCTCGGCGCAACTATAGGGGTGCTTCGACTCGCGTTCGCTGACCCCGGCGAACGCTCGCTCAGCATGACACCTCAATATTTGCTGTCCCGCACGATCGCCTGAAGCCGGCTCGGGATGACAAAAGTAAGGGAGTTGCAACGGCGCGCCTAAAGGCGCGCCCCTTCCTCTCACATCCCCTACTCCCGTTTTCGCGTAGAATGATCGGTTTCTACATTCATCCCTGACTCCACTGGAGACTTCCTTTATGCGCAGAACCGCACTGATCGCCCTCATCCTTCCACTGATCGCCGCTCTGTTACTGGCCCAAACGCCGCAGAGTTCCGCGAAGCCCGCGATCCCCGTCCCGCACGTCGCTGCGCTTCCTCCGGCGGCGGAACAGGCCATGGCCTCCGTCGATCCGGAGAGGATTCGTGCGCACGTGACGTTTCTGGCCAGCGATCTGTTGGAGGGCCGCGACACCGGCGCGCGTGGCGGCGATATCGCCGCCGAGTACATTGCCACACAGTTTGCGTTGTACGGATTGCAGCCCGCCGGCGACCACGGCAGCTATCTGCAGAAAGTGGCGATGCTGGGCATTGCCACTCAGGATGACTCCACGTTCGCTCTCCTTCCCGACAAGGGCGAGCCCATGAACCTGCGCAACCGCGTGGACGTCGTCGCCATGGACGAAACCACCAGGACGGTGGGCGACGTGGATGCTCCCATCGTGTGGATGGGTTACGGCATCGACGCTCCCGAGTTCAACTGGAACGATTACAAGGACGTCGATGTGAAGGGCAAGGTGCTGCTCATGATGGTCAACCAGCCGCCTTCGGACAATCCCAAATTTTTCGGCGGCAAGGCGCTCACCTACTATGGCCGTTGGACCTATAAGTACGAACAGGCTGCGCGCCTGGGAGCCGCCGGCGTCATCCTCATTCATAAGACTGACATGGCCAGCTACGGTTGGAACGTGGTGCGCAACTCGTGGTCGGGCGAGCGCGCGTATTTGCGTAACGACCCGGCTCCCAAGTTAAAGATTGCCTCATGGATTCAGCTTGACGTTGCCGCCAAGCTTGCCGCGGCGTGCGGCATGAACCTCGACGAGATGATGGCGGCGGCGCAGAAGCCGGGATTCAAAGCGGTCACGTTGCCGGCCAAGCTGAAGCTCCACATCGTCAGCACGGTGCGGCCGTTTGAGTCGAGCAATGTGATCGCCAAGCGCGAGGGTTCCGATCCTAAGCTGAAGGGCGGAGCCGTCATTTACAGCGCGCATTACGATCACCTGGGCATCGTGCCCGGCATGGCGGGCGACAACATCTACAACGGCGCGCAAGATAATGCTACGGGTGTTGGCATTCTGCTGGAGATCGCGCGCGCCTTTGCCGAAGCGCCGCAGTCGCCCGCGCGTTCGGTGTACTTCGCTTCGGTCACGGCGGAGGAGCAGGGATTGCGCGGCTCTGAGTATCTGGGCTTGCATCCGCCGGTCCCGGCGAAGGAGATTTCGCTCGACCTGAATTACGATGACGTGCCGCCGCTTGGCGTGCCGGAGCAGATCAACGTTTCGGGCGCCGAGCGCACTACTTTTTATCCCACGGTCGAGCGAACCGCCAAAGAGTTTGGCCTGACGATTGTGCCGGACTCGCAACCCGGCGCAGGGCATTATTATCGGTCCGATCATTTCAGCTTCGCGCGCGCCGGAGTGCCGGCGTTCGCCATTAACGAAGGCGACAAGTACCAGGGTCATGACGCGGAGTGGGGTAAGCAGCAAGCCCGCGACTATGTTGCCAAGCACTACCACCAACCCAGCGACGAGTATTATCCGGAGATGGGTTTCCGCGGCGACGCGGTGATGGCGCAATTTGGAATCGCCCTGGGATGGCAGGCCGCAAATCAGCCGGCAACGGTCGGCTGGCAGCCCGGTGATGAGTTCGCGAAGAAGCGGCTAGCAACTAGCAATTAGTCACCACCAAGGCATTGTCATCCTGAGCGAGGTCGCCGCGGCGACCGAGTCGAAGGATATGCGGTTTGCTGGCGCTGGAAAAACCGCCGACTCCTTCGAGTCAGCCGGGCGCCGATGCGCATGGTTTGGATCGCGAAAGCTTCCGGACGTGCACGCCGCTGAACTTGCAACTAAGGTCTTTTCCGTAGTACTGTAACCGCATCCTTACCTCGATGTTTTCTTAATCTATACGGGCTCCGCTACACGCTTACTGCTTTCATGCTGCGCGGCTGAGTTTGTCTGCGCTGAACGGAAAGACTGCCAGGCCGTGGAAGTGACGGCTCGGGCGGTGCTGCACGGCTGTCACTTCGGACACTCGACCAAAGAAAATAAGGAGCCAACTGATGAAGAACGTGATCCGTCTCGCCGCGGTGCTGGCGTTTGCCGCGATGTTGCTGCCTAACCTATCGCTTGCTCAAGCTCCTGCGCGGCCGTTTCACGACGGTCCGGTGTGGGACATCACCTTCGTAAAGGCGAAGCCTGGCGTCGGCCTGAAATACATGGAGTATCTGGCTACCCAGTGGAAAACCGAACAGGAAGCCCTAAAGAAAGCCGGATTGACCCTCAACTACATGGTCATCGAGACCGAGTCGCACGGTCCTAACGACTTCGACATCATGTTGATGACGGAATTCAAGGACCTGGCGACCATGGAAGCCAACCAGGACAAGGCGGAGGCGGTCGTCAATCAGGCCCTAAACAGCAACGATCAGAAGATGATTGCGGGCTACCAGGAGCGCGCGAGCTGGCGCGAGATCATTGGTGATCGTTTGGCGCGCGAAATCATCCTGGAGCCAAAAAAGTAGGGAACTCTCACATCGTAGGATAGACAAAGGCGCGAGCAATCGCGCCTTTAGTTTTCTGTGTGCCTCAGTGGTGAATCTATTCGAAGATCAATATGGCAGCCGCGATCACTGTCGTCCAGCGTCCACGCTTGTCGCCCACGGCGCTCTGCGTGACGTTAGCGGTGCGCACGATCTTGTTCGACAGGCGATAGACCTCTTTCTTTTCGTCCCATGACTTGTCGGCGTCGAACTCCACATCGAGCGTGGTGGCGAGCATCTCGGCGGCAAGCTCTTCGGCGTAGTCTCCGGCGACGTCGTCAGTCTCACCGAAAGAGTGATGCTCGCTCAAATAGCCGTAAGTACTGCGGTCAGCCGGAATCGCCACTCCAATGGAGGCGGCCGTCAGGCGGTGCGGCTCGCGCGTGGAGTTCTCCGCCACCACTGCGAACGTGACCTCTCCCGGCGACAGGTACGGCAGTCCGTCCTTGCGCGGAACCAGCTTGCAGTTGGGAGGGAAAATGGACGACACCCGCACCAGGTTCTGGGCGGCAATACCCGCATCGCGCAACGCCAATTCGAAAGAGGTGAGCCGCTCCCGGTGTTTCCCCACGCCCTTGGTGAGGAAGATGCGCTTGGGAACCATGTCTTTGGCCAATGTGACATTCTCCAAAACAGAGATAGTTGTTACTGAATCGTCAAAAATAACACACGAGAAGGTGACGGTTGTGTGAAAACAACATTAAAGAATAAGAATTGAGAAAAATGTCCGGATCGGTCATCGGGCCGTGATCGCCGCGGGCAGTGCCGCCTTCAGCTTCACCGCAATGTCGATGAAGGCCAGCGCGGCGCGGCTGAGCGCCTTGTCTTTGCGGAAGACCAGGGCCAGGTCGCGTTGAATGCTGGCGTCCGCCAGGGTGAGCGCAGCCAGCGCGTTGGCTTGCAGGTCCTCGGCCACGTGGGAGCGCGGGATGAATCCGATTCCCACGTCGGCGGCCACGAAGCGCTTCAGCAGTTCGCTGGAATCGAGCTCCATGGATATCCTTGGCTTCAATTTGCGTTCGTGAAAGAGCGTTTCCAGCGCGTCGCGCGTGCGGCCCACCTTGGGCAGCAGCAGGGGATACTCCACAACTTCCGCCACGGTCGCTTTATTCTGTCCAGCCAGGGGATGATGCGGCGGCGTGATCACAATCAGTTCATCGCGATGGATGGGCACCACTGTCAGGCGCTTGTCGGGCACCGGCATGGACACGACCCCGAAGTCGCACGAGTTCTCGATGATCGCCTCCAGAATCTTGTTGTGCTCCAGCCGCTTCACGCTGACCGCGACGCTGGGGTATTGCCGCTTAAACTCGGCGAAAACTTCCGGCAGGATGTGCAGGCAGGTGCCTTCATTGGCGGAGACGACCAACTCGCCGCGAGGCACGCGATGCATCTCCGCCAGCGCCACCAGCATGACGCGGCGCTGCTCCAGCACGTCTTCGGCATACTTCTGGAAGACTTTGCCCGGACCGGTGACGGCCACCTTTCCGCCACTGCGGTCGAGCAACTTGGCCCCGACTTCTTCTTCTAAAGCGCGAATCTGCGACGAGATCGCCGGCTGAGTGCGAAAGCGCCGCTCGGCCGCTCGCGAGAAGCTGCTGAGCCGTGCGACCTCCAGAAATGTTTCGAGCTGATCGAAGTCCATGGGAAAAGCAGCAATTAGCAACTAGTGATTAGGGAAGGGCGTGCAACTGGACACTTGGCGTTCAAAGAGCGACCCCCTCGTTCGAAACATCGACTGCTAAAACTGATCGTGGACGCTCTGATTTTACGGGGGTATCCGGGCTTTCGCCAGCAGAATCATTAGGTTGCGATTTATAAAGGCAGGTTATGCCGTCCATAAAAACATTGTATAAGCTGTGGGTTGCTGCACCGCGTATGCTGGTTGCGTGCGCCTAGGGTAAGGGCCCGAAGCCACGCCAATTTCCTAACCAATGCAGTTCGCAGTTCCGAACTCTTACTCCGGAAGGCCGCACCGCTCCGCCGGTCAAGCTGGCGCAAGCGCGGGCAGGGCGTTCCGCAAAATCTTCATGGCAACACAACCGCCGTCCTCGCACGACGTGCGCGGGTGCGCCTCCGGGCGAGCGACGGACAAGGAGAATCCCAATGGCTGATACCAAGCCTGATCCGAAAGCAGTCCTGGCATTTGTCAAGGAGAACAACGTGCAAGTGCTCGATCTGCGCTTCACCGATCTCCCCGGACTGTGGCATCACGTCTCTTATCCGATCGGTCAACTGAGCGAAGCGTCGTTTGAAGAAGGCTTCGGCATGGACGGCTCGTCGATCCGTGGCTGGGCGGCCATTCATGAGAGCGACATGCTGCTCATTCCCGATGCCCGCAAGTACATGCTCGATCCCTTCACCGAGGTTCCGACCCTGGTGATGGTGTGCGACGTCATCGATCCCGTCACCAAGCAGCGCTACGACCGCGATCCGCGCTACATCGCCACCAAGGCGGAGATGTATCTGGCTTCCACCGGGCTTGCCGACACTGCCTACTTCGGCGCCGAAGCGGAGTTCTTCATCTTCGACAACGTGCGCTTCGATCAGAACGAGCACGAGGGCTATTACTTCATCGACGCCGAAGAAGGCCGCTGGAATTCCGGACGCGTCGAGAATAACCTGGGCTACCGGCCGCGCTACAAGGAAGGCTACTTCCCGGTGCCTCCCACCGATCACTACCAGGACCTGCGCACCGAGATGGCGATGACCATGCAGAACTGCGGGCTGGTAGTCGAGTGCCATCATCATGAAGTTGCCACCGGCGGACAGACCGAAATCGATTTGCAGTTCGATTCGCTGATCAAGTCGGCCGACGCCATGATGCTCTACAAGTACATCGTGAAGAACGTCGCCAACCAATACGGCAAGACGGTGACCTTCATGCCCAAGCCGCTCTTCCAGGACAACGGCAGTGGCATGCACACCCACCAGTCGCTGTGGAAGGCAGGCAAGCCGCTGTTCGCCGGCGACGGCTATGCGGGCTTGTCGCAGATGGCGTTGTGGTATATCGGCGGACTGATCAAGCACGGACCGGCCTTGTCGGCCATCATTGCGCCCACCACCAACTCCTACAAACGCCTGGTGCCGGGCTTTGAGGCCCCGGTGAACCTGGCCTATTCCCGCCGCAATCGTTCGGCGGCGTGTCGTATTCCGATGTATTCCGCTTCGCCCAAAGCCAAGCGGGTGGAGTTCCGTCCGCCCGATCCGAGCTGCAATCCGTACCTCGCTTTCTCGGCGATGCTGATGGCGGGGCTGGATGGCATCGAGAATAAGATCGATCCGGGTCAGCCGCTGGATAAGGACATCTATGATCTGGGTCCGGAGGAACTGGCAAAGGTCCCGTCCATGCCGGGATCGCTGGAGAACGCATTGGACGCGCTGGCGCGGGATTATCAGTTCCTGCTCAAGGGCGACGTTTTCACCGAGGAGATGCTGAACACGTACATCGACTACAAGCGAGAGAAGGAAGTGAACGCCATGCGCCTGCGTCCGCACCCCTACGAGTTTCAGATGTACTACGACATCTAGCGCCGTACCAGAGTTGGTGTATCTGGCATGTACGGGTAGCGCGGGCCTTCAGCCGGGGCCCTGGACCCGCGCCGGAACCCGGCGCTAAAACTGCATTATTCATGAACATTGAATTGTCATCCTGAGCGGAGCGCCCGAAAAGACTTTCCGACCCGCTGCTGTTGCGGGTCGGGCGGGCGCGCAGTCGAAGGATCTGCGGTCAAGTAAAGCGCCACTCTACCCGTGCTCGGAGTAACCCCCTTCTCCTTCGCAACCGCGTAAATAATAGAATGCGGTGAACTGGAGAAGCTGAATGAAGCTGGAAGTGTTTGAGGATGCCGAGGCGGTGGCACGAGCCGCGGCGGCGACCATGGCAGCGGATGCGCGCGCGGCGGTTGCTGTCCGTGGACGCTTTATCATGGCGGTCAGCGGCGGCAAGACGCCATGGATTATGTTGCGCGCACTCGCGGGCGAACAGGTGCCTTGGAAAGATGTGCATGTCTTCCAGGTTGACGAACGCATTGCACCCGCCGGAGATCCGGATCGAAACCTGACGCACCTGCATGCCAGCCTGCTGGAACACGCGGCGCTGCCGCCGCAACAGATCTATGCCATGCCGGTGGAATTGGCTGACCTGGAGGCGGCTGCCCAACAATATGCGCGAACCCTGGAGCAGGTTGCCGGATCGCCGCCGGTGCTGGATCTGGCGCACCTGGGCATGGGACCCGACGGCCACACTGCCTCGCTCGTGCCCGGCGATCCGGTCCTCAAGGTGACGGAGGCTGACGTTGGGCTGACCGGCGTTTACATGGGCAGGCGTCGCATGACGTTGACCTATCCGGTGCTCAATCGTTCGCGGCGCATCTTATGGTTGCTGACCGGCAGTGATAAGGTTGCGATGTTGCCGCGTTTGCTCGAAGGCGACACCACCATTCCCGCCGGACGCATCAACCGGGACCAGGCGGTGGTACTCGCCGATCGCGCGACCGCAGCTAACGTGCCGTCGAAATACCGGACATCAGAGACGAATGGCTGGTGAATCAAACGGGCGGGTGACGATCTCCCCGCTGGCGGGCAAGCCGGCGCCGAAGGAGATGCTCGTCGATATTGCCCGGCTCGAACGAGAATATTTCGAGCGTAAGCCCGACGTAAGCGATCCCACCCAGATGGTCAGCTTCGGGACCAGCGGCCACCGCGGGTCGTCGCTGCATGGGACCTTCACCGAGGCGCACATCCTGGCAATCACTCAGGCCATTTGCGACTATCGCCGCAGCCAGGGAGTCGATGGTCCGCTCTATATGGGCAAAGACACGCATGCGCTGTCGGCGCCAGCGCAGCGCAGCGCACTTGAAGTTCTGACAGCTAACAACGTGGAGACCATAATCCAGAGAGACGACAGTGTTACACCGACGCCGGTCATTTCTCACGCAATTCTGGCTTACAACCGCGGTCGCAAGGAACACTTCGCGGACGGCATTGTTGTCACCCCGTCGCACAATCCGCCGGAAGACGGCGGCTTCAAGTACAACCCGACCAACGGCGGGCCCGCCGACACAGATATTACGAGTTGGGTTGAGGACCGCGCCAACGAGTTGTTGCGAGCTTCGAATGCCGGCGTGAAGCGTGTGTCGTACTCTGCGGTCCTCAAAGCTGCTACCACGCACCAGCAAGACTTCGTCCGGCCCTACGTCGAGGATTTGCGCAACGTCATCGACATGGAAGCGATTCGCGCGGCTGATCTGAAGTTGGGTGTCGATCCGCTCGGCGGCGCTGCCGGGCCTTACTGGGAGCCGATCAACGCGGTCTATGGTCTGAACATTGACGTCGTAAATGCGAAGATTGACCCAACGTTTTCGTTCATGACCGTGGATCATGACGGCAAGATTCGGATGGACTGCTCCAGTCCATACGCGATGGCGGGGCTGGTCGGTCTCAAAGATCAGTACCAGGTGGCCTTTGCTAACGACCCTGATTCGGACCGGCACGGCATCGTTACGCCCGCTGCCGGATTGATGAATCCCAACCACTACCTGGCGGTTGCGATTCAATACCTGCTCACTCATCGCGAGCGTTGGTCAGCGAATGCCGCGGTCGGCAAAACCCTGGTCAGCAGCAGCATGATCGATCGCGTGGTGAACCGGCTTGGCCGCCGCCTGTGCGAAACTCCGGTAGGATTCAAGTGGTTCGCGCCGGGACTGTTCGCCGGTTCGTTCTGCTTTGGCGGAGAAGAGAGCGCCGGCGCAAGCTTCCTGAGAAGCGACGGCACCGTGTGGACCACTGACAAGGACGGTGTGATCATGAACCTGCTGGCCGCGGAGATTACTGCGCGCACCGGCAAAGATCCTGGCGAACATTATCGCGAACTGACGGCGGAATTTGGCTCGCCGCTTTACATTCGCATTGACGCACCTGCGACACCGCAGCAGAGGGCTACGCTGGAACAACTTTCATCCGAGTCGGTCAAGGAGTTGTACCTGGCGGGCGAGCCAATTATCGTGAAGCTAACGCGCGCTCCCGGCAACAACGCCCCGATCGGCGGGCTGAAAGTTGTCGCTGCCAACGGGTGGTTTGCCGCCCGGCCTTCCGGGACCGAGAACATTTACAAAATCTACGCCGAGAGCTTCAAAAACCAAGCCCACTTGGACGCGATCGTGCAAGAGGCGCAGCAGATCGTGAATAACGCACTCGTGTGAACTCAGTCGCGGAGTTCTGCAATCGACCCACCCAGACCCCTCGGAATCAATTCCACGATCAGATAGACTAATGCACGAACTTCGGAGCAAAACTGGGAAGAGGGTACACGTTGAGTACGGTTCAGACTGCAGGTCAAGTGGATTCGCCTTCGAAGCATCCCGGCGGGCAACGCGAGGTGAAGGTCTTCTTGTTTCTGGCGTCTGTGGTTATCAGCGCGGCCGCATTCGTCACTTTCGATTATTTCTACACCGCGACAATTTTGGGGTCTGCGGTCTCAGGGGGGCCGCACGGTTTTTGTTTTGCCCGCGATCCGGTTCGCGCTTTCGCCTTTCAGCCTAACTGCTCTTGTATCCGTCCGTGGCTGGGAAACTCGTACGAGTTCAACACCAATAGTCTGGGCTTTCGCGACGAGCACGTCCGAGATGTACCTGCCACCGGCGCCCGGCCCCGGGTCCTCATCCTGGGCGACTCTGCTCCCGAGGGAATGACCGCCTGGCAGGACAGCTTTATCGGACGAGTGGCGGCCAAGTTTCCGCAATACGAATTCCTGAATGGCAGTGTCGAGGGTTACTCGCCCTCCAACTATCTCAACACGGCGCGAAAGCTGATCGACGACGGCATCGAGTTTGACGAAGCGATTGTGTTCATCGACCTCTCCGATGCGCAGGATGAATCGGCATTTTTTCATGATGTGGATTCGTCAGGCGCGGTAGCCACTGCGAAACAGAAACTCACGAAAGGGAACTGGTACTCCAGCCTGCGGCGGAACATCAACGACCACCTCTTGCTCAGCAATGACGTCTTCGAGTTTTTCGAACGCAACCTGATCCGGCTCGGCTGGTATCACCTTGATCTGGGACACGGCGGCAACGAATTCGACCTGGAGCGCTCGGCCTGGACGTATCGCAAGGTTTCCGATAGCGATCCCTATGAAACCGGCTATGCGCCGCTGGGATTGGAAGGCGGCATTGCCCGGGAGAAGGCGAAGATGGATTTGCTCTGGCAGGAACTTGCCAGGCGCAACATTCCCATCAGCGTGGTTGTCTATCCGTGGCCGGCACAGCTCGCGCATGACTCGGTGGATTCGCGACAAGTGCGCATCTGGCGCGAATGGTGCGACGGCAAGTGCCGGCGCTTCATTACTCTGTTTCCGGCTTTTTTTGCGGTGAAGGAGCAGTGCCCGCGGACCCAGCCTGGGTGCTGGTACCTGAGCCATTTCATCTTCGGGGACACGCATTACAACTCGGCGGGTGACGCTATCGTCGCCGGCGTCATCGGTAACAGCCTCACGGAGAAGCCGGTGTCAAAACACCAATCGCAGGTTTCCAGCCGGGATTCCGCCGAGCGACCCAAAGGGCCGGTACGCTCTATGGAACATCCGCACGGTCAATCATGAGGAATTTGGAATGCTGCTGACTGGATTGCTGTACGGCGTTGCACTGCTCATCGCGTTACTGGCGGTGGGGAAGCTCCGCTCGCACAAAGTACGGCAATGCGTTCTTCTTTTAGCCAGCTACGCGCTGTACCTCACGTGGGGAGTGTGGTTCGGGGCTGTGCTGCTGGCATCTACGGTGATGAATTTTCTGGTGGGCCGATGGCTGAAGCGGCAACCTACGGTGGCCGTGTTGTGGGCAGGCCTCGCATTCAATCTGGCGCTGTTAGCGGTTTTCAAATACATCCCGGGAATCGCGGTTTCGATTCCAGTTGCATCCTTGCAAAAGTTTTCTCATCTGGCTCTGCCGCTCGGTATCTCGTTCTGGACTTTTCAGGCGATGAGCTACCTGCTCGATCTGTATCGCGGCGAGGAACTGGATCCGTCGTTCGTGGAGTTCGCGTTATACATGGCGTTCTTCCCAGTCACCATCTCCGGGCCCATCTGCCGCATGCCGGAAATGTTGCCGCAGTTTCGCTCGGAGGAGCGGGTTTCGCGGCACGACATCGGCCTCGGATTGTGTCGCATTGCGACTGGTGTGCTGATGATGCAAGCGGCCCAGCTCCTTGGCAAGGGCATCCTCGGCGGAGAGGGAATCAACGGCGGCTTCGACCATCTGACTCGCTGGAGCGGGCTCGACGTCTGGTGTCTGGCATTCGGCTACGGCTTGCAACTCTTCTTCGATTTCGCCGGCTACTCGCACGTCGCCATTGGGGCCGCGCAGGTCCTTGGCTTCACTGTGCCGGAGAACTTTGCCCGGCCCTTCGCCTCCACCACGCCGTCGATCTTCTGGACACGCTGGCACATGTTGCTTTCGTTTTGGATTCGCGACTACGTGTTCCTTCCCCTGGCGGTCTTGCGACGGGAAATGTGGTGGCGAAACCTGGCGCTAGTCATCTCGATGGTGTTGTTCGGATTGTGGCACAAAGGAAGCATTTTGTTTGTGTTGTGGGGAAGCTATCAAGGGATACTTTTAGTTCTGCACCGGCAATTGCAAGCCTTGCAGCGCAGATTGAAATGGGAGCCTCCCGCCGCGATTTGGACGCCAATATCGTGGGTGGTGACCATAACCCTTATCATCGCGGGATGGACCTTGTTCCGAGCTAATTCATTGCCGCAGGCGACTCAGATGCTGGCGGCGGTTGCGTCGCCGGCAAGCTACGTTGATCACGTCCTTCCCAGAAGTCTGTATCTGCTGGTCGTGGGTCTGGCCCTGGCATATGCTGCCGTGTTGTTCGCAGTCAACTGGCTCAACCGCTGGGGAACGGACCCCGCCATGTCCCGTTCGGAGATTGTGCAGGTCATGGTGCGAGAGCGGTGGGTGTGGATAGCGCCCATGTGGGCGGCCGCGTCACTGCTTGTCGTCACCATGATGGAGCGTCAAAGTGGCGGGGCCAATGTATTCATGTACCGGTTGTTCTAACCCAGAACAGAAAGTAGGCTGCAAGCGGGCGTGAACGGCTGTCGTCCCTACGGGACTCGGACATCTTTCCTACCTTACCCAGCACTCCGCTTAACGGCTCCGTGCTGGGCTAAACTGTTTCGCGCCTACGGCGCTGAATTTTCGCCTCGCAAACTGCACTAGCAGACACCAAAACTGGTTCACAGACAGACTTTTCAAGGCGCCTTAACGGCATCCGCTTCGGGTCGCGAGTCCACGGACTTCTTGGCGGCAGCCGGCGACTTCTGACCGCTGCCGGTCTGGTGGTGCACATCACCACGGCCTACGCTGGTGTAGGTGAATCCATGCGCTGCCATCGTGGCCGGGCTGAACAGATTGCGTCCGTCAATCACAATCGGGTATCGCAACAATTCACGCAAGCGGTCGAGATCAATGGCGCGAAACTCCTCCCAATCCGTGAGCACGAGCAAAGCATCGGCGTCCTTGGCTGCTTCCATGGCTGAGGTTGCGTACTGGATGCTTTGCGTGCCCAGCAACTCACGCGCATTCTGGGCTGCGGCAGGATCGTAGGCTTGAATCTTGCAGCCCTCGTCCAGGAGGGAACGCACCACCGAAATGGCTGGGGATTCTCTGACATCGTCCGTGCCGCCTTTGAATGCCAGTCCTAACACGGCGAGCCGTTTGCCTTTCAAGGTCCACAGCACGCTGCGCACTTTGCGCAGGAAACGCTCACGCTGCTCGTTGTTAATGCGCATGACTTCTTCGAGCAGGCGAAAATCGTAACCGCATTCTCGAGCCACGGCACGATAGGCAGACAGGTCCTTAGGGAAACACGAGCCGCCATAGCCGATGCCAGGGCTCAGAAACTGCCGGCCTATGCGCGAATCGGAACCAATACCTTCCCGTACCTGGTCCACATCAGCGCCCACGGATTCGCAAATAGCAGCCACCGCGTTGATGAAGCTGATCTTCATCGCCAGGAAGGCATTGGAGGCGTACTTGATGAGTTCGGCGCTCTTGGCGGTGGTCACGATGAAGGGTGGCGGCGACTTGACCACTTTGTGCGGGAACAGGGAATCAGCCCGCCGATAGTAGCTGCCGTCGAGCAACGGTTGATAAATAAGGCGCAAACGTCCCGCGCAGGCATCGTTATCCGTGCCAATTACGATGCGATCGGGATAGAGGAAATCGGTGACCGCCGTGCCCTCCCGCAGGAACTCAGGATTGGAGGCAACGTCGAACAGGCTGGCGGGAGCGCCATTGAGCAGCATGACCTTGCGCACCCATTCGCTGGTGTACACCGGCACGGTACTCTTACCAACGATGATCTTGTACTCCTTGATGGCAGAGGCAATTTCGCGCGCGACCGATTCAACGTAGGAAAGATCGGCCTCGCCATTGATATCGGGGGGGGTGCCGACGGCGATGAAGATCGCTTCAGCTTTGCTGACCGAGTCAGCGAGTGCATCGGAGAACTGGAGCCTGGTACCACGGTGGCGCTGGAACAACTCCGGCACGTGCTTCTCGTGAATCGGGCATTCGCCTCGTTGCAGAGCTTCATACTTCGCGGGATCGTTGTCGACCAGAATGACATCGTGGCCTAACTCGGCAAAGCACGCTCCCGAGACCAACCCCACGTGCCCGGACCCGATTACTGCAATTCGCATGAACAACTCCAGACAACAAAAGCCTAATTGCCGTCTTCCGGCGGCGTTGTTTGGCGGCGCTGCCGATGCAGGGTAGTAAGTTACCTATTGTACATGCGGGCTGGCCTCAGGAGGTCGGGGAATGGGCGCGACTGACCATTCCTTGATGGTCATCGCGAGCGTTCATTGCCACGCCGTATGCGGTCAAAAAAGGGCGGAGCTTCTGGACGGGCTCCTAGGTGGAACCCCCAGCAGCGGCGGGAACTGAGGCTAATTGGGCAATACGAGCCATGGAGTAAAGTTCGGTTTCGTGGCTCACAAAGAAGGAATAGTCGCGTATGGGGAGAAAGCCAAGGTGACTGCGAGTCATCATGGCGGAAAAAACCAGCATGAAACAACCGAGCAGGAATTGGCCGCCGAGGATGAACAGAACTCCTACGGCAACCGCGGCCCAACCGGGAATCGCTGCATGAGTGAAAAGCCTGATTCCCACCCCGATGCCCAACAGCAGCAGGGACATTAAGGTGGTAAACAAGGCCATCAGCAAGAGACGCGTGCCGACCACTTCCTGATTAGCAAACAAGGCAGACATTCCATGGATGACCAGGCTTACGAAATTCATGCGCGACTCGCCCGCCAGGCGCCGGCCGCGATCGCAACGCACCCGAGTATAGGGAAGGCGGGACTTAAGAAATGTGGCCGAGTAATGGTTCCACAACTCGGGACACACCACCAGGCTGTCCAGGTATGACCAGGGCAGAACGCTAAAGTTCCCGAAGCGAATGTCGCGGCCGGTGAACACCCGATGCAGAAGCGAGTAGCAACGGTACATAAGCCGGAAGGTCAAACTCTCAAGCCGTCGGCCGCGCTCGGCAAAGACAGCGGTCGGATGCCCCGCATTTCCCCTGGCCTCCAGGAGTCGGGGAATGTCCTCTGGCCGGTCCTCTCCGTCTGCATCCATCACTACGACCGCGTCGCCCTTCCAATGTTGCTGGAGGTAAGCAAACCCGACCGCCAGCGCCCTTTGATGACCCAGGTTGCGGCGCAAGGTCAATACCGAGACATGATCAATGGCTTCAAGTCGAAAAGGAAGTTCGCGCGGGTAACTCGTAAGCGCACTGCCGTCGTCAATGAGGAGCACGCTGGCGCGCAGCGAACTCTGCTCGGGAGGACCACGTCGATATTGCGACAGAGTTTTAAGGCCGCGTCCCAATCCTCATAAACGGGCATGACGATGACGATGTCCATGGTGCAAACCTGGGTATGGGTCTTCGCCTCCCGGACGATTGGTGCCTGCCCCTGAGCGTGTCTCCGTACAATATACAATGGCGCAGCCAGTTTTTCACTGAGGGCCGAGAGCTGCGACGGTGACGGCTGTGGGGAGAATGGCATACCTCTATGGAGAAGCTCGACGTGGCGGTGAGCAAGCCAGGCGCGCAAACTCCAGCGCCGGTCTCGAAGATTTCAATGGCGCGCTTCGCACGGAACTGGGATTTCCTGGCAATACTGCTGCTAGTCGGGGCCTCGATACCGTTGGCCTGGATATCGCCGCGCGCTCTGGTGGTCATTCAACATCCCGGCACCTTTGACGATCACTGGGTCCTCGACACCGTCTTCAAGGCTTCGCGAGGCATCTGGTTTGGCCGCGATGTTGCCTTTCCCTATGGCCCCCTGTTTCAGTGGCTGTTCAGCGCGCCAGCGCGGTGGGCGGGCCTCTCCATGGGAAGCATCTATACGACCTACCACACGTTCCTGCTGTGGCTCGCGTATCTGTTCGGGTTCCTGACGCTTCGTCTTCTCCTCCCCGAGCAACCGGCATGGAGACGCTTTCTGCTGCTCATGCTGCTCTCCGTATTCTGGGCGCCATGGGACGGGCGGACCGCGTTTGACATCTTTCTTTTCGCGTTGTTCTTGCGGGGCTGGTACGCCGTGCGCGATCGGAGGTTTCAAGCGGCGATGCTGGGCTGCGGGGCCGCACTCTCCTGTGCTGCAGCGTTTCTGTATTCGGCCGACACCGGCGTCTTCGGCGTCGCTGCGTTGCTGGTCACGCTCGCTGCAGTTGCGTGGGAGGGCCGTCGCGCGCCGCGCCAGCTTCGCCTCTACGCACTGGCTATCGGCGCATTTGCGATTTCTTCCCTAGGAGCGTGTCTGAGTAATCACCTTATCGCCGGTTGTTGTGCTTGAAAGTCACAGGCGAGGTATGTCAGTTTCAGAGGCATGGCGAAGACCTACCGTTGCTACCTTCCCGAACAAGAC
>JBEKNL010000048.1:0-29785 GCA_049522855.1 Candidatus Korobacteraceae bacterium
GGTGTGCGGACAAGCGGTACGCTTGGCCGCGATTCATCCGAGATAAGAACCGGATGCGCTAATGAGCGCCCGTCCGGGTCTGTGCGGGGGGCACCAGGCAACTGGTGTCCCTACCGCGATCACTCGCTAATACCGAACATCTCGCCGCTAGGTCTTGAGTCCCAGCGTCACACCTTCTCAATCACGCCTAACGTCAAATAGGCACCGACCATTAAGTTCCGAGCTTCTGGCACTCCGGTGCGGAGGAATTGAGAGCGGCCACTTTGCGTGCGTAGATGCTAATGCCGGGCATGGCACTCAGCCCGTGCGCAAAGATGCTGAGCACTACCGTCAGCATCACGGTGGCTCGAATTGCAGATTCGCTGGGGAGATGAAGTTCCTGCTCTAGATACACCAATCCCAGAACAATCGACGCAAGCCCACGCGGGCCAAACCATCCCATAAAGAAAACGGAGGGTAGGCTGAGGCGTGTCCCAATTAGCGCAAGTGCGACAGGCAACATCCGCACTACCGTCAGACTCAGGATGGCATAGACCCACCTGGCAGGCGTGAATTGCGCCCAGTCGCGCACTACGACCATGCCGAACATAAAGAAGACAGCAAGGTTAAGAATCTGTCCCCACTCTTCAGCGAACTCAACGCTGTGTTTCCCTGCCTCCTTGAACGGTATCTGTATGGCCAGACCCGCGACGAACGAAGCAATGAACATGCTGGCGTCAACCATTTCGGCCAGCACCAGGCAAAGCAGGGGCAACGTGACGACGGCGATCTGCTGAAACGATTCGGCCACCCAGCCTCGGCGAGTGGCGGTGCGCAGCAACCAGCCCCCGATCAGGCCGACCGCCATTCCGACCAGCACTCCTAAACCTAACTGCTCTCCAATGAACTGCATTAAGCTTGCCGCCCCGCCTTCGATCTTTGCCGCCGCAAGCGCCATGAAGAACAGCAGGAAGGGCACCGACAGTCCGTCATTGAGCCCGGCTTCAACGTTAAGTGCCTGGCGAACGCGCATGGGCACGCGGGGACTGCTCACGACAACCTGACCTAGCCCGGCATCGGTCGGGGCAAGAATGGCGGCCAGAATGCCTGCTTCCCAAATCGACAGGCCTGGAAACACCAGTCGGGCAACGATGCCGCCCAGAAGTATGGTCAAGAGCATTCCCGTGCTCAGCAAGCGCCCGGGCAGCGTTCCGATATTCCGCAACACTGTGAGATCGGTTCGGCTGGCGTCGGTGAATAGCAGCAGCACCAGACCTAACTCAGCAATTCGGAGGAATACATTCGCAGTCACGCCAGCCGCGGCGACATGCATCCAGGCTGGCGACATCACCATGCCCGCAGCAGTGAACAGAATAGGCGCGGTGATCGGTGTCTGCGATGCCCTTCCTGATAAGAGGGCATACACAAAGAGAAGCGAAACGAAGATAGCAGCAGTAATCATTCCAAACCTGGGGATCTCTTGCAGCAGCAGGGTAAGGGGAATCCTCCCAAGTATCCGCCCAAATCTGCCCGAGCCGTGATGGTTACCGCTCCCCCAACACTTCCAGTTTGCCCTTTTGCGCCGCCTTCTTGAGGAATTCGTAGTCACGTTCGTTTTGGTCGGCGTAGGCGATCGAGAAAGCGGCGATTGCTTTGTCGAACGTGTCGCTTTTTCCCAGGTAGCCTCCAATCATCGCCGGTTTTCCACCGCGGGCGTGGGCGCGCGCCAGCGTCCAGCCGCACCATTCGCCAAACTGGGTCATGTCGGTGGAATTGAACACCTCCACTTTCGGCTTCAACTTGATGTCGCGCAGCTGCCGGACATAGAAATGTCGCCCTGCCTTGGTTGTGCCCCAGCCGAGAAAGATGTCACTCGCCGATTGCATCATGCGATGTCCGTTCACCACCCGTTGACCATGATTGGGGAAAACGCTCTTCCCCGCGTACGCCTCCAGCACCGAAGCGCGCGCCTCCTTCACTTGGAGGAATAGCGGGTCCTTGTCGCCAGCCATCAAGAGGAGCACGGCGCAGAAGGTGCCCACGCTGCCGACACCGACCACTTTGACGGCCCAGTCCTTGAATTCAAAGTGATCGAGGAGTGCACGCACGGATGGCCGCAGGCTCTCCCGGTACTGGGCAAAGCTCTCCCGGACTGTGGCGTCGAACGCGTGGCGAGCGCGTTCGACGCTCGTGTGAAAGATCGTCGGCGGGTTGTCCTTGATCATTGGCTTTTCGCCTACTTTGTGCGCAAGCTCAGGAAAATCAAGCCCCAGCGCGCTTCGCTCTCGCTCCTTTTGCAAGCGCTTCTTCGCTCGCCGGCGACTCTCTTCATCCGGGATGGTCGGCAGAAGGCCTTCGGCGCCGAGGCTCGCGTACCACACGTCCAGCGACCGCATCTTGCCGTATTCGATCATGTGCTCGCGATAGGACTGCGCGCAGGCACGGGCTGCATCCGCACCACAGACGTCGCCCAGACCGTTGTCCCGGCACGCAATAACGAAGCTCGCCGCCAGCCGCTTAACGTCCCACTCCCACGGCGCGGGGAGCGTCTCATCCAGGTCGTGGATGTCGAACTGCACCCGCCGTTCTGGTGTAGCGAAACCGCGGAAGTTTACTAGGTGAGCATCGCCGCAACACTGCACGCGGATATCTGTAGTGGGCATGGACGCCAGGTCCACGGCCATGTTCAGCGCCGCCCCGCGATAAGAAGTGAACGGCGATTGCAGCATGCGCCCGTGCCGAAGCGGCACCAATTCCGGCATGCGTCCCTGGTCGGACAGCTCGATCAACTGCACTGGATCGGGACGATTGTGCGCCGGCTTCCATTTAGCAAGCGAGATTCGCGGACATTTGTCGCGCAAAGTTTTTCCCATCGCCGCGAGTTCGGCTCGCGAGCAGTGCGCCTGGAAGGGTGGGATATTGATGTTGACCGATTGCCGGGACTTTGGCGTCGCGAGTGTGGCTGCGTGTGTCATGGTGACATTCCCTTACAGGGCCGGCTCATTATGCAGCCGACACCACTGATCTCTGTGCCAAACAGCATGCGGACCACGATCGGCGCCCACGCCAGCAGAAGCAGTCCAGTACCCGCTTCTGCGGCGGCCGCCAATGTAAGGATGTGCTTCTTCATCTCACGTTCACTATCGGTGGTCTACGACTTTGCTCCACATCACCTGCTGTACCTTGCTCTCCATTTTCTGCCACCCCGACATTCACTCGCTCGTCTTCGCCGGCAAATCAAAGAACATCGATTGCAACTTCCGTTTTCCAAGCACGCGCCCGATCTCCCAAAGCGCAAACAGCGGCACAAAGAAAATGAACAGCACAACCGCGCGCACCAGAATCAGCTTCGGCCCCATGTTCGCCAATTCCTGCCACACTTCCGCAAACGCATTCCCCCGAATCATCCTCTTCACCAGTCCTTCGAGCCCTGCAAACGCCAGCGCAAAGATCGTAAATGTAAATGCCCTCGATAGAGTCCTCGCGAACATGCGCCTTTGAAAAAACCGCTCGCCCAACTTAAGCGCGTTCCCGATCAACATCACCTTCGCAAGCACCAGCGCCTCGACCGCGCAGTCAAACAGCGGCCAAGCCCCCGCGCCGCCTTCCCCCAGCAAAAGCGAGCGATACGCCGCCAATGCAGCCAGGAATGCAAACAAATAAAGGCTGAGCCAAAGCATTTTATTGGTCTCTTGCCAGAGTTTGTCTTTGAGGTGGGCTTTGGTTTCAGATGTGAACATGCGGTCCTCTGAAGTGGCAATCACCGAACACAATGCGGCGCCAGCGCGAGCGCATGTCAATTGCGAAGTCGAGAACCGCAGCGGCGTGATGATGATCCCGCCTCTGATGCCGAGAACCGAGTCGGCCGGCTAAGAACGACGCCACTCCAACCGCAATGTCGAACAAGGGCTCGGTAATCATCCGGGACTCCTCTCTGCAGCCACAGTTGTACCGCCGCGCGCCTGCGCCGCGGCGACGTTCTTCCGACGCAGAACGGTTGGCGCGACAAGTAACAGCACAGGCAGCGACATCGTCAGGGTAATGATGAGCATCACAAGGACATTTGGCTGGGTCGGGAAATTCGTGATCGCGATCGCAACGGCTGCCGACAGCCCGCGAAAGGAGGTCTGTATTGCCAGATCCGATTCTCTAATCTGGCCCGGGGCCCCGAGGAAATAGCCAGCGAAGAAGCCGACCGCTACGAGCATGGCGGAGGCGAGCATGGCGTACGAGCCCACTGTGCCGATGATCGTCCTGAAATGGAGGCCAATGAAGAGTGAGATCACGACAATGAAGGCGAGCGACGAGAATCGGTCCAACGGCTTCCAGAGCTTGGCTGCGACCCCGCTCCACCGCGCATGAATAAGAAGTCCGATAGCCAGCGGAGCGAGCAGAAAAAGCACCAGCGGCTTGGCTATCTTGAGGGGATCCACATGCACGCCCGGCAGCAGGGGCGGGAGGATGATGGGCATCAAGAGGACCGTCATGATCTGCAGCGCGACCATCATGGCGAGCGTGTATGCGGGATTGCCCTTCGCAAGCTGGGAACCTTTTGTGGTGGCGGGGTCGCCCGCCGAGGTGGCCACCAGCAACAAGCCAATGGCATAGCCAGCTTCGAGATGAAAGACACGGAGCAGCGCATAGGCTGCCGCCGGGACGATGACGAAGTTGGCCAGCAACGCCTTCAGGGTCGGCTTGGTCTCCCGCAGCGGGTTGATGATCTCGGCCAGCGACAGGCGCATGCCGAAGCCAAGCATGTTGGACACCATAAAGGTCAACATCGAGAGGTTCGCGACCTTGGTCAATAGCTCAACGTGCTCGCTCATGAAAGCCTTTCGGCAGATGACTCGATTCTATGTCCGTACTGCGCCGCTGCGGCCGAACGCCTCGTCGATGATCGCGCGCAGGCGCGCGAGCGACTCGGGCGAGGGCGAGACGAAATCCGCCAGGCCGTAGACCTTGCCGAGGAAGCCGTATTTCGACTCGCCGAAGCGGTGATAGGGCAGTAGCTCGTAATCGACGACGTTCTTGTGCGGGCGGATGAAGGCGAGGACCGACCTGATGTGATCCTCGTCGTCATTGACGCCGGGAATAAGCGGGGTGCGCGCGATGAATTTCGTGTTCGGGAACGTCTCGTAGGCGCGCTGGTAGTTCTCCTTGATGCGCTTGTTGTCGACCCCGGTCCATGTCTTGTGGCGGACGGGGTCGGTCAGCTTGTGGTCGTGCATCATGGTGTCGACGTGCGGCAGCACTTTCGCCATGAACTCCCAAGGCACGTTCCCGGCGGTCTCGATCGCGGTGGTGACACCGCGATTGTGCGCCTCCGCCAGAAGCGCGGCGCTGAAGTCGGGCTGGAGCAGGCATTCGCCGCCGCTAAGCGTGATCCCGCCGCCCCCCTCGCGATAGAAGCTGCTGTCTTGTTCGACCTCCGCCATGACCTCGTCGATGGTCATGCGCTTGCCGAAAAGATACAGCGCCTCGGTCGGGCAGAGCGCGGTCGTCTCCTCGCCGCATTCGCTCGCGAGGTCCCAGTTGATCCGCACCTTGTCGTCTGCGCCGTCGACGACATACATCGCGCCCTCGGGGGCCGGCGGTTTCAGACAACGTCCGCAGGCCTTGGCGCCGATGCACTTGCTCGGATTGTAGGCAAGCTCGGGCTTCTGTCCGATGCTCTCCGGATTCGAGCACCATTTGCAATGCAGCGAGCAGAACTTGAGAAAGACGGTCGTGCGGATGCCCGGCCCGTCATGGGTGCAGAAGTGCTGGATGTTGAGCACAAGGCCAGTCGGCGAGTCTGCAGTCATCGGGAGGCTCCTTGATCGCCGAGGCAGACGCCGAGCGCGCGCGCGATGCGTATGAACTCGCTCTCCGCCGGAACGGTGCGGACTTTGTTGATAGCCTCGCCGAGCGGCACGAACGCAAGGTCGGGCGGATGGAACGCGACCATCACGCCGGACTGGCCTTCGCTCAGCGCCTGCACCGCCGCGGCGCCGTAGCCGAGGCCCAACTGGCGGTCGACCGCTGTCGGCGCGCCGCCGCGAACAAGATGCCCGAGCGAGATGGGGAGCGTCTCCAGATCCGTCAGCCTTTGCAGGCTCAAGGCGAGGCTTTCGGTGAGCCGGCCAGAGCGGTCGATCATTTTCGCACCCTCGCCGAGGCTTGGATCCGCGAGCGGCGACAGGCTCTTGCGCATCGCGCTGATCGGCTGGGGCTCGGCTGACGTGGGAGCGTCCTTTGGGCGCGCGCCTTCGGCGGCCACCAGCAGCGAAGGCCTCCTGCCGCCTGTCTCGGCTTCTTTGAGCCATGCGGCGACGGCTTGCAGGTCGTGGGGTATTTCCGGGATCAAGATCACGTCCGCCCGCGCGGCGATGCCCGCCTGCAGCGCAAGCCATCCCGCCTCGTGACCCGGGACCTCGACAATTGCGAGGCGCCGCACGTCGCGGGCCGCCGTGCGGATGCGGTCGAGCGCCTCGGTCGCGGCGCTCAGCGCGCTGTTGAAGCCGAACGACAGCGCCGTCGCCGCGACGTCGTTCTCGATCGACTTCGGCACGCAGACCGTTCGCAAGCCCTTGCGGCTGAGCTTGAGCGCGACGCTCAGCGCGTGCTGGCCGGTCAGCGCGCTGCCGCCTACGACCGAAATGACCGCGTCGATTCCTTTGCCGCGGATCGCCTCTAAAAGTTCGTCCGAGCGGTCTACTTCGCCGACAAAACCCTCTTCGCCGACATGGCGCGCCCGGAAGGGATCGATGCGCGCTCCCGTGCCCAGCGCGCTGCCGGCGGCGTCGAGACCGTCGATCGCGCGCGCGTCGAACGTGATGAGACCCCCATAGGGATAACTCTCGGGAACAAGGAGCCCGTCGTAGCCGTCGTGGATGCCGACGACCTCCCAGCCGAGCCTTCTTGCCGCGAGGGCCGCGCCGACGACGACCCCGTTCAGCCCCGGCACGTAGCCGCCGCCGCAGTTGATCGCGATCCGCCGAGTCGCCATGTCATGCTTGCTGCTCATGCCGCCTCTTCCGTCCGCGCGATGATCTCTGCCTGCTGATCCGGTGAGAGGTCGACGAAGTACGCACAATACCCGGCGATCCGCACAACCAGATCCCGATACTTCTCGGGGTCCTTCTGGGCGTCCAAAAGAGTGTCGCGGTTGAGGATGTTGAACTGGATGTGCGAGTGCTTTTGGTCGCACCAAACCCGAATCAACTGCATCAGCGTGCGAGTCCCCGCCTCGCCTGCGACATTGCCCGGCGCCATCTTCATGTTGATCAAATCTTCGCGGTGGGTGTTGTAGGTTTGGCAGGTCGCGCGCGCGATCGAACCCAGAGTAACCGTGGGGCCCTTCCTGTCCATGCCGTGGGAGGGCGAAATCCCCTCAGACAGAAACTCGCCTGCGGGGCGGCCGCTCGGGGTCGCGAAGGTGACCTTGCCCGACGGGACGTGGAAGGTGATCGGAATGACCCGAAAGTTGAAGGTCATGCCATGCGGCTTGGGATGCTCGTGGCAGTATTTCATGGCCGTGCGCTGGATCTCGAAGCCGATCGCGTCCACCCATTCGATGCCATTGCCGTATTTCGGCGCGTTCAGGCACATCTGACGGACGACTTCGCAGTTCTCCCAGTTGGCCTCGAGCGCCTCCATCAGTTGATCCCAGGTAAGTTTCTTGGTGTCGTAGATCAGGTGCTTGATGGCCGCGAGTGAATCAATCGCGGTGCCGAAGCCACCGGAGCAATCGATGCACGACGTGTCGAAGGCACCCGGAATGTAGTCGTCGTGCGTGTGGATGTCCCTGCCAGCTTCCATCACGACGTCGCTCATCAGCGAGCAGAACGGTGCCGCGATGTATTGCGGCTTGAGTTTCAGCGCCGTGTACACCTGAACCATGCAATGTCTGAGGCAGTTCAGCAACTGCGATTGGAACGCGGTCCACAGATCGTCATAGGTCGCAAAGGTCCGAGGATCGCCCGTCTCCAGGCCGAAAAGCTCGTCCTTCCAGAACTTGTTCCGACCATTGCGCAGGGTCAGCTCGATGATGGCCCCGAAGTTGAGCGCGGTGTTGCCGGTCTTGCCGGTCTCGCGGTTGGGCAGACGCGACTCGGTGCAACCCGATATCGCGTAATCGCGCGCCTCGGAACGCTCGATGCCATGGCTCAGCAGAAACGGGATGATGTTCTCGTCGTTGACCAGCTTGGGGGAACCTTTGCCGTCCTTTTGCGTTTCCGCCACCGCGTGCAGGAACCTGTCAGGGGTGTTGGCGTGGATCCGCGCCCCCAGTTCCGGGTAGCTGGATTTGAGCGGCCGCGTGGACTCGAGGATGATGTAGGACAGCTCGTTGGTGGCGTCCTGACCGTCCGGCGTCTGGCCGCCGATCGTCACCGTTTCGTGGTGCGAGAACCCTTGCCGGCCCTGCGCCATCGCCGGCGACATCTGGGATTCCACACTCTGCATCATGTTCAGCCAGTGGCACTGGAACAGCTCCTGCGCTTGCTCCGGCGTGATCCGCCCCGCGTCCACGTCCTTCTTGTAGTAGGGGTAGAAGAACTGGTCATACCGGCCCTGGTTGATCTGGCCGCCGATCATCTCCTCCATCCGCGAGAACAACTGCGCGAACCATTGCGCCTGGATGGCGTCGCGGAAGTTGCGTGCCGGGTTCTCGGGAACCCATGCGCAGCGCTCCGCGATGTCCTGAAGCTCCTGCTTCCTGACGGGATTGGCTTCCTTTGCGGCCATGTCCGCAGCACACTTCGCATAGCGTCCGGCCCAGATCGAAAGTGCATCGCAGGTGATGATGGCCGCCTCGTAAAACGGTTTCTTGTGGACCAGGTCCCGCGGATGCTCCAGCGCCGCCAGCCGTTTCTCGGACTCGGCCCGGAGGCCCCTGCAGCCCCGCGCCAGCAGCTTGCCATAGTCGATCACCCAGTTCTGGGAGTGGCGCATGGTTGATGAGCTGACGAGGACGAACGTCTGCATGACGCCAATGTTCTTCGGGTCCGGTCCGAAGGAGATGTGCCGCGAATCCTCGGGCAGCGCGCGGATGAAGTTGGGGGTGAAGTCCTTGCCCTCCCAATAGGGGAAGAGCACCTCGTCGATGATCTTCTTATCTTCCGCCGTAACGATGACCGCGTCGCGCGCTCCCTTTTTCTCTGCGGCCATGAACGCCTCGGACCCCGCCTTCATGATGCTGCCGTCCAGTTCGGGATAGACCAGCGTATAGCGGCCGAGCCAGGTGTTTGGCCGTCCGACGATCAACTCGTCATCGAAGATGGTCACCGGGATGTTCTCTGTGATATGACTGAGCGCCTTGGCCCAGCGCAGCACGAGCGGCTGACCCTCGGTGGATCGCATCGACTCCGTGAAGTAGACCGCCCGGTCCAGCGTGAGCCGGGGCTGATAGGAAGCACGGATAGCGTCGAATAGTCTCATAACCCGGTCGGTTACCCCAGGATGCAGAGCGGTTTTGCCACTGGCGATCGCTTCTTCCTGAGCGGACAATGTGACGTTGGCTACGGCAGACATATGAAATTCTCCTGGTGAAGCTGGTTCTAGCAAAGTCTAGAGGCAACGGCCACGGTGACTACGGGCAAAACAAGCTAATCGGAGTGCCCCTGGTTTCCCAGGGGCACCCGGCGCATCTCCAGACGGCTCCGCTGCTAGGAGACCATCGGGAGGGCTCCGTCATACAGCGGCTGAACACTCTCGCTGGCCAACCGCTTCTCCTTTGGCTGGCTCCAGTAGTCCCAGCGCGCGGTCGGTTTGAACACGCCATTGACCGCCGCATTGACGAGGGCCTCTGGGTTGGCGTAGATCCAGGTCGTCCCCTCCGATCCGAATCCGGCGCACAGCTTCGTGTACTTGAAGCTGCTCGTGGCGATGGTGATGTTTTTCGGGTAGTGCCGGAACGGGGTCATCGCCATGCAGGTCTGGTGGTAGATCTTGCCGCCGGCGTCCTCGATGCTCTTGGTATCGCCGTAATGCTGAGCCATGAAGTAGGTGGGCGTGTCGGTCTGCACCCAGAGCTGCACTCCCGGCTTGACCTTCTTACCCTTCACCAACCGGGCGACCTCGCGGACCTCGTCGAAGGTCGCGTGCGGACAACCGACAATAACGATGTCTACCGGCTTGGCGCCGTCGGGGCCGGGCGCTGGCGCAAGGTTGTTGAGGTAGCGGTACATCTCAATGATGTCTTCCATCGTCACCTTGAACCGTTCCGGGTTCTTGGGCATCTTGCCTTTGAAGGCCGCTTCCAGCGTCGGCGATTCCGGCGTGATGCCCATCAGATGGAGGATCGGGTCGTTCATGCCCGGCGAAGCGCACGAGATCAGATTCTTGGTCGCGCCCGAGCTCATCTTGGTGATGGGCAGGTTGAGCACGGCCATGATGCGGTTTTCCGCCTTCGCAGCGATACAGGCACCCAAGGCGCCCCAATCAGCCATCCCCTTGAGGTTGTCGCGGACCTCGTCGTCGATCTCGACGATGCACTTGGCCGCACGGTTCTCGTCGAGGTAGCTGCCGTATTTCGGCATGCAGCCGGTGTAGGCCGCGTAGACGGTGTTGACCGGGGATTCCCGATTGGTCCGCGCGCCCAGGACGGTGTTGATGTAGCACGCGGCACTGGACTCCGAGCTGGCGCAGTACTCGCCCATCTTGGGGATACGGGTGTTCAAATAAGGGTTGCACGAGGACCACGGCAGATGGCCGTGCTCCAGCTGCTTGTCGTAACCCGCCTTGAGATCCTGGAACATTTCGTTGTCGATCTTGAAGCTGCCCTTGCCCGGGATCTCAAAGTTCCACGGGTACCCCTTCTGGTCGACCTTGTCAAACTGCACGAAGTACGGATCGCCTCCGCACACGGTCCCTGTCTCGTCGGCGACGTGCGCATCCTTCATCGCGAAGATCGGATCATAGAGCCGGCTGTGTCCCAGGTCGTAGGCGTTGAGTTTCTCCAGTGTCTTCGGATCTCTGGGGTTCTTCGACCAGATGGGACATCCGCAAAGGACGAGGGAGAGGTCCACCATTTCCGTGGCCTCGACCGCTTCGCCGAAGTCCGTCAGTTTGTCCATGCAGAATTTCTTGGCTTCACCATGCTTGCCGTCGAGCATCTCTTGTTGGAACTTCGTTAGTTTCATTGTCAAAGTCTCCTCATTCGATATTTTTCTTGTTCAGAATGTCTACGATTCACTTCGCCTTGTGGATGATGGTGACGGTGGCCTTCTGCCCAACTTTGGGTGCGTCGATTTCCACCCAGTCACCGGTCTTGATGGTCGTGATCGGGTCCCGGTCGCACTTGTCCACGGCCGGAATCTCAGCGGCAATGGCGCCGCTGATATCGAAGGGGAAGATCTCCCGACAGATGATGGCCGCGGGGCCGTGCTTGGACTGTTTGACCTTGTAGTACAGGCTGATAGCGCCGCTGGTGGAGCCGGTGACGGTCGGGTAGACCACGATCTTGCCCTCCACAGATTGGCCGTGGTTATCCCAGCCAGCCGTCAGGATTTTGCCGTCCTCGTTGCCGACATGGTTGAACGCCCATCCAAATCGATGGCTGAACACCATCGCCTCGCCCGCCGCCTTTCCTTTCGAGCGAGCAATTCCTGTCAAAACTTCCGTCTTTCCCTTGCTTGTCGCGGCTGTTGAAGTTTGATCCATAACTGCCTCCTATGATTGATGTGCAGTTCTCCTGCACATTAGGAGTCCTGCGACAGCTGCAAACATGCCATGGCAGATTTTTTAGGTCTTGGCATTTTGGGACAAACGGTAAATAATCGTGGAGCCAGATATCCGAGGTGCCGTTCACCCCTGATCCGATCTGTAAGGTCTCGACGGAAGGATCGAAAATGGAAAGCAGTCAGCGTGTGGGGCCATTAACTGCCATCCCCTCTGTTCTCATACATTTCGATCAGGATCCGGCGAAGGTCATCGCAAGCACCGGCCTTGGGCCCAGCGTTTTAGATGACGCCGAAAATGCAATCTCGTTTTTGGAGCTGGGACGGCTTCTTCAAGCTTGCGTGATCGCTACAAAGTGCCCTTATTTCGGTCTTATGCTTGGACAACGCAGCGGAATCAAGGACCTCGGTCTTGTGGGGCAGTTGATGCGCAATGCGCCGACGCTAGGGCGTGCGATATATGATCTATGTGTTAACCAGCAGCGATATGTAAGGGGATCTGTTGTCTATTTGTCGATCCAGGAGGAGGTAGCCTACTGGGGCTATGGCATTCACCATCCCGAGATGCAAGCCATCGAACAAGTCTACGACCTAGTGACGGTCATGGGTCTCAACATCATGCTTGAGCTTTGCGGCATTTCGCCTGGACAGGTCCGGCTCGCCCGCCATACGCCGGACAATGTCGGTCTCTATCGTAAAGTCTTCGGACAGATGCCCATCTTTGATGCCGAGCAAAACGCGCTGGTGTTTTCGTCACAACTCCTGAAATCCTCGGTGCGGATGGCCAATCCCCAGCTTCGAACGGCGCTTGATAAATCCGCGGCAAGTTATTGGGCCGTGACCCAACCGAGTACCAGCGAACGGGTTGTCCGAATACTCCGCGCGCGATCGGTGTGCGGAACTGCGACGGTGAGCAACGTAGCAAGCGATCTGGGGATTCACGGCAAGGCACTCAACCGAAAGCTGCACAATGAGGGGACAGGCTTCCGCGATCTGCGCAATCAGGCACGATTTGAAATAGCAAGCCAACTCCTCACCGGCACGCGCATGAATGTTACAGATATCGCGTTGGCACTAGGTTATGCGGAGACAAGCGACTTCACGCGAGCGTTTCAATCCTGGTCCGGCAAGCCGCCGTCAGCTTGGCGAAAGCAGCCCACGCAACTGCTGAAAACACTCGAAAGTAAGAGTTTCCCTGGGAACTGTCTGAAAATGCCAAGCCTTGATTGCAGCCGGTGTGACATGGTTCATCGAAGGTCTAACGTTTCCAAGTCGCCGACCTTTCAGCCAAAAGTCGTATTGAGAGCTGATTTAGATGGGGAAGCGCTTAAAAAACCGGGAATGTATAACAAAGCAAACCGTAGTGCGGACTGACCCTCGCGCTCCCCTCGATCTCGACAATTCTGTTTCCAACTGGTTGAAGCTGGATAACCCGAACACCGGCGAGCTGGTGGGCCGAATACTCTTGGCGCGATACCTGTGCGGTGATGCGACGCTTCACAACGTAGCGAGGGATCTTGGAATCCACCCCAAGACGCTGAATCGACGATTGCTGAGGGAGCACACAAACTTCCGAGATCTTCGCGGTCGTGCACGATTCCAATTAGCGACCCAATTTCTTACGCACACGTCCTTGAAGGTCAGCGATATTGCTGAAGCACTGGGATACGCAGAAACGAGCACCTTCACGCGTGCTTTCCGCACATGGGCTGGCAAGTCTCCCAACGTATGGCGCAAGCAATTTCGCCAAAGGAGCGGCGTTGCGACCCAACAAAATTGCGGCTATGCTTCCGCGCTTACGAAAGAACGGGTTGCGAAGACTGAGTCGGTCGGGATGCGCTCGAAGTAAGTCTCGTTCAGCTGGCTATTTCATCCTGCGGCCAGCAGCAGCAAAGAGCACACCCGGGAGGTGAGTCACGGGCTGTGCCTCGTCCGCAGGAATCATCAAAGGTCACCTGTCGCAAGTGACAGTTTTCGATCCGCCGGAATCGTAGTTAACTGACAGGCTAACGATAACCAGAGGAATAACGTGGCAAAGAAGAATAAAGAAGCGAAGCCCAAGAAGGACAAGCACAAGAAAAACAAGAGCAAGAAATCTGCCGCCCAGGAGCCCGTGTCACAGACCTACACGCCGGGACAGTCCTATGCCGACGGTACGCCTATGGATCGGGTGACATATCTGGAAGCCAAGCTGATCCTGAAGCCCGAACGTTTCACTTCGGTCCGGGCGTTCCGCGATTTCGGCGAACTTGTGCAGAAAACGGCGAAAAAGGTCGGCGTCGGTTTCATCCCGGACGCCGAAGCTGGGCTCAGGCCGCAAATCAGGGAGATCGTTTTCGGCGATACTCCCGATTTTCGCCTATACAACAATGCATTCATCCTGCGGCGGCGAGTCGCGTACGTGGACGGCTTTCCCGTGGGCGATCCGGAGATCGTGTTCAAGTTCCGCCATCCGGATGAACAACAAGCAACTGCGCTGGACGTCCGGCCGAAGATCGCCGGTAAGTACCGCATCAAGTTCAAGGCTGAGGCTCTGCCGCTGAAAGACGAGGTGGGTGGATACCGCATCCTCTACTCGCACAACTGCCAGTTCGGATTAAGCCAGATGCACGAGGCCGACAAAGCTTCGATGGCTACCCTAGTGAAAGTGTTTCCCGCGCTAGCCAAACTACAGAAAGGCCTTGACGAGAAAATCAGCCTGGTGAACGGAGGCATCGTGGAGGAAGTGCTGCTTCCGCTCGGTCAACTGGACTTCGGCAAAGGGCTGGTCGGCAAGTGCGACATCGGGCTATGGCGCACCCGCGGCGAGCATAAGTCGCTGGTGGGAGAGTTTGCTTTCCAGGTAAAGTTCGATCGCCGGGAAAGCGTTGCCGATAAGCAGAAAAAATTGGCCGCGCAGTTCTACATCTCGCTGCAACAGGACGTGCAGGACTGGCTGGCCCTGGGCGTTACGAAGACTGCAATGGTGTACCGCCTTAACGGCAATGAGCCCCAGAGCCATGAATGAGACGGGCGGAAAATCTACATTGCCAGCAGCCGGCGCTGCTTCGACAGCACCGGCGGAAGTCCCCATTGTTCAGATATTCCTCGAGTTCCTGATCATCGGGGCCACCAGCTTCGGCGGCGTGGTGCCTTACCTGCGCGGCAGCCTCGTGACCAAGAACCATTGGATCGACGACAAGGAGTTCGTCGAGATGCTTTCCATCAGCCAGAGCCTTCCCGGCTTGAACGCGACCAACATGGCCATCCTCGTAGGGGAAAGGTTGCGTGGAGCCCTTGGATCGATAGCCGCGATTCTTGGGATCTGTCTGCCGGGCGCGGTTCTAATGTTCGTTGTAGGAATCTTCTATCGTATTCACGGAGATCACGTCTGGATTACGGCGGCGTTGAAAGGCGTGGCAGCCGCAGCCGTTGGCCTGATCCTGTCGACGGTTGTGGGGCTAAGTAAGAAGTCGCTTTCTGGCAAGTTTGATTTTGTGTTCATTGCGATGACAGTAATTGCGGTGAACCGGTTACACATCTCAGTGCCACGGACGCTGATCGTGGTCGGGATTCTCGCGATCCTCTTTCATCATCCTCGCAAAGTGCAGAAAGCGGGTGTGACGCCATGAACCAGATCCCAGCTCTGGCTCGAGTGTTCTCTTATCTGTCGCTGTTGACCGTCGGCGGAGGCATGGCTGCCTTCCCCGAAATGAAAATCCTGACTGTCGACGCGCACCACTGGCTCGACTTCAAGCAACTCATCCATCTGTACAGTGTCGGGCAGATGGCTCCCGGGCCCAACATGATGATGATCGTCTCCATCGGACAGTGGGCAGGCGGCGCGTTGGGCGCAATCGTTGTACTGATCGCTTTTTTCGGGCCGACGGCGCTGCTCGCATTCGCTGTCGCGAAGGGATGGAGGAAGCTCGAAAAATGGCCGTGGAGAACTTCCATTCAGCAGGGACTGGCGCCGGTGTCGATCGGGCTATTGCTGGCCGGCTGCTTCACCATGGCAAAGGGTGCAATTACCGGCACAGAAACAGCGGCAATATCCGTGGCCGTGCTGCTAATCCTGCTGCAGTACAAGATCAATCCAGCGCTACTGGTGGTCAGCGGTGCGGTCATCGGTGTGCTCTCGTTCATGCCCAAATAAGGAGTGGGATCCACATCCAGTTTGCGGCAATCCCGTTTTCTGACAGCCTGACTTCATTACGTACGACAAACAAAGCTCCGAGCATTCGCGCGTCAATCGCCAGGATCCATGTGGCGAAGCCACCGCTTAAGATGACATGGCAGGGGCCGCGCGGGACGATGGGGATCGCTACTCTATTCTTACAGTCGAGCACATGAGCCACCATAAGGCTCAGCCATTTGCCTCGCGAATTGCCAGCGAACTTCGGAGGCATCTGTCGCTTAGAGCAGAGCCTTAGCTAATGACATCTCAGCGCGGCGCGGCTTGCCCGAAATCTCCTGCAGCTGTGCTTGTACGACCTCGAGAAGGCGTGCTGGGATAACGGTGTGCCTACGCTCGTTATTTTCGAGGGCTGGAACGCGTCGGGCAAAGGAACGACGATAGCGACGCTGACCCAGAGGCTGGATCCGCGCGGCTTCAAACTATACCCGATTGCCACTGCTCGGACTTATGAGCAGCAGCGTATTGGAGTTTTAGTGCATTCGGAGGCAGTGTTCACCGTCACTCGGATGTGTGATTCTGACGGGCGAAGGCGACAGCCCAAGTCAATTCAAACCGGCCGACCTCTGCCCCCGAAAAGCGCAGCAATCAGTGGAGGTGCGCACCAAGTCAACTCAAGGTCGAATGAAGGACAGCATGGAGTTTGGACTTTTCGCGGTTAGCTGGCGAGAACAGGCCAACTCGCACCCTATCTGAACCGGATGGAATATGTCCTCGGGAGTCGGCCAGCATCCGGCACCCGCATTGGCACCGCCACTTGGCCGTATAACGCCCAAACCGTAGAAATGGATTCACGTTGTCCAGAAGTCCTGTTCTGGGAAGCTGGCCGAAATCATTGCCTTCCGACACAGTTCGTGCTCAAGGCTTACCCGCGCGGTGAGGCGAACTGGTCAACAACCTATAGCCTGTTGACCGCCCGAATCCAGCGCCATCCGGGGCTCTGAACAAAGGACTTAGCACCCGTCAGTTCGCCACCCTTTTTGACTGGGCGACTTCTCGCCGTGCCGTTGGGTTCCCCGAGGGCTTCCGCCGAAGAAACAAGCAAGTCCCAGCAGGAATCCGAAGTTGTACCATCGCCGCCATTGTGAACTCCTAGATCTTGTATACCCTGCGCGAGTGTCTGCACTTGGGTTCCCGGTCCATACACGTTAAGACACCACGGTTAGGGGCTGGATAACGTGTACTCTATGATCTGTTTTCTGATGGGCGGTCCTCCAGCACAGCCGAAAGCCATTCTTCTTTCAGCCGCTCTCCCGCAAGCAGTTTCAGCTCTCGCAGGAATCGTACAAGATCGATGCCGGTGAAGAGCTTAACCGGGTAAGCGTCCTCCAGCACTTCCTCCTGGGCCTGCCGGGTGTAGTACGACGTGGTAACAAAGATTCCGTATTCGCCGCGCCGGAGTCGCGCGACAAGCCGTGAGACCTCCCCCACGCCAACCCCTTGCTTCCAGCGCTTGGCCTCACCGCGTAAGGGGATCTCATAGTCGACGGGAAGTGGCATAGTGAACGTGCCGAAGAAATCAAACCCGTTGTCGTTGACAAATCGGGTCTGCGTTATCGAGTGTTCAACGGTCTTCATCTCCCGAAACAACGCGACAATCACCGCTTCAAACTGCTTTGGAGACAGATCCACAAGCTGCTGCAGGACCTTTTCATCCGCGGAGCCCGACTTTGGTAGTTGTGCCTCTGTGCTTCGCACGCGTGCCTTCCAAAGTTGTCGTCTACGGGTACGTCCACGAATGTAATCCTTCCAGGCTGCCGGGGCACCGTCTATCAGAGATTGCTTGGACGTGGTTACAACGCGGGACCTCAACCAATCCACACTTACGAATTCGTCATCAAGAATGGAGAGGCTGTACCGGTAGTTTCGAATGGGTCGTCCATGGTCCTCGAACCAGGACAGCTCCATCATTTCGAGGACGCAGAGACCGTTGAACACGAGTTGGCCTGTGCTGGGGCGGGAGAAATGGAGGATTGGCGGCAAAATGGTACGGTCGCCAACAAGCAACTCATCGTAGATTGCTTTAAGACATCGATTGCCCGCAAATGCATCACACGATTTCCTGCGATCTGAGTACTTTGCATCTCCCCAATACCGGATCATGCCGGCCCGATCGTCAATCACGTCATGCCACGGATTGGCATAGTCTCCGGCAATGTGCGCCGTCACGAGAACCACGTATGCCGGCAAGGCCGTCCCAATCGGGTGTATGTACGAGCGAGGCCTGATGCCCCCGGTCATCCCGATTGTGCGTTCATTGATTGCAAGCCAGCCGGAAAATTCGTCACCTTTAAGGTGAGGATTCCCTTTGTCCGTATATGTGTGTGCGACACGGTACTGGTTTCCGGAGACGGCTTCCGCTGGTAGCGCCATGATAGGTCCTCGCGAAAACACAGCTCGGCGGCCCCAGCCGCCGCTTTGGAATATGACACTAATTATGTGTCACCTCTCAGGATAAATGGCACCTTTTCTTCGCACTATTTGGCACTCGGCCGCACTTGGTTGCGCAGGCTCGGCCTGCAATCAGCAATCAAGTCAAGAGATAGTGCCGGATTTCTCTGAAAGAATCGTGCCAGAATTCAATGAAAATGACACAGAAAAAACCCTTCCCTACGGTCCTATTTTGTGCATGATCAAGGACGTTATCATGCACTAACGGGCGGCAGGGAGCGGGAAGATGGCCAAGGTTGTATCAAGGGTCGCTTCTGGCCACGCGTGCTTCCCGCGTTGTTCGCGCCGGATCAGGACGCTGCCAGGCGTTTCGTTGAGTTCTTCACGGCCAATGTCCGTAATCGCATACGCGCAAGGCCTATGCAAGCGCCGCCGCTGAGTTCGCCGCATGGTGCGAGGATAACGACATCCGTGAGCTGCGGGACATCGAGCCCATCCATGACGCGGGGAAATCACTTCATCTGGTGCGTGAAGGGCTAGTAAGGGTCTTAGGCTGCTACATTCTTTGCTGGGGCTGCTTGAGTATCTTGCATACGAGCGCCGGACTTACCCGCAGTTCCTGGGCAATGGAGCGGAGCGTTTCTCCCCGCGCACGGAGTTTCCGCAATTTGCGAACGTCCACCTTGGCAGCGGGGCGGCCAAGACGAGTACCCTGGGCGCGCACCCGCGCCAAACCGGCCTTCGTTCGCTCCGACATTCGAATGCGTTCCTGAGCGGCGACGGCGGCGAGCACGCCGATGATCGCATCACTGAAAGCGCCCAGCGAGTCTATGTACTGCTCGGTGTAGCTCTTGAACTTCACGCACGCGTCCGTGAGTCGCCGCAAGTACGTGAGGGTCTTGTACGTGCCTTCGCGTGTGAGCCGGTCTAGCGACCAGAAGAGCAACAGGTCGAAGCGGTGCTTTGCCACGTCAGCCCACATTTGATAAAGGGATGGCGGCGAACAGTGCCGGCCGGCATGTCAATTACTTGGAGATTTACGAAGGAGATGTGCTTTCGGCCGATATGCAGCCTGTCCTAGAGTATGCAGCGTCGCTGTTTCGTCGGTCACACCCTTGACCAGACCGCAAAGCGGGGATGACAAGAATCATGGAGCGCGGCCGTAAGCGGCCTTCACCGACGGCAATGGCTGCCCGTTTGATTCTGTCGGGTCATTAAAAAAGGCGCATCCTGTATTAAACAGACTTTGGTCCCTTACAAGTTCTACAAACTGCCATTTGAGGGGTGGTCTGATCGCATCTTTGGCGACAAGTCTCATGCCGAGCACTGGCGCAAGGTGTTCGAAGAACATCCCGAGTTTTTTCGGCTTGATGGCGAGAGACAGAGGGCATCTCTGGTGTGGCGGCGTCAGTACCCGAAGCGATTTCATGTCGATCAGGAACGCAAACTCAACGCCGGTGAATATGACGCTCTGACGGATGCAGAAAAAGAGCGGTAATACGCCCACTTGGGGCAGGAGATTGCCAGAACTGTTCGTGATCACGCAAAACAAGTCAAGTTTGCATTCGCTGAAGGATCGGTTTCTGATCGCATTGCATTCGCCTGATAAGAATCTTCAAACCGGACTGCCTGTCAGCCCTCCAGAGAAACAGGGCCCCAAATCTGGCCTTTTAGCTCCGGCAGGTCACTTTCTCCAAGTCCGGTTTGAGCGCAAAACATGCAAAATTACGGGGATTTTCAGCGATTTTCAGACGAAAGCCGCAGGGTTTCTCTGCAGTTCAGACTGTATGGCGGAGGGAGTTGGATTCGAACTCTGGATGCCGTTTCCAACTATGGCGTAACCTGCCATGTGTCAGCGACTTGCCTGGATTTCATCCCAGGAACGAGCGCAGCGGAGAAACCAATTAGGCTCGGCCACGCGATCGAGTAGTCCGCTTTCTGTGGCGATTCGAAGGCGAAGGGTTAGCGATCATTGGGCGATAGGGCGCTGTGGTTGAGCCGGCTCCACTCTCAAATTGGTTCGCAGACTGACTGCTTCCTCACCGGACAGTCCGAAGTGCAGAAAGAATCTCCGGCAGCGCTCGTACGGAAAAGCAGGATTCTGCGTAATTCGGCAATGTTCTCCCCGGCTTTTCTCAGCCGACTTCGGGGGATCGGGCGCCACATTTCAGCGAGCGTCCATCTACCATTTGGGTTGTTTCCGGTTAGTCCCTGGTGAGGAATTCGGCTGCTGAGGCTTCTCGCAGGGTATTTTCCACTTCTCCGCTCATGCGAAGCCGATTTCGCGCCAACTGACAGGTTGGAGCTTTGCATTACTTCCTGTTAGCCGACAAACCGGGAGTAATTGCGCAGCGGCCCGAATTGAGGATATCGGGTACGGACCCACTTCGGCGTAGATGCCCCGTTCCAAGGCCAAGTGTTCCGAGTTTGACATGACCATGCCAGAGCCGTCATTCGTTGACTAGCGGATGCAGCGTCCGTAAGATGAAGCGACCGGAAAGCTGGGCATCTCTTCAGTGATCGACCAGATAATCTCGCACTACCGCATCATCGAAAAGCTGGGCGGCGGTGGTATGGGGGTGGTCTATAAAGCCGAGGACACCGAACTTGGCCGCTTCGTCGCCCTCAAATTCCTACCCGATGAACTATCGCGAGACCCGCAAGCCCTAGAACGCTTTCGTCGAGAGGCGCGCGCGGCGTCAGCTCTCAATCATCCCAATATTTGCACCATCTACGAAATCGGCCGGCACGGTGAGCAGTCGTTCATTGCCATGGAGTTTCTAGACGGCATGACGCTCAAGCATCTCATCGCGGGAAAGCCGTTAGAGAGCGAAACCGTCCTCTCCCTGGCGATTGAGATTGCCGACGGGTTGGACTCCGCACACTCCCAGGGGATCGTTCATCGCGACATCAAGCCTGCCAATATTTTTGTCACGCAGCGCGGGCACGCCAAGATTCTTGATTTCGGGCTGGCGAAGGTTGCGCCGGCTACCAGTTCTTACGGCCAGGTTGCATCATCGAACACCGCGACCGCCGTCGACGAACAGCATCTTACCAGCCCCGGTTCCACTCTCGGGACGGTCGCTTACATGTCGCCGGAGCAGGTGCGAGGCAAAGAACTGGACGCACGTACGGACTTGTTCTCATTCGGAGTCGTCTTATACGAGATGGCGACAGGCGCTTTGCCTTTCCGTGGTGAAAGTACAGGGGTGATCTTCGACGGGATCATGAACCGGGTGCCCGCTCCAGCGCTGCGATTGAATCCGGAGCTACCCGCCGAGTTCGAGCGCGTTCTCGAAAAGTCGCTGGAGAAGGACCGAGGATTGCGCTACCAGTCCGCGGCCGAGCTGCGCGCGGATTTGAGGCGCATCCAGCGGGCCTCGGACTCGGCGCGAACAGCTGCCGTGGGCACGCAGACTCAGGCGCGTCCGCAGTCGAAACGCGGGATCGTATTCGCGAGCGCAGCGGTGCTGGCTTTGCTGGTCGCCGTTGGAGCGATCGCGTGGTATGAGAAACATTCTCCGGCGCATTCCGAGGTCATAGTCGCCAAGCCGTCGGTTGGCGTCCTTCCGCTGCAAAACCTGAGCGCGGAGCCAGACAGTGCCTATTTCAGCGACGGAATGACCGATGAAATCACCACGAAGCTCTCGAAAATTCAGGGAATCGACGTGGCTTCGCATTCCTCGGTCGCTGCGCTGAAAGCTTCTGACAAGAGTGCTGCAGAGATCGGCCGGGAGCTCGGCGTCCGGTATCTGCTCGAGGGAAGCGTGCGCAAGGCCGGTGATCAGGTGCGGATCAACGTGCATCTCATTGATTCCAGCAGTGGGTTCCAGGTGTGGGCCGACGACTTCGCCGGAGAAATGAAGGATGTTTTTTCACTGCAAGAGCAAACTGCACTGAAGATCGCCGAGTCGCTCAACCTCAAGCTCAGTCCCCAGGAGCAGCAGGCGATTCAACATCGCTACACGCAGAATCCCAAGGCCTATGACGCCTACCTGCGAGGTCAGGCATTGGTCGAGTATTTTGACCAGCCCGAAAAACTGGAGGCAGCACGTCGACACTTTGAGGAGGCGCTCCAGTCGGACCCGGATTACCCTCTTGCCATTGCCGGGTTGTCATGGGTCGAAGGCCAGATCTACCGTAATATCGACTCGAATCCGTCTCATCTGCAAAGGGCTGAGCAGTTCGCCCAGCGCGCCCTGGCCATGGATCCGCGATTGGCCCAGACCCACCTGGCATTGGGAACGGTCATGGCGGACAAGTACGACTATGCGGGCGCGGCGCGGGAGTTTCGCACCGCTACCGAGTTGGACCCCGACAATGCCTATGCCTGGGACCTGCTTTCCTGGGCCCTGGCGTACGAACAGCCGCCGGAGGGCGCCGCCGCGGAGAAGGCCGTACGGGAAGCCCTCCGTCTGCAACCCTCCATGTACGAAGCCCACTATCACTTGGGCCGTGCCCTTCTGGCCCAGCAACGGTACCCGGAGGCAATTGCCGCCTTCCAGCAAGCGCGGGAATTAAGCCCAGGGGCCGCGACATCAGACCTAGGGCTTGGTCAAGTCTATCTGGCGCAAGGAGACTACCAAAAAGCTGTGGCCGCGTTATCGAAGGGCGTTCGACCTGCGGGCATAAACTATTTCTGGCTAGGCGCGGCATACGCGGCAGGCGGGGACACCGAGAAAGCCCTGGCCACGCTGCAAAAGGCGTTTGACGTCGGATTTCATGATTTTGCCGCCCTCGATGCCAGCCCGTACTTCGCTGCACTGCGCAGGGACCCGCGGTTCCAGCAGTTGATGCAACGCTACCGCAAGTAATGCGCGTAGTCGCAAGTCACCGAGAACGAAGCGCAACCAGCCACATCTAAGGGATAGCCCCGACACACCAATTTAGCATCGTCATATTCGTAGGAACGACATTGCGTCACCGCGACTGCGACACGTTAGCGTGCTCGGACAGAGGTCGATGCCCATCCTGCCACGCCACTCTTCGGCTCGATAGAACGATGGCCGCCAAGCTGTCCACGTGACCATTTTGGGAAAAGGAGCCCGACCCTGTAAAGTTATAATCCGTTACCTCTCATGGTCCTCACCTCAGGTACCAAACTCGGGCCTTATGAAATTCAGTCTCCGCTGGGCGCAGGCGGCATGGGAGAGGTGTATCGTGCCCGCGACACGCGCCTCGACCGTGAGGTGGCCATCAAAGTTTTGCCGGAGTCGTTTGCGCGCGATGCCGACCGGTTGCGGCGCTTCGAGCAGGAAGCGCGCACGGTCGCGGCGCTGAATCATCCCAACATTCTCGGCGTGTACGACATCGGGCAGCACCATGGATCGCCGTATATGGTCTGCGAGCTTCTCGACGGTGAGACCCTGCGCGAAAAAATGAACGACGGCCCGATGCCTCAGCGGCAGGCGATCGAATACTCGTCGCAGCTCGCCGAGGGGCTTGCCGCTGCGCATGACAAAGGCGTGGTGCATCGCGACCTGAAACCGGAGAACGTGTTCGTCACCAAGGATGGGCGGGTGAAGGTGCTCGACTTCGGGCTGGCAAAGCTCGCGCGAATAGAAGAAGCCCGCGCACAGGGAGCAGAGGGAGCCACGGCGACTGTCCCGGCCCACACCATGCCGGGCATGGTTCTGGGCACCGCGGGGTACATGTCGCCGGAGCAGGTACGCGGCAAGGAAGTAGACGCGCGCACCGACATCTTTGCCTTCGGCGCAATCTTGTACGAAATGCTCAGCGGACAGCGCGCGTTCAAGGGCGACTCGTCCATCGAGACGATGAATGCCATCCTGAAGGATGATCCGCCAGAGTTGGACACGGACAAACTGGAACTATCGCCAGGGCTGGAGCGGATTATGCGGCGCTGCCTGGAGAAAGAGCCGGCGCGAAGATTCCATTCGGCACGCGACGTGGGATTTGCGCTGGAGGCGATCTCGGGCACGTCCAGCTCGAGTGCGGTGAGCCGGCGCGCCTTGCCGCCGGAACGCCCACGCTGGATGAGGGCAGCAGTGCTGGCGCTAGTGGTGGTCGCAGCCGTGCTGGCGGCGTATTTCCTGGGCAAAAGGAATGTGTCGTCCTCCACCGCCTCCTACCAGCAGCTCACCTTTGAGCCGGGGTATGCAGGTCCGGCGAGGTTCACTCGCGACGGCAACACCGTCGTGTACTCGGCGTCATGGAACGGCGGAGCCAGGCAACTGTACGCGCAGCGCAGCAACAGCGTGCAGGCCACACCGCTCAACCTCGACGCGGATGTGCTCGGCATCGCCGACAACGGCGATATGGCGGTCATCCTGAAGCGCCGTTTCCTGGCGACGTGGCTGCAGCGCGGGACGCTGGCGCGATTGCCGCTGGAGGGCGGAGCCCCGCGGCCCATCCTGGAAGACGTTTACGAGGCCGACATCACCCGCGATGGCAAAGAATTCGCGGTGGTGCGGCGCGACCGCGGCAAACAGCGGCTGGAATTTCCCATCGGCAAGGTGCTGTTCGAAACTTCCGGATGGATCACCGACGTACGCATCAGTCCGGATGGGACGCACGTCGCGTTTATGGACCATTCTGTTCTTCCCGATGATCGCGGTGCGGTGGCGCTGGTGGACACGCAAGGCGGCGTCCGGCGCCTGACGCCGTATTACGCCACTGGTCGCAGCCTGTGCTGGACGCCAGACGGCAAAGAGGTGTGGTACACGGCAAGCCTGGAAGGTGAAGATCCCGGCATGTACGCAGTCGCGGTAACAGGAAAGCATCGTACTGTACTGCGGTCCCCGACGGAACTGGTCATCGAAGACATCTCCGCTACGGGCAAGGTTCTGCTGGAAAGCGTGCGCTTCCAAATCGAGATGGGCGTAAAGCGGAGCGATGAGAGCAGGGCGCGTGATCTCGAGACCGGGGTCGATATGGGATCCTTGTCCCCCGATGGGCAATGGATCGTCTTCAACCGCTACAAGGGTAGCGACTACCAGGCTTACGTGAAGAAGGCGGACGGGGTGGCGGCGGTGAAGCTGGGCGACGGATACGGCGCAGGCATCACCTGGGACGCGAGCATGGTAGCGGCAGAACAAAACTCGCAGCCCCACAAACTCTATCTGTATCCCACCGGCGCCGGCGAGCAGAGAGTGATCGACCTGGGAGACCTCAGCGCCGCATTCGGTACCTGGGAGAATGACCTGACGTTCTCCCGCGATGGACGATGGGCGGTTTTTTCCGCCTTTGACCCCCAGCAGCAAATTCGCGATTACCTGCTCGATATGCGCGATGGCAAACTGCGTCCCGTCACCCCGGTTGGCACCAGGGCGGGCAAGCTGTCGCCTGACGCAACGCGGATCGTCACCCTGGATGTTGCCGCGGAGAAATATGTCCTGGTGGATGTCGCTTCCGGCAAGGTAAGTGAGATCCCCGGCCTCGAGAAGGATGACGAGGTGCTGGGATGGAACCTCGATGGCCGCATGGTCAATGTATGGAACCAGGATCTGCCGGCACGCCTATCGCAGGTGGACGTGGCCAGCGGGCGGCGGCAGCTCGTTCAGACGGTTGAGCCAATGGCCATGCTGGGCTCCATGTATGCACGTATGGTCACCTCCGCGGATGGCAAGACGGCAGCGTACCGGCACAGGCGCGGACTGTACGCGATCTACATCGCCGACGGACTGCATTGAAGTTTCAGTTTCAGTTTTGGGTGACTGTCGTTATTCGCGCTCTGACAAGTGGTCTGGGCAGCGCCATCCGGGTGTCCGGAGACAGAACTGTTCGTGGTCATGCAACACAAGTCAAGTTTGCATTCGCCGAACGATCGGTTTTTGATCGCATTGCATTCGCCCGATGGGGATCTTCAAACCGGACCGCCTAGCAGCCCTCCAGAGAAAAGAGCCGCAGAGCTTGCCTTCGGGATCCAGCAGGACACTTTCTCCGAGTCCGGTTTAGACGCAAAATATGCGAAATTGCCGTGATTTCCGGCAATTCTTAGGGGAAAGCCGCAGAGTTTCTCTGCAGTTGAGACTTGCTGGCGGAGGGAGAGGGATTCGAACCCCCGATACCCTTTCAGGTATAGCGGTTTTCAAGACCGCCCGTTTCAACCAACTCACGCATCCCTCCAACCTACCAACCTACTGGTGACCCTCAGTTTACACTCGATTCAGCCTGGGCCGCTAGTCTCCCGATAGTCTCCCCAAGAGTGCCATCCAATGCCAGAGCCGCAATTTTGGTCTCTTCGGGTATCGGTTTGATGTAATGGGCATCCGCAACCGCCTTGGTGTGCCCGAAGTGGTGAGACGTGATCTGCGAGTTGCCGTTGGTGTAGCGGTTCATCTCGGTTTCCGCTCCCCGGCGGCCACCATAGTACCCCTTCCATTCTAAGCCAGACGCGGCAAAGGTTGGCCGGATCACATCACGCGCCAGCGCATCTAGGTCTAGTGGCATTCCTAGGCTGTTCTCCAGCAGAAAACCACGCTGTGACCGCTCCGCTTCCATGTGCTCTTTCAGGATGTCAATCACGGTAGAGCCGAGCGTAACGTCACGAACACTGTTCTTACCCTTACCACCTTCATTGATGCTAGAGTGCCAAGCGGAGCGACGAACCCGGAGCACGTGGGTATTCAGGTCAATGTCTTCCCGCTTCAGCCCGCGAATCTCGGAAGGCCGCAGTCCGATAGAAGCCAATGCCATGGCTACGCGGGCCTGAGTCTGGCCCTGCAACACTGTAAGGGCACTTGCCATTTCCATAATGGTGTAATGCGGGGTTCCCTTTGGTGCACGGGGCGTAACCAGTACTTTGGCAAAATGGATTGGATTGGTGCTGGTGTATCCCAGGGCAGCCGCGTGTTGGAATATCCCCGACATCAGCGAGCGCACATGCTTGACTGCATTCAGGCCCAACTGCTTCTCGGCCAGCTTGGACAGCAATGCCGTGGCATGACGGGGCTGATAGTCCGACAGCAGCATATTCCCAAAGTGCCCTTTCAGGTGCTTTTTCCAGAGCTTCTCGTATCCATTGATGGTTGCGGCCCGCTTGTTGGCACGAACCCATGGCATATACACGCTGTCCACGAAATCAACGATGGTTAGAACCTGCTCCGGCTTCACGGTTTGACTGTTGGTGTTCACTGTGGCCATGAACCGCTTGCAGGCCTCTTCAATGTCGGGTGACGGGTTCTTTCCCTTTGTCTTCTCGCCCAGGTAGTATGTGACCCGCTTACGCTCAACCGTACCGTTGACGTTGCGCTCTTGCCAATAGCTGACATACCACTTGCCGGAGCGAAGGATGATGGTTCCGTGTTGCTCACGTCTCATGACTTACCTGCCTTTCTCTGTAGGTGTTCTTTCACAAATGTTTTGCCCTGGGCGGTGAGTTTACCCTTGGCGGTGAGTTCGCCTTTGGTGACTGCTCGGGTTAGGAACTTACGGCTAATCTCCAGTTCCCGCTGCTTTGATACAAAAGCCTTCCAATCATCCTTGGTTCGGGCTGTGGGCCACTTCTGCATAGCTGCTTGTGACCGGCGCAGTTTGTCCGCGTGTTCCTCGTCCAGCCTTTCGCGGGTTCGGGCAACGGCAGTAGCAGTGTTGCCGCATCTTCGAGAGCAATAAACTTTCTGCGATTCACGTTTCTTGATGTAGTAATTGCCGCAGCGCGCACAGGGGCCGGTGAGCTTGTCCCATTCCGGATTCAGAGTCCCGGCATGGAAGCGCAACGCGGCGAGAAGCTCCGCTCGCTCCTTTATCTTCTGTGGTTCAGGCATTGGCGAAAGAGCCTGGATCTCCACGGACGGTTGCAGCACTAAAAAAGCCCTTCGGTTTGTTGACGGCATCCAGCGGGTGACACACACGTCTGCCACGACCTTCGCCAACTTAGGATCGCCGTTCATCATTTTTTGCAGGTTGCCGCCGCACTCTTTCAATCTCTTCATTAAGCGGATTAGCGCCTCAGCATACGGCGACGTTCCCCCTCGCGGCTTCTGGTTGAGCGTCTCGACGATGTCGTCCAAGTCCCTTCTATCGAGATGGAAAAACTTTGCTCGCGGAAAAGCTACCTGGAGGTCATCAAGGGCGGGTTGTTTTCTGGTGCGCCGCATTCCGCGAATACTCATAGATTGTTTATAGCACGTACAAGCCTAATGATGCAAGAACTAATCTTGACATTCATTTTTATTCATCGTTTTATTAGGAGCAGGGAGGAAACGAACGTGAACAGACTGCTTACTGTTGAACAGGTTTCGAGGCTGACCGGCTGGCGTCCGGCAACCATCCGTCAAAAGGTGTGGCGGCGTGAATTGCCGTATATCAAGCTGGGCCGTTCGGTGCGATTCCGCGAGTCCGAAATCACCAAATTCCTTGAGGGGTCGGCCATGCCCGCCCTGGAGAGCCAGAGCCGATGACCGCCGACGCACCAGCCATTGAAGTCATCGACAGCGACGAACTGGCCAAACGATGGAAGGTGCCGGTGAGCTGGGTCAGAAGCTACTCCCGCGAACGGTGCCCCAAAGCCGAGAGAATCCCGCACCTGCAGTTTGGACGTTATATCAGGTACGAGTTTCATTCGCCTGCCTTTGAAGCATGGCTCAGCAAGCATCGGGAAGGTACGCAATGACCCTCAGCCCGACTCAGCACCCGATGGGCGATCCTGGGGCATCCAGCGGCCCCCTAGCAGCAGCCTGCTACGAGTTCCGAAAGGATGGAGGTTCTTCATGCGTGAACTAACCGCACTCCTGCAAAGTCTGATGGCACGACAGTTCTTTGGCAGCATCGAAATTCAGTTTAAGCAAGGCGACGTGGTGTTGGTCAGGCTGGCCGAGACCCTGAAGCCACCCTACCTTACCAACAATTCACGGGAGACCCGAAATGGCGAACGCGAACGCTGACCAAGACACGGCTCGCTTTCTCGACGCGGGAGAGTTCGATCCTAGCTTCGTGCCGGAGCCGGAACAGCCGATCTTTGACGGGCTGCTGTACCGGGGAGACTTGGCGGTGTGGATTGGCCGTGAGAAGCACCGCAAATCGAATGTGACTTTGCAGATGGCGATCTGTGCTGCGCTGGGCAGGCCCTTTCTCCATTTCCGGCACGGGACAGGCCAACCGATGCAGGTAGTCATCCTCGACTATGAAAGCCGGGCAGCATCTTTCCAGAGGCGCCGTGAGGCGATCTGCCGGGCGCTGGGCCTGTCGGACACAGAGAGGGCCACACTACGGAAACACCTGCATGTCATCCTGGTGAGGGAACTGCGCAAGAAACACATCACAGTTCCGCGCTTTCCCGTGGGCATTCAACCGAAGGACACGGAGCAAGCCAAAGCCAAGGAGTGGTGGGAACGATTCGCCGTGGAGTACCCCGCCGACCTTTACCTCTTCGATCCCATGCGCTGCCTACATGCGCAGAAAGAGAATGACTCCTTCATCGAAGCCCTACTAAGCAAATTGAGGGACGTGTTTCCCAATGCAGCCCTGGTCATCCCCCACCACATGAACCGCTCCAGCCTAACAGCCTGTGGTGCAAGCAGCTGATTTTGGGCACGGCCAGCGGCGTACTCGGGTTCGTGGGCTCGCCAAGGATTTCACGCCGGACGTTGAGATTCGACTTCTGTAGAGCCAATTCCGA
>JBEKNL010000049.1:0-29519 GCA_049522855.1 Candidatus Korobacteraceae bacterium
CAAAACTTTCGCCGCCTTCTGGTGCGCCAAGACCGCATCCTGACGGTCTATCGCGGCCTGTTCCACTTCGCCTGCTTACTCATCACGCTTAGGTATTTATGAAACCAGCTCTAGTCACTAGCCACTAACCATTAACCATTAACCATTAACCATTGATTTCTTATGCTGCACTTTGGTGAAAACTCGCGGATGGCGTTGCAGACGGTGCGCGAGCACAAGACCCGCTCCTTCCTGACCGTGCTGGGGGTGGTGATTGGCGTCGCCGCCATGATCTTCGTCGCCTCCATTCTGGTGGGCGTCAGCCGTGACGTGGAAGGCTATCTCGACGACTACGGCACCAACACGCTGTTCATCTTCCGCTGGGACATGGGCATTTCCTTCGGTCGCATGAACGCGGAACAGCGCATGCGCAAGCCCATGACTCTGGAAGACGCCAAGGCCATCCAGGAGGAGTGCCCGCACGTCAAGTACGTGACCGCGGAACTGTTTCCCCGCATCGATCCCGATCAGCGGGGAGGGCCGGGAGCTTTACAAGTCGCGCGCTACGGCTCGAAGGAAATCTCCAACCTCGATTACAGCGGCGCCACCAGTTCCTACCCGGATGTGTACAACGCGCACGTGGTGCAAGGCCGCTTCTTTACTGAGTTTGAAGACTCCCACAGCATGGATGTCGCGGTCATCGGCGACGAAATCGACAAGAACTTTTTCCCGGCGCACGACGGCCTCGGCAAAACCATTCTGGTGGACGGCGTCGCCTATCAGGTGATTGGCGTGTTGGAAAAGCGGAAAGGCCAGCTCTTCAAGGATGAGACCGCCGACCGCACGGTCAAAGTTCCGTACAACGCCTATCACAAACATTACCCTGCAGCCGACGAGCACTTTCTGGGAGCCGAGGCCTATCCTGGCTTCAAGGATGCGGCCGAAGATGAGGTCCGTGGCCTGTTGCGCCGCCGGCGCAATGTACCCTTCGATAAGCCTGACAACTTTGGCCTGAGCAGCGCCGAAGCCATCGCCGATAACTTCCGCCAGATCATGAGCACGGTAGCGCTGATGACCATTGTCGTCAGTTCCATCGGCTTGCTGGTGGGCGGTGTCGGCGTGATGAACATCATGCTGATGTCGGTAACCGAACGCACCCACGAGATCGGAATACGCAAAGCGATTGGCGCGCGGCGGGGCGACGTGGTCCGGCAGTTCCTGACCGAAGCAATCGTGCTGACCGGACTTGGCGGGTTGGCCGGAGTGCTGGTGGGGATAGCCGCCGCCGCATGCCTGCCCCTGGTCTTCCCTTCGATGCCCACCTCGGTCCCCATCTGGGCCGTAGTTGCCGCGGTGCTGATGGCGATGAGCGTCGGCCTGTTCTTCGGAATCTATCCGGCGGTGAAAGCCTCGCGGCTGGATCCGGTCGAGGCCTTGCGCTACGAGTAGCCTTCAAATAGGAACGAAACGTGAAACCGAGAAGGCTCCATTACGCTTCCACGCCGGCAGGTTGGCTATTGCGCCGCGGGCGCCGGTTCTCCTGAAGAATTTTCTTGCGCAGGCGTAACGATTTCGGCGTGATCTCAACCAGTTCATCGTCGGCAATGAACTCGATCGCCTGCTCGAGGTTCAGGTTCTTGAACGGCACCAGGCGGATGGCATCATCAGCCGTGGACGAGCGCATGTTGGTCAGCTTCTTCTCGCGGACAATATTGACCACCAGATCGTTGTCGCGCGAGTTCTCGCCCACGACCATGCCTTCGTAAACTTCCACTCCCGGGCCGACGAACATTTCGCCGCGTTCCTGCAGGCCCCACAGCGCATATGCAGTCGTGTGCCCGCCACGGTCCGCGACCAGCGCGCCGGTCACACGATGTGGGATATCGCCCTGCCACTCGGTATAGCCGTCGAAGAGGGAATTCATCACGATGGTGCCACGCGTGTCGGTCAGCAACTCGCTGCGCAGGCCAATCAGCCCGCGGCTGGGGATGACGAATTCCATGCGCACACGGCCATAGCCATGGTTGTGCATCTTCTGCATCTGCGCCTTGCGCGCTCCTAGCTTCTCGATCACCACGCCGACAAACGACTCGGGAACGTCGATGGTCAGCCGCTCCACCGGTTCCATCAGCTTGCCGTCAACGTGTTTGGTGACGATCTCGGGCTTGCCCACCGCCAGCTCGAAGCCTTCACGCCGCATCATCTCGATCAGAATCGCCAGTTGCAGCTCGCCGCGGCCCATCACCTTGAACGAGTCGGTGCTCTCGGCGTCTTCCACCCGCAGGGAAACGTTGGTCAGCAGCTCTTTCTCCAGGCGCTCGCGCAGATTGCGCGAGGTCACGTACTCGCCTTCGCGCCCGGCGAACGGCGAAGTATTCACCATGAACTGGATGGCGATGGTCGGCTCGTCGATGGTGGTCACCGGCAACGGCGATGGATTTTCGATGTCCGTGATGGTCTCGCCGATGTTGATGCCGGTCACCCCGGCGACCGCAACGATGTCGCCCAACTCGGTGGCGACGATGTCCGTCCGCTTCAATCCGGAAAACGAGAACAGCTTGGTGATCTTGATCTTCTCCATCGACCCGTCGCGCTTGGCGATGGCAACGTCTTCGCCGGTGCGCAGCGTCCCATTGAAGACGCGCGCGATGGCCAGCCGGCCAAGATAGTCGCTGTAGTCGAGATTGGCGACCAGCACTTGCAGCGGTCCGTCGGCATCGCCCGTCGGCAGGGGAATGGTGTCAACGATGGCGTCGAACAACGGGCGAAGATTCTCGCCCGGTTGATTCACGTCGGTCGAGGCCGTGCCCACTCTGGCATTGGTGTAGAGCACGGGAAAGTCGAGCTGATCTTCCGCAGCGTCTAGATCAATGAACAGGTCGTACACCTCGTTGAGCACTTCTTGCGGGCGCGCGTCGGGACGGTCAATCTTATTGATCACCAGGATGGGCGGCAGCTTGGCTTCCAGCGCCTTGCTCAACACGTAACGCGTCTGCGGCAGCGGGCCTTCGCTGGCGTCCACCAGCAGCATCACGCCGTCCACCATCTTCAGCGCGCGCTCCACTTCGCCGCCGAAATCGCTATGGCCGGGCGTGTCCACGATGTTGATCTTGATGTCATGGTAGAAAATGGCGGTGTTCTTGGCCAGGATGGTGATGCCGCGCTCGCGCTCCAACTCGTTGGAGTCCATCACGCGCTCGACGTGGGTCTCATGGGCGCGGAAGGTGCCGCTCTGGTTCAGCATGGCGTCAACCAGGGTGGTCTTGCCGTGGTCCACGTGCGCGATGATGGCGATGTTGCGAAGACTCTTGCTCAAAACCTAATGTCCTTCCTGTTGGGGAAAACCGCGTGCGATCAGGCAAACGGAGGGAATCAGACCCGGTACATTCAGTTTACAGTACGCGCGTGCTTCGGGTTTCACCACGGAGTTCACGGAGAACGGCTGAATTACAAAGGACAGAGACACAAAGGAAAACATTGCGGGTGCCCCATCCTTTCGCTCTCCTTTGGCGAAAGGGTGGGAATATGTGCGCTGGGTTAAGATAGCCGTACCTTTTGCAAGACTAAGGGACCCTGATGCGCATTCTCACGCTGATCGCTCTGTCGCTCTCTCTGTCATTTCTAACTGCCACGACTTGGGCGCAGGCCGGCAATGCGCGCCCGGAATCCTCTTCCACTCTCTCAACTTCATCCGCTGATTTTTCCCAGGACCAAACCTTCTCGCACTTCCAGCGCGTCACCCAGGGCATGAAGCCGCCGAAAGCGACAGATGCGCCCGATCCGAAGTTTCCTGATCTGCCCCCCGATGCAGAACCGCGCGGGACGGTCGTCATGTTGGTGGGCATCAACGCCAAGGGGCGGGTCGAGGTGGCCCGCGTACTGCGCAGCGACGAACCAGCCTTCGAGGCTAGCGCCGTAACCACGGTTAAGAAATGGAAGTTCCGTCCCGCCGAGAAGAATGGACACGCCGTGCCGGTGCAGGTAACCGTGGAGATGAAGTTCGAGAAGTAGCGGAAAACAGTTGTCAGTGGCCAGTTGTCGGTAGTCAGTTGTCGGTAAAAACTGGCAACTGACGACCGGCTACTGGCTACTGCTTTCCTCCGCCCCTACCTTTCTGCGCGATAATAGAGTCACATGCTGAATCAAATTACGCCGCTTACCTCCTCGCAGCCGAAGCCCTCCGAAGACGCGGTTGATTTGCTGGTGGGCTGCCATCAGCGCATTCGTCACTTTACCGCCGTAGCCATCAAGCTGGCGCATGCCCAAGGCGCCACTACGGAAGAAATCGCACAAGCTGCAGCCGGCGTCCACCGCTACTACAGCGTCTCGCTACCGTTGCACGAAGCCGATGAGGACCAGACTCTGCAACCTCGTCTGCGCGCCGTTGCCGACGAGGAGGTCCGCCATGCACTTGTAGCGATGGGCGACCAGCACCAGGCAATCGATGAGTTGATCGAGCGGCTGCTGCCCTTGCTGGTGTTGGTAAGAAATAATCCCGACGCCCTGGCTGAAGTTGGCGGGGAAATGTGCTCCATCACGAAAGCGCTGGAGGAAATATTCCGCGCGCACCTGCAGATGGAAGAAGAAGTGATTTTCCCGGCCATTCGCAGCGCGTTGCCGGAGAGCGCGCGTGAGGAGATATTGCACGAAATGCAAGAGCGGCGGAAGCAGGGCTCAGGGGCTAGGGGTTAGGGACCAGCAGAAACCACCTTCGCCAGTTGATGCGTGCGGGCGAGTGATCCACGGTTCTCATCTAAATAACGAGTTGGTCGTGACTCGCGGACGTAGAAGAGTTATGATCGAGTCGATGGTCCAAGTGTACATGACCGAAGCTGAAGTAGCTCGCGACCTGCATGAGGTGCTGGCCAAAGTTCAGCAGGGAGCAGAGGTTGTGATCGAGCAAGATCATCGGCCGGTTGCCGTAATCCGTTCGCCACTACCCAAAGGGCGAATGCTCTCCGAGTGCATCGCTCTGGCGGAAGCTCGCGGATCCACAGCGACGCTGGACGAAGGATTCATGAAGGATGTGGAGCAGGGAATCGCCAGCCGCAGCCGGCGATGGAGCCCGCCACCTTGGGAGTAATTCTCGACTCAAGCGTTGTGATCGAAGCCGAACGTCAGCATCTCAATGTTGCTCAGTTTCTCAAACAGGTCATTCAGAAGATCGGTGAAATGGAAGCCGCCCTGTGTTCGATCACAGTTGCTGAATTAGCACATGGCGTCTATCGCGCGGAGACTCCCGATCGTCGGCAACGCCGAAGGGATTTCCTTGATGAACTGAAGGCAATTCTGCCAATCTACTCCATAACGGACAGTACTGCCGAACTGGTTGGCAAAATTGGGGCAGACTGCTCAGCCAGCGGCGTGAGCATCCCTTTTGACGATCTCCTGATCGGGGCATGTGCCTTGGAAAGAGGGTACGCAGTAGCAACCCGTAACCTGCGCCATTTCCAAAAAATCCCCGGCTTGAATTTGATCGCGTTCTAGCCATCCCCCTGAAATTTCCGACCCAGAATGAATCCGCTTCCCGGGCCTCTTCCGTCACAGTCCGCCTTTTCCACCGGGTTCAACAAACGGTTACCCTTTCTCACAACATTTCCACAGAGTGTGGCGATTTTGCCTGCCTGGGCCTCGACCTTTTCCGGCACACTAGTACAGCATGGCCAATCCCGGTGACTTTGCGTATCTCGTCAAGCAGCAGGCCGACATCGTCCGCATTGTGGGCGAGTACATGACGCTGCGCAAAAGCGGAGCGCAAAATTTTCAGGGGCTGTGTCCCTTTCACCAGGAAAAAACGCCGTCGTTCTCGGTGCATGCCACGCGGCAATTCTTCCACTGCTTCGGCTGCGGAGCTTCGGGCGACGTCTTCAGTTTCGTGCAGAAGATTGAGAGCATCACCTTCCCGGAAGCGGTTCGCCTGATCGCCGAAAAACTCAAGATCCCGCTGCCCAAGATGAGCTACTCCTCGCCGGAGGAGGAGCGCCAGGCGGGCATGCGTGTCGGGCTGATCGAAATCCACGAGCGCGCCTGCAAGTTTTTCCAGGAACAATTGCGCCGGCCCGAGGCTGCCCACGCGCGCGAGTATCTGGCCTCGCGCGGAATCAACCCGGAGATCATTGCCGAGTTTCGTATGGGCTACGCGCCCGATTCAGGCTTCATGCTGCGCGACGCCCTGCGCGGACAATATGACGAAGCGTTGCTGCGCGAGTCAGGCCTGTTCTCGTGGAAGGATAAGGGCGACGAAGCCGCCGATCAGAACGCGGCCTTGTATTCCAAATTTCGCAACCGGGTAATGTTTCCCATCACCAACGAATCGGGAAAGGTGATCGCCTTCACCGGCCGCACGCTCGCGACCGACGAGAAGGCCGGTCCCAAATATCTGAATTCGCCGGAGACGCCGATCTACTCGAAGTCGCGGGTGCTGTTCAATCTCGACAAAGCCAAGGAGCCGATTCGCAAACTGGAATACGCCATCCTGGTCGAGGGCCAGATGGACTGCATCTCCGTGTACACGGCGGGATTTCGCAACGTGATCGCCAGCTCGGGCACGGCCTTCACCGAGTTGCAGGCGCGGCTGCTGGGACGCTTCAGCAAGAACATCGTGGTGAACTTCGATCCCGACACCGCAGGCGCCGCGGCGGCTGAGCGTTCGCTGGCGTTGCTGGTAAGCGAAGAGTTCCAGATCAAAGTTCTCACTTTGGAGGCCGGCTTCGATCCCGACCTGTTTATTCGGCGCAAGGGAGTAGCGGCGTATGGCGAGGCGCTTTCCCACTCGCAGAAATATTTCGATTACCTGATTGAGCGCTCGCGCTCGTTGTTTCCCGCGCGCACTCCCGAAGGCAAAGTGAAGGCCTTGAATTATCTGCTGCCGCACATTCAACGGGTACCCAGCCGCATCGTGCGCGACGAGTGGGCCAACGAGATCTCGCATCGCTTGGGAATCGAATCGGCGGTGCTGCGGCAGGAACTGCGCCACGCCGCGGGCTCGCGTTCGGCGTCGCGGGTGAACGCGCCCGCTGCCACCGCCCTGATGGATGCCGAGCGCGTTTTGATTCGAGCACTGGCAAGCCAGGAACTGTCTCACAGTGCGGTAAGCGAGCGCGAAGGCCAGGACCTCGACTTCGAGCCCGCGCGACAGGCACATTTTGCCCTGAGCCGCGAGCGATTGCATGCCGGTTCGGCGGCGGAGGGCCTCATCGATGCCCTCCTGGTGGGACAGGAGCAGGGAATCGATCCGATGTCGCTTCCGCTGGAAGAAGACGCTCGCAGCCTGCTGGCCACCGTGCTCATGGATGAACACGAAGAACTGACGCCCGAGTTGCTGGAGAGCGCAATCCGGTCGTTGCGCAAGCGGCATGGGGAGCGCCACTTGGAACAACTCCAGCGAAACGTCAAAGAACTGGAATCCCGCCCGGACTTGATGTCGAAGGCGCAGTTGGCACAGGAGAAGCTTCGCCTTAAACAGGCCATGCGCTCCGGCGAGATCACGACTACCGAGGGGCGCTCGTAGGGTTGAGGTCGAGGAGGGTGGCGCGCCCAACCGCTCGACATATTGAAAATCCGAAGGGGTATCCGCTCCGTGCAATCCCCGCACATCCGCGTAGAATGTCTTTGCATACCGGAGGCAATCATGTCCGAAGTCGCTTACACATCCAACGTGCGCATCGAGCGCATCAAGGGCCCGCTGCGCCGCGCCTACCTGCCCGGAGAACCGCAGCCCGTGTTGTTCAGCGTCCACGGCGGGATCGCCAAGCATTACGGCATCGACGAGAGCCGGCTGTCCGAGTCCCACGCCGCCACCATCGACTACGTCGTTGCCGCCCTCGGCGGTTGAATGCTCGGCACCTTTGCCGGCGCGCTGGATGCGCGCAAAATCAACGCCAAAGAAGGCCGCCTCAGTTGCGAAGTTCGCGGTGAAGTCGAGGACGACGGTGGTGTGCTGCTCATCAAGCGGGTGCATGTGACCCACACTCTGCGGGCTGACGATCCCGCCGCCGTGCGCGAGGCCGTGGAGCGCGTGCATGGTGTGTATGCGCAACGCTGTCCGGTGTATCGCTCGCTGATTCCTGCGTTCCCGATCACCTCCAGCGTGGAGATCGTAGGCGAGGCGCCGGGCGCCGGACCCGTCGGCATGTGAAGCTGCGCCCGCGCGCACTCTTTTCACGAAGAGGGCCGTTGCGGCACGCCGGACAAGACAGGTCAGGTCAACCGAACCTCGATTTGTCTATCGCCGGATCGTCACACATAAAAAGATTCGAGCTATTCGGGGTAAAACATGAGAAGATTCCAGCTAATTCGAGGCAAGAAAATGGGCACCTCATCAAAGGACTGGAAAAACCCGGAACGAGCGTTGCTGACTTACTGTACGAACCTGGACTGTCTTAAAGCTTTTCACCTTGCGCCGCGAAGCGAAGATGAAACGAACTTTTTCCATGAGCTGCTGCTGGATACCTACTACCTGGGGCCGGCAAAACTGAGCCTGATTTGCCCGTACTGCGGCGCTTTTCTTGAGGTTTTAACGTCCACTTTAGAGATCTGCACGTGTGGTCAGGAACCGCACTCCCCGCCCTATAATGCTTTCGTTCGTACATGACAAGCCTTATCAGTGATCCGTTTTGCGGCTCACCCCTGCACGCTCACCTTCACCATTTTCTTTCCCGCACGTAGCGTAAACTCTGTCCCCAGCTTTACGGCGACCACCAACTCGCTCTTGAGCTCGCCGTCCACCCTCACCGCGTTCTGCTTCACTTTGCGCAAGCCGTCGCTGACGGAAGTCGCCAGACCGGTACGCGCCAGCAGTTTGTCGAGCTTCACCTGCAAGTGGCCGTCAGTAGTTGACGCATTGGGCGCGGCGACCTCTTCGCAGCGCACTGAGATCACCGGCAAGTCCTCGGGTGTCTCGTCCTTCTGAAACATGCGCGACCAGTCTTGCGCGGCCTGCTCGGCCGCCTCACGCGAGTGGAAGTCGGCGACGATGCGCTTACCCAGCTCCTGCTTCAGCTTCATGGGATGCGCCGCGCCGCTGGCAACCTCGCGCTTCATGCGCTCAATCTCGGCCAGGCTCACGTCGGTGACCAGCTCGTAATAGCGCCACAGCAGCTCGTCGGAAATGGACATCACCTTGCCAAACATTTCCTGCGGCGCTTCGGTGATGCCGATGTAATTGCCGTACGACTTCGACATTTTCTGCACGCCGTCGGTGCCTTCCAGCAGCGGCGTGGTCAGCACGATCTGCGGCGGCTGTCCGTAATGGCGTTGCAGCTCGCGGCCCATCAGCAGATTGAACTTCTGGTCGGTGCCGCCGAGTTCGACGTCGGCCTCGAGCGCCACCGAGTCGTAGCCCTGCGCGATGGGATAGAGCAGCTCGTGCATGGCGATGGGCTTTTCTTCGTCGAAGCGCTTGTGGAAGTCTTCGCGTTCCAGCATCTGCGACACCGTGAATTTGGCCGCCAGCCGGATGAAGCCTTCGAAGCCGAGCCTGCTCAGCCACTCGCTGTTGAAGCGCACCTCAGTCTTGTCGCGGTCGAGGATGTTAAAGACCTGCGCCTTGTAAGTTTCGGCGTTCTGGTCGATCTGCTTGCGCGAGAGTGGCGGCCGCGTGGCCGAGCGCCCCGTGGGATCGCCGATGAGCCCGGTGAAGTCGCCGATGAGGAAGATGACGGTGTGGCCCATGTCCTGAAAGTGCTTCAGCTTGCGCATCAGCACGGTGTGGCCCAAGTGCAGGTCGGGCGCGGTCGGATCGAAGCCCGCCTTCACCCGCATGGGCTTGCCGGTAGCGCGAGATTTCTCGATGCGCTCGCGTAGGTCGCTCTCGCGAATGATCTCCGCCGCGCCCTTGCGCAAGTAGGCGAGCTGCTCGTCAACAGGAGGAAACGATGGCATGGTCTTGATTATAGGAGTTTCCAGTTTCCAGTTTCGAGTTTCAAGTTTCGAGTCATCAAAGCTGCACCAGTAGCTGTCGATTTGGAAGGAGCGCAGATTTATCGCACGCTGCTTGTTCGTGCTCAGAGGGCGATATTTGCTGGAGGTTTTCACACTTGAAACTTGAAACTAGAAACTTGAAACTGTTTTCACACTTGAAACTTGAAACTAGAAACTGGAAACTGTTTCCATGTTCGCACGCAAGATCCGAGTGGAATACGAAGAAGCTGGCCAGCGGCATCCGTGTCCGCTGAAATGGCTGGACAGCTTCAGCATGCGCAACTTCACCAACGACCAGGTGTTCGACGATACGGTCCCCGCCGGCGACGGCGAAATGGAGATCGGCGCGCGCGTCCCGCTGGAGCGCCTGCGAAGCGCGATGGAAGACTGGTTCCGGCGCAAGAGCTATCTTCCCAAGGGCGCATCCCTGCGGGTGGAGGAGCGGTGAAGCAGTAGTTGGTTGTCAGTAGCCAGTTGCCAGCAGTCAATGGCCGACCGTGGGCAACTGACAACTGGCTACTGGCAACTGGCAACTGACTACTGGCTACTGGCTACTGACTACTGACAACTGAACACATGGCAACTCGCATATTCTTTTTCGTGATCGCCCTTGGCTTAGTCGGGGCTGGCGTGTGGGCCTATCACCACGACGACGAGCTGCGCAAGAATTCCATGCAGCTCAATCTGGGCGATCCCAACGAAGTGGTGCGGGAGCTGCTCGGCGATCCCAGCAGCGAAGGGCCGTGCGGCTCTCTTACCGCCGTGCCCAAGGGCTGTGCAGACGAGTACGTTTACAAGTACCACTATTCGATCTTCAACCCGCAGTACGAGGTGGTGTGGTTCGACAAATCAGGGAAGGTACTAGGAATGCAGCACGTAAAGACGCCGTGACGAGCATAGGTCCTTCGACTCGTCGGTCGCTGCGGCGACCTCCTCGCTCAGGATGACAACCCACAGACACGGCACAACCCAAGGCTGTGCCACATTGTGATACATCCCACTCTGTGAGATTTACTGGCCCGCCGGCTTCGGTCCGGCTGCCTTCACTTCGGGCGGCGCGTCGAACTGCTCGAAGTTCTTGGCGAAGCGCGCGGACAGATCGGCTGCCATCTTGTCGTAGGCGGCTTTGTCCTGCCAGGAATTGCGCGGATTCAGCAACTCCGGCGGAACTCCGGGACACGATTTCGGAATGCTCAATCCGAATGCGGCCTCAATCTCGAACTCCACATTCGCCAGCTTGCCCTCGACCAGCGCATCCACCATGGCGCGGGTGTAGGGCAGGCTCATGCGCTTGCCGATGCCATAAGGTCCACCTTGCCAGCCGGTGTTCACCAGCCAGCATTGCGCGTTATGCTGGCGCAGCCGGCGGCCGAGCATCTCGGCGTACACCTTCGGCGGCAGCGGCATGAACGGTGCGCCGAAGCAGGTGGAGAAGGTCGCCTGCGGCTCGGTTACGCCGGCTTCCGTTCCCGCAACTTTGGCGGTGTAGCCCGACATGAAGTGATACATGGCCTGCTCGGGCGTGAGCTTCGAAACCGGAGGCAGCACCCCGAACGCGTCAGCCGTGAGGAAGACCAGGTTCTTAGGATGACCGCCGAAGCCAGGAATGACGGCATTGTGGATGTACTCCACGGGATAGGCGGCGCGAGTGTTTTCAGTCTTCGTGTCGTCGTCATAATCGGGAATGCGCGTAACCGGATCGAGCACCACGTTTTCCAGCACCGAACCGAAGTGGAGCGCATTGTAGATTTGCGGCTCATTCTCCGCGGAGAGCCGAATGCACTTGGCATAGCAGCCGCCTTCAAAGTTGAAGACGCCGGTCGCGCTCCAACCATGCTCGTCATCGCCAATCAGCCTGCGGCCCGGATCGGCCGACAGCGTCGTCTTGCCGGTGCCCGACAATCCAAAGAACAGCGCGCTCACGCCATCGGCGCCGATGTTCGCCGAACAATGCATGGGAAAAACGTTGCGTTCCGGCAGGATGAAATTCATCACCCCGAAGATGGACTTCTTCATCTCGCCGGCATATTCCGTGCCCCCGATGAGCGCCAGTTTCTTGCTGAAGTTGATCAGCACAAACACTTCGGAGTTGGTGCCGTCGCGCTGGGGATCGGCCTGGAAGCCAGGCGCGCTGAGGATGGTGAACTCGGGCTGGTGCGTCTTTAGCTCTTCTGCGGCAGGGCGAATAAATAACTGCCGCACAAAAAGGTTGTGCCAGGCGTATTCGTTGATCACCTGAATGGGCAGGCGGTATTTCGGATCGGCGCCGGAAAACAGGTCCTGGACGAAAAGCTCCTTGCCTTTCAGATAGTCGAGCACACGCTCGTAGAGCGCGTCGAACTTATCGGGCGGGAAGGGCTGGTTGGCGGAGCCCCACGCCACTTTGTTTTCGGTGAGCGCATCTTTGATGGTGAACTTGTCTTTGGGGGAACGGCCGGTGCGTTTGCCGGTCTCGGCCACCAGCGAGCCTCCCGCCGCCAATTCCGCCTCGCCACGGCGAAGCGCAGCTTCCGTCAAGGGAGCGGGAAACAAGTTGCGGTGGACCTTGTCTTGTCCAAGCAACTGCGCTACTCCCGGAGTTTGTAGAACCGAGGACATGAAAGCGCTCCTAAGACGGAAGCGAAATAGAAATCAGATGTCAGCGGGTTACAAGTTGGTGGGCTTCGTCCATAACAGCCTGCAGATGATCGAGCATTTCCTGTACGGTCAAGCTGCACATCTCGCGACCGTTATCTTCGCCCGATTCGATTGCCCACTTCAAGTAATGGCCCGCGATCTGGACGGCCATTGGATCGGTGATGACGTTCCCCGTCTGCCGGTGATACTCCACCCACGCGGGGTGGGGAAGCGCAATCCAGACCGGACGATCCTCCACCAGAAACTTAATGTCAACCGCGTCGGCGTGCCGTGTGGCAATGGCAACGATCAGCGCCTGGTATTTACAGTGCACGGGCTTGCCCGTCCAGCGATCGACAGCCTGGAAGTCGTCGTACATATCCTTAGAACTATAGCCGACCCGCAGCGGCTGGGGCAATCATCCGAGCGGCAGGATTGCCTGCGTACGGAATTGTTGGCTTTTGATACGGGTGCTCGTTGGATTCGGCTTTGCCGCGACGGTCAGGTGCGTTCTCTCGCCTCGCCGAGGACGACTTTCACGTCCATCTTGCGCTTGGCTCGGTAGATGGTTACGGTGACGGTATCGCCGGCGCGATGTTTGTTCATCACATTCGCAAGGTCCTGCTGCTCGCCAATGGGATCGCCGTTGATGGCAACGATCAAGTCGCCACCTATCATGATGGGTGCGTTACCCAGGTACGCGCGCTCATTACCACCGCGCAAACCCGCCTGCTCAGCGGCCCCACCGGGAATCGTGCGGACGATCAGAACACCGTAATCGGCGGGCAAGCCCATCTCCTGCGCCAACTCCGGCCCGATCGGCAACGTGGTTATACCCAGCGTGGGCCGCCGTACCGTGCCCAAAGTGATCAGGTCGTTGAGTACAGCCTTGGCCACATTGATGGGAATGGCAAAGCCGATGCCCGCGCTCTGGTTGGAACCGCCGGTGGCAATCAGGCTGTTGATGCCGATCACTTCGCCGTGCGAGTTCAACAGCGGCCCGCCGGAGTTTCCGGGATTGATCGCCGCATCGGTCTGGATGGCTTCTTCGATGTACGAACCTTCCGGGCTGCGGATGGGGCGCAGTGAACTAATGATGCCGCGCGTCATCGTGCCCGCAAGTCCAAACGGATTTCCGATGGCGAAGGTTTTCTGGCCGACCTGAAGGTTCTTGGAATCGCCGAGCACGGCAGGAACTACGCCGGGCGCGTCAATTTTGACGACCGCCAGGTCATGTCCGCGGTCGCGCCCGATCACCTGCGCTTTGTAAGTTTTCTTGTTGTGCAGCGTCACTTCCACCTGAGTGGCGTTGCCGACCACGTGATAGTTGGTGAGGATGTGTCCTTCCTTGTCGATGATGAAGCCGGAGCCCTGGCCTTCCTCGGGTACGGGCCCGTAGAAGAAGTCGTAAGCCACGGTCTTCGAGGTGATGTTGACGACCGATGGAATGGCCTTGTGATAGACATCGATATTATTGTGCTCGTCGGCGTCGAGGATCTCTGGGCCCGCAGCCTCACTGAGTTCGACGTGCGTGGGCCGGGAGATCAGGTCTGCCGGCGTGACCCCGCTGTGATGGGTCGTGTACCAGTAGAAGGCTCCCACCAGAATGATTGCAAGAAGAAAAGGCCGTGCGAATTTCATAGTTTTTTGAAGGCAATCAGCGCTTCGAAGTTGCCGCAGAATTAGACGGCCAACCTCTAGAAGTGTACCGCAAGGCGGATGCCAGTAGTCAGTAGTCAGTTGCCGGACTCAAGCCTCTGCAATTCGCTCCAGATGCGCTCGACCTGGCGCTCCGTATCTTCGGCCGAACCGGAGTTGTCCACGATGTAGTCAGCGCGCCGTGCCTTCTCTTCGTCGGAAAATTGTGCGGCACTGCGGCGCTCGACTTCGGCGCGCGCCACCTGTAGCGGGACATTGCTTCGCCGGGCAAAGCGTTCGACTTTCTGCTCGAAGTCGCAGGTCACGACGATGACCTTGTCGAAGTCCTTGTCCGCTCCGGCCTCGATGAGCAGCGCAGCCTCGACCACCGCGATGCCATGCGGATCGCTCTGCTCCACCTCCGACATCCAGCTATTCTGCCGCTTCACCACCTCGGGATGCACGATGGCGTTCAGTTCATTGATGCGGCCGGGAAAAACCAGGTCCGCCAGCTTGCTCCGATTGATGGTGCCGTCTGCATTCAGGATTTCGCGGCCAAAGCTGCGAACCACTTTGTCATAGGTGACGGTCCCGGGTGCGTAAAGCTGATGCGCGAGTCCGTCAGCCTGAAGGAAATGCGCGCCACGCTTGACCAGCATGGCCGCAATGGAAGACTTGCCACAGGCGATGCCGCCCGTCAGTCCTACGCGCAGCATGTGTATATACCGATCATCGAAAAGTTGAAAACGGGCGCCAGCATGAGCCGGTTAGCCCTGATGCAGTATATACATGTTATTTGCGCGCACCTTTGTCTACCGCGCCGCCAGCACACCGACTGCATTCCCGCGCCGCCGCTTGGCGGCTTTCACCGTGTTGCTCATCAGCATGGCGATGGTGAGTGGGCCGACGCCACCGGGCACAGGAGTGATCGCTCCTGCAACCTCGGCGACTTTGGGGTGAACATCGCCCATCAGAGTTGAGCCTTTGGCCGCGAAGTCCCGTTCACGCTTTTCGTTCCCGGCGAAGAACTGCTTGAACTCGGCAGGATCGGTAACCGTGTTCATGCCGACATCGATCACGGTTGCGCCCGGTTTCACGAAGTCAGGCGTGATCATCCCGGCCTTGCCAATGGCAGCTACGAGGATGTCGGCGCGGCGGCAGACCGCCGGCAGGTCCCGCGTCTTGGAATGGCAGACCGTGACCGTGGCATTGCCGTTGAGCAGCAGCATCGCGACGGGTTTGCCGACGATGTCGCTGCGCCCCACCACCACGGCTTCGGCGCCGGCGATGGCAATCCCGCTGCGTTTCAGAATTTCGATGATGCCGGCGGGCGTACACGGCACCAGGCCCGGGCGCTGGGTCGAGAGATAGCCGACGTTCATGGGATGAAACCCGTCCACGTCCTTCTCCGGCGACACCTCGAGCAGCACCTTCTTGGCGTCCACCTGCTTAGGCAGTGGCAATTGCACCAGGATGCCGTCGATCTCATCGCGCTGGTTCAGGTCCTCGATCAGCGCCAAGAGCTCCTCGGTGGTGACATTGTCTGGCGGCGTGTGCTTCTCGCTGTAGAGGCCAAGCTGCTCGCAGCTTTTCACCTTGTGGCGAACGTAAATTTCCGACGCCGGATGGTGGCCCGCCAGCACGACCGCCAAACCGGGACGAAGCCCGGCTGCTGTCAGCTCCTTCACCTCTTCGCCGACTTCGCTTTTGATCTGCGCCGCGATGCGAGTGCCGTCGAGAACCATGGCCGACATTCGATCCTCCCTCTCCTAAAGATTTATCTTATCGCTTCGTCAGTGGAAGATTGTCGTGAAGAATGCGCCCACCTTGCTGAAAAATCCGTGCTTCGGTTCCTTCTGGGCACCCACCGGCGCCGGTCGCTCCGCCTGCGTTTTCTGGGGCTGCGGAGGGGGCAGCACGACCGGGTCAAGCTGCAACACTTGGTTGTGCTCCAGCTTTAGGGTCGCCACCGTCTCGGCGAAGTCCGGCGCGGAATCGTCGGCGCGGAAGACCAGCGGCGCGCTAACCGCGATGTGAACGTCTTGGTCCGCTGGAGGCGGCTTGGGAGCGGGCGGCGTTGGCTTGGATTCCGCCGCCGGCGGCGGCGGCGGTGCGGCTCTCGCTACCTGCGTCGGCGGAATCGCCTGCGATAACGGGCATCCACAATGTTGCTTCGTTGCCGCGGCTTCGCTGAGGTGTCCGCCCTTGAATAAGACAGCTTCATCCGGTTTCACCTGATAGGTGGCATCGCCCATGGTCTCGGAAACCACGATCGCCGCCACGTTCCACGGCAAGGATTGGACGCAGGTGTCCCCTTGCGGAGCCACCTTCACGGCAATGTGTACTATGCCCGGACCGGGCAACAGCAGCCGCAAATCCGGGGTCAGGAGCGTGTCCGCCGCGGCGCCCAGCGGATAATTCATCTCCAGATTGCCACTGTTCAAGCTGAACAGCAGCTCGCGTCCGTTCTGCGATGCGTTAACGGAAAGATTCGTCCCCGAACAAACCAGCAGGCTGCCACCACGCTCCAGCTTCAGGGTGGCGTTTTGCGCTCCCGCGGCAATCGAGGAGCCGCTTAGCACGCTGGTGCCGGAACCGGCCAGAATGACCGATCCTTTCACCCGCGCGTCGGTCGCGTACAGCTCGCCCAAGGTCTGCTGCGCCTCAGCCGTGCAGCACATCCCGAGGACGAGCACAGCTAGCAGGAGCAGAAAGCGATGGAGAGGCGACAGCATTGAGTCACTGAGTTTCAGTAAATGGGGTAATCCTGACGATAGCACCTTGACGGACGTTCAACAATCCGAGCCAGGGCCCTTCTTGCACGAGGGCAGCTACATGTGCGCGTTTGAAGCCCCGCTCGTGAACGATTAGTCTTAAAGCATCTGCATGGCAAACAGCCGCAAGAACGGCCGTCCGTATCCGAAACTGGTTTTCGGCGAAACCCTCAGCGTCGCGGTCCAGACTTTTCGCACCAACAAAATGCGGTTCATCTTGACTGCTCTGGGCATGGTCATTGGGACGGCGTCGCTGATCCTGGTGGTCACCGTCGGGCTCACGGGCAAGCAGTACATCATTCAACAGATCCAGAATATCGGCTCGAACATGATGGCAGCGGAGTATGAGGGGGGCAGCCAGTATGGCAGCCAGAGCTCGAGCGATTTGCTGACGCTTGCGGACTGGGATGCGGCGCGTGAGCGGGTGCCAGGCATCAGTGCATCCTCGCCGATGATCGAGTTTCACGACCAGGTCCCGATTCCTGGCGGCCAGCAACGCGCGATTGTGGCGCTGGGTGTCTCGTGGCAGTACCGCTATGTGCGCAACCTCAATATCCTGGCTGGGCGCTTTTTCGACGATGGCGACACCCGGGCACGTGACAAAGTCGCGCTCATTACCCAGATTCTTGCCAACACCCTCTACGGCTCACAAGATGCAGCCATCGGGCAGCAGATCAAACTTAGCGGCTTACCCTTTACCGTGATTGGGACCTTCAAGGAACGGGTTGACACCTTCGGCGAGTCGGAAATTTCGGATAACACCATCCTGATTCCCTACACGGTGGCGCGGTTCTTTACCGCCAGCGACACCGTGAAGCAATTGTTCTTTTCCGTGTCGGACTCGGCCGAGGTCCCGCGGGCGACCGAAGAAATTCATGATGTGCTGCAGTCACGGCATCGTCCCGAATCGGTTTACAAGGTATATAACCTGACCCAGCTCCTCTCGGTCGCCGCCAAAACCGCCAACACTTTGACCACCGTGCTCCTGCTCATTTCCGTACTCACCCTGCTGGTCAGCGGAGTGGGCATCATGAACATCATGCTGGCGACGGTGAATTCCCGCATTCGCGAAATTGGCGTTCGTAAAGCGGTCGGGGCCACCAACTCGGAAATTCGCGCCCAATTCCTGACTGAGGCCATACTGATATCGCTGTCGGGGGGACTCCTCGGGACTTTCCTCGGCCTGGCGCTGCCCTTCTCGATACGCTTCATCACCAACTACCGTGTGCCGATCTCCGGCTGGTCCGTCGTCATCGCGGTGGTGGTTTCAAGCTTGGTAGGAGTGATCTTCGGCACTGCGCCCGCCGCCCGGGCCGCGAACTTGGACCCGGTGGAAAGCCTGCGCTACGAATAGTTATAGGTGCATAGTTATAGGTGCATGTGGCGTGACCCGAGCGTTTGTGCTGTTTTACATTTGTATATACATTTGCATAGTTTCCTGCTATGATGAACTTGCGGGTAACGGGATTTGACTGGGACAGCGGCAACCGCGCGAAGTGCCAAAAGCACGGGGTTTCCATTGCGGAAATAGAGGCGCTGTTCACGGGCGACCTCCGCGTTGCGCCGGATCCGAAACATTCGGAGGACGAGGATCGCATGATCGCCGTGGGACGAACCAGCGCCGGGCGGCCTGTGTTTGTGGCGTTCACTCTACGGACGAAAAATCGCCAGCGCCTCATCCGAGCGGTGACGGCCCGCTACATGCACGCGAAGGAGATCGCCGCCTATGAAGACTATGAAAAAGAAGAAAGTTCCAAGGCTCAAAACCGATAAGGAAGCGGAAGCGTTCTTGGCGCAAGACCTGTCGGAGCTCGATTATTCGCAGTTCAAACCGGCGCGGTTTGAATTCGAGAAAAAGGACCAACAGATCAACATGCGCGTGCCCAGGCCGTTGCTGGCGGCGCTCAAAGCCAGGGCAAAGGCGCGGGGCATTCCCTACACGCGCTTTATCCGGGAAACTCTCGAACGGGCCATGGCCGCGCCGAAGTCCTGACATTCTTGCGCTTTCCCACCGTGTTTCAGATCGTAGAGCTTCGTGGAGCGCGGCGAGGGGATGTATCCGGATTTCCTATGACGTCACGCCGTCTGTGATTCGCGCGGTGACCAGGCGGGCAGCCTTCACGGCGCTGACTACCTTGCCGGAAAAGACGAAAATTTCTCCCGCTTCCCGCTCCAGGATGTACAGCGTCCTGCGGTCCTGGGCTGGGTTGTCTTCCACCACGCGAATGGTGAAGCGCGAACCAAGGTAAACCGCGTTCTTCGAGGCTGGGACGGCGAGAGAAGAGTCTTTTCGCATGGCCTCAAACCTGGTGGACGGGAAGGGCTCGAAATCAGGCCGGTTCAGAAGAGGCTGGTACATCTCGGGAATCGGCTCATCGGGATTTGTGGTGGTCCAGTGGTTGGTATTTTTGGCTGAACCGAAGAGCGACTGCGGGGAGCTGCCATAGGGATCGAAGGCGGTGAATGGGCCGTCCACCACGACCAGCGATATCCCCTGCAACTGTGGCGGAAGCTGAATCAGGATCTTCTCGGCAACCTGGTATTTCACGCCCTTGAACAGACCGCGCCCGGGTCCTAATCCGTAAGTCGCCCACACGACATAGTCATATTCCAGACGCATGTCCGGCGTGAATGCCCGCTGATCGAACGGAATGTTGAGCGCCTGAATGCGCGCCGATAACAAGTCCCGCAAAATGTCCGGGTCATAGATCTGTTCGTCCACTTCGTAGCACTTGTCGATGAAGCCGAAATCCATCCACTCGGGGCGGCAGGGCTTTACGCTGAGATGGAACTCGGCCATCACCTTTTCGAACAATGCGGGCGCTGTCTGCGAGCCCTCGTGGGGAATCGCGTAATAATGCCGGCTATTGCGCACAATTGCGGGTGCAAACGTGCTCAGGAACTCCGCCCGGGCCTCCAGGGTTTCGCGGATCGTCTCCGGGCTGCGCGGATAGTGATATCCGGAATGAATGCGGTATTGATTGATGGCGGATGCTGCCCGCAGGATACCGAGCGGATCGAAAAGCCGAACATCGTGGCCGGCCTCCGCCAGACTGATCGCAATGGTAGCGCCGTAAACTCCTGCCCCCGCGACCGCAACTTTGGCTCTCATTCTGACCTTAGACCTCGTTCCTTAGGACCCAGGCTTGGGCGCAACCGGCACCAGAATTCCTTCCCGGATGAAATATTCAACGCCGCGCCAGCGGATGCTGTTGCGGCCAAAACTGATCAGCCAGATGATGCAAGCCATCGCGTCCCACACCGGGATCAGCGGCATTTTCTTCCACAGGCCCCGCTGTTTCATGCCCCAGACGCCGATCAACCAGGTCATGGCGACTCGAAGCACGGCATAGCTGCCCAGGTATCCGATGATAACCGCCATTGAGGGATGAATTGCAATGGCGACCAGCGCCCAGGGCAGTCCCCAGGTGAAGATCAAACCGAAATGACCCCACGGGCGCATGAGCCGCATTACCGTCATCCAGCGAACGCGTTTGTAAAACAGATCGCTTAGTGACGCGAAGTCGGCGACGGTTTGCACAACGTAGGGAAGCAGCTTGACCTCATAGCCAAGCTCGGCGATCAGGCGACCCACCCGAAGATCGTCTGCCGGGCGATTTTCGATTGCCTCATAGCCGCCGAAAGCGGCGATATTCTGGCGCCTGGTAACAATGGTTTGCCCAAAGGTGAACTTCACGCCGTCCAACTGCCAAGCCACCAAGATTCCGGCGAAGAAGTCGGAAATCATCCCTATCGATTGCAATTCCTGGATGAGCGAGGTCTCTTTGGTGGAGACATACAGGCAAGTAGCTCCGCCAACTTTGGGATCGCGAAAAGATGCGGCCACGGACCGCAGGTAATCAGGGCGGACGCGGATGTCGCCATCGGTGATGACCAGCAGATCGTACTGAGCTTCGCTGACCAGGCGGACCAGCCGGGCAATTTTGTCATTGATCGCACTACGGCCGGAGCCGAAAAGCAGACGAATGCGGCGTTCGGGAAAATCCTGCACCAGTTTCTCGAGAACCGGCAGTGCGGGATCATCCGCATCCACGCAAAAAAGAATTTCGTATTCGGGATAGTCCTGGCGGCAGAAGCTGGCGTAATTTTCGTAGGCGTCGAGGTCGAGTCCGCGGATGGGCTTTAGACAGCTTATGGGAGGCGTGAAGTCAAGATTCGGCGGAGTCCGCTTCCAGCTCCAAAAGAATCGCGCAGAGCTGTAAAGGGCCAGCAGATAATAAATGCCGGGAATCGCAGCAACAGCGAGGACTATGTAGCTGGGGACCGTCAACCCGTCTGCTCTCCAACCATGGGTTTAGATTGTTTCACGGGAACCAGGGAAAACCAATCTCGTGGGGACCAACTCTTCCCGGCGGAAAACTAGGAACCGAATCGACTCTGTTCCGAGACCCTCAGAAATCTCCAGAAATGTGGAGTGTAACATGGGAGGAAATCCCCCGTCGAACGGCAGCATTGCACAGCAGTGCCGGGTGGAACGGGGCTGGCGCCAGCGGTGGACTTGTTCGGCGCCGCGGGCGATGACGGTTGTAACTAGGGGTGCGATGGCATGCGCGTCTGCGTAACTGGCGGCACTGGTTTCCTGGGGACGGCCCTGGTGCGAGACTTGCTGGCCCGGGGAGTTTCCGTCCGGGTGCTGGCGAGGCCTTCCTGCCGTGCCGATCGGCTGGAAACCCAAGGCGCAGAAGTCGTTCGCGGAGGGTTGGGAGACCCAGACTGCATAGCCCGCGCGGTCGAAGGAGCGGACATTGTCTATCACCTCGCCGCCAAGGTCGCTACGCCGGGCAGCCGGGCCGATTTCCTCGAAACCAATGTGGACGGAACCGAGCGCGTCCTGACCGGATGTCTCCGGCAGGGCGTCGGCCGCGTCGTGTATGCCAGTTCGCTGGCGGTTTATGGCCCTGTTGCAAACGGTCAGCGAATCGAGGAGAGCACTCCCTGCGATGCGTCACCGCAGCTACGCGACTTCTACGCTCAGTCGAAGATCCTGGCAGATGAACTGGCCGTCACCTTCGCACGGGAAACGGCACTGCCGATCACGATCCTCAGGCCCGGGATCGTCTATGGTCCGGGCAAGCAACTTCCGGTGGGCCTGCTGGGATTCACGCTGGGGAAGACCAACTTCGTATTCGGCAATCCTAAGCATCGCATTCCGTTGAATTACGTGGAAAATTTGGTGGATGCGTTGCAAGTGGCTGCACATTCCGGTGGAGGGCAGCTTCGGCAATTCAATATTGTCGATGACGATGAACTCACCCTGGCGAAGTACCACGAGGCGAAAACGGCGGTGGACAAAACAGTGACGCATTTTTCCCCCGGCTGGCCGGTCCGGCTGGCGGGGCCTTTCGCCGAAATTGCGGTCCGGATGCTGCCGCTGGGAGGCAGTGTGCGATTCTCAAAGCATCAGTTAAACCGGGCCTTGCAGGACCGCTGGTATGACACGCATCGAATCCGCCAAGAAACCGGATGGGCGCCGAAAGTCGGGCTGAAAGACGCCTTGTACCGCACCTGGAAAGCTGGCCGCTGAGTCGCTGCTGAACGAGGCGCTAAGCATGTCGCCGGGTTGGCACGGACGGAGCTGAAGCTCTACACCTGAAGCACGTCGCCTTCGCGCGCAACCATCTGGTACAGCACGGGATTGACGAAGAAGCCGATAAACAGCCGCGAGATAAGACCGGCCACGATGACGATGGCGAAAGGCTTCTGGGTGGCTGAGCCAATGCCGGTGGACAAGGCCGCGGGAAGCAGGCCGAGACATGCAACCAGCGCCGTCATCATGATGGGACGAAGTCGCAGCAGCGAGGCCTCCCGGGTTGCGGTGGGGATGTCCATGCCTTCCTGGCGAAGCTTGTTGATGTAAGACACCAGAATGACCGCGGTCTCGACCGACACGCCCAGTAACGCCACCAGCCCCAGGACTGACGAAACACTGAACGGAGTGTGCGTGAGTTTCAGTGCCACCAGCGCGCCCACCGGTTCGGTCATAATCACGCCCAACGCGATGGTGACGGGGAATTTGAAGTTTCCGTACAAGGCGAACAAGATCATGAAAATGAGGACGACCGCGAGCGGGCCGATTAAATACATCTGCGCTTTGGCATCCAGAAATTGGCTATACTCGCCGCCCCAGGACAGCCAGTAGCCTTGGGGCAGAGAGACCGCTTGACTGACGGCCTTTTGGCCATCTCTCACGGCACTCTCCAGGTCGCGTCCTTCAATGCTGTACTGCACTCCGATGTAGCGGGAATTGTTCTCGCGGTAAATGAAGGACGCGCCGTTTCCCTGGCGGATGTCGGCGAGCTGGCTGACCGGGATCTGCTTGCCGTCGGGCGTGCCGACCAGCAACCCGCCGATCTCATGCGCGCTGCTGCGGAATTGGGGCTGCATGCGCACCACCATGTCGAACACTTTTTCGCCCTGGATGACCTGGGTCACGGCTTGTCCCCCGACGGCCGCCGAAATTACCGCCTCCACATCGGCGACATTGATTCCATAACGCGCAATTTTGTCGCGGTCCACATCGATCAACAGGCTGGGTTGTCCCAGTTCGCGGACCACGGTCAAGTCGGTAACCCCCGGGGTCTTGGAGAGCGTGTTCTTGATCTGGATCGCTTTATCCTGGAGGACGGTCAAGTCGTCGCCGTAGATTTTGACCGCCAGGGAACTTTTTAGTCCGGTCAGGGCCTCATCGACGGCGTCTTCCGCCGGTTGAGTGTAGTTGAAGATGATTCCGGGAAACGCAGTCAGTTTCTTGTTGATAGATTCAATCAGCTTGTCCTTGGTATTGAGGTCGCCGCTCCAGGCTTTGTCCTTGTAGGGTTTTAGTCCAACGTAGAATTCGCAATTAAAGAAGCCGGTCGGGTCGGTGCCATCGTCGGGCCGTCCCAACTCGGAGCCCACCACCGTGACTTGCGGATATGACATCAGGATCTTGCGTATCTGGGGAGCAATACTGCTGGCCTCTTCGAACGAGATGGTGTAGGGCAGGGTGGCCCGCACCCAAAGCGCGCCCTCGTCCAGGTGGGGCATAAATTCTCCACCGATAAAGGGAATCAGAATAAGCGTCAAGCCGAAAATCAAAGTCGCCAGGGCCATGATCAGTTTGGGACGCGCCAGTGCCCAGTCCAATTGCTTCGCGTACTGGTCCTTCATCCACTCGTAGGCGCGGTTACGATGCTCCCGAACGCCGCTCTTGAACCAGTAAGAGGAAAGGACCGGGACTAGTGTGAGTGTGAGGATTAGCGCGCCTACCAACGCGAACGACATGGTCTCGGCCATGGGATGAAATAGCTTTCCCGAAGGTCCGCGCAGCGCGTAGATGGGAAGATAGCCTGCCAGGATGACGGCAACCGAATAGAAGATTGGCCGGTCTACGTCTTTTGCCGCGGCGAGAATGACTTCATTCAGCTTATAGTTCTGTCCTTGTCTGAGCGCGAGCTCACGGTAGATGTTTTCCACCATCACCACCGTGCCATCAATGATGATGCCGAAATCGATGGCGCCAATCGACAGCAGGTTGGCGGCGCCATCATGGGCATGCAGCACGATGAAGGCAAACAGCAAGGACAGCGGGATGGTGAGCGCTACGATGATGGCCGCACGTAAATTGATCAGGAAGAAAATCAGCACGATCAGCACCAGGACCATGCCGCGGAGCAGGTTGTCTTCCACGGTATCGGTGGTCAGCTTCACCAGGTCGCTGCGATCGTAAAAGGGATGGATCTTAACGTCGGGCGGGAGGATTTGCTGGTTGAGTTTCTCGGTTTGGGCTTCTACGCGCTTGAGAACGTTTTGCGTCTGCTCGCCGCGCAGCATGAGAATGACGCCTTCCACCGCATCGTCATTTTGCTGGTAACCGAATTCGCCCAACCGGGGCGCATGTCCGATCACGACATCGCCAACATCCTTTACGCGAATAGGCGCGCCGTTGTTGCTGCCGAGGACGATGTTGCCAATGTCGTCGGTGTTGCGGACCAAGCCGATGCCGCGCACGTAATAGAACTGGCCACCCTGCGAGTAAAATCCGCCGCCTGCGTTGGAGTTATTCGCGGTGAGGGCGGTCATGACTTGCGGCACGGTCAAGTGATATCCGTAGAGCCGGGCGGGATCCAGCAGCACCTGATACTGCATCGTTGTGCCGCCAAATCCGGAGTCATCGGCAACACCGCGGACAGAACGATAGGCCCGCTCAACCACCCAATCTTCGATGACCTTCAGCTCCTGCGGACTACGGTCGGGACTTTCAAGCACATAGCGATAGACCAGGCCACTGGGGCTAAACAGCGGGGCCATGCTGGGTGTCACTCCCGAAGGCAGGCTGGCATCGGCGATGCGCTGAAAGACGATTTGCCGCGCGAAGTAATCGTCCGTACTGTCTTCAAATGTCAGGATGACGTCCGAAAGCCCGTACAGCGAGATGGAGCGCATCACCACCATGTGCGGCACGCCGTTCATCTGCAGTTCCAGCGGCAGGGTGACGAGGCGTTCCACTTCTTCTGCGGCGTGGCCGGGCCATTGCGTGATGAGTTCAACTTGCGGCGGGGAAAGGTCAGGGTAGGCATCCACCGGCATGCGCTGGAACGAGATGATGCCCGCGACCATGATGAAGCCGGTCAGCATCAACACCAGGAACCGTTGCCGCAGCGATGCTTGTACGATGCGATGGATCATTCAGATGTGGACGCCGCCGTCCCCCTCTCGCGCTTCATCCTCGATTCACGCCCATGCCGCCCTAACGCGGTTTCACCGATGGGTGAAGCTTGCCTTTCACAGGCTGCGGAAAAACTCCGCGCACCTGTGATTTGAAAGGGCACGGCTTCAGCCGTGCCGCTAAGCACTTTATTTTTGTCATCCCGAGCGGGCTTCAGCCCGCGAGGGACCTGCTTCTCCGGCGTTTTCGCCAGCCTGCTAGCGCTGCAGCGAGTTCGCAAACTGCAGGAAAAGGCTGCCATTGCCGACGACGCGATCACCGGGTTTTAACCCGCTAGTCACTTGAGTCTGTCCATTCAGGCTGTCGCCAACAGTTACCGTGCGCCGTCCGAACTGCTGCGGAGAAGACTCGACATAAACGAAGGGCATGTTCTCGCTGTCGCGCAGAACGGCGGAATCCGGCAGTGCAATCGCATTTTGGATGGCGCCTGCATCCACCGTGGCCACCACATACATGTCCTTCTTCAACTTCTCTCCCGGGTTGCTGGTCTCGATGCGCGCCTGCAACGTGCGGGTGTTCGGATCCAGCGAAGCCGCCACGTAGGAAATGCGCCCGTGAAATACGTCGGGATACGATTCCGTCTGGATCGTGACCGGGTCTCCCACCCGCACATTGGGCAAATCCTTTTGATAAACATTCACCAGCACCCACACATTGCTGGTATCGGAAACCAGGAAGCACTGTGTGGCTCCGGTCTGGACCAACTGACCGGCCGCCACGTTCTGTTCGACCACCTGGCCGGCGATGGGCGCCCTGACCGGGACCTCGAAAGTGGGCGGAGATTTCACCAGGGCATCCGGATTGGTAATTCCGAGCACCTTGAGTGCCGCCTCGGCGGCAGCCAAATCTCCGCCAGCCTGGACCTCGGCCGATTCCGCCTGCTCCAGATTCTGCTCGGCGATAGCATGGTGCTGGTACAAGTCTCGCGCTCGCGCGGAGGCCTGCTGCGCCAGAACGTACGCAGCTTTTGCCTTCAGATAATTGGTGCGGAGTTGGGAAAAGTCGGGACTCGCCACGTACAACATGGGCTCGGCCGGCGTTACCCTCTGCCCGGGAACGACAACGACCCGGCTGACCGGCCCGCTGACCTGCGTAATCACCGGGGTCGTATGGAAGCTGTTGTAAGCAACGGAGCCGGTTAGCCGCAAGGTCCGCTGCAAGGTGGTCGGTTCGACCGTCAACACCTGAACATGCGACATCTGGTCCTGCGGAATGGTGAACAATTCGGCGGTGTTGGAATGGTTCGCGGAGTGATTCTGTCCGCCTGCATCAGGTCCGGCGCCATGACACCCGATACATCCCAGCAGGATCGCCGAGGCAGCGGTCAACGCCGCCACGGCCTGCCAGCGATCTTTGCATGTCTTCACGGAAGGTTCCTCGTTCCCACAGCTTCCTTCAACTGCTCGAGCGCGGTCATGTAGGAAGACAGTGCCTGGCGATACGCCAACTGAGTGGCCCGGTAACTGCGTTCTGCATCGAGGAAGTCCAGCAGGCTGGCGGCGCCCCGCTTGTAAGCATACTCACTGATGTCACGCGAGTCCTGTGCCTCCTTCAAGTATCCCGAAGCATAAAGTTGTACCACTTCTTCGTTGCTGAGCAGCGCTTCATAGGCATCGCTAACATCCGACAGCACAAGGTCGCTACTCGATGCCTGCAACTCCTGGGCTTGGGTAAGCGCATAGCGAGTGCGCGCGATCTCGCCCTGATTCCGGTTGAAGATGGGCACGGCGAAATTTACGAAGAAGGAAGCGCTATTTTCGCCCGCAACGTGGCTATAGTCGGCGGTGCCATTCACATCTTGTTTGCCATTGGCTTTCGCCAGCAAAATCTGGCTTTGCGCAGCGGTTACCCCCAATTCGGCAGCCCGATAATCCGGGCGGTCCTGTAACGCCCTCGTCTGCAAGTCCTCCAGCTTCGCCTTAACGGACACATACGACAAATCGCCGACCACATCATAATTGGCGGGAACGGCGTCATAGCCAAGCAATTCCCGCAAGGCCACCAGCGCCTGCACTCGGGCCAGGCGAGCGGATGAGACGTCCGTCTGAAACTGCAACAGTTGCAGCTTGATCTTGAGGTAGTCGCCTTCGCTGATGTAGCCCGATTGATACTGGACTTGGGCAATGTCAACCGTCTGCTGAAAGCTCTTCAAGTCTTGCAGGGCAAACTGCAGGGTCGATTCCGCCAACAAGACCGCGATGAACTGCTGCGCCACGTTAAATGTCAGAGTCCGCTCCGCATCCGTAGTCTGAGCCCGAGTAACGGCGGTCTGGTTCTGGGCCGCTTGCAAGCGGCGCTGCCGTTTGTGGCCGCGCTCAAACAGATATCCGATGCCAATATCGAACTGCTGGGTCTGGTCAAGATTGTCGGCGCTGAAATCATTGGGACTAAAAATGGGAACGAACTGGGAATCAAAAAGAAGCGTGGGATTGGGACGAAGGTTGGCGGTGATTTCCTGGGCCTGGTTCTGAAGAATCAAGGTACGCGTGGCTTTGAGCGAGTGGTTGTGCGCCAGCGCCAAGTCAATCGCCTGATCGAGCGTGATCAGCGTTGGGGTTTGCGCCTCAACGGCGGGTACAAGCAGCAGCAACAGGATGGTCGCGGCCAGAATGCTGATCCGGAAGTGCCGTGGGCGCATAGAGGTCAAGCCAAAATGCAACCGCCTTGGGGCGAGCTGGAACGATCAGGCGATTGAGCACGCCCCCAGGCGTTCGTATCCGTGTCATCCTCCTGGAAATCAAAAGCTACATTCGCGCGGCGAAACAGCGCCGACGGTCTTCCTGAGAATGTAAACCACTTGGGCAGTAAACACATTGTAAATCGGGAAGTTGCAGGCAGACCAATTGCAGGACCTGCAACTCACCGATGACATAAGGCGGCAGGACCGGGTTCGACAAAGCCGCCACAAGTTATACTAAGTCCGGCGAGGGTAGTTATCGAGCGGGCATTACCAGCGCGGCTTCCGGTCAAATGGATCGGCAGAGTTGGCCCCGAAGCGTATAATCCCATTTCTCCTTGAAAGGATGCGCATGGACATTCAACAAATCCTCACTGACCTCAGCCGCCAACGTAATCACCTCGACCAAGCCATTGCTGCGCTGGAAGGTCTTAGTTCCAAGCCTGCCAGCCGTCGTGGCCGTCCTCCCGGAGCGAAGCCAGCGAAAGCAGCAGCCCCCCGCAAGACTGGCGGCATTACTGCTGCCGGACGCCGGCGGCTCTCCGAGATGATGAAAAAGCGCTGGGCCGAACGCAAGAAGAAGGCCGCTCCAAAGCGCAAGCCGATGAGCGCCGCCTCCCGCAAGCGTCTCTCCGAAATGATGAAGAAAAGATGGTTGGAGAGGAAGGCCAAGACGGCTTAGCTCGGTTCCGGGATTACTGTATCCGCCCGCGCGGGTAGTGCGGCGCTTTAGCCCGGGGTCCCCGGCACACGCTGCTTTTGCGTGTGCTGGGGTGGTAGCGCCGCGTTTCCCGCGGCCCAAATGCCTCGCTTAAGCCGCTGAGGTCGAAGACCTCAGCGGCTTAAGCGATTTTTCTTCTTGCCCTATACGCGGGCCTGAACACCCAAGCCGCGCAAAGGACGGCGCGGCTTGGGGCCCGGCTGAAGGCCCGCACTACCCGTGCAAACCGGACACATCTATTGCGGAACCGCTCTAGCTCGGGACACACCAACTCGCAATCTGGTTTAGACGGTTTGTCTTCGTAGGCTTGCGTGGCTGCTAGGGCGGCTCGGCTCTTGGCAATGCCTAGCAGCCTGTGGTGCAAGCAGCTGATTTTGGGCACGGCCAGCGGCGTACTCGGGTTCGTGGGCTCGCCAAGGATTTCACGCCGGACGTTGAGATTCGACTTCTGTAGAGCCAATTCCG
>JBEKNL010000050.1:0-28445 GCA_049522855.1 Candidatus Korobacteraceae bacterium
AAAGGCAACAAGATCCGTGCGTAGCTTCAAAAGAATCGCAGCGATAGTCATTATCCGATTCCATGCACGCTCTGGCGGATCTGCCAAGGACCGTTTTCGGCGTTTCAAGTTGAGTTTTACCCTTTATCTGATTTTGCCGGACGCGCGCAGACCGCGGATTCACCCGGTGGTTGCGTGCTGCCGTCGCAGCGTGCCTGCGGTGTGCAAGTGGCAAATGGCGATGGCCAGGGCGTCGGCCACGTCCGGCGGCTCGGGAGGCGCGGGCAAATCGAGCAGGCGGGCGACCATCATCTGCACTTGGCACTTCTCCGCCTTGCCGTATCCCACCACGGCCGACTTGATCGACAAGGGAGAGTAGGCAACCACCTGTAAACCAGCTTGTGCCGCGGCCAGCATGGCCACTCCGCGCACATGGCCAAGCTTGAGTGCCGACTTAACATTCACTGCGTAGAAGACGTCTTCAATGGCCACCTGCTCGGGCGCATAGGTGGCGATGATTTCGCTAAGTTTCTCGCAAATCTTCTTGAGCCGAAGCTCCAGCGGTTCACGCGGCAACAGCCGGATGGCCCCGCTGCACAGGTGATGCAGCGAGCCCTCGCCGTCCTGCTCGACCACTCCGTAGCCGGTGTATTCGCCGCCGCAATCGATTCCCAGGATGCGCATGAGCTTTCCAGCCTGTGGCGAGTGTAGCAGGAGACACAGCGGATTCGGTGCTCACGAATGCCGTGGCGCGGTCGATCCCACCTTCATGCGCGCACCCAGCCGGCCTGTCACCATCAAGCACAGCATTCGGAAATCGCTGATGAACGACCACAACGGATGGCCGAAGGTGGCGGGCGTGTTCTTTTCCAACAGGAAATGGCCGGTCCACGCAAAGCCGTAGCCGAGCGGAATCCACAGCAGCGCATACCAAGGATGATGCGTAGCAAAGGCGACGATCGCAACGATCAGACCCAGAGTGGTGCCGATGGCGTGCATCCAGCGATTTCCTGGCGCGCTGTGCTGTTCCAGGTAAAAATTGAAAAACTCCTCATAGGAGCGGAATGTCCGCGGTTCCGACATTGTAAAACAGCCTCTCGCTGAGTGGTCCAGGATGGCTCGGCCCACCCGCGACAGTGTACTCCCGAATGCAGAAATGTCGCGATGGCTTTACTATCTCTGTGGAGGCATTCTGCCGAACATGAGAATTGGGATTTTGACCGGCGGGGGCGACTGCCCTGGACTGAACGCGGTCATACGAGCTGTGGTGCGCAAAGGCATCATGCACTATGACGATCAGTTTGTTGGCTTCATGGAAGGGTGGCGTGGGGTTTACGAGAACAAGACCATGGAGGTGGACATGGATGCGATCGCGGGCATTCTGCCGCGGGGAGGCACCATCCTGCGCACCTCGCGGACCAACCCGGCCAAGCGCGAAGGCGGGCTGCACCGTTGCATGGAAGTCCTGCGGGCCAACCGTGTCGAAGCCCTGATCGCCATTGGCGGAGACGACACCATGAGCGTGGCCCAACGCATGTACGAGCTGGGCCTGAAAGTGGTCGGGGTTCCCAAGACCATCGACAACGATCTGATGGGGACCGACTTCTGCTTTGGTTTCGACACCGCGGTGAACACCGCGACCGAAGCCATTGACCGCGTGCATACCACCGCCGAAGCGCATCAGCGCGTGATGGTGGTAGAAGTGATGGGCCGCGACTCGGGTTGGATCGCCATGTACAGCGGCATCGCCGGCGGGGCGGATGTCATTCTTATTCCCGAGCGTCCCTTCGACATCGAAGAAGTTGCCGAGCGCATCAGAATGCGCCATGCGCGCGGCCGCTACTTCAGCATCATCGTGGTGGCGGAAGGAGCGAAGTTCACCAAAGATGGCAACGCCCCGGTGGTCACCGATATGGGCAAAGACGAGTTTGGTCACGTGCGTCTGGGCGGCATCGGCCAGATCCTGGCAAACGAAATCGAGCATCGCACCGGGCTTGAGACCCGCAACGTCGTGCTTGGCCATATCCAGCGCGGAGGGACACCCAGCGCTTTCGATCGCGTGCTGGCGTCGCGTTACGGAATTGGCGCCATCGACCAAGTCCATAAAGCCGAATTCGGGGTGATGGTCGCGCTCCGCGGAACTGACATTGTCACCATTCCGCTGGTGGATGCCATCCACAAAACGCGGCCGGTTGATCCGGAACTGGTGGAAGTCGCCATGGGATTGATCGATCCCATTCCTACCGCCCCGGTGAATAAGTAACCACAGCACGGAATGTCGGGGAGATCAGCGATGCAAGGTCACCGAGCGCTGTCTGTGTTTGCGGTCGGAGTGCTTTGCTACGCTTCGGCAATTGCGCAAAGCCCTTTTGCTCCGAAAGTTTCGGGGCCGCTTTCGCAGCGGGTCGTGGCCTACCAGATCGATGCGAAGTACGATCCTGCGAAGCACACCGTTGATGCCACCGAGACGCTGACCTATCGCAACCTGACAGGCCAGCCGCTCGACCATTTTCCCTTTCACCTCTATCTCAATGCGTTCCAGCCGAAATCCACCTGGGTGCGTGAGGCGCACCGCGACGGATACTTCCGCACCAGCAGCCTGGACGAATGGGACCCGAAGGACAACGGTTCCAATGAGATCACCTCATTCGAGGTCGCTGGCATGGGCGATCTCACCAGGCAGATGAAGTTCATCTCTCCGGACGACGGCAATGTGGACGACAAGACGGTATTTGAAGTGCGATTGCCGCGGCCGGTTGCAGCCGGCCAGGATGTGCAGTTCAAAATCAAATTCAAGGCGACCTTTCCTGAAGTGATCGCGCGCACCGGCTACAAGCGCACCTTCCTGCTCGCCGGACAATGGTTTCCTAAAGTCGGGGTGTGGTGGCATGACCAATGGAACTGCCACCAATTTCACGCCATGACCGAGTTCTTTGCCGATTTCGGCACCTATGACGTGAAGATCACGCTGCCCAAGAACTACGTCGTTGGCGCCACCGGCGTGCAGACGGGCGACACCGATAACGGCAACGGTACCAAGACCGTGAGCTTTCACGCCGAAGACGTCCACGACTTCGCCTGGACTGCCGATCCCAACTTTAAAGTGGTGGAAGATCATTTCGACGGTAGCGTGGGACCGGTGAAAATCCGGCTGCTCACTTATGACAGCCACAAGAGTTCGTGGCAGCGCTATCTTGATGTCATCCGGGGCACGATGGAGAAATTCGACCAATGGTACGGGCCATATCCTTATGCTCAACTCACCGTCGTTGATCCGCCGCACGGAGCTGGCGAAGCCGGAGGTATGGAGTACCCGACGTTTATCACGGGTGACACCAGTTGGTATGCGCCCAAGGGAGATCTTAGCGAACCTGAACTCGTGACCGAGCACGAATTCGGCCATCAATACTGGTACGGGATGGTGGCTACTAACGAGTTTGAGAATGCCTGGCTCGATGAGGGCATTAACAGTTACACCGAAGTGAAGGTGCTGGACAGCCTGTTCGGTCGCAACACCAGCTCGCTGAACCTCTTGGGAATTCAGGAGGGCGACGGCGAAGAACTCCGGTCTTCTTACCTGGGAGATCCGGACTTCGACCCGCTGGCGCGCGCCAGCTATACCGACATGAGCATGGGTTCTTACAGCGCCGTCAGCTACGGCAAGACGGCAACCATGCTTTCCACTTTGGAAACCATCGTCGGCGAGCAGGCACTCCGTAACGCCCTACACATCTACTTCCTGAAGTACCGCTTTACCCATCCGACGCAGCAGGATTTCATGCGCACGGTCAACGAAGTTACCGGCCAGGACCTGAACTGGTATTGGGACCAGGCGGCTTACGGTACGCAAGTCATGGATTACGAGGTGCTGCGGGCGACATCCGATTCGGCGGATTGGTACCAGCAGGACGCGACCGAAAAGAAAGGCGCGACCACTTACGAGACGCAAGTCATCCTGCATCGCAAAGGAGAGTTTATCTTTCCGGTTGAGGCGGAGGTGAAGTTCGACAACGGCGAGAGCATTCGCGAGCGTTGGGATGGCAAGGACCGTTGGGTCCGCTACATCTACCACAAGAAAGCGAAAGTCGTGTCAGTGGAGATCGATCCCGACCACAAAGTCACCATGGATAGCGACTATCTCAACAACAGTCGCACCTCCGACCGGCAAAAGGGCGCAACGGAAAAAATCGCAGCCTACTGGATGTTCCTCACGCAATTCTTCGCGCAGATGCTGAGTTGGTTGGTATGAAATCGGGCGACATTGCCGGCCAACGTAAAGGACTGCTGTCTGCCGGCGCCAGTCTGTTATGGCGGCGCCAGGAAATCTTGTGGTGGGTGTTCGCGGTAAATGTCGTGCTCGGCGCGCTGGGCACGCTGGGCGCGGCTAGAACGCTGAATGCTGCTCTGGGGTATAGCCTTGCGGGAAATCAACTGGTCAAGGGCTTCGATCTAGGCATGTTTTACGAGCTGTTAAGGCTGCCCGGCGCAAACTTTCTTCACTCAGGATCTGCTGCCTTCGCTTGCGCATTCCTGTTTGCCGTGTTCATGCTGTTCGTCAGCGGAGGCATACTTGAGGCCTTTCGCCAGGACCGCCGACTCAACACCGGCGACTTCTTTGCCGCTTCGGGCGCGTTCTTCTGGCGCTTCGTGCGGCTGATGCTCTTCTCGCTGGTGCCCTTTGTCTTTCTGTGGTCGTTGTATCCGCTGGTGAACAGGTTCGCGGAATACGTGGGCGACAGGGCAGCTGCCGATCAGGTCGGCTTTTGCATCCAGTTTGCAGGCACGATCCTTCTCGCACTGCTCGCGCTCCTAGTACGGTTGTGGTTCGATCTTGCCAAAGTTCGAGCCGTAGCGCAGGACCAACGCAGCATGTGGCGCAATCTTTGGGAGTCCTGCGCCCTGATCTGGCGCAACGTCGGTACGCTGTTTTGGATGTACCTTCGCATCAGTCTGGTCGCGGCGATCGCGCTCCTCATCGGCTTTCTGATTTGGGCCAAGCTTTCCCCCACCGCGATTCCGGCGACGTTTATCCTTCTGGAATTCATCCTTCTGGCGCAGTTGGCTGTCCGGCTCTGGCAACTGGCAAGCGCCACCGCATGGTACCAGCGGCATGCCGAGGCGGTTCCCGCCGGTTCGCTACACGATGCCGCAGCCGGAAGCGGTGATCGCAGCAATCGAAACTCCTGGGGTCCCTGAGCCGGATTTGCCGCCACTATCGGAACCCGAAGCACCGCCAACGGGAGCGTGAGGGCCGGGTGAAGATGGCGCGATCCGCTACTTCGCCTATTCATCACAAAACAACGGGGCGCCCAGGGCGCCCCAATTTCCGCATCGGAACTCGGACAGTTAACCTTAACCTTCCAATCACAAATTTGGCCGGCCGGCGTTACAGCAGTCCGGCCAGGCCAATTACTTCATGCATGCTTGGGACGGCGAGCCAACAGCTCAGCAACTAACGCCACCGCTGCCAGAACTGCAGCCGTGTAGAACGCCATCTGATAGTTGTGATATTTGTCGAACAGGACGCCGCCGATTCTAGGTCCGATAATTCCGGCCACGCCCCAGGACGTGAACAGCATTCCGTAGTTGATACCAGCGTTCTTGGTGCCCCAGAAGTCGGCAGTGGCGGAGCCGTTCACCGACAATTGTGTGCCGTAGCACCAGTACACGATAAACACCATCACGTACAGGAGACTCACGTTGCCGCCCGCCAGGTAGAGCAAAGGCATGGAAATCATCGAGATGGCGATCATCAGGCGCAAGACGTTCAACCGGCCTAGCGCATCCGACATCCATCCTGACAGAATTCGTCCGGAGGCGTTGCCGGCCGCGCCTACAACCAGTCCCATGGTCGCCAGCGCCGCGCTGGAAATGTGTACGCTCTTGGCGAAGGGCACCAACTGGCTGATCACCATCAAACCGGCAGATGTTCCCAACGCATAGGCAATCCACATGAAATAAAAGGCCGGCGTCCGCAACACCTCGCTCGGGGTAAATTCCTGCGTGGTCGCACTTGTCTTAGCTGAGGGCGGCGCAGGGGTCCATCCCGCGGGTTTGTAGCCAGCAGGAGGGTTCTTCAGCAGGAAGGCACCAATCACGGTCATGACCAGGAAAATTAGGCCCAGGATCTTAAACGTGTTGTGCACGCCATAAAGAGGAATGAGGTACAAATTGGCCAGAGGCCCGAACAGCGCCGACCCGGCTCCATATCCGGCGACCGCCAGTCCCACGGCCAACCCGCGCTTGTCGGGAAACCACTTGGCCATCACCGGAATGGGGGTGGCGTAGCCGAAGCCGTTGCCCAATCCGCCGATCACGCCGAAGCAGATGTACAGGTACATCAGGCTGTGGGTGAACGCACACAAGAAAAAGCCCAGGCTCACCAGCACTCCGCCGGTGAGAGATACCCAGAAGGGGCCGAACTTGTCCTGCAGCCGGCCGGCGACAATGAAGGTGAGGGCGAACACCACCACCGCGATGGTAAATACATTGGAGGTTTGGGCGCGCTTCCATCCAAACTCCTTCTCCAGCGGTGCCACGAAGACGCTCCACGCATAGAGCGTACCCAGGGCGATGTTCATCATCAATCCGCCCACGACCCGCCACCAACGGTTTAACCCGGTGCTACCAATCTCAACCGAGTCAACGCCTACTGTTGCTAAAGCCATTTCAATTTCTCCCTTCCTACCGAGCAAGAAATTTACTATTTTGGTTTCCTGAGAGCAATCATTGCTGCGTCGAACGACTTAGGACGGAACGCTGTGGGTATGCAACGGCTGTCCCGGGGTTCATTGGCCACCACGAACACGACCTCCTAAGAACCTGTGTGCTGCTTAACCACTGCTGCCTGGTCTGGGCCGGATCAGGCCGAGTCACAAAACCGTCGGCGGGAGGCGACTTGGGGTAGAGGAGAGTGGTCAAGATCCTCACCCTTACGGTGCGACGTTGCAGACCGGAACTAGAATTCCGATCTTCCGACCGGGAACGTGGGTTCGCCGCTCGGACCCGACAGGGTGAAGTTATAAGACCTTCGCCTCCCGCCTGTTTGAGCCGTTGTGGGCGAAATTTTCCTTCGCGGGAGGGCCAGCGGTCTGTGACTCCGGATACGGGTGCTTGTGATGTATGTCACCCGGTGCCCGGTTGACCCCGTCCCAGGGCGGAGGTTGCCCGTCCGGGACGTACTTGTACCTTGGGGTTGCCTAAGGTGATACCATACGAGGTATTACCCGGAGGAATGCGTGGGTTCACCTTACGGCTTTGAGCTGGTAGAGAATTGCCTCATCTGCAAGTTGCGCAACGACAGCTTCTTCTGTTCTCTTCCCAAGACAGCGCTGGAAGCGTTCGACAAGATGAAATATACCGCTTCCTATCCGGCGGGAGCCGTACTGTTCGTCGAAGGCCAGGCGCCGCGCGGAATCTACATGCTGTGCAAAGGCCGGGTGAAGCTCTCCACCACCTCCGCCGAAGGCAAGACGCTGATTCTGAAAATCGCCCAGCCGGGTGAAGTCCTGGGCATGCACGCCACGGTCTCGGGAACGCCTTATGAAATTACCGCTGAAACCGGCCAGCCCTGCCAATTGAATTTCGTCAAGCGCGACGACTTTCTGAACTTCTTGCAGAGGCACGGAGATGCCTGCCTGAAAGCAGCGCAACACCTCAGCAAGGACTGCCAAAGCGCCTATCAGCAGATTCGCAGTCTGGGCCTGTCGCATTCCGCGCCCGAGCGACTGGCGCGCCTGCTGCTGGAGTGGACCTCCGCCAGTCCCGAGCAAGTCGAGCCGCGGGTGAAACTGGCGCTCACCCACGAAGAGATTGCGCAGATTATCGGCACCTCGCGAGAGACCGTTACTCGCGTGCTGGCGGACTTCCGCAAGCGCCAGATCGCGGTGCTGAAGGGGTCCACACTCACCGTGCGCAATAAAGCCGTGCTGGAAAAACTGGTCGGCGCTTAGGCTGCGCTTACAAGTTACAAAGATCCCAAGCTGAATAGCTTTGAAGGGGCGCACCTTCAGGTGCGCCGCTGAAAGTCCTTTATTATTGTCAGTACGAGCGGGGTTCAGCCCGCGAGGAATCTGGTCTTCCGACTTTTTCAGCAGCCTCTCTAAGTCGGCCACCAGAAACGGACTTTCCCCTACAAATTCCTGCCACTTTCGCCTACAATAATCGAAGAGTTATAGCGCGCCCCGGCGCTGTTTTCCTGGGATTTCCCACATACATCTGCGAGCGGAGCAAAAGGCGATTCGTATCGCTCTCGAAGGAGCAGCCGTGAAGAAAGTCGGAGTCATTTTTGGCATGGAGACCACTTTTCCGCCCGCATTGGTCGACAAGATCAATGCGATGAATGAGCCTGACATCCAGGCGGAACTCGCCACCGTCGGCGAAGTCCGAATGGCGGAGCCATCTCCTTACCACGTTATCGTGGACCGCATTTCGCACGATATTCCCTTCTATCGCGGCTATCTGAAGAATGCAGCCCTCTCCGGCGCGATCGTTATCAACAATCCATTCTGGTGGAGCGCCGACGACAAGTTCTTCAACTTCGCGCTGGGAACCAAGCTGGGGGTTGCGATTCCGCAGACCGTCCTGCTGCCGCACAAGCAGCATCCCCCGGGCACCACCGAGCGCTCCATGCGCAACCTGCAATATCCCATGCCGTGGGACAGCATCTTCAGCTACGTCGGATTTCCTGCGTTCCTAAAGCCCTTCGACGGCGGCGGCTGGAAAGACGTGTACAAGGTGAACTCGCCGGAGGAGTTCTTCAACGCTTACGACCAGAGCCGCGACCTCTGCATGACGCTGCAGCGCGGGGTGAATTTCAAGGAGTATTTCCGTTGCTATGTGGTCGGGCAGGAGAAGGTGCACATCATGCACTACGATCCATCGGCGCCGTTCCAGGAGCGTTATGTAAAGAATCCGTCCCCTGCCGATCCGAAGCTGCTGGAGCGCGTGGAACGTGATTGCCTGACTCTGTGCCGGGCCCTGGGATATGACCTCAACACAGTTGAATTTGCCTGTGAGGACGGCATACCTTACGCCATCGACTTCATGAATCCTGCTCCCGATGCTGATGTAAACTCGGTGGGCCAGGAGAATTTCGACTGGATTGTGAACGCCGTGGCGGAACTGGCGATTGCTAGAGCCAAGCAGCACACCGGCCTGGCTCCGGAATATCGCTGGAGTGCGTTCCTCAGCGGCTACGCGGCGGAAGCGGATTCCAAGGCGAAGGAGAAGCCTGCGAAACCGGCGGCAAGCAAACCGACGGCGAAGCGAGCGGGCAGAGGGTAAGCAGGTGGAGCGGCCAAGCCTCAGCATCGGCATTGAAGAGGAATATCAGACGATCGATCCGGAGACGCGCGATCTCCGCTCGCACATCGCATCTGAGATCCTCCCCAAAGCCAAGCTGGCGCTGCACGAGGCGGTCAAGCCGGAGATGCACCAGTCGGTGATCGAGGTTGGCACCCGGGTTTGCAAGAACATCAAAGAGGCTCGCGAGAACATCCAGTCGCTTCGCCGCCAAATGATCACTCTCGCCAGCGAACAGGGCATGTTGCTGGCGGCGGCCGGTACCCATCCGTTTTCCGACTGGAAGATGCAGGAGATCTATCCTGACGAGCGCTATGCGCAGGTGGTCGAGGACATGCAGCTCATCGCGCGCGCCAATCTGGTTTTCGGATTACACGTCCACATCGGCATCGAGGACCGCAATACCGCCATCCACATCATGAATTCCATGCGCTATTTCCTGCCGCATATCCTGGCGCTGTCCACCAACTCGCCCTTCTGGATGGGCATGAATACCGGGTTTAAATCGTACCGCTGCAAAGTGTTTGAGCGCTTCCCGCGGACCAACATTCCCGATGTTTTTGCCAACTGGGCGGAATACGAGACCTTCCTCGACCTGCTGGTCAAGACCCATTGCATCGATAACGGCAAGAAAATCTGGTGGGACATCCGCCCGCATCCGTTCTTTGACACGCTCGAGGTGCGGGTGTGCGATATCCCCATGCGACTTGACGAAACGCTCGCCATCGCGGCGCTGATTCAGGCGACCATGGCCATGCTGTACGAGTTGCATGCATCGAACAAAAGCTATCGCATTTATGGCCGGGCGCTCATCATGGAAAACAAGTTCCGCGCATCGCGGTACGGAATCCAGGGCAAACTGATTGATTTCGGAAAAGAGGAAGAGGTCCCCGTCCGCGACCTTATGCTGGAATACCTTGAGCTGATTGACCCAGTGGTGGATGAGCTGGGATCGCGGGAAGAGATCAATTACATTCACGAAATGCTCGAGATGGGCACCGGCGCCGACCGCCAGTTGAAGGTGTTCGAAGAGACCGGCGATCTGAAGAAGGTGGTGGACTACATCGTGGCCGAAACGCGAGTCGGGGTCTTCGATCAGAGCGCCGCGCACAAGTAGCAATTAGCTGCCTTTGAAGGGCCACGGCTTCAGCCGTGTCGCCAGGGCCGATGGGAAAGAATGGGCTTTAGCCCCAGAGGGAATTCGAACTTTAGAATCGAATGCGAAGTCCCTCAGCGGCTAAAGCCGAGCAAATGGATGGCGATTTACGGCGCGGCTGAAGCCGCGCCCCTTCCAGGCAAAGAAAGGATTGATTTGATTCAGCCACTCCTCACCGACCTCACCAAAACTACATTCGATGCTGAACTTTCTCCCGGCGCGCACAACGCGGTGCATACCTGCCTGCGCATTCAGCCATCGGAGAAGGTCACGCTCATCACCGACAACGCCTGCCGCGAGATCGCGGCCAGCATCGCCCAGGAACTGCTGCAGGTCGGCTCGCCCTTCAAGGGGTTCGTGCTGGAAGACCTGGCGCCGCGCCCCCTCGTCGAACTGCCGCCGGAAATTGCTGCCGACATGGAGACCAGCCAGGTCAGCATCTTCGCCGTCCGCGTGCAGCGCAACGAGCTGAAATCGCGCATGCAGATGACCGACATCGTGAACCGGCGTAAGATGCGGCACGCGCACATGGTCAACATCAACCGGCAGATCATGCTGGAGGGCATGCGCGCCGACTTCAGCCGCGTGGATGCGCTTAGCAGGAAAGTCATTGAGATCGTCAGTCACGCAAAGGAAATCAAGGCCACGAATCCCGCCGGCAGCGATTTGTCGGCCACGCTGAATCCCAACTACCGCTGGGTTAAAACCAGTGGCATCATCAGTCCTGACAAGTGGGGAAACCTGCCCGGCGGCGAGGTGTTCACCACTCCCGGCGAAGTGAACGGCACTTACGTTGTGGACGGCGTGGTTGGCGATTACCTGTGCGAGAAATATCCTGACCTGGCGCGCCAGCCATTAACCATCCACATGCGCAACAATCGCATCACCGAGGTCTTCAGCGACAACAAGATTCTGGAAGAGGAATTCTGGTCCTACACCCACACCGACGAAAATAGCCATCTGGTCGGCGAGTTCGCCATCGGAACGAACCTCGAACTCAAGCACGTCATCGGGCAGATCCTGCAGGACGAGAAATTTCCCGGCTTGCACATTGCCTTCGGCAACCCTTATGGCGCGCACACCGGCGCGGAGTGGTATTCCAGCACCCACATTGACGTGGTGGGGACGCACTTCGATATCTGGGTTGACGGCCAGCAAATCATGGAGAAGGGCCGCTTCCTGATCGAGGCCTGAGATGGTCCCAGCGCTGCGCGAGCAGTTCAATCGCAACTTCGCTCCCGAGAAGTACCGCCAACTCCTCCAGCATTTGGATCAGGCCACCGGCACGCACATTGGCTTCCGCGTCTCGGAGACGCCGTGCTTTGTGCCCAAGGCTTTGCTCGACCAGATGGCGCAGTACGGACGTGAGCTGATTCTGCAACTGGTGGACAATCCGGAGTATCGCCGGGCGTCTGATGCTTCCGTTCCTCCGCAGTACGACATGCCCAATGAATCGCCGCGGCCGATGTTCGCGCAGGTGGATTTCGGCGTGGTGCGCAACGCGGCGGGAGAATTGGAGCCGAAATTAGTTGAGCTACAAGCCTTCCCTTCCCTGTATGGATACCAGCCATTAGCGGCCCATCAGTACATTGAGACTTACAATTTGCCCGCGAATCTTGGCGTCTATCTCAGCGATTACGAGCCTGATTCGTATTGGAAGCTGATGCGCGAGCTCATCGTGGCCGGCCACGATCCGCAAAATGTCATCCTGATGGAAATCGATCCGCAACACCAGAAGACGCTGCCCGACTTTCTGGTGACGCAGCGCGAACTGGGCATCGCGATCGTCGACATTCTGTCGCTGAAGAAGCGCGGCAAGAAGCTCCTCTATGCGAAGGACGGGCGCGAGATTGAGGTCCGGCGCATCTATAACCGCTGCATTGTGGACGAACTCGAACGCAAAGGTGTGACTCTGCCTTTCGACCTGCGGAAAGAACTAGACGTCGAGTGGGCCGGACATCCTAACTGGTACTTTCGGATCAGCAAGTTCTCCATCCCGCACTTGAAACATAAGTGCGTGCCGAAGACGTGGTTCCTCGACAATTTTGGCGAGCTGCCGAAGAACAACGAGAATTACCTGCTCAAGCCGCTATATTCCTTTGCCGGAGTCGGCATCAAGTTTTCACCAACGCAGGCAGACATCGACGCAATCCCGACAGATCAGCGGCACAACTACATTCTCCAGGAGCGGGTACGGTTCGAGCCGGTGATTCAAACGCCTCACGGTCCAACGCAAATGGAAATCCGCATGATGTTTGTGTGGCCCGAGGGCGGCGAGCTTACGCCTGTGCTGCCGCTGGTGCGCATGGGACGCGGCATGATGATGGGGGTCGATCACAATCGCAACCTGGAATGGGTAGGTGGCTCGGCCGCGTTGTGGGCCTGATCTTCGGTTTCAGTTCGCATCCGGGTTACACTGCCAACATAGACCACCATGTTCTATCCCATCGATGACCTGCGCATAAAGTGGACCAAGGTCGTGCTTCCTCCGGTCTTTCTGGAGGAGGAGATGCCCACCACCGAGGCCGCCTCGGCAACCGTCCACGAGGCTCGCCATGAGATTTGCGAGATCCTCGGCGGCAGGGACCGACGTCTGCTGGTGGTGTGCGGGCCGTGTTCGATTCACGACCCCCAGGCTGCGCGGGATTACGCGGCACTGCTCAAGAACGCCATTGCAGAGTTCTCCACCAAGCTGCGCATCGTGATGCGCGTTTACTTCGAGAAGCCCCGCACCACGGTCGGATGGAAGGGATTGATCAACGATCCCCACCTCGACCAGTCCTACCAGATCAATGACGGCCTGCGGCTGGCAAGGCGTCTGCTGCTCGACTTGGCGGAGATGGGAGTGCCTGCCGGAACGGAGTTCCTCGACATGATCACGCCTCAATATTTGGCGGCCTTGGTGAGTTGGGGAGCCATTGGCGCCCGTACCACCGAGAGCCAGGTCCATCGGCAGTTGGTTTCGGGCCTTTCCTGCCCGGTGGGATTCAAGAACGCCACATCGGGAGACGTGCAGATTGCCATCGAGGCGGTTTTGTCGGCTGCCCACCCGCACACGTTTCTGGGACACACCAAGCATGGGCAATCGGCCATCTTCGTGACCACCGGCAATCAGGACTGCCACGTGATCCTGCGTGGCGGAAGGAAGACCGTGAATTACACCGCCGATGCGGTCGCGCATGTGTGCAGACAGTTACAGGAAGGCGGACTGCCACCGCGCGTCATGATTGACTGCAGCCACGCCAATAGCAACAAAGACCACACGCGTCAGCCTGCGGTTTGCCGCGATGTCGCAGAGCAGATTGCCGAGGGAAACCGAAACATCATCGGCGTCATGTTGGAAAGCAATCTGGTCGCGGGAGCGCAGAAGCTGATTCCAGGAGAACCGCTAGTTTATGGGCAGAGCATCACCGACGCGTGTATGGGATGGGACGAAACTTTGGAATTGCTGGCAGGACTTGCGAAAGCCGTTCGGTCGGGACGATGACTGGGTGGATGTTGAACTGCCCCGCCCTAGCCAAAAGAGGGCTAGAACGGGGCACCCAGCGTAGGAGTCAGATCTGAACGGCTTCTTGAATCTCTTCCTTGCTCTGTCCCAAGCCCTTCAAATAGTTGTCGATCGACTTCGCAGCCTTGCGTCCCGCTCCCATGGCGAGGATCACGGTTGCGCCGCCGGTCACGATGTCGCCGCCCGCGAACACGCCCGGCTTCGAGGTCGCGAGCGTGTCGTCGCTCGCCGAAATGTATCCGCGCTTGGTCACCGCCAGTCCCGGAGTGGTTGACTGGATCAACGGATTCGCCGAAGTGCCGGCGGCAATAATCGCCACATGGCACGGCACAACGAACTCCGAGCCCTTGATCGGTACCGGGCTGCGGCGTCCCGAATCATCCGGCTCGCCCAGTTCCTGGCGGATGCACTTGACCGCGGTGAGATTGCCCTTCTCGTCGCCGAAGAATTCCACCGGATTCACCAGCATCTCGAAGTGAACACCCTCGTCCTTGGCGTGATGCACTTCTTCCACACGAGCTGGCATCTCCTTCTCGGTGCGGCGATAGTAGATGCTGGCACTCTTCGCGCCCAGGCGCAATGCGCTGCGCACCGCGTCCATTGCAGTGTTTCCACCGCCAACCACGATCACGTCGCGGTCTTTGCAGGGGTAGAGTGGCTCATCGTACTGGGGGAAAAGATAAGCCCGCATCAGGTTTACACGAGTAAGAAACTCGTTCGCCGAATAGACCCCGTTGAAGTGCTCACCGGGAACCTTCAAGAACTTCGGCAGACCAGCGCCGGTCGCGACAAAGATGGCGTCGAAGCCCTCTTCTTGCATGAGTTCATCAATCGTGACCGTCTTGCCCACCACGACGTTGGTTTCGAAGACGACGCCGCGGCGGCGCAGCACCTCAATCTCGTGGCGGACGATCTCCTTCGGCAGCCGAAACTCTGGAATGCCATACACCAGCACGCCGCCGAGTTCGTGCAGAGCTTCAAACACGTGCACCTGATGTCCCATCTGGATAAGGTCGCCAGCGCACGCCAGGCTCGCCGGGCCGCTGCCGATGAGGCCCACCTTCTTGCCTGTGGCGGGCGCGGACACGGGCGATCCGAACTGTCCCGTCTCGCGCTCCCAGTCAGCCACGAAGCGCTCTAGATATGCAATTCCAACCGGCTCGCCCTTCTTGCCCAACACACAACCAGCCTCGCACTGGTCTTCGACCGGACACACTCGCCCGGTGATCGCGGGCAGCGCGTTGTCTTCGCGGACCTTCGATGCCGCGCCCAGGTAATCACCGGCGAGTATGAGATCGATCACCGCCCGCACGTTCACCGACACCGGGCACTTCGCGACGCAGCCAGGCTTGGGACATTCAATACAGCGCAGCGATTCCTGCCGCGCCTGCTCGGCAGGAAAGCCGAGGTTGACTTCGCAGAAATTGTGAGCGCGCACCTGGGGATCCTGCTCGGGCACGCGCTGCCGCGGCAGCTTGGCGCGTTCCTTGTTGGGCAGCGGATTATTGCTGGGGACCTTGTCAGTCATGGCTCACCTCTACCGGCTCCAAAGCGCAGGCGTGCGCTCGATTGCTCTCGCGAAGATTCTTCAGCTCCGCCTCCGGATCGGCCTGCAAGCGCTCGATGCTGGCACGCTCCTGCTCGCGATACATATTGTTGCGCTGCGTCAGGACCTCAAAATTGACCTGGGTAGCATCGAAATCGGGGCCATCCACGCAGGCGAATTGGCTGCTGTTGTTTACCAGCACGCGGCAGCCTCCGCACATCCCGGTACCGTCCACCATGATCGAATTCAAACTGACGATGGTCTTGATCTGCTTCGGACCGGTTAGGTTCGCCACGGCACGCATCATCGGCACCGGACCGATGGCCAGCACATAATTCACGCCTCCGGCATCCACCAGTTCCTTCAGCTTGTCGGTGACCAGACCTTTCTGGCCATAACTGCCGTCGTCGGTGACGACGTAGGTTTCGTCGCTGACCGCCCGGACCTCGTCTTCCAGCACCAGCAAATCTTTGCTGCGCGCTCCCACGATGGAGATGACTTTGTTCCCTGCCCGCTTCAGCTCCCGAGCAGTGGGGTAGGCCATCGCCGTTCCCACGCTGCCGCTCACCACGACGGTGGTCCCAAACTTCTCGATTTCAGAGGGCTTGCCCAATGGACCGACCACGTCGCGGATGAAGTCGCCGGCCTCCAGCATGCTGAGCAGCATCGTGGTCTTGCCGATGGCTTGCACTACGATGGTCACCGTGCCGGCCTTAGGGTCAGCATCGGCGATGGTCAGCGGAATGCGTTCCCCACACTCATCCAGCCGCACAATGACAAACTGCCCGGGCCGCTGCTTGCGGGCGATACGGGGCGCCTTGATCACAAATAGCTTGATACCGCGCGCCAGCGGGCGCGTTTCTACGATCTCGAACACAATACCCTCCGCTTTTGATTCTGCGGGGGTATGTACACTCAGTCTGTGGCATACGTCACACACCCGGCGGACATAGCGCACACGGCGGAAGAGGCCCGTCCGGCAGGCATTTCGGCCATAATGTAGTCGTCTCGTCGTCCGCCTGAGCTGGGCCATCCGCGGCCTTGGACACAGCTTGCGGACGAACCTTGGCGAGATGTCCTGCATCTTAGGCAGTGTTGTCGATTAGGAAGCCATGCCAGCCGGCTTGCAAAGTGCAAGCCCGTTGATTACAAATCTGTCAGATTGGCACACTTTCGCTGCTGACGTGAATCCAAATATGAGCTAGGTTTGTCCATATGAATCACGCAATCAGGGAACGCGAGTGCATTATCCGATGAGCGTATCTACAAAGTTCCGATCTTGTTCGGCGCAGCGACGGAAATCGTTTCTGGTGGCGATGATTGCTATCGCTTTGCTGGCGCCAACGTGGTCAATGGCGCAGTCAGAGGTGAACCCATCCGATTCGACTGCGACAGGGCTGGCTCCGGCGACCGAGGCGGCCCTACCCGATGCCCCCTCTGCCGCAAAAGAGTCCCAGTCAAGCTCTTTCGGGAAATCGTTGGGGACCGCGGTCAAGACGATTGGCGAGGACGAACTCCATATCGTCAAGTCCCCGTTTTCGGTAAGCGCCCTTAAATGGGATGCTCTCGTCGTGGGCGCCACAGGGGTCCTGATCGCGAATGACGAAAGCGTGCTGCACCAAGTTCCCGCAAGCTGGCACAACACCAGCATCAATATCTCCAATGCCGGCGTATACGGTCTGGGCGCGGCAGCCGGAGGCATTTTCATCACGGGATTGGTCACTCACAACGAGCACGCTACCGACACGGGGATACGCAGTGCGGAGGCCAGCGTCGACAGCGTCATCCTGTATGCCGCACTGAAAGCGGTCCTGGCGCGGCAACGGCCTTACACCGGCGCGGGCGAAGGGAAATTCTTCTCTGGCAATTGGACGAGCGGCTCCTTCCCTTCGGGGCACGCAACTTTCGCCTGGACACTCGCCTCGGTCATGGCGCACGAGTATCCGAACTGGCCCATGCGCCTGCTGATGTACGGAGCGGCAACCGCGGTCAGCACAACCCGTGTGACCGGTGGAGTGCACTTCCCTGCCGATGTCTTTTCGGGGTCAGTAATTGGTTTTGGCGTGGGAACCTACGTGGCGCATAAGGACCGACCGAAAGCTCCATCGCCACATTCGCAGAACAGGATCAAGCGTGTGCAGAACGCCATCCTGGAGCGGGTGGCAATTCAGTAGTACCTAGACAACAAAGTACTTCGCCGCGGGGTGATGCACGACAATCGCTGAGGTGCTTTGCTCTGGATCGAGCAGAAATCCGGTGGTCAGATGCACACCGATGTTTTCCTCGGGATGCAGCAGCGCGAACAGCTTGGTTTGATCTTCCAGATTGGGGCACGCGGGATACCCAAACGAGTAGCGCGAGCCGCGATACTTTTGATGGAACAAATCGCGAATGTGCGGCGAGTCGTCGCCCGCGATTCCCAACTCCTCGCGAATCTGCTTGTGCGACAGCTCGGCCAGCGCTTCCGCCGACTCCACGCTGAGTCCATGCAGGTAGAGATACTTGGTGTACTCTCCGCCTTCAAACAGCTTTTGGGTTTCGCGCGAAGCGATGGCGCCGATGGTCACGCACGACATGGCAAGAACATCCATGCTCCCGCTGCTTTTGGGCAGCAGGAAGTCGGAGATGGATAACTGCCGGCCTTCGCGTTGGCGCGGAAAGGTAAAGCGCAGCGTCTCCGGCGGAACTGCGTCACCCTGCTTCCATCCCTCGGGCAGGTTGTACACGATTACGTCATTGCCTTCGCCTTGCGCACCGAAGTATCCGTACACAACCTTTGGCTCGAACCAGCCGGCCGCGATCACCTCTTCTTCGAGGTCTTGCAGAACGGGCCGATACTTTGTCTCGACCAACCGGGGGTACTCTTCCTGCGAGGCCGTTTTCAACTGCCATTGATTTTTGAAGAGAGCGGTCTCGTTAATGTACCGGAAGATTTCGCGCAGGTCGAAGTCTTGCGGCTTCAATACGCGAATGCCCCAGAACGGAGGCTGCGGAATGTTCGGCGCAGGCGGAATTTCGATGCTGGGCGCAGTGGGTGCATCTCCGTCGCCGCCGGCGACGGCTGCACGGGCGAACTCTTTCACAACCTTGCCTTCGGCGATGCGCTTCTCGCGCGCTCCGTTGGGCGAGGCGAGGTCCTCCATGATGTGCAGCCCGGCGAAGGCGTCATCGGCGTAGAAAATGCCGCCGTTGTATTCGCGCCGCAGATCGTCTTCCACGTACTTGCGGGTAAGCGCGGCGCCGCCGCAGATCACCGGGAAGTCCAGCTTCTGGTGATGCAGGTCCTGCACTACATACTTCATTTCCAGCGTGGACTTGACCAGCAAGCCGCTCAGCCCGATGGCGTCGGCTTTCTCGGCCACCGCGGACTTGATAATCGTGTCCGACGGCTGCTTGATGCCAAGATTCACAACCCGGTAGCCGTTGTTGGTAAGAATGATGTCCACCAGGTTCTTGCCAATATCGTGGACATCGCCCTTCACCGTCGCCAGCACGATGGTCCCCTTCTGGCTGCCTTCCTTCTTCTCCATCTTGGGCTCGAGATAGGCTACGGCCGCCTTCATCACGCCCGCCGAGTCGAGCACGGACGGCAACTGCATCTTGCGCGCGCCGAACAGGTCACCCACGGTGCGCATTCCATCCAGCAGCACATTGTTGATGAGCTCCAGCGGCGTGTAGGTGACGAGCGCATCTTCCAGCAACTCAGCCAGCGACTTCTTGGTCGCGCCGTCGCCAATGGTCTTTTCGCCATTGATGATCGACCACTTCAGCTTATCTTCGACCGAGAGCGTATCCACATGCGCGGTGGTGGTCTCTTCCTTGCCCTTGGTTCCGGCAAAGTGAGCCATGTAAACCTGGAGTGGGTCGCCGTTCGACTGATCGTAGTAAATCAGTTTGCGCGCCAGATCGACTTCCGCCTCGGGAATCTTGTACAGCGGATAAATCTTGCTGTAGTTCACGATGGCCATGTCGAGACCGTGGTCCACGGCTTCGTGCATGAAGACGCTGTTCAAGACACGCCGTGAGTACACATTCAGACCGAAGGAAATGTTGCTGACACCGAGGATTGTCTTTACGTCGGGCAGCTCCGCCTTGATCGCCTTCACCGCCTTCAACGTCTCAATGCCGGCAGTGCGATAGTCTTCCTGCCCGGTCGAAATGGGCAGGGTCAACGCGTCGAAGATGAGATCGACCGGACGGATGCCGTATTTGTTGACCGCCAGATCGAATATGCGCTTCGCGATCGCGAGCTTCTTCTCTGCCGTGAGCGCCATGCCATCCTCATCAATGGTGAGCGCAATGACCGCCGCGCCATAACGCTTGGCCATCGGCAGGACTTTGGAGGTGCGCTTCTCGCCATCTTCCAGGTTGATCGAGTTGATGATCGCCTTGCCGGGAATGCGCTTCAACGCCTCCTCCACGACATCGGCTTCGGTGGAATCGACGGTGATCGGCGCGGGCACGCGCGTGGCAATCTTTTCCAGAATGTTGCTGATATAGCCCTTCTCGTCTTCGCCCACGATGGCGCAGCACAGGTCGAGCATGTGTGAGCCTTCATTGACCAGCTTCTTGGCCAGCGTGAGAATCCCGTCATAGTCTTGGCTGCGGACCATGTTCTTGAAGTGCTCGACGCGGGTGGTGGTGTTCATCTCCTCGGCCACGATCAGCGGCTTGGGATCGAGATCGAGCGGCACCATCGAGTAGGCACTGGCTGCCGCTGCAGTGACCTTGACGTCACGCTTGGCGGGCTCAAGGTTGGCGCAAGTTTCGACGACGGCTTTCAAGTGCTCGGGGCGGGTGCCGCAACAGCCACCGACAATGCGCACGCCGTATTCGGTAATGAATTGCTTGTGATAATCCGCGAGCTCCTGCGGCTGCAGCTTGTAAACGGCGTGGCCTCCTACATTCTGGGGCAACCCAGCATTGGGCAAGACGGAAACATACTTCGGCGAGTTCGCTCCCAGGTAACGGACTGCGTCGTTCATCTCTTTCGGACCGGTGGCGCAGTTCATGCCGATAACGGCAACGTCGAACATCTCCAGCGTGGTCAGCGCCGCGCCGATTTCGGTTCCCAGCAGCATGGTGCCGCCCACGTCGATCGTCACCTGCACTTGCACCGGAACATTCTTGCCCGACTTCTTCAACGCATCGAAGATGCCTACCAGTCCCGCCTTCGCCTGCAGGATGTCCTGACAGGTCTCCAGCAGCAACACGTCGACACCGCCTTCGATCAACGCCAGCGCCTGTTCGGTATAGCCAGCAGCCATGTCGTCAAAGCGGATGTGTCCGAGCGAAGGCAGTTTTCTTGTCGGGCCCATCGATCCGGCAACGAAGCGCTTGCGGCCTGTCGTCGAATAGCCACTGGCTACCTCGCGGGAGAGCTTGGCCGCAGCCACGTTGATCTCGCGCAGCTGGTCGAGCATTTCGTACTCGGCCATATCCATCGGGCTGGAGTTGAACGTATTGGTTTCGACCACGTCGCAGCCGACATCGAAGAAGGCAGCGTGGATATCCTTGATAATGTCGGGACGACTGAGGACAAGAATGTCGTTGTAACCTTCCTTGCCCCGGAAGTCGTCCATGCTCGGATTGCGGAGCTGGATGTTCGTCCCCATCGCTCCGTCGAAGATAACGACGCGTTCCAGCACGGCTTTTAGAAAGTCGCTCATGCGTCCTGTGTTGCGGTCTTCCGAAAGGCCATCACTGCCGGATGCCACGCGCCAAGCGCGATCTGGCAAATTGGATCAAACGCCGCTTGCAGCGCGAAATAGGAAAGACTCGCGATTCCAGTTTAGTATCGCAGTTTCTTTTGCCGGACGAAAGTTCGGCGCAGCCAAGTGCAGGGTTCGCAGCCGGTTGGGGGTTTCCACGCATTGAGAGGCTGCGGAAGGAAGTCCTAGATCCAAGCCTGTCGTCTGAATAAAGTGCAGAAGAGTGGACTGACATCTCGCTTTGAAGGGTCGCACCTTTAGGTGCGCCGTTGAAGCGCTCCGCAATGCAAAAGGAATGCGCCGAGCGATGGTTATCGTCTCGGCGCGAGCGGAAAAGAATCTGGAACCTTCTTACATCAACTTGCGGCGGATGGAGCCCAGCACCAAGCACACCCGTGCCCAACAGCATGTTCCACAGTCTTGCCTGGGTCGAGCCGTGACACAGACTCCCTAGCCCTGGTCACGGAGGAAGCTCCTCACCACCTCCGCAGCGTCCTTCTTTTCGCCGTCCACCGCGTAATTCATCTGTCGCATACCCTGGGCGGTGATGCGGCCGCCCAGTCGGTCGAAGGCTTCTCTCGCTTGGGGACATTCTTGAAAGATCTGCGGACGAACAATCGGCACCGCATCGTAGGGAGGAAAGTAACGTTTGTCATCGTCGAGCACGACAAATCCAAGCGCCGCAATCAAGCCATCGGTATTGTTGCCTGCAACCACATCCACGGATTTGTTTTGCAGCGCGCGATAGAGCAGGCCTAGGTCCATTACGCGTGGCGCTTCCGCAAACTTCAGACCGTAGGTGCTGACCAAGCCCTTATATCCGTCCTGGCGCTCGAGAAATTCGTAACCCACTCCGAGGCGCAATTTCGGGGAGGCACTGGCAAGCTGCGAAAGTGTGGTTACTTTCAGGCGGCGCGCGTCATCTCCTCGCATGACCATGGCGAAGCTGTTGTTGAAACCAAGCGGCGGCATGACATCGAGATTGAACTGGCGCTGGTAAGCATCCTTCACTTGTTGATACACGCTTTGGGAATCGCCCGAAGGATGTTCTTTCAGGATGGCGGCTAGCGCGGTCCCGGTGTACTCGACGTACATGTCAATGCGTCCGGCGAGCAAGGCCTGGTGACAGATATAGGTTCCGGCAAGATACAAGCGCCGCTCGACCGGCTGGCGACAAGCGCTCCCCAGGACTTGCGCCAGCAGTTCGCCCAGGATCAGTTGTTCGGTAAAGTTCTTGGAGCCGACGGTGAGAGCGCTCTTGCGGGGAGTGCAACCAGCCGCGGAGAGGACAGCAAGTCCAGCCAGGAAGCTGCGGCGGTCCATGTCAGTGGACCCTGCGGACCATCAGCTTTTCGAAGCCGCTCAGGAGCAGGTCCGCAGCCAATGCCATCAAAGCCGCGGGAATGGCGCCAGCCAGAATCACTCCGTTGTCGACCATAGCGATGCCGCGGAAGATGAACTCGCCCAGCCCGCCCGCGCCGATGGCCGCCGCAATGGTCGCAACGCCGATGGTAATCACGGCAGCCACGCGAATGCCTGCCAGCATTACCGGCAGCGCCAACGGCAGTTCCACATGCCAGAGCAGTTGGCCCGAAGTGAGGCCCATGGCAATCGCCGCTTCGCGCACTGGTGCGTCGATGCCGGAAATCCCCACGTACGTATTGCGGACCACCGGTAGCAGCGCGTAGAGAGCCAGCGCAAGGATCGCCAAACGGTCGGCGCGAGCGCCCAGCCATGGCAGTGGCAGGAGTAATCCGAAGAGCGCGAGACTGGGAATCGTCTGGACTACATTGGTGCTACCAAGCACAAACGCCTTCCATTTCGGACGGCGCGTCAGCAGTATGCCCAGGGGCACTCCGATAAGGATGGCCAGCAGCATCGAAATTCCCACCAGCCACAGGTGTTCGGCGGTCAGCGTTGCCACTTCGCGTTTATGGTTGAGGAGGAAGTTCACAGGCGTTCACCCGGCGTGGACCAGGAGTGCAACACGCCAGCGCGGTTCGCACGTCTATCCGAGAGGATACATCAGCCGGCGAGTCGCAGTGTTACCATGCTGGCTTGGCGCCGAGCTTGGTTTCTGTAGCGCTGCGATCCTGCTGTAGAGGCCCAGAATGCGCTTCCCAAGCCCATTCTATGGTCGATTCGACTGTTATGATGAAGGACAAGAGTCCCAGCCCGATGTCATCTCCCATCAAACAGCCTCCAGCTCCCGCCTCCGTCGATAGTTACTTGCTGGATGTGGCGGACGCGGTAAACCGGACGCTGGATTTGAACACTCTGCTGCAACGCGTGGCAGAGATGCTGAAGCGGGTCATCGACTACGAAATTTTTGCCATCCTGCTGCTGAATGAGAAAACGCAAGAGCTGCGCGTCCGTTTCCAGGTCGGCCATCCTCCCGAGGTGGCGGAGCGCATCCGCATTAAGGTTGGGCAAGGCGTTACCGGACAAGCCGTGCAGCGCCGCGAGACTGTGCTGGTCAACGACGTGGCGGCCGAGCAGAACTTCATCAACTCCGCACCGGGGGTGCGGTCCGAGTTGGCCGCCCCCCTGATCGCCAAGAACAAGGTGATCGGCGTCATTGACGTGGAAGCCGCACAACCGGGCGCGTTCACCGAAGAACACAAGCGCCTGCTGACGTTGTTCGCTTCGCGTATCGCCAGTGGCATCGAGAACGCGCGCCTGTACACCCGCGTCTCGCGACAGGCGCGGCAACTGACTTTGCTGACCGAGATCAGCCGCGAACTGACCTCGATTCTCGACGTTGACCAACTGCTGAAGCGGATTGCCGAACTGGTAACCCGCATCATCGACTACCAGATGTTTTCCATCCTGCTGCTCGATCCGAGCGGCACCCTGTTACAGCATCGCTTTTCCTTGCGCTTCAACGAGAGCGTGAAACTCAAGAACGAGATCCCCCTCGGCCTGGGCTTGGTGGGATATGCCGCCCAGCACAAGCAGGCGGTCCTGGTGCCGGACGTCAGCAAAGACCCGCGCTACATCAAAGCCAATGCGGAGACGCGCTCGGAACTCTGCATCCCGCTGATCTACAAGGACAAGGTGATCGGCGTGCTCGATATCGAACACACCCGCCGCGGGTACTTTACCGACGATCATGTGCGCACCATGACCACCCTGGCGGCACAGGTGGCAATCGCGATCGAGAACGCGACCCTGTATGAGCGCATCGCGCGGCAGGAGAAACGGCTGGAGCAGGACCTGGCGCTGGCCCGGGAGTTGCAGTTCCGGCTGCTGCCGCAGAAAATGCCGACCTTTCAGAATGCCGAAGTGGCTTCGCGCTTTGCCCCGGCCCGCCAGATCGGCGGCGACCTTTACGACTTCCAGAAGTACAGCGGCGAGGGCGTGACCGGCATCGCCGTCGGCGATGTAAGCGGCAAAGGTGCGCCTGCCGCCATCTATGCGGCGCTGGTCAGCGGCATTGCGCGCTCGCTGGCCAACGAAGAACCTAGCGCCGCCGGCATGCTGGAGGCGATCAACCTCTCGCTCGCGGAGCGCCCGATCGAGGGGCAGTACGTCTCGATGATCTACGCTATCTGGGACGACGCCCAGCAATTGCTCCAGATTGCCAACTCAGGCTTGCCGCGTCCGCTACACTGCCATGATGGCAAGCTGGAAGAGATTCAAGCCACCGGTTTGCCCATTGGTCTGTTCCCCAATGCCACCTACGACGAACTGAATCTCCGCGGGAAAGCAGGAGATGTGTTCCTGTTCTTCAGCGATGGCATTCTCGACGCCACCAGTTCGGAGGGAGAGATGTTCGGGCGCCATAGGCTGGAGAAAATCGCGCGAGCCAATGCGCATCGCAGCGCGGAAGAAATCGTGGATGCCATTTTCAGGGCCGTCTCCAGCCATGCTGAGGGCGTGGAAACGTTCGATGACCAGACCATTGTTGCCATCAAGGTGAAAGGACCATCCGCCAAAAAGTGAAAGCTGACCGACCTCCGGAACGCCCGCCTGGGTTCACCTACAGACGCGATAAGCGACTCCTCCGCAAATCCAACGTTGAACTGCATGCAGACGACGTTCCCCTCTCCCGGCTGGCGCGGGCCTACGACACGCCGCTCTACGTGTACTCGGGTTCGACGATCCGCCAGCGCTTCCAGCAGTTCGACAAGGCGTTTAACGGCTGCGAGCACACCATTTGTTACTCGGTGAAGGCGAATTCGAACCTTTCGATCTTGCGCCTGCTGGCCCGCCAGGGCGCGGGATTCGACATCGTTTCCGGGGGAGAGCTGCAGCGGGTAGCCGAAGCCAGCGGCAAAATCAAATCGAAAGTCGTTTTTTCAGGTGTCGGAAAACTGTCCCCGGAAATCGATCTGGCGCTTCGCTCTGGCATTTTGCTGTTCAATGTGGAGAGCGCCAGCGAGATGGAATTGCTGGCGGCGCGTGCGACGCATCTTCGCAAATCAGCTAGTTTCGCGGTGCGGGTGAACCCTGATGTCGCAACGGAAACTCATCCTTACATCTCCACGGGCCTGCACCGGCACAAGTTTGGTGTGCCCTGGCGCGACGCGGCACCACTATATCGTCGAGGCGCCGAAACCCAGTATCTAAAACCGGCCGGCGTCAGCGTTCACATCGGCTCCCAAATCGCGGATGTGGCCCCCTTTAGCGAAGCGATGGAGCGAGTGGCTTCGCTGGCGAGTTCGTTGCGGGCTGAGGGGTACGATATCCGCTTCGTCGATGCCGGCGGAGGTCTCGGCATCCAGTACGAACACCCTCCGGAAGCAAACTTCGCCGAGCAAGCCAACCGATATGCGAAGGCATTGCTGGGACCGCTGAAGGGTCTCGGCATGCACCTTCTGCTGGAGCCAGGCCGCGCCATCGTGGGCCCAGCCGGAGCCTTGCTGACGCGCGTCATCTACCGCAAGCGCAACAACGGCAAGCAGTTTGTCGTTGTGGATGCGGCCATGAACGACCTGCTCCGCCCTTCGCTCTACGGTGCGTATCACGAAATCGTTCCGGTTGTTCTGCAAAAAGGCCGAGCCACGGAAGACGTTGACGTGGTCGGCCCCGTGTGCGAATCGGGCGACTTTCTGGCGCGCGACCGTGAGCTGCTCACCGTGCAGGAGGGCGAGCTGCTGGCTATTCTCGATACCGGCGCCTATGGCATGTCGCTGGCCTCGAATTATAACAGCCGTCCCCGGCCGGCTGAGGTATTGGTGGACGACAAACGGGTTCGGCTCGTACGCAAGCGGGAGTCCATCCGCGAGCTGTTGGCACCTGAGCGCACCTGACCACCCCACAATGGTTTTACCGGATGTAACTGCCTTGATTACACGATTTTCCCAATTGCGTTTGGAACCAGGTTATCCTATGCTCACTTCCCACTGGAGAGTGCATGCAACCAAATAAGTACGACGCAGCCACTTCCACCGCGGTCTGTCTCTGGTGTTATTCCCAATATCTCAAGAGCACAAGCCGGGCTCGTGACGGGCAGACGTTTTGCTCCAGGAAATGTGAATTGATTGGACGTTCCTGGTTAGAAGACAGCTTGAGGCCCGAGAGCGAATAACCGAAGGCGCGGCTCTTCCGCCGCGCCTTTCCTTCCAAAGTGTTCCTTATTGTTTCTGCCGCTTTCATTGGCTCGCAGGGTCTGTGCTAACCTCGCCTTCAAGGATGGACAAGCAGGCAAAGATCTATGTTGGCACCGCCGGCTGGTCGTATAAGGACTGGGAAGGCATCGTTTATCCGGCGCAGATCAAGAAATCGCTGCATCCGGTGGAATACCTGGCGCGCTACCTTGACGTGATCGAGATCAACACCTCGTTCTATGGCCACATCAAGCCGGAGTGGGGCAAACTGTGGTGCCGCAAATCGCGTGCGGTCAATTCCGAGTTCATGTTCACTGCCAAGCTGAACAAGGCATTCACCCACTCGCCGATCGCTGTCGTGGAGAGCACCTCCTCGGAAACCATTGTTGCCAGCGCCGAAGACGAGCGGCTCGCCAAGGACGGTCTTGACTCCATCGCCGCTGAAGACATGCTTGGCGCGGTGCTCGCGCAGTTTCCCATTTCGTTCAAGAACACCAATCCGAACCGCGACTATCTGGGGAGCGTAGTCGAGAAGTTCAAGCAATATCCACTGGTGGTGGAAGTGCGGCACAACAGTTGGACCAATGAGGGGACCCTACGCTACTTCGCCGAAAAGGGCGTGGCCTTCTGCAATATCGACCAGCCGCGCTTGGGAAAAGCGATTGCTCCCAGCGAACACGTGACCGCGGCGTTTGCTTACGTGCGCCTGCACGGACGCAATTACGATCAATGGTTCGACAGCGACTCGCGCAACGACCGCTACAACTATCTCTATACCGATCCCGAATTGCAGGGATGGAAGACGCGCATTGATACCATCGCCGCCCAGGCGCAGAAAACCTTTGTCATCGCCAACAATCACTTCGAAGGCAAAGCGGCGGTAAACGCCCTGCAGTTGAAACACATGCTGACCGGACGGGCAGTCCACGTCCCCGACACCCTGCTGAAGAAGTATTGGGAGCTGGGAGAAATTGCGGCGCCGGGCGAGAAGCGGAACTAGCGCGATCCAGCATCACCTGGACCTGCATTACATCGCGATAATGACCTTAATGATGTCATCCTGAGCGTAGCGCCCTCCTGGCCTTTCCGACCCGCTGGGTCGGGCGGGCGCGGAGTCGAAGGATCTGCGTTTGTTTCCTGGCAGCGTACCAGCACCGCCGAACTCTTTACACCAGCTCAACCTGCGCTTGCCACTGAATTCCTGCAACTGACCAGTATTCATCAAATCGCAACGGAACCTTTCTAGAGCTCGCCCGTATATAACTGCAGAACATGATCCGGTGACGCCGCAGGGCACGCCGGGCGCAACCTCCGGGTCCCCCGATCGCGCAGTTGCGATTGTCGAAGTTGGAGCCCGCTTATCAAGGAGACACTATGGACGCGAAATACAACTGGCTGATCGACAACGGTGCGATTCGCCTCACTCTCACTGCGGTAGCGTTTGCGCTCTGGATTGCCATGGCCGTGGGTTTGATGGAACTAGCGGTAAAAATCTAGCTGCAACCACTCCTGCCTGACTACCCGCCACAAACTGCGATAGCAGATCGCGACCCGAGACCCCGCCTATTCCCTAGCAGCCTGTGGTGCAAGCAGCTGATTTTGGGCACGGCCAGCGGCGTACTCGGGTTCGTGGGCTCGCCAAGGATTTCACGCCGGACGTTGAGATTCGACTTCTGTAGAGCCAATTCCG
>JBEKNL010000051.1:0-33213 GCA_049522855.1 Candidatus Korobacteraceae bacterium
ACCGATACTTTCCGCTGCTCCAAGAGGTCACGACCACGGTGGAAACGGAGTTCGTCAGCTGGGCCGGCCCAAACGAAACCTTGCGCCGATTATGCGCAATTACTTAAGACGTTATGTTTAGATCAATTTCAGCCCAAGAATGCGTACAGCCTTACGAAGGGCAGGGTAGTCATTCGCAATCGGCTTCGACTCAGTATCGTGAATTCGAAATGGTTCGAACAGTGCCCAGTTTTCAAGGTCCTGTGCATATCTGGATCGGTAATAGATCCCCGGAAACCCAAGCTCATATGCGACCCGAGAAGCCAGCTGGGTGATATGGCGAGGTGATCCGCTTTGCAGCACACTAGTATCCAGGTCCTTGAGGTCTAGCCGCAGGCATTCAGACGCGAGCTTGCGGCGCAGATAAGTGATCCACTCACCACCGCAAATCTCGGCGTAATTTCCTCCCGCCGACGCGGTTCCCATCACGCGGTTGGCGCACCAATCAGGTGGGACTTCGCCCAAGGGGAGGAAATCATCCTCCCCTTCGATCGCTTTTAGTTCCGCTAATAACGTGAGATCGGGGCGGAAGCGAGCAAGGGTTTCGATAAAACACGAAACTTCTTGGCTGGAGGCATAAAGAACCCTGTAATAGCTTTCGGGATCATCGAAGCGATTGCCGAACGTTCCATCCAGCAGAGATGCCCGCGACCAATCAGGAGGCTGCCAAGCATCGGGCTGCCGTCCCACGCGATAGATCGGTTGCGGAGGGATTTTCGTCTCAAGCGGCAATGATTTCTATCCTCCAGCGATGAACGCCCGCGCAGCAGCAAGAACTTCGGGCGCAACCAAGGCCAGGTCTCCCTCACGCAGAAGCCGCAGCGGCACACGATCTCCCAGTTCCGGGTTCACTCCCATCAGCCAAGCTTGAACGACCTTCGGCGGATCATGATCCAACAGGGTGCGGACCACCTGAAATGTCAGCCTGAGGCGAGGTCCCGCTTCGCCGTACGGTTCTTTCCCGTCGATCCAGCGATCCAATGCACGTACATCTTTCACGCCTGCCACATAGGCCGTTAGCTTGCGACCGATTGAATCCGCCAAGCGTGATACAAGTTCCGGAAATGCCAGAGTCAGAGACTCGCGATGGGCCTCCAACCCAGGACGAGAGAGCGCTTTCGTGGCCATCGATGATCCCTCCAAGCCGTGAAGAACTGACTGATATGATGGCAGAATCGCCTAATAAAAGCAAGTAAATTGCACATAAATATCGTATTATTATCACATAAGTTACGAGGGGACCTATGGCTGCGAGCCATTTATCGTTGTGGTGTGCGCACAAACACCGCCGCCAGTTGGTCCTGGTACACAAGTTGGAATCGCGAGTCCGCTTCCAGAATACTCACCAGGTTGTTGCTCTTCTGCAGAATCACCACGCCCGCCTGGTTGAGGTAAGCATCGTTGATGTACGACGGCGCCCCATTGGCTGTGTCGAAGAACTGCTCATCCAGCTCATCTCCGTAAAGATCGGTGCGTCCGTCGATGGCGACGGGATAGTTCGGCATGTACCAGATGAGGAAGCCGCCCCAGTCGAGCGTGTTGTACAGCGGCCCCGGCGCCGGATTTTTGCGCAGGTAATTCACGGCGTTGACGGGCAGAAAGCCGCTGATGGCGCGGTCGAGGCCGCGCGTGTTGAAGTCCGCGCTCCTAGCGAAAACTAACAGTGATACGGCGACCACCGCCGCCACCGCGACTTTCTCCAGCCAGGTTTCCTTCGGCTTGGGCTCGTTCTCGTCTGTAAGCGTATCGGCGATGCAAGCCGCTGCCGGAATGCAAATGAACCAGGCGTCGCGCATGGTGCGGAAGGCTACCACGCCGGCAATGGACAGCAGCAGAAGTCTGAAGACGTCAACTTGGCGTCGCCGCCCGACCGCAAAGAACGCGAACGCCATCAACAGCAGTTGCACATAGTGGCTGCCAGCTCGGAAGTTTAGCGGCTGCAGCTCCATGATCATGCGGTATGGGACTTTCGCCTGGCCGTATTGGAAGATCACCTGATACAGATGGTAGGAGTACGGTCCGATGCAGGTGGCGATGAGGCATACGGCAATAATGGCGGCCAACGTTGCGGTCGGAAGGTTGGGAGGCAGCAGCCATGGGGGCGCGAATCCGAAACGCTCGGCCAGCCGCTGTGCAAGGTTTACCGCCAGCAGCAATCCGACCACAAACAAGCCGTAGATGAACTGGATGTGCAGGTTCGCCCACAACAGAAAAATCAGCGGCAGCCAGTAGAGAGGTTGCACGCGCCCTGTGCGATGCGCTTCCAACACCAGCGTCAGCGTCACGCAGAACAGCATCATGGAGAAGAAGAGCGGACGCGGGCGCTTGCATTTGCCGACGCCAACGCCGCTGCGGACCACGCTCCTCTGCTGATGTGCAGCCCTCTGGTGGAAGGTGACTTTCAGCCGATGCCTGCGGTCCCCAGCGAGAGCGTGCTGCACTCGCCCTTGAGCTACTACAAGGTGAGCGCTCCGGTGGTTCCGCTTCCTCGCACCTTGAATGACGAAGCTGAGCGCCAGACCAAACAGTTCCTAATGAAGGCGGCCCAGGAGCACACACGTTCCCTGGCGCCCGCGCCCTGGCCATCGTTGCGCATCGTTGATTTTCTTGCTTATGACTCGCAAAGCACGCATACGTATCGCGTGCTAGGAAATTTCGACGACATTTGGGTTGTGGAGTTTATTCCTTATTCCGATACCCGCTGAAATTGGCCGCGGCGCTTTTCGCACAGTGCTCCTGCTAGAAAGGGATCGCGCAAGAAGTCCAGTTCCTCGCCGGGTGGGTTTAGGAACGTCAGAAAATATTCTTGCTGGCTAACACCCAATCTTTCGACTTGGAAGTCAGCGGCGGGTCAATGGAAACTGCGGCACCTAGGCTTTCGATGCATCTGTTCGTGGCATTGAGCACAGAGTGTGATCAAGTTCCGTTCCACGTCGCTGCCCGACTGGCTCCGTAGTTTCAGGTGGTGTACTTGTAAATGCTGCATGCTCCCGCAGATCTGGCATCGCCAGCCGTCGCGCTCCAGCACCTGATGATGCAGGTCTCGATAGCTCGTCGCATCGAGTCTGAGGCGCGGGCTTTTGGATGGGATTTTCTTCACGAGGCTTGCCCGGCGACCTCAGATCGAAAGACCTCCTGTTGTTCGGCGGGCAGAAACTTGTAGTATCGCGAGATGGATTGCAGCAGGATCTCCGGATTGTTGCCGTCCATCGAGGCCCCGGCAAGGAAGTCCGCGCAGATCATCTCCAGGCAGTAGCCTCGAGACTTGTCCGACCCCAGCATCAAAGCCGCGGTTCCGATCGCCTGTTCGATGACCTGGATCTGGCTCTTGTAGACCTTGAAATAGATCAGCTCTGAAGGCTCGCAGTCCTTGCCGGTCAGTTCCCTTTCTACTTCCCTCTGGAACTCCGCCTTCGGCATCTGCCTGGCTTTGTGCAGCCAGGTTGCACTTTCGAAGCGCTGGCCCTGCTGGCGCGCCAGTTTGGCCAACTCCAGGCCCTTCGTCCAACCCACCTGTTTCAGCTCCTTCCTTACCTGGGGTGGCAGGTGCTCGTGAATCGACATCAGGTAGTACGCTTTCCTTCTGGACTCCGGAAACCGCCGCTCCAGAAATTCATCGAACGACCTCAGGTTCTCCAGCCGCCAGTACTGGCCCGCCCGAACTTCGCAGAGGTACTTGCCCAGCTCCACAAACCTGGTATCGCGCTCGTTCTCATGGCGTGCTTCCCAGGCCAGAATCGCGTCGATCTTGCTGAGCACCTCCTGGGCGCGACGGCGATTCAGCTTGGGCGGCATAGGCGGATACTTAGTAACCAAGTTCGTCAAACAGACCAAGATCGACTCCCGGTTTGCGGATTAGGCCAATCTCCACCAGATCGCGCTGGTCAAGACAAAGGCCGAGAAAAGGACAGGTGGTACAGGGGTTCTGGGGGAAGCGGATGCCGCTGTGCGCCAAGAACAGTCCAGATTCAATCCGACGGACCGTGTCGTCGACCAGGGTTTCGAATTCCTGCCGCTGTTGGTCCGTGAGAGTGGCCCGCAGGTATTGGACTTCAACCGTGCGCTTACGGACGAAGACGACCTGAGCGACTTCATTGATCCCTGTCATCCAGGAATAGCAAACCAGCTGCGGGTCGAGCGCCGCAATGCCGTCCGGCTCATCCGGATAGCGAGCGGAGGCAGTCTTCCACTCCAGCACACAGGGTCTGCTATCCAGTTCGCCGACGGCATCGACAGAGGCGACAAAGCTGTTGCCAGAACTCAGCGTGCGTGTGAATCGGATCTGTTGATGGCTGTGCGGCTGTTGAATCTGGACGCGGCCGTCCTGGACGAAGCGCTCGAGCAGCTGAATGCCTTGCTGAAGCATGTGGTCCCAGGTGTCATTGCCGGAGTAGGCCAGTTCCATGTTCCGACATGGCGTCCACTGCTCGAACAGGACGGCCGCTGGATCTTCGCGACGGAACAACGCCGCCACCGCCTGCTCGAAGCAGCGGCCGAAAAGCATGGCAGCGCGAACATCTTTTTCCTGCCAGCCATCGAGATAGCGATGGCGATAACGGCGAGGGCAGGTCAGGTACTGAGAGATCTGGGTGTAGCTGTAATTCATCGCGACACCCTTTCTCTCCGCGTGCCGTTATCCTTGGCCGCCGGCAGGACAGGGATAGCGGTGGACAGCTCTTCCCACTGACTGGCCGGGGCGAAGCCGTCGAAGTTCACCAGCGAGACGCCGTTGACTACGGTGTGGCTGATCTTCACGACGCCGACTAGGCCGCGCAGGGCACGCTCGTCGATCTCGTCCTGGCTCAGCAATTCGGGGTCATAGAGGAAATCCCGCAGGAACCAACCCAGCTTCCACATCGCCTTCGGGGTACAGTAAAGACGGCTGACGATGGAGCGCCCAGCAAACGGCTTGGGTTCGAGAATGGAGAGCCGGAGCAGATAAAAGCGCTTCTGGGCCTGCCAGCGATGCTGCGCACCATCGAGTCCGACGAGAAATACGCCGTCGGGAACCTCGGAGTGCGAATCCCGCGCGGTCTCGGAGAGTCCGGGAACATGGCGTTTCATCCTGCCACCTCCTGGCTTGGGAGTGCGTAGCTGTTGAGCTGGCAGAGCAAGGCGCCGCGATCCTTCTTGGCCGCCTCCGCAAGCTGCTGCACGAAGCTCTCGACCTGCTCACGGGTGGCGTCTTTGAGGGCTTTGGTGCCGCAGAAGTCGACGGCATAGGCTTTCACCAACTCGGGATCGAGCTTGTGCTGGCGGATGATCTGGCAGAGCCGGTCGCGGACCTTGTGACCGGCACCACCATTGCCGTTCCCGTTTCCCGATGCCATACGCCTTGCGCAGGGCACGATTGACGGCTCGGGTTTCGGCGATCCGCATCTCGGCGCCGCGGACCAGCAGAGAAACGTTGGAAGGGTCGGCATCGCCGTAGCCGACGAAGCCAGCGGAATCTTTGGACGGATACACCGTCGCCTTGAGGACAAAACGACTGGCGGCGGAGTCACACAGGGAGTCGACGGCTTCGACGTGAATACCGCGGCATCGCTTACGTCGTGCCAGCCGAACAAGTCCGGTGTGGGTTACGAACCAACCATTCTCAAGCTGGATCACATCTCCACTCGCGAATGAGAAGCTGAACTGTTTGGTCAGCTCTTTTAGTGCTTGGATCCGTGCTCGGTTGATGTTCGGGTAAAGCTTCTTGACTAGGGAAGTGTTGTGGCGTATTAGCTGGAGGTTGTTCTTGTCGAGATTTTTGGAAGGCATAAGCCCCTCATTGATATCTAAGATGAAAGCTGATTAATGCCTACACGTGCAAGCATATGCTTGCTCGTGTAGGCATGTCAAGTACCTCATTCGATATTGTTTTTCCCTGCGGGATGAGGCATATGTAGACCTAGAAGCCATGGGCGAAAAGAAAAAGAACCCGCACGCCGTTGCCTTGTCCAAACTGGGTGCAAGAAAAGGGGGCGAAGCCAGGGCCGCAGCACTTTCCCCCGAGCAACGGCGGGAAATCGCCCAGAAGGCGGCACGCGCGAGGTGGTCGAAAACCAAGAAGAAGACCCAGTGAGCCCCGCTCACAGAATTAGCCGATACCCGCATCTCGTCGGCGCCGCGGACCAGCAGAGAAACGTTGTAGGGGTCAGCGTAGCCGTAGCCGAGGAAACCGGCGGAATCCTTGGACGGATACACCGTCGCCTTGAGCACGAAACGATTCGCTGCGGAATCACATAGCGAATCGACGGGCTCGACGTGGATACCGCGACATCTCTTGCGACGTGCCAGCCGAAGGAGACCTGTGTGCGTTACGTACCAGCTTCCTTCCAGCGGGATTAGGTCCCCTGATGAGATCGAAAAACTAAACTCATCGCTGAGATACCTCAGCTGGGCTATTACATGACGACTGAGCGCGAGCCCCCATCTCCTGCGCGCCAGTTGTCGGTTGCGGCGGAACAGCGTGTAGGTTGAGCTTTGCAAGGCGCTAGCCTCCCGCATTCAAGTGTAATGCAAATATAATGCATAATGCATTACATGTCAAGCACCATAACCGGCAATGTCGCAAACCTTGACCATGCTCACACCCTCCAGTAGCATCAGGCCAGAGATCGGATGTTTATGAAAAAAAAAGAAACTTTGAACTTTCGAGTCTCGGCCGAGTTCAAACGAAGGCTTGTCGAGGAGGCAAAGAAAGAGCGCCGATCGCTGACGAATTATCTCGAAATCGCCTTGACCAATCTCTGGGAACAGCAGGGATCACGGACGAGAAGGAAGTGAGAAGGGTAGAAAAAGCCTTAAGCTCCAAGGACGCGGCATTAACTGATATGCGACCAAATCAGTTCGGTGGCAACACATCTGCAACAATTGTGGAGGCGCGCCAGCACCTCCCAGGGTCGAGACGGCACCTTCGAGAAATGTGAATTTTACCAAACGAACCCAATAAGCCTTTTGTTATGAATGCATGAGCCGAAAAATGCGGAAGATCCCGACGAAATCAATGAATTGCTGGGCGCTGTTTGCCGGGCCTCGCTCCTCCAGCCACGCTGGAAGAGATCATCACGCTGGAAGAGACCTCAGGGGATCTCCCACGCTGCCCGGTAGCTGGGGTTTACCGAGCGCCCGAGTTGAGCTATAACTCCCAACCTCGTTTTGCCGGCTTTTCGCCGCCGTTGTCGTTCTTGTAGTGGCAGACAGAGGCCATTTGATCACAACTCACCGATAAATGTGACAGCAGTCACAGACGGCGCTCTCCGTCGCGTAAGATACTACGCGCGTTTTTCAACATAATACTAAGAATTGTCGGACGGATGGCCGTACCCAAACGCTGTGAACTAGGGCGGCTCCAGATTCTGGAGCAACGCACAAGAGGTATTCAGGAGCAAGGATGGCCCTCACCAGCTACAGACCAATCCCACTCTTTTTGACTGCATTCCTGGCAGCTTGGTGCTTGAGCAGTGCAGTTCCAGCCCAGGAAACCACGAGTAGTCCCGCGCCTCAAACGTCCTCCGCGCTTCCTGGCGCGACAAGTCGCCAGTATGCCGACACCGAAATTTGCCAGACGTGCCACCAGGAAGTCTGGGACAAACACTTCGCGAGTACGCCACATGCGGCCTTGCTCAAAGGCGACCAGCATGGATGCCAAGCTTGTCACGGACCGGCGCAGGCGCACGTCGACGGCGGCGGCGACCCCACCAAGATCATTCGCTTCGAGAAGCTGAGTCCTGCGGAAACGGCAGCCATCTGCACCAAGTGCCACCAATCCAGCCTGGAGACCCAGAACTTTTCCAAATCCGAGCACCTAGCCAATGGCGTCACGTGCACGAACTGTCACAGTCCCCACGGATCCAAGGACGTCAACTTCCTGCTGGTGAAACCACAGACTGAGCTGTGCTACGGATGCCACGCCGCGCAGAAGGCCGAATTCGCCCGGCCTTACCGGCACCGCGTCGATGTCGGACTTATCCAATGCAGCGACTGTCACAATCCTCACGGGACCCAGACCGGTCACCAGGTGCGAGCTGCCGCCGGTCAATTCGCGGTCTGCACCAAATGCCACACTGACAAAATGGGGCCGTTCGTTTTCGAGCACGCTCCGGTGAAGACCGACGAAGGCTGTCTAGCTTGTCACACGCCGCACGGCTCTACCAATCCGCGTTTGCTGCAGGTCAACAATGTCAACTTTCTTTGCCTTCGCTGCCATACGGCGAATATGAATGGAGCAGCGCCGGGCGCGCCCTCGTTCCACAACCAGGCCACTAAGTATCAGGCGTGCACGATGTGTCACACGCAAATCCATGGTTCCAACTTCGATCCGACGTTCTTCCGGTAGATGGGAGGCATGCCGATGGGTTGTCAAAGGAGTCTCGGCGCTTATGGTTTTGGGGTCACCCTGTTCGTGGCTTGCGTGTTCTTGATGAGCAGCGCACTCGCCCAGAGTTCCGGACAGACACCTCCCTCCACTCCTGCCAGTTCGCCGCCAGCCGCCGATGAGGGCAAGGAAATCGGCGGCTTTCAAGTAACCCAGTCGATTGAAATCGGCGGCCGCATCTCGGAAGTCACCGGCAGCCAGCCGATGTACGACACACTGGTCAATGACCAGGGCGGTGCCCGCATCCTCGAGCAATCGCTCACCATGCAGTCGCTGACACATGAGGACATTTTCGACACCTTGACGCTCAACAGTTTTGGATGGGGAGGCGATCCCCAACAGGCAGCACGTCTGCGCGTGTCGAAATACCGGTGGTACACCTTCAGCGGCAGTTATCAGCACATGCAGAACTACTTCGATTACGACTTATTTGCCAACCCGCTGAATCCGCCCACCGGATCGCCGTTCATTCCAATCCTGAACTCACCACACGGCTACTACAACCGGCAAAATCTATACAACTTCGATCTTGTCGTGCTGCCGATGCACCGGGTATCCTTCCGGGCGGACTACAACCGCAACCGCTTGGATGGTCCCGCGTTCAGCAGCATTCATGAAGGTACGGAGGCACTGCTCAACGAGAGTACTGACAATACGCTTAACGGATATCGCTTCGGAGTTGACTTCCGCGCCACCAAGAAGACCACCCTCAGTTACACCCAACTGCTTCAGTACTATGATGGCGGGACGACTTATGGTCTGAACCCCTTCAATTCCTGGCCGCTTTCCAATGGCACGCCAGTCAGCTTGGGACTCTCCTGGTTCAACAGCGGAAGTCCCTGCGCGAAGCCGCTCATAAATGGGATCGCCAATCCAACATGCAATGGTTTTCTCGATTACAGCCTGGACCAGCACATAAACACGTTCATTCCAACCGAACAATTCAACCTGACCTCGTCTTCGCTCAAATGGCTGGACTTCAACGGCCAGTTCCAGTACAGCCATGCGCAAATGAACACCCCGTTCACAGAGGTTCTCAGTGGCTTAACCAGCCGGACCGCGAGTCTGGGCTCCAACACCGCAGGCAGTAGTTCCAGCGCCAAGTGGAACTCCGCCTCAGCCGACGTCTCGGCTATCATTCACGTCACCGACAAGCTTCGCCTGGTGGAGACTTTCCGCTTCCGCAATTTCAGTGTCTCCGGCGACTATCTTGATCTTGAGGCCAACTACTTCAACGCAGCCGCCTTCGGGTCAGCCTCGCTGCTCAACCCGGTGGCGAGTTTTCCCGGCAACAATCTCTTCCACACCTCGAGTTCTCCGGCCGACATCATCAACGAGATGACCATCAACCTGATCGGCCAGAACACCAAGCAGAATGATTTTCAGGTGCAGTACGACGTATCCCGGTGGTTTGGGGTGAGGGCCGGCTTCGTATGGGCCAATTCCATCATCCAGCCCGGAAGCACCTATCAGGCCGCCCTGGGCGATATTTATTACCCGAATCTTCCCAATCGCGGCAATTGCGCCGGGTTACCGTTGAACCCGGATGGCAGTTGCACGTTCATCGGAGTCATCGCGCCGTTTGGCAATCCGACCACCGAGATCAACAATTACTCGGGCGTCGTCGGGGCTTGGTTCCGGAAGGGAAGCACGCTGCATGCCAACCTGAATGCGAAGGTTGGCGGGGCTGACAACTGGATCTACCGCATCGATCCGCTCCGATCCTTCAATATTTCCGGAAATGTGTCGTATTCCCCTCGTCCTTGGATGACCCTGGGCGCCAACCTTGATTTCCAGCAAGCCAAAAACAACACCATCGGCATCAACTACAACCAGCACAACTACTCCACGGTGCTCAACGCCATGATCAATCCCAACAAGTACTGGGGACTGGACATGGCTTATAACTTCGATGCCATTCAGCAGAACATGTTCCTCTGCTTTGCTGGAACGGTGACTCCGCCGGACACCACGCCCTGCGCCGGAGACCCCACTCTCCTGCAAACTTATGGCTTCTATAGCACCCACACTCAGTTCGGTTATTTCGCCTTGACGCTCACTCCCATCGAGCGCGTCACCATGCGCTTGGGCTACAACGTCGTCGACAACCAGGGCAACACGACGTCCTTGAATGCGCTGCTGCCTTTAGGACCGCTTTCCTCCACGTATCAGTCACCTCTTGCCGCAGTGGATGTCCTTGTCCACAAGGACGTAACCTTCAAAGCTGCCTGGAACTATTACCAGTACGGAGAAGGATCGTTTGTGGGACCGACCGCCCCACGCTACTTCCACGCCAACAACACAACGCTTGCTCTGAAGTATGCATTCTGAGCAAAGCTCTCCCGAACTACGGCTTTTGCGAGCGGATGACGCTCCTCTTTGCTGACGAATTCAAAGTAGCCCTTTCCGGCAAGTGCAGCGAGTTGACCGCGGGCTACTCTGCGCGCACAATTACAGCCGAGTTTCTGCCGCTCCCCCGGCAACCCCACCTTCCCAATCTCCGCACGGAGGAACCGCCATGGCAGCTTTGAAGGATAGTCTCAAGGACCGCCTCGCTCGGTATCGTCAAATCAGGCTTAGTGTGACTGGAAGGAAATCGGGCCGAACAACTTCCATTCCCGTCTGGTTTGTTCTGGAAGGCGACACGGTTTTCCTCTTGCCGGTACAAGGCTCGGACACGCAGTGGTACAAGAACGCCCTGCACAATCCTCGCATCCGCATCTCGGCGCGAGGCAAGGAAGGAAAGTTCCAGGCCGTCCCGATCACTGATCCCAAGGACGTCAAATCGGTGGTCGAGAAATTCAAAGCAAAGTACGGTCCGGAGGATGTGAAGAAGTACTATTCGAAGTTCGATGTGGCAGTTCGAGTTGAACTCTAGGTATTTGCCTCACTTCGCCTGAAGCAGAGACTTGATCTCCTGTTCCAGGACAGGCATTTGCACCTCACCGACATACTTTGCCGCAACTTGGCCATCGCGGCCGATCAGGAAGGTGACCGGCAGTCCCAGGACACCGCCGTAGGCCTCCGCCAGCTTTTCAGTTCCCAACGCGACGGGATAGTTCATCTTGAATTGCTGATAGAACTCGCGCACCGGCTTGGGGCCATCGTCCATGGAAATGCCGATCACCTGTAAACCCGGTTCGCGATACTGGTTCTGCAACGCCACAAAGTGCGGGATTTCATCTCGGCAGGGCGCACACCAGGTCGCCCAGAAGTCGAGCAGCACGACTTTACCTCGATAGTTCGCAAGCTGCAGCGGCTGCCCATCCAAATCCTGCAGCGAGAAATCGGGCGCGAGCGAATGAACTACGGATGACCGGACGCCGGGTTTGGAGTGTGCAGAACTCCGCCGGCCCACTTCGTAGATACCGACCGCGAGTGCAATCGCGACCACAATCAAGGCGGCTTTTCTCATCGATTGGGGGCCCTATTGGCCTTTGATGGTCGGGTAGCCCTTGTACACCCAGTCAGCCCCGAGGTTGTTGGGGATGTAGAGTACCTTCACGTTGGTGAAGCCCTCTTTGTGCAACTCGTTGTAGGCAGGCCGCACGTTGGGACAGTGGCCCCAGGGGCAACACCCGCAATAGAGAACAATGAACGTTTTGTGGGCCAGTGGTTTTACCCGCCTGCGCAGAGATTCGATGCCTTGCGAATCTGAACCGGCCCCGATGTACTCGGCGCCGGGAATGTGCGCCTGCATATAAAGAAGATGAGGGCCAACGTTGAGGACCAGCGGCTTTTCGCCTTTGGGCGACTGCAGAATATTGACCAGGTCCTCGAGATTGATCAGTTGGGCGCTGCCTGGCGCTAACTCAGAGGCAGACTGAGCCTCCGTTTGCGGGGACGGGGCCGCGCTACGACTAGCAGCCAAACCTGTCGCCAAGGCGTAACCGGCGGGCACGAACGTTGCAGCGAAGATCGCCAGCACAACAACAACAAAGCAAAATCTTACTAAGGATTTCATCGGAGTGCCTTTCCATAAGTCAACCATGGCGGAGATTCGCCCGCAACACAGGAGCATAAACCATAGCGAACGTTGCAGGTGAAGAACTGCCTGGCTAAAGCCTACTGCGTATCACCGCCCAGTAAGCCGATAATGTTTCGCCGAGGGGAGCCTGGCGAGCGCCGAACAAGGCTGCTAGCGAACGCAACAACATCCCCGCAACGATTCCCGCGCGCAACGTCGCTACCTGAGCACCGGAAAAATGTTTGCGTGCGTAGCGCAGCATATTTCCATACCAGAACAATTGCTGATCACGAAACAGCAACTGGCCCACGCTATGCCCGCCGCTGTGGCGGAAACGGGCTGCAGGGCAATGCATGATCTTCCCACCGTGTTCCAGCAGCCGCTGGCAGAGATCGACATCCTCGAACCACACGGGAAAGAACTGCTCGTCGAAACCGCCAACGGACTCCCACGCTACTCGTGTGATCGCGAGACACGCGCCAGCCGGCTGCTCGACCTCCTGTTGCTGTGAATAGTCGGCGTCGAGACAGCGATAACGTCGATTCACGGGATTGCGCGGCCACAGCCGGTTCATCAGCATCGCCTCATAGAGCAAGCTGATGAGAGTGGGCAGCCTCCGAAAGGCGAAACCGCGCGCCGGTTGTCCGTCGTCTTTCATCAGCGCGCCCCCAACTGCAACTGCGCCGGTGGTCTCGAGGCACTGCAGCAGCGCTTTGACGGCCCCGGGCTCGGCGATGGCGTCGGGATTGAGAATCAGCAGAACGTCTCCGGAGCTCTCGCGTGCTCCCTGGTTCACGGCTGCGGCAAAGCCAAGATTTTCCGAGTTTGCCACCAGATGCACCGGATGCCAGCCGACAAATTCTTCCACCCGCGGCACGGTCTCGTCGTGCGAAGCATTGTCCACAATTACGATCTCGCAGTCCTGATTCCCCAGCGCCTCCAGGCAGGACCAGATACTATCGCCGGAGTTGTAGGTCACGATGATGGCGGAGCAGCGCAACATAGGGGGAAGCACGCATTATAATCGTCGCTTCGTTTATTCTTCGAAAGAGCGCGCACGTCTCACGCGGTGGCCGCGCCTGGAGAGAACTTGGAAATCATCGAAACCACGCTCCCCGGCGTGCTCGTGGTGAAGCCGCGAGTCCACCAGGACCCGCGTGGCTTCTTCATGGAAACCTATCGCCAGAACGTGCTGGCGGCCGCCGGCATTGACGAGCAGTTCGTGCAAGACAATCATTCGCGTTCGTCACGCGGGGTGTTGCGCGGGTTGCACTACCAGCTGCGGAATCCGCAGGCCAAGCTTTGCCGCGTGGTGCAGGGCGAGGTGCTCGACATCGCGGTGGATGTTCGCGTCGGGTCGCCGCACTTTGGCCAATGGGTCAGCGTGGTGCTCTCCGCAGAAAACCACTTGCAGCTCTATATTCCGAAGGGATTCGCGCACGGCTTTGTGGTGCAGTCCGAAACCGCCGACTTCCTCTACAAATGCAGCGACTACTACGATGCCAGCCACGACCGGGGAGTGCTTTGGAACGATCCGGAGATCGGCATCGATTGGCAAACGCCTTCGCCCATCCTGTCGGAAAAGGACAGGCGTTACCTTCCGCTTTCACAGATTGCGCGCGACCAGTTGCCGCGCTACCAGCCATGAGCCTGCGGCTCCTCATCACCGGCGCCACCGGCCAGATAGGCTGGCATTTGCAGCGCACTCTGGCGCCTTTAGGCGATGTGACAGCCCTCACCCGCGATCAGTTGGACCTGTCTGATCTTGAAGCCGTGACGCGGGCGGTGCGCGAATTCGAGCCTGATGTGCTCGTAAACGCCGCCGCCTACACGGCGGTGGACAAGGCCGAAAGTGAGCCGGAACTAGCGCGGACCATCAACGCCCTGGCCCCCGCGCGCATGGCCGAGGAGTTGGCGCGCAACGGCTGCCTGCTCATCCACTACTCCAGCGATTACGTTTTCGACGGCAACAAGCCCACGGCCCAGGCCTATGAAGAGAATGATGCGACCGGGCCGATCAACGTCTACGGCCGGACCAAACTGGAAGGCGAGCAGTTGATCGCTGGCGCGGGGTGCCCGTACATCATCCTGCGAACTACCTGGGTGTACGACACGCGCGGCAAGAATTTTCTGCGCACGGTTTTGCGTCTGGCCCGCGAAAAGGACGAGCTGCGCATGGTGGGCGACCAGTATGGCGCGCCCACCTGGGCGCGGACCATCGCAGAGGCAACCGCGATTATTCTGGCCAGGTCCCTGGAGCGCAACAGCGAAACCGGCGCCTGGCAAAGTGGGCTTTTCCATCTCACGGCCGCGCAGCAGACCTCATGGGTAGGATTTGCGCGGGCCATCCTGGAAGACTACGAAGCGCTTCTCGATTGGCCGGCCGACACCGGTGAATTTGGCGGGCCCTTGAAGGCCAAGCGCGTTGTCCCCATCACCAGCGAGCAATTTCAGGCGGCGGCGCGCCGGCCGCGAAATTCTATGCTCTCCAACGCCAAGGTGCAGGCTGCCTTTGGCGTTACGCTGCCGGATTGGCGAAGCCAACTGCGGCTTGCCATGCAGGACGCGATTCGCTGATAATCTTGATTATTCGGTTGCTGAGCAGTTCATCTTTTCGCGCCTCGGCAGCGCGCGCTTCCGTGCGGTTTGGCGGAGGAAGAGCGGCGAAGCTTGTGGTGCGCCCCCGCACTGTTCACGGCACAAGAATGGAGAGCTGATGAAGGGAATAGTCCTGGCCGGCGGCATCGGTACGCGCCTGTATCCGCTGACCCGCGTCACCAACAAGCACCTGCTGCCCGTGTATGACAAACCCATGATCTTCTATCCCCTGCAGACGCTGGTGGATGCAGGCATTCGCGACATTTTGATCGTGACCGGCGGGCAGAACGCCGGCGATTTTCTCCGCCTGCTGCAGAACGGCAAGGAATTCGGCCTGCAGCAACTCAGCTTTGCCTACCAGGAGGGAGAGGCTGGAATCGCCGATGCGCTGCGCCTGGCTGAGCCCTGGGCTAAGGGCGACAAAATCTGCGTGGTTTTGGGCGACAACATCATTGAGGGCGACATTCGCGAGGCGGCCCAGGCCTTCGAGCGGCTCGAAAAGGGCGCCATGGTGATGCTGAAGGAAGTGACCGATCCCGAGCGCTTCGGCGTGCCGGTATTTCAGCACGGGCGCGTCGTTCGCATTGAGGAGAAGCCCAAGAAGCCGCTCTCGTCGTATGCCGTCGTCGGCATCTATTTTTACGACGGGACAGTCTTCGACCGCATACGCACGCTAAAGCCGTCGGGCCGCGGCGAGTACGAAATCACCGACATCAACAACAGCTACATTACGGAGGGCACGCTGCAGCACACGCTGCTGGAAGGCTGGTGGACCGACGCCGGCACCTTCGAATCGCTGTGGCACGCCAGCAACATGGTGCGCGACAAGGTGCTGCGCAACGCGGAAGAGCCGGCGACGGTGCGCAGCCTATGAAGCTGCTGGTCACGGGCGGCGCCGGATTCATTGGCTCCAACTTCGTCCATCACACCCTGGCCACACATCCGGAATGGAAGCTGGTGGTCCTCGACAAGCTGACCTATGCCGGTAACTTGAAGAATCTTGAACCGGCACTACAGCAGGGCAGGTGTCAGTTTGTGCAGCTCGACATCTGCGATCGCGCGGTGCTGGATGCGGTTCGGGGATGCGATGCCGTCATCCACTTTGCCGCCGAGAGCCATGTGGACCGCAGCATTGAAGACGCTGCGGCGTTTGTCCGCACCAATGTGGACGGCACGCACAACCTCATCCAGGCCTGCCGGGAAGCGAACGTGCCACGCTTCTTGCACGTCAGTACCGACGAAGTGTATGGCAGCCTCGGCGAGGAAGGTGAGTTTACGGAAGAATCTCCGCTGCAGCCGAACAGCCCCTATGCGGCCACCAAAGCGGCTTCCGATCTGCTGGTGCTGGCCTATGTGCGCACCCACAAGTTTGCGGCGGTGGTAACCCGCTGTTCCAACAACTATGGGCCGTACCAGTTTCCGGAGAAGTTCATTCCGCTGATGATCGCGCAGGCGATGGCGGGCGAACCGCTGCCGGTGTATGGCAAAGGCAGCAACGTGCGCGACTGGATCCATGTCAGCGATCACTGCACCGCCCTGGACGCGGTGTTGCAGCGCGGGCGCGAAGGCGAGGTTTACAACATCGGCGGAAGATGTGAGAAGCGCAACCTCGAGGTTGCGAAGCTGATTCTCGCTACCCTGGGCCGCCCCGAATCGCTCATCCAGTTCGTGAGCGACCGTAAGGGACACGACCTGCGCTACGCCATCAACTGTGAAAAGCTGGAACGAGAGCTGGGCTGGCGGCCGGAGATTGGTTTCGATCGCGGACTGGAGCAGACCATCGCGTGGTATCGCGAAAATATGCCCTGGCTCGATGACGTGCGCACCGGCCAGTACCGCGACTACTTCCAGAAACATTACGTGCAGCGGGAGAAAACCTTCGCGCCCTAGGCTATGGCGGTTTCACCTCTCATGCATAGGCGATGGGTGGAGCACGCCTTTCAGGCGTGCATAACTGCCATCAGTTCCTGGATCGCGCTTTAGCGCCTGAGGTAATGTCTTTGTTACCTCGGTGGCTAAAGCCAGTTCATTTTCGAATCTTAAGTGCACCGCTTCCACCCCAGCACGCGCAAAGACGGCGTGTGCTGGGGATCCCGGCGCTGAAGCGGTGCTCCACCCTATACATCAAAGGTGAAACTGCCCTAGGTCCTCGCGGAGGCATAGAAGGCGGCGGGCTTCGCGCAAGCCCTCAAACGTCTTGGCTCGCTGCCAACGGGTCCTCAGAGGAGCTTGCGCAGCTCTCGCCCCAGGATTTTTCCTGAGGCTGTACGCGGGTTTGCGTGCGGAAGAGTGCAACAAATGTTGACTCATGCCGAGGTCGATAACAGGCAGGCAGACACCGTTTGTTATTCTGTCTGGCGGAGATCAGCCGCGGCAATCGAGGGGCCTATGCGCGGACTCAAAGGCAAGCGTGTTGTTATCACCGGGGGCGGCAGCGGCATCGGTGCGGCCACGGCGGCGCGGTTCCTGGAAGAAGGCTCGCTAGTTGCGGTTCTCGACCGCGATCCGGCCGCATGCGAAAAGATCCGTGCGCAACACCCCGGCATCGCGGGAACATTCCTCGCCGATGTCGCCGACCACGCACAAGTACAGCGCGCCTTCGCAGCCCTGGTGCGCGAGCTGGGCGGGCTGGACGTCGTCATCAACAACGCCGGTATCAGTATTCGTCATAAGTTTCTCGATATCACTCCCGACGAATGGAGTCGGGTGCTCGCAGTGAACCTGACAGGGGTTTTCTATGTCGCGCAAACCGCCGCCCGCTACATGATGGAGCACGACGGCGGCGTCATCCTGAATACTGCGTCCACCAACGGCATCGTGGGTTATCCCTACTACGCCGATTACAACGCCACCAAGGCCGGCGTGATTGAGCTGACGCGCTCCATGGCGCTGGAGCTGGCGCCCAAGGTGCGGGTGAACGCGGTCGCGCCCGGATATGTCCTGACGCCGATGCAACGCGCCGAGTACTCCGATGAAATGCTGGAGGAAATGAACCGGAAGATCCCGCTTCAGCGGCACGCCCAGCCCGAAGAGGTCGCCGCGCTCTTCGCGTTCCTGGCCTCCGAGGACGCCGCTTACGTCAGTGGACAGGTCTATGTGATCGACGGCGCCGAGACCGCGGGCGGGCTGGCCAGCCGGTGAGCATGACAAACCTAATCGGCGGCCTGCTTCTGCTCGCCACCAAGGATGAAGTGTTCGATCGCGTAGACAAAACCGTCTTCCAGATTGCTCTTGGTAACGTACGTCGCCTGTGCCTTCACTTCGTCTGTCGCATTGCCCATGGCGATGCTTACGCCGCTTTGGCGAAACATCAGCACATCGGTCGGCATGTCGCCAAGGGTGGCAATCTGCTCCGTCGGGATGTTCAACATCCTCGATAGCATGAGGATGACCGTGCCTTTGTTAGCGTCGGCATGGGTGACGTCGAGATAGTAGTCGGACGAACGAGTGGCAGAAATTGCGACGCCAAACAAATGATCAAGTTCGAACTGCGCGCGCTGCACCGCCCCGTAATCGTCGCTAACGCCGACCAGCTTCAAGACGTGGAATTGCGACATGTCGTAGCTGAGCAATGGCGCGGCTTGGCACTGCATCAGCTCTTCCTGGTGCTCCACATGCGGACCGTCCGGATTGCTGACGTACCAATTCGTGTCGGTATAGACCCATAGGTCAAGCAAGCTTTTGCGGATGTGGTCGGCCACGGTCTGCGCGTCGGTTGAAGTCATCGGCAATTGGTGCAGGATGTTGCAGTCAGGATCAATCAGCAGCGCCCCATTGAAACACGCAGAGGGCCCGGAGACGTGGAGATCGCGTAGCAGTGCATAAGTGAGGCGCGGCGGCCGCGCACTGGCAACAGTGAACCGAATTCCCGCCTGCTGGAGGCGCTTCACCCCGGCGGGCGCACCAGGACTGAGGTTCTTTTCTGGATCGAGCAGCGTGCCGTCAACATCCGACACGACCAATGCCACGCCACGCTGGGCGTTCGCGCCAGCCATCACTGGTCCTCATCAGAGCCGTTCCGCGTCAGCCGGCGCCAGCGATGGCGATCATATTGTATGAGCCCATCGGCAGCCTCCGGCCCTTCGCTGCCAGCGGCGTAGTTGGGGAATTGCGGCGGAGGCAACTCGGCCCAGGCCTCCTCGATCGGCGTAATGATGCGCCACTCAGCCTCCACTTCATCGCGACGAGTGAACAGCGTCGCGTCGCCGCGCATGGCATCGAGCAAGAGCGTCTCGTAGGCCGCGGGCGTTTCACCGCCGAAAGCATCGCGATACGAAAAGTCCATGTCCACGCGGATGGCGCGCATCTGTGGCCCAGGCTGCTTTGCCCCAAAACTCACTGCGATGCCTTCGTTCGGCTGGATGCGCATGGTGATGACATTGTGGTGGACGTCCTTGGGACTTCGAGAGAACAGCGCCTGCGGGGTACGCTTGAAGTGGACCGCAATCTCGGTCAACTGATTAGCCAGCCGCTTGCCGGCGCGCACATAGAAGGGAACTCCCGCCCAGCGCCAGTTGTCGATGTGGAACTCGACCGCAACATAAGTCTCGGTGCGCGAATTCGGATCCACGCCTTTTTCCTGGCGATAACCTGGCACCGGCTTGCCCTCGATCTGTCCCGGCCCGTACTGTCCTCGGACTGTGTGGCGGGCAACCTGATCCTTCGACATGAGAGCAATGGCGCGCAACACCTCCACCTTGTGCCCACGCACGGCATCGGCGTCGAAGGCGACGGGAGGCTCCATCGCGGTCAAGGTCAGCAACTGCAGCAGATGATTGGCCACCATATCGCGCAGCGCGCCGGTCTCTTCATAAAACGCAGCGCGATTCTCCACTCCCAGAGTTTCGGCAGCGGTAATCTCGATGTACTCAATGTAATTTCGGTTCCAAACCGGCTCGAACATCGAGTTACCGAAGCGAAACATCATGATGTTCTGCACCGTCTCCTTGCCGAGGTAGTGATCGATGCGGTAAACCGATGGCTCATCGAAGACGCGCGAGACAATTTCGTTCAGCTCGTGCGCGCCTTGCAGATCGCGTCCGAAGGGCTTTTCCAGAATGATTCGTGTCCAGCCTTGGCTATTGCGCGCCAGCCCTGCGGCGCCGAGACCTTCGACAATCGGAGGCGCCAGCGAGGCTGATGTCGAGATGTAGAACAGCAGGTTCTGGCTGGCGCCGTTCTTCTGCAACTCTTCCAACTTTGCCTTCAGGTGGGGATAGAACTCTGGCCGGCCGGCATCGCCGACCAGATAGTGCAGGCGCTTGGCGAAATCGTTCCACCCGTCGAGGTTGAAGTTGCGCGCGTCTTTCGAGTTGGCGGCGCCTTCGCGGAGCCGCTCGCGAAACTCCTCATCGGTCAGCTTGGTGCGGCCGATGCCGAGCACGTCGAAGTTGTGGCTCGTACAACCGACGCAGGCCAGATCGTAGAGCGCAGGAACCAGCTTGCGATGCGTGAGGTCGCCGGTCGCGCCGAAGATGACCAGCAGACACGAGTCGCCCTGGGGCAGTGAAGGCTGCGCAAGCTTGTGCGGTTTCGGTTTGACAAGTGTGCCCATGTCTATTTTGCTCCGCTTGGCTTCGATGCCTTGGGTAGTAGGCTGAGCCAGTCTGTATGGACGAATCCCGCGCCGGGCCGGTCGGCGCGCTGATAAGTGTGCGCCCCGAAGAAATCGCGCTGGGCCTGGGTCAGGTTCTGCGGCAACTGCGCACTGCGATAGCTGTCGAAATACGAAAGCGACGCCGACATCGCCGGAACTGGAATTCCCATCTGTACGACGGTGGCAATCAGCTTGCGCCACGCTCCCTCGAACCTCTGCAACCACGACATAAACTCGGCATCGAGCATTAGATTGGGCAGGTCGGGCTGACGTTCGAAAGCGCCCATGATAGTGTCGAGGAAGCGCGCGCGAATGATGCAACCGCCCTTCCAGATGCGCGCCATCTCGCGCAGGTTGATGTCCCACTTCCACTCATTCGACCCGGCGCGGATGAGGCTCATGCCCTGTGCATACGAGCAAATCTTGGACGCATACAGGGCGTCGTGTACGGCTTGAATCAATTCCTTCCTGTCTCCGGAATACGATGCGGTCGCTGACGACTTGATCAGGCGTCCCGCGATGACGCGCTCGTCCTTCATGCCGGAAAGCATGCGCGCGTCGAGCGCGGCGGCGATGGTCGGAATAGGCACCGCCAAGTCAAGGGCCACCTGGGCCGTCCACTTGCCAGTACCTTTCTGTCCGGCCTTATCGAGAATCATGTGGACCAGCGGGTGGCCGCTCTCCGGATCAATGGCAGTTAGGATCTGCGAAGTGATCTCAATGAGGTACGACTCCAGCGGACCGCGGTTCCACTCGCCGAAGATGTCCGACAGTTCCTGCGCATCCAAAGCGAGCGCTTTGTTGAGGACCTCGTAAGCCTCGGCGATGAGTTGCATGTCGCCGTACTCGATGCCATTGTGGACCATCTTTACGAAGTGCCCGGCGCCATCGGGGCCAACGTAAGCGACGCAGGGGCCGGAGTCGGTTTTGGCGGCAACGGCTTGCAGAATCGGGGCAACGTGATCGTAAGCGGTATGCGGTCCGCCCGGCATCAGGGACGGGCCGTAACGCGCGCCTGCCTCGCCGCCGGAAACGCCCATACCGAAGTAGTTGACCAGAGTTTGGCGCGCGCTGGCTTCGCGACGCATGGTGTCCTTGAAGAAGGAGTTGCCGCCGTCCATGACAATGTCACCCGGCGTCAAGTACGGAATGATCTTCTGCAGCGTCTGGTCGACCGGGTCCCCAGCCGTGATCATCATCAAGATGCGGCGCGGCCGTTCCAGGGAGTGGCAGAATTCTGGCAGTGACTTGGCTGCGACGAAAGGGCGGTCAGAGTTCTTGCCTACGAAGCGGTCAACCCACTCCGACTCCAGATTCCATACCGCGACCCTGTGATGGTGGTCATCAAGGTTGAGGGCCAGGTTCTCGCCCATGAGGCCAAGACCGATGATGCCGAACTGCGCCGTCTTCACGGCTGGACTCGTGGTCGGCATGAGTCGCTCCTTAGCGGCGGACGCCGGCTTCGGCGGCGGTGGTCTGAGACACCGCTTCCTTGATCAGCGCCAGCAAGCGGCGGAGGCCCTTCTCCACGTCGCGTCCCAGGTCAACCCGAATGGCCCGGCGGCCACGGGCCGCCAGTGACTCGAAATCGCCCAGCGCCTGGGCCTGCTTGAGCACGCCGAAGGTGAACTTCTCGCCGGGGATCTCGATGTCATTGATGTCCTCGGAGGTGAGCTGGAGAAACACGCCGGTATCGGGACCGCCCTTATGTAATTGCCCGGTGGAATGAAGGAAGCGAGGCCCGTAGCCGCTGGTGGTCGCCACTTTCTTTTCATCCCGCACGGCGATGCGGACCTGCTGCAGCAAGCCCTCGTAGTTGTTCAATTCTTCAATGTATTGGGTGACCGCGCAGTAGTCGCCCGGTTTGATCCGCGAGAGATGCGCGGTAACGATCTCCTGCATTGACGAGCCGCGTCGCCGCAGCAGATCGCGAGTGGCTTCGTCACCAAAGATGCGCATCGATTCCTCGGCAATGATCAGCTTCTGCTGCGCCAGCGAACCATTCTGCACATACTCGCCGAGTAGACGCTTGGTGTTGTCCTTCGATTCCTGCACATTGGGTTGATCGAAGGCATCGATGCTGAGCAGCGCTCCGGCAATCGCGGTGGCAAATTCCCACAGGAAGAATTCCTCGCCCAGGTCGAGAGGATCATGTAGCGTATGGCGGAGCACAGGATGGCCGGCGGCTTCGAGCGCTGTCAGCTTGGCATCAATGTCTCCGGTCTTGGACGACTGCGTGTGAATGAATGCGAACACGCGATCGTCGCCGTAATCGTCAGGCGAACCAAGCGGCTCGCCGGCAACCGGCACGATACCTTTTCCTTCTTTGCCGGTGCTCTCGGCAATCAGCTGTTCGATCCACAGGCCCAGCGAGGCGAGAGGCGCAGGCGTGACGAAAGTCACCTTGTTGCGTCCCGCTTTGGCAAGTGAGCCAAGTATCGCGCCCAGCCTAGCGCCCGGATTTTCGTTGACGCCGACCGGTCCTGCGCAGGCGTGCGCAGCCTGCCGGGCGCGTTCGAGCAAGCTCTTTACGTCTCCGCCCATTACAGCGAACGGGACCATGCCGAAATATGACAGCGCCGAGTAGCGCCCGCCAATGTCGGGCATGTTGAGGAAGACCCGGCGGAAGCGATAGTGCGCAGCGTCTTTGGCGAGCTGTGTTCCAGGATCGGTGACGGCAACGAAGTTCTCACCCGCCGTATCGCCTTTGACCCGCTTCACCCGATCGTAGAAATAGCGCTGAAACATCTGCGGCTCGGTGGTGTCGCCCGACTTCGACGAGACGATAAAGAGCGTTTTGCCGATATTGATCTTCTGCTCCAGGTGGCGTATGGCCGTGGGCACGGTGGAGTCGAGAACATAGAGCTGCGGGTAACCGTCTTTCTTGGCGAAGGTGCGGCCAAGCACCTCCGGACACAGACTCGATCCGCCCATACCCAGCACCACGGCATATTCGAAGTCGGCCTTGCGAATTTCCTCCGCGAATGCGGCCAGCTCGGCAATATGCGGCTGCATAGTCTCTGCAACCTTGAGCCAGCCAAGCGCGTTGCGGATGATCTTCTCGTGCGCAGGATCGTCCTTCCACACCCTGGGGTCCTTCTTCCACATGCGGGAGACAACCTTCTGTTTGTCGAGGTCCTTGAGGGTGCTTTCGAAACCGGCCTGATACTGGCCGAGCGCTGCGCCGTGACGCGCGATGATCGAGCGCATCACCTCGACACGGCGGGCTTCTATCACTTCGAAGAGCTCGTCGAACGATTCCGAAAAAGAGGTCACGCCCTCTGCGGTCAGCTTGGTAGTGACCGCCGTCATATCAATGCCGACGGCCTTCAGTTCGTCGAAGACGTGACGGGCCTCCTCGAGTCCGGTCTCCAGCGTCGGCTTTGCGGTACCGTGATCGCGGAAGGCGTCCAAGGTCGCGGGGGGAACGGTGTTCACCGTGTCGGCGCCGATCAAGGTATCGAGATACATGATGTCGGGGTACGCCGGATTCTTGGTGCTGGTGGAAGCCCATAGCGGGCGCTGCACCCTGGCACCTTTTTCCTTCAGCTTGGCGAAACGGTCGCTGCCGAAGATGCGCTTGAAGGACTCATAGGCTAGCTTCGCGTTAGCGATCGCGGCCTTGCCCATGAGAGCGTTGATGCGCTGCTTCTGCTGATCGTCGCTGGCTTTTTCGGCGAGCTGTCCAAGCTGCTTGTCCACCATGCTGTCAATGCGGCTGACGAAGAAGCTGGCCACCGAGGCTATACGGTCCACCGGCAGCCCGGCGGCGACGCGGCGCTCGAGGGCCTTGAGGTAGGCTTCCGCGACCTGCTCGTACACTTCGACTGCGAAGATGAGCGTGATGTTTATGTTCAGGCCGGAGAAGAGCAACTCCTCAGCGGCCGGAAGACCGGCGGGTGTGCCCGGCACCTTGATCATTACGTTCGGCCGATTCAGGTGGGCGAACAGCCGCTTGGCTTCTTCGATGGTCGCCTTGGTGTCATTGGCAAGGAGCGGAGAAACTTCCAGACTAATGAATCCGTCGGCGCCGTCATTGGCGTCGTAAACACTGCGCAGCACGTCGGCGGCATTGCCAATGTCCTGGAGGACGAGTTCTTCGTAGATATGGGAGACATGGCTGCCGCCGCGCGCCAGTTTCTCCAGCTGCTCGGCATAGTCCTGGCTGCCGCTGATGGCCTTTTGGAAGATGGTAGGGTTCGACGTCACCCCGCGGAGACCATCTTCGTCGATAAGGCGCTTGAGTCCGCCAGTCGTCAAAACAGACCGGCTGAGCTGATCGAGCCAAATACTTTGACCTAACTCATGAAGCTGCAGTAAGGGGTTGCTGCTCATTTTAGTCCTCGCAAATTTTGCTCTTCGAGCGCAGTAATTTTCGCCACGCGCCGGCGGTGGCGCTCTTCTCCGCTGAATTTCGCCCCCAGAAACGTACGTACCAAATCCAATGCCAGCTCCGGTCCGATGACGCGCGAGCCCAGGCAGAGCACATTCATATTGTCATGTTCGACGCCCTGATGCGCCGAATAACAATCGTGGCAAAGTGCGGCGCGAATGCCGGGAAGCTTGTTGGCTGCCACTGACGCACCGACGCCGCTACCGCAGATAAGTACCGCGCGCTCCGCCTTGCCTTCGAGTACAGCGTGGCCGACAGCCTCCGCGTAATCGGGATAGTCGTCGGGCTTGCTGGGGTCGTGGGTGCCGCAGTCCACCACCTCATGCCCCAGCCGTTTGAGCTTGGCAATGACGGTCTGGTTGAGGGGAACTCCGGCGTGGTCAGCGCCCACGGCTATCTTCATAGTTATCCTACGCCTGCAAGATTAACGTTTGATTTTTTTCATGACGTCCTGGGCTTTCGCCACCACGTCATCCACCGTGAAGCCGAAGTGCTTCAACAGGTCTTTATAAGGAGCAGATGCGCCAAAGTCGGTCCTGGCGACAACATATCCGTCATTTCCGACGTATTCCTTCCAGCCCAGGTTGGTGCCCGCCTCCACGGCCACCCGAGCTCGCACCTCGGGCGGCAGCACTTGCAGCTTGTACTCGTCGGGCTGCTCGTCGAACAATCGCCAGCAGGGCATGGAAACCACGCGCGCCTTCACGCCGTCGGCAGTGAGCTTCTCATAAGCGCCCACGCAAAGCTGTACTTCGGAGCCGGTCCCAATCAAGATGATGTCAGGCGTGCCGCCGGAATCCGCCATGATGTATGCGCCCTGGGCAAGGCCGGCCGCCGATGCATACTTGTTGCGGTCGAATGTGGGGACTGCCTGGCGGGTAAGCACCAGCGCCACTGGTCGCTGCTTTAAAGGCATGATATAGCGCCAAGCTTCGGCGACCTCGTTGGCGTCCGCCGGCCGGATCAGCAGCAGCCGCGGAATGGCACGCAACGACATGAGATGTTCGATCGGCTGGTGGGTTGGCCCATCCTCGCCGAGGCAGAAGGAATCGTGCGTATAGAGCCAAATGACCGGCTGGTCCATCATCGCTGCCAGACGAAGCACCGGCCGCATGTAATCGGAAAAGACAAAGAAGGTGGCTCCAAATGGACGCAGCTTTGACAGTGCCATGCCGTTGACGATGGAGCCCATGGCATGCTCGCGGATGCCAAAATGGAAGTTGCGGCCTGCATAGCTGCCCCTCTCGAAGCTTGTAGTGCCGCTGAGCTTGGTCTTGGTCGAAGGATCCAGGTCAGCCGCACCTCCCAGCAGCCACGGCACATTCTCCGCCACTGCGTTCAGCACCTTGCCGCCTGACTCTCGTGTGGCCAGACCTTTGGCATCGGCAGGGAACGACGGAATGTCCTTGTCCCAGCCATCGGGCAATTCCTGATTGAGCATCTGCTGGCAGGTCTTCGCGAGATCGGGGAACTCTTTCGCCCACGCGTTGTAGCGGCTGTCCCAGTCCTTCTCCCACTGCGCCCCGCGCTCAAGGGCCTTGCCCATATAGGCCTTCGCCTCGTCGGGAACCAGGAACTGTGCATCGGGCGGCCAGCCATAAAACATTTTCGTGAGGCGGACCTCTTCTGCGCCCAGAGGCTCGCCATGCGCTTCCTTGGTGTCCTGGCGATGAGGGGAGCCATAGGCGATGTGGGTGCCAACGATGATCAGCGACGGGCGCTCGGTCTCTTTCAGCGCGGTCTGGATGGCGCGATCCACCTGCGGGAGATCGTTGACGTTGCTCACGTGTTGCACGTTCCAGTGCCAGCCGAGGAAGCGCGTGCCTACGTCATCGCTGAAGGCTAGTGAGGTATTGCCCTCGATGGTGATGTGGTTGTTGTCGTAGAACCAGACAAGGTTCGAGAGTCCAAGATGTCCGGCGATGGAAGCGGCTTCGTTGCTCACGCCCTCCATCAAATCGCCGTCGCCGCAAAAGGCATAAACGCGGTAGTCGAATAGATCGTGGCCGTCTTTGTTGAACTGCGAAGCCAGCCAGCGCTGGGCGATTGCCATGCCGACGGAATTCCCGACACCCTGGCCTAGCGGGCCTGTCGTGGCTTCCGCTCCCGGAACCACTCCGTACTCAGGGTGTCCCGGGGTCTTGGATCCCCATTGCCGGAACTGCTTGATGTCGTCGAGCGAAAGATCGTAGCCCGTTAGGTACAACATGGAGTAAAGCAGGATGCAGGCGTGCCCATTGGAGAGAATGAAGCGGTCGCGGCCCGGCCATTGCGGATTTTTTGGATTGTGACGCAGATAGCGGTTCCACAGCGTGAACGCCAGCGGCGCCAGCGCCATCGGAGTTCCCGGATGTCCGCTGTTGGCCTTCTGTACCGCATCCATGGAGAGCGTACGAATGGTATTGATGCACAGGCAGTTGAGCTGACGCTGCTCCAGGGCTTCGTTGTCGAACCCGTCTTTGGGACCCACTGCGATAGTGGTTGCCATCCCCGTCGCGGTCGCCTGCTCTTTTCCTGGTGCGGTGACTTCCACTTGGCTACTCACCCGTTGCCGCCTTTCCGGTGTCCCTAACAGTTTGGGCTGCTGGTTGAACGTTAACCTGATAATTGGTGCCTTGCCACTCGCTCTCCTGCCGCCAGAAAAAAGTGAACTGCAACGGCGTCGTTTGCGAGGGCGCAACCTCGATGTCCGCGTACTCCACTCCCACCGCAGTCGGCGTGGACGCTGTTTCCTGCACCGTCTTCCATTCGTCGGCACTCCAATGCAGCATAAATGGAGAAGAGGCCTGCACCCGCAGCAAACCTCCGGCGGGAACTGCGCGGACTTGCCGATTCATCTTCCATACTTCGATTACCCGCCGTGGCTTATCGTTGCGATATCGCTCCGCCACCGGGTCGATCAAGTCGAATATCCGATGGTCCACAACCGAGCGCAATAATTTTACATACTCAGAGTGCGCCCACATCAAAGGAATGGCCGATCCGGTCGCGCCACCGCGGGTCAGGAACTTGTCGGGCATGTCCGGACCATCCCAAATCTGTTCTGGAATAAGCCCGATGCCGGTGGTGAAATTCTCGATGGCGCGCAAGTAAAGATCAACGTTGCGTCCCGCCGCCAGTTCGTAGGTGGCACGCTCGCCCGTCAGCAGAGGCCAAGGGCGTCCTACGCCCCAGCCGTTAAACGACTCGCCATCATCGCGCTGCCCGTATCCATCATGGTTGTAGCGCTTCCAGCAAGGCCCCTTCGGGGTATCCACCTTCAACACGGCATCCACGACTTTCAAGGAGTCCTCAATGAGAGGATCGCCAGCTTTACGGACGCCGAAGCGCACCAATTCGAGGAAACCCGGGTCGACGATTTGGTTGGCTGGATACCGGTAGCGATCTCCGGGACGCTGATTGGCCAGCACAAGCTCGCCAGCGTTGGGATCCTCATCGCCGCGATCGCCCTGCGAGCTGTTGGCCGGATTGATGCGAATATAGTGCCGCGCGATGCCGGGCGCCAACGTTCCTTGAGTGGTCACGGTCCACTTCTCGATGTGCGACTCAAGGAAGTCGGCATAGGCACGAACAAATTCAGCACTACCCTTGTCGCCATGCGCCTCGATGAACTCGGCCGCACAGATCAGGGCCGCAATATTGCTGGCCAGTGTGGACGGGGAATACCCTGCGGCTTCCTCCCAGCGCTCCTGGGGCGTCGCCGGTCCTTCGCAAATAAGATACCCGCAAGCACGCACCACGGTTACGTAGGGATCGAAGTTGCCGAGTGCGTTGGCTTTCCACAATCGCCACGCCAGCATGATGGGGAAGGAAACTTCGTCGAGCTGCACCCCGATCCAGAAAGGGCGCCCATCGATCCAAAAATTCTGATAGAAGCCGCCATCCTCGCGTTGCGTGATGGCGAGATAAATCAGAGCGCGCAGCGGAGTCGCGGTGTCGCCCACGGCGAGCAATGCGGTTGCGGCGTTCACCAAGTCACGCGTCCATACCAGGTGATAGCCGCCCAGATCGTCGTCGCCTCGGTCTTCTCCCCAGGGTATGCTCAAGCTGGCGATCATGGCCCCGGGATAGACCTTGTCCTCATGGGCGAGCAGCAGGTTGACGCTGCGGGCGAACAGCTTCGACTCGCGCTGGTCAAGTTTGTCCCGCAAGGCGAGGCGCTTGTTGGTGCGCTGCCACTGATCGACGAAGTTGTTTAGAGCTAGATCGAACGGAATGCTTAGCGACTGAAACAGGGTGGCGCCGGCATGGTGGCCGGAATGGCCAAAACCGACGCCGAGAGTAAACTCGGTGCCGCGAGAGAGATCGATTTCAGCCGTGAGCGCGATATTGCCGTCCAAGGCGGCGTCGTATTCCCAATTCATTTCGAAGTTGTGGGCCAGGTCGGTCCAGCCATCGTTCACGCCCACGTATCCGCATGATGCCTTGCAGAAATGCGCAGTGGCCGCAATTGCCAGGAAAGCGTCGTCGCGATAGGCCATCAGGAACCTTCGCCCGCGCTCCTTCATCACCAGTCCATTGTTGTGATAACCGCCGATCTGCATGTGAGGAGCGCACAGAACGAAGAGCTGTAGCCGTCCTTGCCACTCGGGTGCGACATTGAATTTTGTGTGCACCAGCAGGCAGCTCAGGTGCGGATCGCCGATGATCACCTTCTCGATGGAGTAGCGCCCATCCGGGTCCGTATTGGTGACCTTGAAACCCAGGCCGAACGTGCCGAAGCAGTCCAGGTGAGTTGCCATGTGCCGGCGCTCATCGTGGAAGAAGGTTTCGCCATCGCTAACCAGAAATTGCAGGTCACGAATTTGCGGCGTGTCAATGGTGGGGTAATAGACTTCGGTGATCACCCCGCCGGCCATGGTGTACCAGACGCGGCTGGAAACGGCGTATGCCGTTCCCACGGCTTCTTTAGCTCCTCGCGTCCAGCGAGGCACAATGCCCGGCCCGCCGGGCGCTGGATTCTTGCCGATCATAGAGTTTGACATTTTCGGATTGCCGGACGTTGCCCTAACTTACTGTTCCCGCAGTGTATCGCGAGTGGCGACTCTTCGCGTTAGAACCTTCGGATTGTAAATAATTGTAAATATGAAATGAAGGGCGCCGCCCGGCGGCTTGGTGGCGGCGTGTACTTGATATCATTGCAAATCAGAAAGGCGCTTCCCAAGTGCCTCGCTGGGGTGGAACCATTAACCGTAGTTCATTTCTTCGCAGAACGTTGTGTCGCGGGACGGGCGCGCTGTTTCTTGCGCATCCAATAATCAAGGTAACCGTGTCATCGGTCGATGTTGGGTTATGACTATTGAAGCCTATAGAACGGCATGGGCAACCGCGAAGTTCGCCTGTACGGCGCGAGATCCCGCCATTTTGTCGGAACCATTGAGGGTGTTTACAGGAATGTTTATTGGAACAACCCGTGGGTGCGACCGGCCAGCGCTCCCTGTTTCCCGTGCCCGCCGGTACGGCGAATCAAAACCAGTCTGACAAATGGAGGAGGGCAAACGTGCGCATCGCAATCGGATCCGATCAAGCAGGCCAGGCAGCTAAAGAGCGAATCGCGGCAAAGCTAGTCGAAGCGGGACATGAGGTGATGGATGCAACCTCGGCGGTCCAGCCGCCCAGCAGTGCCGACTATGCCGAGCAGGTGGCCATGTTGGTGCTGCGCCATAATGCGGAACGCGGCATTATCATCACCAGTCGAGTGGTGGGAGCTTCCGTGGCCGCGAACCGGGTACCGGGCATTCGGGCCGCCTCCTGCCATGACGCTTATTCGGCGGCCGTCGGCGCTAAAGCGGAAGGCATGAACGTGCTGGTGCTGGCGCTGCATTCGTTGGAGCCGGACCGTGCACAGGAGGTGGTGGATGCATACCTGGGGGCAACCCTCGCGCCGGTCGAGGTGGTCGGCGGCTTGCCGCCTCGCCGTTTGCAGCGCGTGTTTTCCCACGTACGCGAGAACATTGCCCAGGAACTGGCGGTGGTGGAGTTGGCGCAGGTGGTGGGTATGAGTCAGTATTACTTCTCCAAGCTGTTCAAGCTGAGCACCGGCACCACGCCTCACCAATACGTTATGCGACAGAGGGTGGAGCACGCACAGGAAATGTTGCGCAAGAGCCAGACACCATTGGCCGAGATCGCCACCCACGTGGGTTTCGAAACCCAGAGCCACTTCACCAGTGTGTTTCGCCGGCTCTCGGGAGTCACCCCCAAGCACTACCGCGAGATCCATCAGGCAGCCGCACCGATGGACACCTTGGCACCGGACCTGAACCAGACACCACAGCAGAAGTCTGCAAGAGCAGCCTAGCTTTATTCACACGCCACTTTCTTGCCTGTGCCGTCGGCAATCTCTCGTGTCGCCGAGGCGCAGGTCAGCGCACGAAGATCTTGTACAGCATCAGGTAGATCACAACACCGGTCACTGAAACGTACATCCAGATTGCGAAGGTGTATGGCGCGATGGCTTTGTGCCGCGCGAAGTTGCCCTTCAGCGCGCGCGTCAGAGTGACGAGGATGAACGGCACGACCACCGCGGCCAGGATGGTGTGCGAGATCAGGATGGTGAAATACAAAGGCCGCGACAGCCCTTGACCCTGAAAATGGGTGATGCCGGCCCGCAGCACCAGATGGTAGTAAAGGTACGAGATGAGGAACAGCGTGGAGGTGACGAACGCCGCGATCATCATCCGCTTGTGTGCGTTGCGGCGGCCGCGCTTGATGAAATAGAGCCCCGAGCCGATCAAAACGGCGCTGCTGCCGTTCAGGACGGCATTGAGAGCCGGATAGAAGGTCAGGCTTGCTTGCATTAGGCCGCAGGCTTGGTGGTACGGCGGTTCGCCACCAGGAACGAGAAGGCGAACATGATCAAGGTGAACAGCGCCAGCACCGCGAAGTTAGCGCCAAGTGAAAGGCCGGTTGAGGCCGAACCGGGGAAGAGCAGCGAGCGCAACGCCTCCGTGCCGTAGGTCAACGGGTTGATGCGCATCAGCAGGCGAATCCAGATTGACGCGCCGGAGAGCGGAAACAGCGATCCCGATAGTAGCCACAGCGGAATGAGAAACAGGTTGATGACGGCGTGAAAGCCAGCGGTTGAATCCATGGGCCACGCGATGATGAAGCCCAGCGCCGTCAACGAAAATGCCACCAGAAAGATCGCCAATACCGTCAGTCCAAAACTGGCGAACGTGAAATGCACGCCCAGCGCGGGAGCGAAGACCAGGAAAATGAGTCCTTGCGCGGTCGCCAGAGTTGCGCCGCCGAGCACCTTGCCCAGCACGATGACAGAGCGGCTCACCGGCGCCACCAGGACGGAGAGCAGGAAGCCTTCTTTGCGGTCCTCAATCACCGACATCATGGTGAAGATGGCAGTGAAGAGCACGATCATGATGAGAGCGCCAGGGAAGAAATAGTCGAGATAGTGTTGCCCACCGGCCGTCCCGTTGGAGCGAAACGAGGTACCGAAGCCGGAGCCAATCACAAGCCAGAAGAGCAGCGGCGAAGCGATGACGCCCACCACACGCGCGCGCTGCCGGTAGAAGCGTACAATTTCGCGCCACCACAGCGAGAACGACGGCAGCAGCAAACCGGCGTTGCTGCTGGAGGTGGTCGCGGGAAGGGCCGTAGTTGGGGTTGCCATGAACGGGTTTCAGGGCCTGCAAGAACATCGAACGTGACGTTCGATCACAATCAGGCGGACTTCAGGACACACACTATACTAACAGGAGTATTTTGCAATCTTCTCTATGCTACGATGACTGCCAACTAAGCGCATGAGTGCCCCAGTCGCAGCAGTGAACTTGACCACGGCAGATACGTCGGCGACGGGTACTTTTCGGCTCGACCGGCGCTTGTTCCTGATTCTCGCCGCAATTGCCATTATCTATGCGTTCTTGGCCGGCCTGCGCACGGTTTCAGATTTTGACCTGGGCTGGCAGTTGGCGACGGGACGTTGGGTTGCCCAACATCACAACGTGCCTTCGACGGATGTTTTCTCCTACACCGCGCAAGGCGAGCCCTGGATTTATCCGGTCGGCTCCGGGCTGGTGCTCTATGCCGTTTATCTGCTCGGCGGTTATGCCCTGATCTCCTGGATTGGCGCCCTGGCCTGTGTTGCTACAGTCACGTTGCTATTGCGCCGAGGCTGTGTGTCCAAGGAAGGCTGACATGTTCAGTGGGAGGTAAGTCTCACCGGGGTAATAGTCAGGGCCCCGTAGCTTGGGTCGCATTCGTGGAGGAAACGAAACGGATGAAGCCGACTGACAAAG
>JBEKNL010000052.1:0-27796 GCA_049522855.1 Candidatus Korobacteraceae bacterium
GCGATTGACCGATTCATAGCCGCATACAACAAAACCGCCACGCCCTTCGAGTGGACGAAACGCGAGATTCGCAATGTGCATCCCCATTTATCTTACGCTAATCTACGCAACTAAGTACTAGCCTGGTTTTGGCTAGGGCGGGGCAGTTGCCGGCTTAGTAATGCGAACCCGTAGCGGCATTCCCATACGCTCGCGCTTCCGACCGGTCCACTTCGACTCGATTTCCACCACACCCTCTTCTCCCGTCACATAATGCCGGAAGCTGCTCCACGCCCAGTCTTCCGGCTTCGCCACCAATCCCCGCTTCACGGGGTTACGATGTATGTAGCGCAGTTTTTCGATGCGCTTCTTCGCCATCCAAACGTTGAAATCGTAATAGCGCGCCTGCCAGAAGTGCTCCCGCTTGCCAATCAGTCGGCGGGCCACGGACTGCTTAACGGCTTGTAGCGCGCTGGCCAGACTACCGCGCTGCGGTTCGCTGATCAGCAGATGCACGTGCTCCGGCATGACCACATAGCCGGTGATGTAGAAATCGTAGAGGACGCGGCTCAGTTCCAGCGCCACTTCAAACTGATGCATCGCGCGTGGGCTGGCCAGCAGCGGTTGGCGACGATAGCAACTGAAGGTGATGAAGTGCAGATCGCGAGCTTCTTGATGACGTTTCAGTCCGCGAGGCATGTCCTGAGGATAGTAGTTCTGAGAAGGTCGTCAATGACGGGTGACACATAACGACGTGACTGCCCCGCCCTAGCCAAAACCGGGCTAGAACGGGGCACCCAGGCCCAAAAAGTATCAGACCAAATAGGCCCTACCAAGTAGTGAACAGGTGCCCCATCTTCTCTTTCTTGGTGCGCAGGTAGTTCTCGGAGTGCTCGTAGCGCTCGACGTCGGCGGGCACGCGTTCCACAACTTTGATTCCGGCGTTCTCCACGGCCGCGACTTTCTCCGGATTGTTAGAGATCAGGCGGACTTCCTTCACCCCGAGCTGCTGCAAGATCTCCGCCGGTAGCTTGTACTCGCGATAATCATTGTCGTAGCCGAGTTCGACATTGGCCTCGACGGTGTCGAGACCCTGGTCCTGCAACTCGTAGGCCTGGAGCTTGGCCATCAGACCGATGCCGCGCCCCTCCTGCTGCTCGTAGATGAGGACGCCTGCGCCAGCTTCGGCAATCATGGAAAGCGCCAGCTCAAGCTGTTGACGGCAATCGCAGCGCATGGAATGGAAAACGTCGCCGGTAAGGCACTGCGAGTGAATGCGCACCAGCGGCGGCGCGGAGTGGATGTCGCCCATCACCAGGGCAATGGCGCCCTCCTTGCGGCGCTCGGCTTTGCCCTCGCGCGCCAGGCGGTCAGCCTCTTCAGGAGAGACGCTGTCGAGCAAGTTCTCAAAAGCGCCTTCAAAGCCGTAGATGCGGAACTGTCCCCAACGGGTGGGGAAATTGGCCTCGGCTATCTTCTTGACTGTCTGCGCAGTGGAACGATTCACACCTCGATTATAAGCTGCGGGGCGCATTCGGCCATGTTCAGCCGTCACAAGCGAGGCAGTTCGAGCGGCACAGAGATTATGGTCTTGAGGCACAACAAAAGGGCGGCCCTTGCAGGCCGCCCAATGCTGAAGGCGCTTCCTCAAACCATGTTAGCGATGTCCGCCTCCGCTGTGCCCGCCACCACCACCGGAATGGCCACCACCGCCACCGGAGGAGTGCGATCCACCGCCACCACCGCCTCCGCCGCGATAGCCGCCGCCGCCACCGTAGGAGCGCGGCGCCGAGTAAGCCGGGGCTGCGCTACGGCTGCTGTAAACCGGGCTTGATCCATAGCCACGGCCCGCGCCGTAGCCGGAAGCTGACGGATACGATCCGCGGCTGCTTCCTGCGCCGTAGCCACTTGCTGAGCCGGCCGATCCATATCGCGAAGAGGGCGAGTATGCCGGCGCGGCGTGATATGCATATCCAGCAGGCGGCCTGGTTGACGCCGACCCTGAGGCGCGAGACCCCGCGCCAGAGTTGTTGTATGAACTCCCGCTATGGGGGTTGTTGCCTTGCGAGCCTCCCCGCGAATTGCCTTGCGGAGCTGCATGTTGCGCCGGCGCCGATTGATGCGACGGGGCCGACTGCTGCGCCGATCCGCTGGACGGGTGATAGCTGTAGTTCGCGGGCGGCCGCGGCACCTGGGAGTTGCGCGCCGTCGCCGCTCCTGCCGGGCCTTGTGGACCGCGGTTCATCGCCGAGCCGTTGTTCGCGCCATTTGCATTGCCTCGCGCAAAACTATCGTTGCGCGCAGGAGGCCGAGGCACATTGTGCGCCGCCGGGTTCGACGGAGCATTGCCCCGGGCAACCTGATTATTGGCGGTTCCGCCAGCCGCAGGCGAACGCGGTACGTTGTGCGCGGCATTTCCCTGATTCGCGCTTGCCGTTGCACCGGGTCCGTGCGCGACGTTGCGATTGCCCTGCGTCGAAGCAGCACCGTTCCCTCTCGCCGTCGCGGATTGATTTCCGTTGAAGTGGGCCGGAGGAGTCGCGTGGGTCACGACGCTGCGGTTGGTCGCAGAGGCGGGAGGAACACCGTGAGTCAAAGGCGTGCGTCCGCCAAGCACGGATTGTCTGGTCGGAGCCACATTGGCCGAGCCGACAAGCTGTCCCTTGCCGAGTGCTGATTTGGGAACAACTGTGCCCGCCCGGTTGATCGCGGCTCCGGAGGTAAACGCAGATCTTGGAGCGGCCGTTACCGCGCCAGCCGTGTTACGGAAGGCGTAGTGCGTCCCGGCAAAATTGTTGTTGTGGTAGTTGTTGGCTATGTGGTTGAAGTTCGATATGCGCGTATTGGTGACGTTGACATTGCGCAGATAGGCGTTGCTTACGTGTCCGCTACCATGCCCCCATCCACCGCCATGTCCCCAGCCACCGTGTCCCCAGCCACCACGTCCCCAGCCACCGTATCCCCATCCACCTCCCCATCCACAATAGAAGGGATAGAATGGTTCACCCCAGCCCAGCGGGAACCAGCCAAAGCCGCCTATGCCCCAGCCGCCACCGAATCCAAAGCCGATGCCGAAGTCGCCTCCTCCGATCCAGCCCACCAGGGCCGGAGCGTAGTAGGGATTCCAGTACCCGAGGGGTCCGGGGGCCCAGCCCCAGCCGCCGTTCCAATCGACCCAGCGTCCATAGTGGAAAGGCGCAAATCCCCAGGGAGCATCATCCACCCAAGTCCATCCCCAAGGTTCGATCCACGCCCAGTGACCATAGCGGTAAGGCGCCCAACCCGGTTGCACCGAAGTTGGCACCCACACCGAGCCATACTCGGGAGAGTTTTGCCATACGCCATTGGCGTCGAGGTCCTGATAACCAATCACGCCCGGCGAAACATAACGCGCCGACACCGAATCAGCCAGCCGCTTGTCGCGCACCTGCGCCCAGTCGTCGAAACCATCGCGAGCCGGCGCGCCCTGTGCTATGTGCGTCAAGGAATTACCGCCGCTGAAGCGAACCTGTTGCCCGGAGTTGATTCGAACCGCACTTCCCTTGCCCGTGGCCTCGCCGTATCCGCTTCTGACGGTGACCAGGGTCTGATCACCATTGGGATCAACGTCGAAACGATAAACGCCCGACTTCATTACCGTGAAGGCGAGATTGGGGGTGTCAATTTCGTAGATTTCCCCGCGTTCCAGGTGGCGGACCGTGACTTCCAACACACCCTGGTCAAGTTCGAGTTGGACCGTATCATTGCCGACATTGCTGAGCGTCAGGCTGGTCTCGGAATTCATGCGGAGGAAACCATCACCCACGTTCAATTCGGCACGCGAACTCTTGTCCGTCCAAACCCGGTCTGCCGTCGTGAGTGGCCGATTCATGCTGGCTGCGACCCAATCGTTCACTCCGCCGGGCTGCATGGAGACTTCGCCAGACATATACTGCACGCGCGCCACGCGCCCGGGAGGGTCCTGCACTTGCTGTGCGGGAGCGTTGTCCGGTGCGGAAGCGTTGTTGTCGTACGGCGCGTTGCTATCGTACGGCCCAGAAGCGTTGTTGTCCGGAGCATTGTTCTGCACCGATTCGTTGGCCGGTAGCTGGGCGTTCTCCTGGTCCTGCGCCAGAATTGTGCCCATCGAACTCGTAACCAGGAAGAGTGCCGCGAGTATCCATCCAAGCCGCCGTGATTTCATTTTGAGACTCCTTCCGCCTCCGAGCCTTACTTCAATTTCTCTTTCGGAGGTGAACTTCCTGCAAACCGCAGCACGCCAGAACTAACGTGACTGACATCCATTTAAACCCGAAGTGTGGCCCGTTGTTTCGGAGGCTGTTAATACATTGGATGCCGCAGCCAAGTTAGCGGCACTACGATTCCCGAAGCTGAAGCCAACCTTAAGAATCGGCAAGAATCGGCCGATTCTTGATGGGTTACAGGCTCGCGCTCTACGGCGTCACCGGGGTGGGCGCGGTCTTGGGAGTAGCAAGATACCCGGTGATGGTATTTTTGGCAGCGGTAAATACCACTACTTCATAGAGCATCCTGTCGCGCCCGGTATAGAACTGTAGTGGCTCCCCAATGGTGCGGTCCTTCTTCTCGATGGTACGGTCGTCGGCCATCACGTTCAGCGTGAACTTGCTCCTCTTGGCATCCACTTTTTTCAATTGCAGGCTGATGGTGGAGACGGGAGTGCGCGCGCCCTTCTGCAGCGTGAAGTCATAGTAGTTACGGTCGCCCTTGCGCTTGAGGGCTTCGAGCTCCGCGGCGGTGTGCGCGATGAGTCCGCTCTGCACCCCCAGGTCGCCAATGGTGCGCTCCAGCTTGGCATTGGTGGCGGCCAGGTCGGTCTGCGTTCTCTGGATATCGGTCTTGGCCGTGCCCACGTCGGTCTTAACTCCACTGACTTCGCCACTGACGGCTGCAATTTGCTTCCCCTGCTGGCTCTGCGCGGCGGCAAGCTTGGCGGCTGCAGCCTTCTGCTGGCGATCCAATTCCTCGGCCCGCCGGGCGAGCTCCTGCTTGGTCATGCCGACTTCCAAACTCAGGGCTTCTTTGAACTGCGACGAGGTCTCGTGCATGCGGTCGCCCAGTGCGACCTGGGCGACTTCCAGCGTTTGCTGCTTCTTTTCCATCGCCGTTAAACGTGTCCTCATGTCATGCATTAGGTACAGGGACACGATCACATAAATGACGCCGACGGCGATAACGACGTACAGGATAATTTCGTTCCGGCGCGAGGGCGGGGGAACGTAGGCGTTTTCGGGAGTATTACTATCAGCTTCTAGTAGCATCAATAAATCCTTTCCTGCTATCGCTAATTCTCGGAGAGTAAGAAGTCCCTGTCAATGAGCATCTCGTCAACAAGCCAGTGACTCTCTAAACCCACCGCCTCCTCTACTACAATCAAATCGTGAAGACCTGGGACGTTGTGATCGTCGGCGGAGGTGTCATTGGGCTGTCGCTGGCGTGGCGCTTGCGACGTGATGGCGCCAGCGTGCTGATCGTCGAGAAGAGCGAGCCGGCGCGCGAAGCGACCCACGCCGCGGGAGGCATGATCGCGCACTGCGATCCCCACAACCCGCCCGCACTGGCTGCACTGATCGCCGCCAGCGCTCGCATGTATCCGGAGTTTGTCCGCGAGCTGCGTGAGGAATCGTTCGAGTCGCCCGACCTGCGCAACATTGGCACCATAGCATTCTTCGGGGAGGATGAGTCGCCAGGCTGTGCGGGGGCCCGTGCCATCACGGATGACGAGCTCGCGCGCATCGAGCCGCTTGTCAGTCTGCGTGGACGGACCTATTTCCTGCCGGAGAGCAGCGTCGATCCTCGAAAACTGGGCAGCGCGTTGGAGAAGACCTTGCGACATTCCGGCGTGGACTTTGTCACGGGGTCGCCGGTCAACGAGGTGGCTGTGCTGGCAGGCCGCGCCGCCGGAGTGCGCACCGCGAAATCTTTATACGCCGGCGATGCCGTCGTGAACTGCGCGGGAGCCTGGGCCTCGATGATTCAACCCTTCGGCGTGCCCACTCGTCCGGTGAAAGGACAAATGGTGTGCGTGGTGCCGCGACCGGGGGCGCATCGTCCCGGGCCGCTGATCCAGCACGTCATCCGCACGCCCGAGGTGTATATCGTTCCGCGCAGCGACGGGCGCATTCTCCTAGGCGCTACCGTGGAAGAGGCTGGCTTCGACAAGCGCGTCGATCCCGATACCGTTCAGCGATTGCACCAGGCCGCTGCCAATGTCGCGCCCGCGATCGGCGAGATGCGCATCCATGAAGTTTGGGCCGGGCTGCGTCCGGGTTCGCCCGACGATCTGCCCATTCTGGGGCCAACCGCGCTGCCAGAATATTTCGCGGCGACGGGTCACTATCGCGATGGAATTATGCTAGCGCCGATCACCGCCCTAGTCATGAGCCAGCTATTGCGAGGACGCCAGCCAGACTTCGATTTGCAGCCGTTCTCGCCGCTGCGGTTTATGTGAAGTTCACCACAGAGACCCGGAGAGCACGGAGGGCTGTCCGGTTCCGCTGCGGTGGAGTCTAGACATCACGAGAGAACCTCACGCCGCGTCACCAGCCGGGTTCTTTCTCGCACTCATCCACCGGCGTTGCGAATCCTTCGCGGATGGAGTCACACATGCCCGCGATCGACAGAAGGTAAAGCGTGTCCTGGATGGCGTTCCAATCTTCTTCGCTAACAAGTACACCATTGGAACGCGCGCCGATGATGAAGACCGGCTCGTGGGTGGCCGCCGTTTCATCGAGCAGCCGGTACAGCTTCTCGCGGGCGTCGCTGGTGTTCATGGTGTTCATATCGTGACGTCGCAATCCTTCTACCGCGCGACCGGCTTCCATTTGTTCAGGAATTGCAGCACATCCTCGGGCGCCAGGGCGCGGGCTCGCTCGAACTCCCCGCCCTTTTGGCTGTACAGCAGCTTGCCATTGCTATCCAGGACTGCGACCGCCGGAATGCCGCGCTTCATCGGGACCTGGTACTGCTGCATGAGGTCCTGATTTTTGTCGCCTTCGCCCACATCTACGTGCACGACTTCAAAGTTCTGCTGCAGCACCCCGGCAACGTCGGAGCGATGAAACGCCAGGTCGAGCACGTGGCAGTCGTAACACCAGTTGGCGCCGAAGACCACCAGCACGCGCTTGTGGGCTTTGACGGCGAACTCCAGGGCGTGCTTGATCTCGGCGTGGGCATCGACACCGGGAGCGTAGATGACCTTGCTGGTCGAGCTCGGCTGTTGCAGTTTCGTGGCATCGGAGTGTTTCGTGGCTGTCACCCGCCACGTCTCACCTTGCTTCTGCCATAGCTGTCCTTCGGTTACGTAGAGCGTCCGGCCGCCAGGACTCGCGCTGGTGTGGACCTCAGCCTCAAAGATCACCTGCTGCACGCCCGCCTCAGGCGATTCCGACTGAAGAATACCCAGGTTCATGCGGCGCACCTTGAGGCCGGTCCAAAAGGCGACTTCGGAGGTAACGCTGGATGCACCTGCGGCGGTGGCCACCTGGGCCGGAGGATTGCTGCTGTAAAGCGCCTGCAAGGCGGTGACGTTTCCGCTAATCACTGCCGCCTTCCATTGCTCCAGAGGCGGGAACGCCGCAACCGGCTTCGCTCCCGGCTGGGAAGGCGTCTGACCCGCACAGTACGATGAGAGGTTGGCAATCGCAAACATCAGGAAAATACCGGCGAGCCGCCGCTGAAACTTCATGTGGCTCCTTCTAATGTCCTCCATGATACGGATGGCCCTTGAGGATGGTGAACCCGCGATAGAGCTGCTCCAACAGCACGACGCGTGCCAGTTCATGCGGCAGCGTCACCTTCCCGAAGGACAAAATGTTAGACGCGGCGGTGCGCGTGGCGTCACTCCAGCCATCGGCAGGCCCCACCGCAAACAGCAACTCCTGCGTGTCGTGCCCTTGGTGATATTGCAGAAAGTTGGCGATTTCTTCCGAGGTGAGCTGCTGCCCCCGCGCATCCAGCAGCACCAGCACCGGCGGCCTACGGCTTGTGCTTTTTTCCACCAGCTTGAGCAGCGCGGCTTCCGAGGTCAGCTCTTGGGCATCGCAGGCGGCGTAGCGGGAGAGCCGCTTGAGGTATTCGGCGGTCAGAGATTGAATGGGCGAACTGCGGGTCCGACCAATCCATGCGATGCGCAGCTTCACGGCTCAGGATCTCTTGCGCGAGCGCGCGGTCGGGCCGCGCTTGCGAGGAGCAGTCCTGGTTGCGGACTTGGTCGCCGATTTTGCCGCCTTGACCCGCTTAGCACTGGCAGCGGTCTTCTTGGCTGCGGGTTTGCGGGCAGGCTTCTCCAGGTCGGCAAGTTGCAGCCGTGTTGCCGTCTTCCACAGCCGCTCCAGGTCGTAGAACTTGCGCGCGCTCTCAGAAAAAATGTGCACTACGAAGTCTACATAGTCCAGCAGCACCCAATCGGCCTGGTTGTAGCCTTCGCGGTGCGAGGGTTCCACTCCGCTGGCGCTGAGCTTCTCGTCCACCTCGTCGGCGATGGCCTGCACCTGCCGCGGATTGGCGCCTGAACAAACGACGAAGTAATCGGTGAACCCGCTGGCCTGCTCATCGAGCCGCAGAATGCTGATGTCGGCGGCCTTCTTGCCCTGGCAAGCGCGCACCGCAATGGCGACTTGCGTCCTCAATTCATTTCTCTTCATAGGTTCGGCTCGGTTTGCCTCGACTCGCTTCTCTTTTTGCCGGCTGCATTCCGATACAACTGCTCCTTGTGGATGTATTCCGCTACGGCGTCGGGGACTAACCGCTTCAGCGCGCCGCCGCGTTCCACGGCCGTGCGGATCTGCGTGGCTGAAACATTTTCGTGGGTCTTGGGCAGCATGTGCAGGGTAGCGCCCGGTAACACCAGCGGTCCCTCCATCTTCTGCTTGCGGAACAACTTTGTCACGGCCGCCGCCGGCCGCAACTTCGGCGGCAAGGACGAAGCAACGTCGGCCAGCGAGTACCCCGGACGCGCGGCCACGATGAAATCGCATTCGCCCAGCAGGGCCTCGGCTTCGTGCCACTTGGCGATGTCTTTGAACGCGTCCATGCCTATCAGGAAGTATAGGTGGTCGCTCTTGCCCAGCATCTTTTTTACGCGACGCACGGTGTCAATCGAGTAGCTCGGCTTGCGCTGGCTACCGCCGGTCGCGGGATCGGGGGCCTCCAACAGCGACGGCACGAATCCCTTCTCCCCCACCAGCCCGAGCGCAACCATGGTGTACCGATGGTAGAACGACAGGATCGGCGTCTTCTGTTTGTGCGGCGGTATATCGGCGGGAATAAACCACACTTGTTTCAATGCGAACTTCACGGCGGCGGCGCGCGCCACGATCACGTGTCCGCGATGAATGGGATCGAAGGTTCCGCCAAACAGTGCGATGTTCATTGCATAGCAATCAGCAGTCAGCCATCGGTCGTGCGAGATAGGTCAACCCGAAGCTTACTTTGGCGACTGCTTAGGGTTGTCCATGGGCTGCGGCTTCTGCGGACTCTGCTTCGAATTGTCCTTCATCTGGTTGGAATTCTTGATGAAGAGCACGGTCTTCCAGATGTCGTCATCCGACAGCACGCCGTCCCAGCCCGGCATGGCGCTGTAGCGTATGCCGTACTTGACGACATAGAAAAGATTGCCGTCAGGATCGTCAGGGGTGTTGCTCATTAGTTGCGGCACCGGTGGATAAAACTTCGTCCGCATCTGCGAAGTGGGATCTTTCAAGCTGCCGTGACACAAGGCGCAGTTCTTGTCGTAGGTCATGGAGCCGTCCATGATGTTGTCCGTGGTCGGCTGAAAGGGGTTGGGCTGCTTGGGAGCGTGACCTTCCACCCAGGCGTCCACCGACTTCATGGCAGAACTGCGCTCCAAGGTACTGGGCGTATTGCCGGCCGCCCGGGTATCGAAGTGCCCCGTGGTCGCATAGTAATAGGCCCCGCCGAAAACGGCGAGCAGTGTGATGATGATTCCCAGGATGAATCCGCGCATGTTTCTCCTCTGAGCTGGTGGTTCCGCTCCGTCGCCGGGGGATGCAATATCGTACTATGAGCCGGTGCGATTGCCGTTGCGCCGGCAGAACATCACAGAAATTTCATTCGCGTGTGCAACGGCGGAGCTACCTATCGAATTCCCAATGGCTCACCTAAGTGCTGCCCACCACTGGGTGCGGAAATCAACTACGGAGTCACGCAGACCACGGAGAAAACTACTCAGAAAACGAACTCCGTGTCCTCCGTGTCGGAGCCTGCCCTGAGCGAAGCCGAAGGGTGGTGAAATGATTTTTCGACGGAGGCTCAGTACCTCCGCAAGCGCCGCGCTTCGCGCACCACGTCTTCCACTTTGGGGAGAAACGCCTCTTCCAGCGGCGGCGAAAACGGTACCGGGCTGTCGGCGGAGGCGATACGCACAATAGGCGCATCCAGCGAGTCGAAACACTCTTCGTTGAGGATGGCAGCCACCTCGCCGGCAATCCCGCCGGTCTTGGTGTCTTCGTGCAGCACGATCACGCGATTGGTCTTTTCCACCGTCTGACGAATGGCCTCGCGATCCAGCGGCAGCACCGTCCGCAAATCCACCACTTCAAGCTCGATGCCCTCTTTTGCCAGGATTTCCGCGGCTTCCAGCGCGACGTACACCATGGCGGCATAAGTGATGACGCTGACGTCGCGGCCTTCGCGCACGGTCCTGGCTTTGCCAATCGGCACGGTGTAATCGCCGGTGGGCAGTTCCTCCTTGATACGGCGGTAAAGAAACTTGTGCTCGAAGAACAGCACGGGGTTGTTGTCTCGGATCGCCGACTTGATAAGCCCCTTGGCGTCATACGCGCTTGCCGGGCAGATAACTTTCAGTCCCGGAGTGTGCGCAAAGTAAGTCTCCGGATTCTGCGAGTGAAATGGACCTCCGTGGACGCCGCCCCCAGACGGTCCGCGCAGCACCACCGGAACCGGCGCGCCCCAGCGAAAATGAGCCTTGGCCAGCATGTTGGTGATTTGATTGAAGGCGCAGCTGATGAAGTCCATGAACTGGAACTCGGCCACGGGCCGCATGCCGGTGAGGGCGGCGCCGAAGCTGGCATTGACGATGGCCATCTCCGAGATCGGCGTGTCCACCACGCGCTCAGGGCCAAAGCGGTCGATCAGCCCTTCCGTAACTTTGAACGCGCCTCCGTAAATACCGATGTCTTCGCCGATGCAGAAGACCGCAGGATCGCGCTCCATCTCTTCCCAGATTCCCTGGCGGATGGCTTCAAGATAGGTGACGGCTGCCATGGAAAGGAATTCTAAATCAATCGCGCAATTCACCCCGGATTACACCACAGAGACACAGAGGATTCTTGTTTTCATGGAGTAGAACTACAAAGTCATCCCGGAGTGACCCCGGTGGGCTAGCCGCAGAAAACTCCAGAACAATCGGTTGCTTCTCCGTGTCTCTGTGTCTCTGTGTCTCTGTGGTGAACCCGCAGCTCACGGTTTCGATAAACCTAGGAAGTTGCCGTCGCCCCCACGGCCTTTCCGCAATAAGGGCAGCACACGTAATTCGAGCTGATGGAGCGCCCGCAGTGACTACAGCTCGGGGTCAAGGCATGGCCGCACTTCGGACAATACCGGAAGTCCGATCCGACCTCGGTACCACAGTTGGGGCACGGTATCAGCAGAGGCTTGCGCAGCAGAAAGTACGCAATAAAGCCCAGGGCTTTGGGAACGAAGATCACCAGCAGCGTCCACAGCAGCGCATTCATGCCGCGACGCTTGGAGTCGGCGTTCACGTAGCCGATCATCAGGACGATGATCCCCAAGACTGCACCCCCAACCAAGCTGATCAGCACCAAAAACGGCATCGGGGGTATGTCTTTTTCATAGTGAGGCAGGAGCACCAGCAGGCAGATCTGCAAAAGGGCGAACGCCAAAACTGCAATGGCCTTTGCCACCGGGGGAATAATGGCGAGTTCGCTACGAAAGTGAGACTTTGGTTGATTCATCGCTTTTCTCCTTCATGCTCCCTCGCCAACGCCAGCATGAGTGAGCCTTCGAATATGGGATGAGGAAACGCCAGCAGCAAGCCCGCGATCACGATTGCTGGCAACAGTAGAAACAGCAGAATTCCCGGTTCGACGATCGCCGATGAGAGTCCCACATGTTCCGCCACCCAGCCGCCGAATCGCCACCACAACCACGCTGAAAGCGCTGAAGACATAGCTCCGATGCAGAATGAAATCGCGATCAGGACCATGCGCGACCGCTGCTCTTGCAAATACGTCGCGCGGGCGCGCAGCCGAGCTTGGGTGGTGGCCACCAGCGCCGGGCTGGCGGTGATCGCAACCGAGCGCAGAAGCCGGCCAGTGCTGTTCGCCAGTGCCGCATATTCGGCACATTGGGCGCAGCCCGTTAGGTGCGACTCCAGCCATGCCGCATCCGCAGCGGCAACGTCTTCCACGCCGCGACGGGTAATGAGGTCGAGAGCCCGCTCATGTTCACGGTTGGTCATTGGGCGCCTCCGGTCAGCGCAGGCCGCAAGGCCATCACGCCGCGATAGATTCTGGTCTTTACGGTGGCAAGGGGAATGTGAACCAATTGCGCGATCTCCTCCAGCTTCATCTGTTCCTGGAAGCGCAGCACCAGGACCTCGCGGAAAATTGCCGGCACTTGTCCCAGGGCGGCGTTGAACATTTCATGCTGCTGCTGCGCCAAAACCAGGTCGAAGGGCGATGGACCGGTCGCCGGAGGTTCAAAGGGTGTGCCATCTTCCGGGTCTTTCAGTTCATCCAGGCTGCGAGGATTTTTCTTGCGCAGGTAATCAATCGCGACGTTGTGTCCGATGGACATGAGCCAGGTCACAAAGCGATTGCGACCGTCGTATTGATGGCCTTTTTCCAGCACGCGCAGCCAGGTTTCCTGGAACAGGTCCTCGGCGGCGGCGCGATTGCCGGTCAAGTGCAGCAGGTAGCGCAGCAGCCGGTGCTGATACTGCTCGATCAAGGCGTCGAGCAGGTCAGGATCGCGACGCCGGAGCCCACGCGCAATTTGCGACTCTTCGGTTTCCATCGGAACCAGCGAACTGAAGGCGGTGGCGACCATACTAACGGGATATACGAGGCAGAAGGGAAAAAAGACTCAAGGACGGCTTAACCACGGATTTCTGCCAGGATAGGGGTCCTTCGGCTTCGTTCGGTCGCCTTTGCGACACTCACTACGCTCAGGATGACACGTGGGAGACTGGGCGTACCGCCCTCTGCTTCTTCCTGTGATTTACAATCATCTGTTTGTCTGGACTCATTTTTCGCGGCCATCATCACGTTCATAAGACGGGAGCACGAACTTGCCAGAAACAATTTACGACGTAGCCATCATCGGCAGCGGGCCTGCGGGATACACCGCGGCCATTCGCGCCGGGCAACTTGGACTGAAGGCGGCCCTCATCGAGAAAGATCCCTACCTGGGCGGCACCTGTCTGCATGTCGGCTGCATTCCAACCAAGGCTTTGCTGTTCAACGCCGAAGTCTTCGACCATGTGAAGGAAGGCATGGAACTCGGACTGGAGAACACCGCTGGTGTCTCGCTGAACTGGGGCGCGATCCAGAAGCGCAAGCAGGGCATCGTGGACAAGCATGCCAAGGGCCTGGTGTTCCTGATGAAGAAGAACAAGGTGGACGTGGTCCGCGCATATGGCAAGCTGACCGGCCCTGCGAAAGACGGCATCCACACAGTCGCGCTGGAAGGCGGCGAACTGAAGTCGATCAAGGCGAAGAACGTCATACTTTGCACCGGTTCGTCGGCCCGCATGTTGCCCGGCTTGCAACCCGACATGCAGGTCCTGACCAACATCGAGGTGCTGAGCCTGGACCAGATTCCCAAGTCGCTGATCGTGATTGGCTCGGGCGCAGTGGGCGTCGAGTTTGCCAGCATCTACAAATCGTTTGGCGCCGAGGTCACCATCCTGGAGATGCTGCCGCGATACGTGCCGTTCGAAGACGAAGAGGTGTCGAAGGAGCTGATGCGCGTCTATCGCAAGCGCGGCATCAACGGCTTCGTGAATGCCAAGGTCGAGAAGGTGGAGAAGACCAAGAGCGGCGTGGCCGTCACCTTTACCGTGGATGGCAAGCCGCAGAAACTGGAAGCCGAGAAGGTGCTGGTCGCGGTGGGCCGAGCGCCGATGACCGAGAATATCGGCATGGAGAAGACCAAGATCCAGTCTGAGCGCGGCTTTGTGAAGGTTGACGAATACATGCGCACTGCCGAGCCGGGAGTTTACGCGATTGGAGATATTGCGCTGGGCTACCCGCTGCTGGCGCACGCCGGCGCCATGGAAGGCATCGTGGCGGTCACGCACATCGCGGGCAAGCCGGCCAAGCCAATCAATCTGCTGCGCATTCCCAACGCCACCTATTGCCATCCCGAGATCGGCAGCGTGGGCCTCAGCGAAGCCAAGGCCAAGGAAAAGGGCTACACTGTGAAGGTTGGCAAGTTTCCCTTCACCGCGAACTCGCGCGCCAGCATCGTGGGGCAGCACGAAGGCTTCGTCAAGATTGTTACCGACGCCAAGTACGGCGAGATCCTGGGTGTGCACATCATCGGGCCCAATGCGACCGAGCTGATCGCCGAATCCGTGCTGGCGCTAGAGATGGAATGCACCGCCGAAGAGCTGGCGAACATCGTCCATGCGCATCCCACATTGTCAGAGGCGATGCTGGATGCGTCGAATGCGGTGTTTGGCATGGCGATCAATGCGTAAGGCCGCTATTCGCTATTCGCTATTCGCCATTCGCTATTCGCTATTGGCTATTTACTTCGCTCGCATCACGAATATCACCTTCTTCATTCCGGAGCGAATAGCGAACAGCGAATAGCGTACGGCAGATAGCTTTAATGGAAGGGAATCTTAACAATCATGAGCCTCCTCAAGTGGTGCGACGAAGGCCCGGCGACGGTGCCCCTGCAAGCGACGGTGGCAGATGCGATCCACACGATGCTGGAAAAGCAAGTGGGCGCGGTGGCCGTCATTGACGAGCAGGGCGTAGTGGCGGGCATGTTTACCGAACGCGACGTGCTGGCGAAGTTCGTCCTCAGCGGGCGCGATCCCAAGCGCACGCCGGTGCGCGAGCTTATGAGTCCCATGGTCGAGATGGCAACCGAAGAGACCACTCCCAGCGAGGCGCTTCAGGTCATGTTGGAACGGCACTACCGCCATATGCCGATCGTGGACGATCACGGGAAAGTGCTGGGCATCTACTCCATCCGCAACATCCTGGAGGCGCGGGTGGATGACCTGCTGGCAGAACTGGAGAGCGGTACACACGCTGCGGCGACGTAAAATTCGGCACCGGGACGCTCTGTCACTTCAGCGCGAATGCTACTATTAGTCCCGCGATGAGGTTGACGACAAAAGCGGCGCCAATAGCAATGCCCCAAATCTGCCTCTTCCCTTGAAGGCGTTGATACCGCTTCTCGTTGAGGCCGAACATGAAAACGGAGAGCGGATATAGGGCGACGAGGAGCTTTCGAACAAGCATTAGGACGAGTAGTGTCCCTATCGCGGCTAGCTCGATCTTGATTCGCCTAGCTTGTCTAACCAGAACGCCGCTAACGTTTTCAAACCCCTCCAGCTGTGCCATCAGAAGTGCGTCCAGCTTTTTGTTGGGGTCGTTCGACTTGAGCGCTTCAGCAGCTCGTCTCAGGTAACTCGTTGCCAGTCGGAAGCACGCTGGTATCCTCGATGTTGACGCCAACCGACCTTGCGTAAAAGTAGTACGATGTATCAGCCCCGAGAACCATCGAAGCCAAGACTATTCCTAAAACCAACAGCGACCCAACTCGCTTGCGGATAGCGAAATAACGAATTATCCGGCCGTAAGGCTCCATCGTTTTCACGATGGATTCTCGCACCCGGTCAAATTCGAACTGAAACTCTGGAGACTCGCTGAAACCTGACAGCTGAACCTCTCCAACGCGCCTGAATGCCACCTTTACCCCGGAATCACTTGAAGTTTGTCGAAATGAGATCGTCTCGATATCCTCCGGAGCCTTCCGCAACCGCGCTAATAGCTCCTCGATCGTTTCGAAATTCAGCGTCCTGTCGGAAGTATTGGTGACCGCGTATTGAAACTTCGGATGAGCGTCGTTGCTGGCCTGCATGATCGCCGCCCGTGCCGATTCGTCCACGTTTCGTAGCGCCACCTCGTCGAGGACGAACCCCGGCACCTCTAGCACCTCCGAGCCGACGAAGCTTCGCTTTTTCTGCATATGGGAATTGTAAACAACTCGACATCAAAGCACACGCAAGATAGTTTGCTGGCTGCAATTGAAGGCCTCCGACTTGCGTTGAACCTGCGATCAGCTTCGCCATCCACGTCAACGTCGCTGCTATAATCAACCTCATTCATGGCACAGAAGCGTGTGGTCCGCTCTACTACTGTTCTTTGCGTTCGCCGGGAAGGGAAAGTCGTGATGGCCGGAGACGGCCAGGTCACGCTCGGCGAAGGCATCATCAAGCACTCCGCGCGCAAGATCCGCCGCCTTTACCAGGACAAAATTCTCGCCGGGTTTGCCGGTTCCACCGCCGACGCATTCTCCTTGTTCGCGCGCTTCGAGTCGAAGCTGGAGCAATATCACGGCAACATCGGCCGCGCCGCGGTTGAGCTGGCCAAGGACTGGCGCACCGACAAGATGCTGCGCTCGCTGGAGGCGCTGCTGCTGGTCGCCGACCAGAACCAGACGTTCCTCATCAGCGGGCAGGGCGATGTGATTGAGCCCGACACCGGAATCGCCGCCATCGGCAGTGGAGGCCCCTATGCCATAGCGGCCGCGACCGCCCTCTTCGAGCACACCGACCTGCCGCCCCGCCGCATCGCCGAGGAGGCGATGAAGATTGCCGGCAAGATCTGCATCTACACCAACGACAGAGTGACCATCGAAGAGCTGTAGGTCAAAGTTTCCAAACCAACCTCAGGGCCCATGGCCCTCAAAATCGCCCAATGCCGTAAGAGCGTGGGTGTGAACCTATTTTGGGTTGGCGCGGTGGAACGACTGCGCAAACTCCAGCCCCGCAGGGGCGAAACAATATTAGCCCAGGGCGTAAGCCCTGGGTAAGTGGAAAAAATAAACGAGTCCCTTTAGGGACGGCACAGTTCTCACGCACACCCTTTTTGTCCCAAGCGATTCGTTTGGCGAACGCTGCGCTGAACTTAGATCCGCGACCGCGGATCAATTCTTGGAGCTTCAACCTGCGCGAAAGTCTTCAATGTCTTCGCCCTTGCGCCATAGCGGGGCGGGTGGTTGCTGGCGATGCTCGGCCAGCTTCTGGTTGATGGTTTCGACGTCGCTCTTGGACCAGCCGACGGAGGAAACTTCGATCTCGCCGCCCGGAGCGACGTAGAAAATCGTGGGCACGTTGGTCAGCCCATATGCATTCGATACCAGATACTTCGCCGGATTGTCGAGCGCGACGGGAAAAGTGACGCCGTATTCGCGCAGGAAATCCTTAGTGTCGCGCGCCTTGTCTTGCGAGATGCCGAGTAGGGTGACGTTGGCAGCTCGATTCGCCTGGTACACGCGCTCCAGAAAAGGAAGAGCATACTGGCAAACCGGGCAGCTCACCTTGAAGAACACCAGCACAACCGGACCCTTGGCGAGCGCCTGCCGTAGCGACACCTGCCCGCCTTGCACAGTCGGCAGAGTGAAATCTGGAGCGAGCACACCCGCGTTTAATGCAGCCATCGATCAGACCTCCGAGGAATTGCAGCTACAGTATTGGATTCGTCCGGAATCGCGCCGGACTCAGCCGGGCAGGCGACGAAGGATTTTCCGGGCAAGCCCAGTCAGCGGCAGGCGTTCCCATTGCCGTCGCGCAAACCATCGAGCATTGGCTGCCGAAGCGTGAAACATCGCGGACGCGACCGTGAATACCGACACTTCATAGTCGGTATCGGTGATGGCATGACGCAACTTTGCCATTGGCTCGCCTCCATTGTGCGGCGCATCGGAAAGAGCGGGCAGCTCCCACATCCCCGCCATCAGCGAAGCATCCGCCGGACGCTGCACCAGCAGCACCGAACCGTTCCGCCGGGCCAAGCCGTAGATAAGTTGCTTGCGCTTGCGTGTGGGTTGCGGCGGTGCAGGATTGGCTCCGCGTGACATGCACCAATCATGCAGCGGACACATCGGGCATTGCGGCGCTCGTGGCGTGCAGACTGTGGCGCCCAACTCCATCATCGCCTCGTTGAAGTCGCCGGGGCGCTCGCGGTCGAGCAGCGCCGCCACCCGCTGCCACGCCGCTTCCCTTCCCTCCGCTGCTCCAAACATGCGCTCGAGTACGCGCGCGACGTTGCCGTCCACGACGGCCACCGCTTCTCCGAAGGCGATACTCGCGATCGCCGCCGAGGTATAGCGCCCGATGCCGGGAAGCTCGCGCCACTCTTCCGCCGTGCGCGGGAAGATGCCCCGGCGCTGGCGCGCGATCAGCTTCGCCGCCTGGTGCATGCGTCGCGCGCGGTGGTAGTAGCCAAGGCCGCTCCACACCGCCAGCACCGACGCCTCACGGGCGGCAGCCAAAGTTTGCACGGTGGGAAATTTCTGCAGGAAGCGCGCGTAGTGGTCCACCACCGCCGCGACGCGCGTTTGCTGCAGCATGATCTCCGACACCCATACGCGATAGGGATCGGCGTCACGGCGCCAAGGCAGCTCGCGACGATGCTCGTCATACCACGTGAGCAGTGCGTGGCGAAGTTTGCGAACTGCGGCCGGGGTTAAGCGCTGGTCCATGCGGTGGCTCGATTGTAAGCGAGCGCGAGAACAACGATGAAGCAGCTTTCTTGGGATGTCATGCTGAGTGCCACATAGGCCTGCGGCTTACCCATAGGGATGAAAATCAACCACGGAGCTCACGGAGAACACGGAGAAACTCGATAGAAACCAAAAACTCCGTGTCCTCTGTGTCCTCCGTGGTGATTTAAATTCCCTAGGGGTGGGCGGCAAGCAAACGTAACGCTCAGGATCACGGCATTAGAGTCATTCCTTGCCCGGCGCTGTATGCCGCACGAAGAACTGTTCCTTGTCAACATTGGCGGGGACGGCGACGTCGAAGAAGCCGACCATCATCTCTTCGTAGGTCTGGCCTCCCCAGGTCACCGCCTGGTTCGGATCGGGATTGTGCGGATTGTTCTCCGAATTGTCGTACCACGCCACGGCCTGCAGGCGCGTTCCGGCTTTCAGAAGTCGTGGCTGCGCCAGCCGGTAGCTCAGTTGCCAGTGAAAGTGATAGTTCACGCGCAATAGTGTCTCAACCGTTCCATCCCGATGAACGATGTTGTACTCGAAGCGCTTGCCGCGCAGATGCATGTGCGGGAAGAAGCTGAGCAGTGTCGCGTCATTCGGCATCGTGCCCCAGACCTGCACGCGATAGTCATCGGTGCGCGGAGGAATCACAAAGGTGTGATTGGTAAGCTGCAACGTCAGCACGCGCTGGGGCGGCGGTTGCTTGGCGAACACCATGCCAACGCTGGTCTGGTCGGTGGCGGCGCGACCGTTTGTCGTGTAGTGCATCTGGAAGACGAGGTCCGATCCAGCGGGAATAAACTTAGCCATGCCATCGGGCCAGCGGTCGGGCTCGCTCCCCGGCGCGTAAACCAGCAGCATGTCGCTGGTAGTGGCGTGGGCCTGGGCGCGCTCTTCGGCGTCGGAAAAACTCGATGGCGTGAACGGCACGCCAACCGGCGCCTTGCGCAGCCAGGTCGAATTTGGCGGACGTATGTAAACCACAGCGTGATGCACATGCTCGCGGCTCGACGGCCGGATCTCCGACATCTGCACCCATTTGTCTTCGGTGAATCCGGCGGAAACGATCTCGTAGGTGTACTCGACATCGCCGGTCGCGGGAAGACTGACCGCCTTCGGCATCTGCACAACTTTGTCGGGCTGAGGAATGTTCCAGCCTTCGGCCTCGTGATGCGGCAGTGGCGCATCCTTCGACGAGCCAGCAGCCGCACCGGCATCCGCCCATGCTGCAATCAAGCTGATCTGTTCAGGCGTGAGCGACGGGTCGTTGGAAAATTTTCCGTAGCGCGGATCGGCAAACCACGGCGGCATGTGCTTCGATTGCACCGCTTGCTTGATGGCCGCAGCCCAGGGTTGCGTCTGCCGATAAGTCACGAAGGGCATGGGCGCGATTTCGCCCTGGCGGTGACAGCTCTGGCAGTGGCCCTGCAGGATGGGTAGAACGTCCTTATAGAAAGTGGGCTGCGTAGCTGCGCCGCGCGCAACGAAAGTTCCGGCTGAGAATGAGGACTTCGATAAGCTGGCGCTTCCCAGCAAGAGGAGAGACGCCGCCACCACAACAACAGCCGCCGCTGGTTTCGTCACGCCGAACGCAGTCCTGCTGATCAACCGCTTCGCAGCCTACTGTCCGGGCTCGGACAATTCTTCCGGAGCCCCGTGGCGCCGCAGTATCTGCGCCAGGTTCTGCGAAAACGCCGAGCGCGGCACCACCATGTCGCATCCCGCTTCCTGCGCTTTCATCTTCAGTTCGCCCTGCACGTGCGAGACGAAGCCAATGATGTTGGTGGCCTTCTTCAGCTTGGTCTTCAATTTGGGAATGATGCTGAGCGGCTTGGCCGAGACATTGTTCAGGTCGAAGATGATGAGCGCCGGTTTGTCGTCGCCGTTCTGATCCATGCGCTCGTTCAGGTCCTTTTCGGTCTTGACGAACTCGACCTTCACGTTCATCTTGCGCGCCGTTTCCTGAATCTTGGCCAGGAAAAACAGATCGTCGACAAAAGCGAAGATGCGCGCGGGTGCTGCATCCGAGGTCGAAGTCATGGGCAGCGGCTCCGGTTCGGGCGGCAGGAACTGCTTGCCGAACGTCTGGCCGGGACGACCGCCCCGGCTTGGCCGATGCGTATTGCCGTTGTTGGCGCCCTGGGCGGCGCGGTAGCTGTGGTCCATGGGCGCGGTGTAGATGCCGCCACCAGGCTGGTTCGGTCCGGCCTGCCAGCCGCCCGGCTTGCGCCCGTGGCGCTTGGGAAGCCCGTGGCGTTGTTGTCCGGGATGCTGTCCAGGTTGTGCCGGTGAAGCGTGCGTGACGGGTCCCCGGCGACCGCGCCGCCGTCTGCGTCCCTTCCCGCCGGGCTGTCCGCCGGAGGGAGGATTCGGTCCTTGATTCATGTTTCTCTCTTAATCGTTTTCACCCGCAGGTGGCGGGCTCCCACATTTGTAAACCGCTGTTATTGGCCAGGCATTCGCATTTTTCCCGGTGTGCCGGCTCGGCGGTTGGATACTTCGCTCAACTCGAATCAGTTAACGTCCGTCTGGCGCCAGGAACGTTGGGCGCGAGGTCCGCCTGCACGGGAAGTGCGGCGATTGGGGGACGGTTCTATCGTACCTAGCTTTGGGGTCGAAACGCAAGCCCAAAAGCTGTCTTTGCTTAGGATGCAGCTTATTGGTAAACCGGCGAATGTATTTTTGCGCGGGGGGAAATCGCCTTTCGCTATTCGCCTTTCGCTCTTCGCGATTCACTTCTGACCGAAAAGCGAACCGCGAAAAGCGGCCCTTCTCAATTCATCCGCGCCACCATTTGCCGCACCATATCAAAGGTTTCGCGCACCGCCTGCGCGTCAGCGGCCTCGGGCGCCAGCTTCAGATACTTGCCCAAATCCTGCGCGGCCCCGACGTACTGGTCGAGGTCCAGACGCAGCAGCGCGCGCTCCCGCAACAGGTCCGGCGAACCGGGCGGAATTGCCAGTAGCATATCCAACACCGCCAGCCCCTTGCGCCCATTCTGCTGCCTCAAATAAATCTGCCGCAGGTTGTTCAGCATGCGGCCCAGTACTTCGCGATGCGTGACCGGCTGCAGGTACTCGGCGCGCATGTCAACCTGCCCGCCATAGACCTCGTCCAGGCGCTGCTGACAATCTTCCAGACCCAGAATTCTTCCGCGGTCGAACGCGTCAATAAAGATCTCGACGGTCGCCACGTCATAGTGCTTCAGCAGGAAATGGCCGGGCATGCCCACGCCGGCAACCGGGAAACCGACCCTCCGCGCAACCTCCAGGTAAATCACCGAGAGCGTAATCGGGATGCCGAGCTTGCGGTCCAGCACGTCATTGAGAAACGAGTTGCGCGGATCGTAGAAGTCTTCGCGGTTACCACGCAGGCCCTCCTCCTGGAAGAGCACCTGGTTGAGCAGCGCGATGGACTCGCGCGCCGTCGGGTTCTTGTGCAGGCGAGTTCGAACCTGCTCGGCTATCTCGTCGAGACGCGCCAGGTAATGGTCGGCGTCGAGATCGGGATACTCCATGCGCGCAATCGCCAGCGCCGCCGCCGCGAGCGGGATGGATTCGTCTTCGCGGGTGGGCTCAACCAGCGCAGCAAAGTGCCGGAGAGCGTCACCGGAGGAGGGACTGGACGTCATAACGTGCTGCATTGGATGACGAGGGCGGGCGAAGCGATTCCGGACATTGACCGCAGATCCTTCGACTCGGGTTGAAGGCCTCGCTCAGGATGACAAATCAGATCAAGTACACGCGCACTACCGAAAACGCCGCTGTCCTCTTCCTCTACTGCCGGAACATGTTGCGGGCGATGAACAGCACGTTGGCGGGACGCTCCGCCAGGCGGCGCATGAAGTACGGATACCACTCCGAACCGAACGGAATATAAACGCGCAAGCCGTAACCTTCGCGCACCAACTGCTGCTGCAAATCGCGCCGCACCCCGTACAGCATTTGGAACTCATAGGCGGAGGCCGGGACGTTCTCGGCGCGCGCGAATTGCTTTACCTCGGCGATGATGCGCTCGTCGTGAGTGGCTATGCCGTGGAAGACTCCGCTCTTCAGCAGGGTGCGCGCCAGCTTCAGATAGTTTGCATCCACCTCGGCCTTCTTGGGGAAGGCGATCTCCGGCGGCTCTTTGTACGCGCCCTTGCACAGGCGAATGCGAATGCGCTCAGCCAGCAGCCCATCCACATCCTTCTCGCTGCGGTGGAGGTAGGACTGGATGACGGTGCCCACCCGCCCGGCGTGTCCCGGCAGGCGGTGCAGTTGGCGGACGAAGTCCAGCGTGCGCTGGGTGTAGGGCGAGCCTTCCATGTCCACGCGCACGAAACTGTCGATGCGCACCGCGTGGTCCACCACTTCGGTCACCAGACCGAAGGCGAGGTCCTCGCTCACGTCGAAGCCCATGTGCGTCAGCTTGAGACTGATATTGGCATTCAGCTTGCGGCTGGAGATTTCATCGAGCAGGCGGTGATACAACTCGGCGCTGTGCTTGGATTCGTCGGCGTTGGTGACGTTCTCGCCCAAGTTATCGGTACTGACGCCGGCGCCCCACTCGTTCACCACCTGGGTGGCGCGAATGACGTCGTCAAGTTGCGTGCCGGCAACGAAACGGCTGGAGAAGCGCAGGCCGAGCGGTGAATGCTCGGCGAAATGACGTAATCGTTTGCTTTCGGAAAGCCCAATGAAGAGCGACCTTAACATGGCGTCTCCAAGGGACAGAAAGGAGCAGAGTCCAGACTCTGCAAAGCGCAATGGCTCATAGTTGGCTCACGCCGGCCCTGCGGCCGGCTTGCTACTCTTGTGTATCACAACCGGGCGTGCGCTCGAAATGAAGCGCGTCACATTGTCGCGTGCGGCAGGGGCGGCTGGCGGCCACCAGCCCTCAGCCCCGGCTAACAGACGGATGATGATAGCTTGGTGGCAACGCAAAGCCAATTCACACGAAGGACGCGGAGACGCAAAGCCGTTCTCCTGGCATGCTCACGATGCCGTGAATTCAAATTTACCTCCCGGCGGCCGGAAACGTAGTCGGCTTTGGCCAGCGACACAGTACGGAGCCGCCCCGCCCAGTCGTAAACGTCCCGAAAAAGATACTCATGGATAAGCTTGAGGTGCTCTGCATCAAAGTTCCCCTGCACAGGGTTGCGCTGAAGCAGAACCGACCGGACGGAAACCGCGTCGGCCTCTCTGCGATCCAGGGACTTCTGATCAGTGGAACCAAACTTGTTTCGCAGAACTTCCGAATTAGGGTAAAGGTAAGGATCGCTCATTGAGCGAGAACGGCGGCAACCAGTTCTTCGTGCGTTAGCTCTCCCTGGACAAACCGCTCGAAGACAGCCTGAACACCAGAGCTAGGAGCCAGACCTTCCAGGCGAAGGTCCGCCAGTGCGTTCATCACGGCTTCACGCCGGAGAAGGCTCTCACAAACTGGTATTGCTCTTGGTATTGTTAACGTGGCCATCCTTATAAGTTTACCAGATTGGGTATTGGATTCGCGCCCAGGCTTACCCCCTTCAAACTTCACTCCCACTCAATCGTTCCCGGCGGCTTGCTGGTCACGTCGTACACCACGCGGTTGATTCCCTTCACCTCATTGACGATGCGGCTGGAGATAGTTTTCAGCACCTCGTGCGGCAGCGGGACCCAGTCGGCGGTCATGCCGTCCTCGGAGTGCACCGCCCGGATGGCGCAGGTGTAGGCGTAGGTCCGCATGTCTCCCATCACGCCCACCGACATCACCGGCAGCAGCACCGCGAACGATTGCCAGACTTTGTTGTACAGTCCGGCGCGCTTGATCTCGGTGACCACAATGTCATCGGCCTCCTGCAGCAGGGCCACGCGCTCGGCCGTCACTTCGCCCAGGATGCGCACCGCCAGCCCCGGCCCGGGAAATGGCTGGCGTTGCAGGATCTCTTCCGGCATGAGGAGGTCGCGGCCGATCTTGCGCACTTCGTCCTTGAATAAATCTTTCAGCGGCTCGATCAGCTTGAGCTTCATGATGTCGGGCAGGCCGCCAACATTGTGATGGCTCTTGATGGTCTGCGACGGCCCGCGCACCGAGCGCGATTCGATCACGTCGGGATACAGCGTGCCCTGTACCAGCCAATCGACTTTGCCATGCAACTGCTCGATGCGGTGCGCTTCTTCCTCGAAGACCGCAATGAACTCGTTACCGATGATCTTGCGCTTCTTCTCCGGCTCGCTGACGCCGGCCAGCTTGCTGAGGAAGCGCTCGCTGGCATCCACCGCGTCAATGTTGAGGCCGAGTTTTTCGCGCAGATTTTTCTGCACGGTGACGAACTCGTTCTTGCGCAGCACGCCGTTGTTCACGAAGATACAGGTCAACTGGCCGCCAATCGCGCGATGCACCAGCTCGGCCGCGACCGAGGAATCCACGCCACCTGACAGGCCGCAGATCACGCGCCCTTTGCCGACCGTATGGCGAATGCTGGCGATGGTCTCTTCGATGAAACTCTGCGCCGTCCAGTTCGGCTTGAGCCCGCAAATCTCGAACACGAAGTTGCGCAGGATGTCGGTGCCCTGCGGCGTGTGATGCACTTCGGGATGAAACTGCACTGCGTAATATTTCTGCGCGGGATTCTGGATGGCAGCGACGGCGTTGGCGGTCCGGCCAATCAACTCGAAGCCGGGCGGCAGCTCCATGGCTTCGTCGCCGTGCGACATCCAGACTGCCAACGGCCCTTGCAGCCCTTTGAACAGCGCGGAATTGCTGCCCAGCAATTCGACCTGGGCGTGGCCGTACTCGCGCTTGTCGGCGGCGCGCACCTTGCCGCCCAGCTTGTACACCATGAACTGCAAGCCGTAGCAGATGCCCAGCACCGGCAATCCGAGATGCAGGACGCGCTCGTCCGCCGGCGGCGCATCGGCGTCGTACACCGACGACGGGCCGCCCGACAGCACGATGCCCGCGGGAGAGTAGCTCTTGATTTCGTCGAGCGAGGCGGTACAGGGCAGGACGACGGAGAACACGTTCTGTTCGCGGATGCGGCGCGCGATCAGTTGCGAATATTGCGCGCCAAAGTCGAGGACGACGATCGCTTGCGTTTCCACCATTTACTTTGCCAGAGGATGGGAGCAGTGTAAAGCGGGAATCAGCAGGAAGCAATTCGCAACTAGCTGTCAGCCATCAGCACAAAACGCATTGTCAACCTGAGCGAGGAGCGTGAGCTCCTGACTTATCCCACGTCGTGATACAGCTCCAGATAATGACAGCGCGGGCACAGCACCAGGCGAACCGGCAGGGCGCTGGTCAGGTTAATACACTCAGCGCTGTTTTTCTTGGACTGCGGGTCGATATGCCCGGGAAGTGCAAAGCTGGTGTCCAGCAAGGTCCGGTCGGTGTAGCATTTGGGGCACTGTCTATCAATCTTGAATCCCAGGGACATCGGCACTCCTCCATGACAGGGTTTGTTCCAGCCGGGTGCTCATCCTCCGCGCGTGATTTTGCTGCGCACGGTGGGAATGACGCACCAAAGACGGCATGAATGGTAGCTTGTAGCAGGATTACTGTCGAGCGCAGCCCTGATTCCCCAACGACCACGATCATGCCGTTGGGGGCCCAAGGCCACGCGTATAATTCCGCCGTGATGGCAGCTACTGGATGCACCGTCCCGAGGGGTGGTTCGTGATCCGGCAATGACCCGCACTTAGGTAAGTCAGTATTCTTCCGCGAACAATCCACACTGACGAGCACGGCGTCACAACTTGTCTGGCGCGAGATTCGTCTTGCCCGCCACAGGTACATGTCCTAATGGTTACTTTCGTAAGCAGCCTCCCCTGATCGTCACTGACTCTCGTTGCCCGAAGGGCGCAAGATAATCCAGCCTCACTTCGTCTAATTCCGCAATTGTGGGGCATGAAGATGGAGACCGAAGATGTCATGAAGGCCAAGTCAGCGAACAGCCGCCCTGCGGGCGGGCTTCGCCCACCCAGTCACAGCGCAATATTGACCAGTAAAGAGTTGAACGTGCTCGAACTGGTGTCCTACGGCTATGACAATCGAGCCATCGCCGACTACTTTCAAACCACGCGGCAAGCGGTGAAGAACATGATGCGGGTAATCCATCTGAAACTGGGCGCCGATAACCGCGCTCATGCGGTGGCCGTGTGTTTCCGGAATGGCTGGTTTTCTGCAGGAGGGAATGGGGGTCCTGGCTCGGGAAGTCCACCCGGGCGCAAGTCGATGTTTGATGAACCTAGTACACAGGTTGGCAAACTTTATGGGCTCAGTGCGCCTCGGCGACGGGACGGGCGCGGGCCGGTCCAATCGGCAAAGTTTCGCCCCTGACGCCGGCAACTGAATGCGTCCAGGGGCCGCGACTGGGAACCCATTCCACCAGCGTGAAATAGATCGAGCACTCATGATGGGCGCCGTTTCGATCACGGGAAGAATGCCGCAGTCCAGAACCCGGCAATGGGCGGCAGATGAGCGCTGACTTTGTGCCGCCAGCAGCACGTCCCGACCTGCGAAATCATGTAGCCATCTGGGCTGCCCTGGTTACCTTCTTGTTGCTGGCGCAGATTGGCGCAACGGTTCTGGTTCCTCGCTCGCCTCGGCTCACTCTAATCAACGATGTTATTGAGTTTTTTCTCATCTTGTCGGCGCTGCTTGTCTTCCTGGTAAATGCGAGTGCCCGCCCGAGACCAACTCGACTGTTCTGGATGCTGCTGGCGGCAGGTTGGGGAGTAACCATTGTCGCGCAGGCGATGTGGATGTATTTCGATCTGGTGCTGCGCAAGGAAGCACCCAATCCGTTTGTCGGCGACATTCTGCTGTTCCTGTCCAATATTCCATTCCTAGCAGCTCTGTTCTTGCAGCCCCACCTTGACCCGCTTAAGGGTCGTGAGTCCAGGGGTACCGTCGATTTTCTGTTGCTGCTTCTGTGGTGGCTTAATCTCTACTTGTTCTTCGTGGTGCCCTGGCAATACGTCGTACTGGACGAGGCCAAATATGGTTCCAACTATAACCGGCTCAATGGTTTACTGGATATTGTGCTGCTGTTGACGCTGGGTTTCTTGTGGAGTCGGTGTTTGGGACG
>JBEKNL010000053.1:0-27668 GCA_049522855.1 Candidatus Korobacteraceae bacterium
CGACTCGCCGGCGAAGATCCTCTTGGGACTTCCCCGGCAGCGAGCGAGCATCCTGTTTCTTCATCCCAGGACGATAACAGAATACTCACTGAATGTCATCTATATTATGCTCTGATTAGTAACTGCACCGCTTCCACCCCAGCACGCGCAAAGACGGCGTGTGCTGGGGACCCCGGCGCTGAAGCGGTGCTCCACCCTACACCAAAGGTGAAACTGCCCTAAGAAGTTTCTCCGTGATCTCCGTGCCTCCGTGGTTATTTTCATCCCTATTAATGGCGGCTGCGTGAGGTTCCATAGCGACAGGCCAAGAGGGTAAGGCGAAAAGCGAAAAGCGATTCTACTTCTTGACCACCGTCACTTGGAACTGCACCGGAATCGAGCGGGGCGGATAGCAGGCGCTATGGTCGCATGCCTGGAATCGCAACTCGCCCTTCACCGGATAGCTGCCGGCGGCGGCCTTGGCCGGCGCCTTCAACACGGCATTGATAGTGAAGTCGCCACTGTAGACGCTCAGCTTTTCGTTGGGCGCGAAAGCAAACGCCATTTCCTCTCCTGCGGGATACTTCAAATCCGCAACAGTGAGCTGCTCCGGCGCATTCAACTTGAGGGCCGTTGGAATCAAGTAGTCGGCCTTGGGGTGATGGGAGTTGATGTGGAACTCGGAACCAATCCGAAAATCCATCTCTACGCTCGTGCTGGCGCCGGCCCGTAGTTGCACATTTCCAACCGGCGCCATGGTCACCGAAGGCTGCTTGTCGCCTGGGGCTTGCGCCAAGCCAAGAGTAGCAAGGAAAAACACCACCGCCGCAGTTCCCGCGCGCTTCGTCATGGAGCATCCTTTGTGGGAGGCGCCAAGGTGTTCCCGACAGAGGCGCGGCTGGTCTGGGGAGCCCCAGAGTTGTGGCTACTCGCCAGAATCTTCTTGATGTCGTTCTCGATTTCCCCGCGGCTGAACAGTCCAGCCGCTTTGTCCACGATGACTCCGTCGCGATCAATGTAGAAAGTGGTCGGAAGATATTGCACGTCGCCATAATCGTCTGAAACCTTGTCCGTGCCCAATAGGACTTGATAGTTCACGCCCATCTCATGGGCAAATTCCGCAATCTTAGGAGGTTCGGTGTCATCCATCGCCACGCCCAGGACCACCAGGCCATCCTTACCGTATTGCTTCTGCAGCTCCACAAACCACGGCATCTCGATCTTGCAGGGCGGACACCACGTCGCCCAGAAATTCAGCAGCACGGCTTTGCCACGGAAGTCGGAAAGCTTCACTCTGCGGCCATCCAACGTGGGCAGGTCGAAATCGGGCGCCTGCACCCCTTTGACATCGCCCACCAGTTTGAGAGGTCCGTGCTTGCGGGTACGATCCAGGTACTTACCGGCAGCCAGCATTCCTATAATGGCCCCCACCAGAATTACGAACGCCAGTGCATTACGCTTCACAGATAGCACCTTTACAACGCAAACCGGTTGAGGAACGAAAGATAGCCGGAGAGCCATTTCAGATGATTCACAAAGATAAGCACACCCACCGCAATCAAGAGCACGCCGCTGACGACTTCGACGGTGTGCAGGTGACGCCGGAAGCGCCCGTAGAACGCCAAAAAGCGGTCCACTCCCAACGAGGTCAGCAGAAAGGGTACGGCCAGGCCAAGAGAATAGATGGCCAGCAGCAAAATTCCTTTCAGCACCGTGTCCTGGGTCTCCGCCAATAGTAGGATAGCAGCCAGGATGGGACCGATGCACGGGGTCCATCCGAAGGCAAAGGCAAAGCCCACCAGGAAGGAACCCGCCACGCTGGAACTGCCCTTTACGTTATGCAGGCGCTTGTCGGCGTAAAGCGCCTTGATTTTCAGCAGACCGGTCAGGTGCAGTCCGAAAATAATGACTATAACGCCTGCGATTTTCGTTAACAGGGAGCGATACTCATTGGCGAATTGCCCGACACTGGTCGCCACCGCGCCCAGGGCAATGAAGACCACGCTGAACCCCAGCACGAAGGTAATGGAGTGCAGCATTACCGTTCGAAGCATGCGCCGGTCCGACGATTGCAGGTCCTCGACGGTGGCCCCCGAAATCAACGACACATAGCCCGGTACTAGGGGAAGCACGCACGGAGACAGAAACGACAACAATCCCGCCACGAAGGCGGCGATTGGCAAAGGAAGGCTATGCATAAAACTTTATTGTACCAATTCGGCCATCGGGCGCGGGTTACGACGGTACCCTTTTGTCAGGCGCTCTTCTACAGACAGACGCTGAGGGCTGCCTAAAGTTACCTCGAAGTGCTGGACTTGGCAACCGCGCCGGCTGGCACCCGAAGAGGTGACGTTCGCAGTCCGGACCAGGTTTCGGAGATAACGGCTGAATCTCCCGGATTGTGGGGATCATATTTGACCGAAGCCGGCAAGCCCAGGCGGCAGGAATATAGGTCAATGAACTGCCGCAGATGAGTCACATCCTGCGATGCCTCGTAGGTCACGCCCGCGACATCATACTTGTAGGCCAGGAGAATCATCTGCCGGCCCGATTCGCTGTCCTCCAGCTCCAGAACATCGATGACGTTGCCGTCGATGATGCGGCCAGTCAAGGTGAGCTGGGTCCTGCGCTCGCGCTCAAGCTGCTCAGCCGTCTTCTTGTTCCGGCGTGAGAGCAGGGCGTAGCCTACGATGGCGGCAGCGGCCCCGAAGGCTAGAACTGGATACAGGCGGAGTGCGTTCATGGCTGGACTGCTGAGCTTTCGCGGACTCTTTCCCCCAAGATAATCGCATGGTGCGGCGCAGGGGAATCGAAAAATGGCCCTACCATGAATTGCCGCGGTTTGGCTTCATTCGCGCGAACATCAGCAGCGCCCCCAGCACGCAGAGGGAGACCGTTACACCCGCCGCGCGACCTGGCGTGGGCCCAAACCATATGCGTACCTCGCTGTGCCCTTTGGGCACCGAAATTACCATCTGTCCAGTGTCAGGATCTGTCTGCGACATGATCGGCAAGCCGTTCAGCGTCGCGTGCCACGCGGGGAAATTCAGCAAATGGAGCCGCAGCCGCGCCGGTCGATCTGTTTCCACGGTGAATCGCTTCTCCTCCGTGTGCCAGATGGAGACCGTGGTCCTTAACCCGTCCCCCCGTCTCCTCGCCAGACTCATGGAAGGCTGCGATGCGCGGCGCATCTGCGTCCAAGCTCCCGGGATCCACCCTACGGGCAGAAACTCGTCGACCACGCCGACATAGCCTTTCTGCGAGTGAGCTGCCTCGATCAGTTCGTGGATGTCGTCCGGCAGCCACGGCGCGCGCTTGAGAATGGCCCCCCCGAGCGCCAGCCACACGGCAACGGCCACTCCCAGCCACAGCCTGGTACGCTGCATGGCGTAGCTCGCCGTTACAATGCTCACCGCGAGGGCCAGGCTAATAACAAAGAGCGACCTCCACGGAAACTGCGCCATCCAGAACCGCGGCAGCAGCAGCCACACCGGCCGAGTCCAGCGGAACAGAAGCGCGGAGAAAAACGCTGCCAGCCCCAGCAGGACCGGTAGGCCGGAACGCGCTTCGCCCCGCAGCCCCTCCGCTTTGCACGCCCACCGCAGCGCTGGTATCGACGCAGCCGCGAGGAGCATCATTTCTGCGCACGCCAGCTCCGAAACCAGCCTATTGAACGCTACTTGATCGGCATCACCGCTTCGATTGAACAGGAAATTTGCGCGGATATCATATCCCGTTGCAAACGCGTCTTCGCTTTGTATCCAGTGCTGCTCCAGTGCTGCGGGTAAGATATAGAAGGTCGCCAGGCCGAGCCCCAGCCCCAGCGCCATCCCTCCGCGTACCAGCGCATGGAGTGAGCGCCCGCGTATAGCTACGGCTAACAGCGCAAACCCCAGCGCATAGCTTGCAATTACCGCAGCTGGGACATTAGAGAGCCAAATCCACCCAAATGCCAGCGCCAGTGGCACAAGGTCGCGCAGTCCGCGCGAATCGGAGCGGGCAACCCGCAACAGAAACAACAGTGCCACTGGGAATCCCGCCTGCGCCAGTAACTCCGAATACGCACAGCGGTGGGTGACAACCAGCAACATGTAGGGATTCGTGACATAGAGTCCTGCCGTCCAGAGTGCTGCTCCTCGGCCCAGCCATTCCCGCGCCAGCCCATAAGCCGCAAACACAGAGAGCGCGATGCAGATCCAAACGTAGGCGCCCGAAAGCATGGCTCCTGGCAGTATTAGGGCTAGTAGCCCTCCTATAATCCATGAAAGCGGCGGATAGATCACGAATCGCGGGTCGCCAAATCCGTAATGTCCTCCACCAGACCAACTGGGATAAGGCACGCCCTCACGCCAGTGCTGGGCTGCGTCAATCCAACTCGGCAAATGGAACTCCACGTCATGGCCGGACACGTTCCCCAGTACGATAAAGGGCGCGACCGCGACGGTCGCCAAGCTTACGGCCAGCACAGCCGCGAGCACCCACTCAGAGCGACTCGTGAGTTGCTCCACCGGCGGCACCAACTGGCCCTCGATCGGTTGATTTTTGTCCATCTCATTGCCGGGCAGCGCGGCCATCCTCATTACATACCTAATCCTGAGTTTGCCGATGTGGCGACCCCGATTGCACCTGGCGTCGGGCAGAATGGTTTTGCAAGCGGCGGCCTATTCGAGGTTCAGCACGGGATTCTTCAGCGTACCAACGCCCTCCACCGTGACCTCGACGGAGTCTCCCGGTTGTAACGGTCCCACGCCGGCAGGAGTTCCCGTAGCGATTAGATCTCCCGGTTCGAGCGTCATGACCTGCGAAATGAAGTGAATGAGTACATCGAGCGGGAACAGAAAGTCCACGGTCGTCCCATTCTGCCGCAATTGGCCATTCACGCGGGTTTGAACTCCTACGCCGCTCCACGGATCAAGGTTCGCCGCCACTACTGGGCCGACCGGACAAAAGGTGTCGAACCCCTTGGCGCGGGTCCACTGACCATCTTTTTCCTGCAGGTCGCGCGCCGTCACGTCGTTTACGCAGGTATAGCCAAGTACGTAAGGGCGTACGTCATCCCCTTGACGCAAGCGGTAACAGCGCTTGCCGATCACCACTCCCAGCTCGCCTTCGTGGTCCACGCGCTGCGAAAGAGTACTGGGCCGGCGAATGGCGTCGCCGATGGCGATGACGGACGAAGGCGGCTTTAGAAAGATCAGTGGCTCGGTGGGAATCGGATGCTTCAGCTCGATCGCGTGCTCGCGATAGTTGCGGCCGATGCAAACCACCTTGGACGGTTGCACCGGAGACAGCAAGCGCGTTTCGCCGAGAGGCAGATCGCTGGGTTCAGCGCCTTCAAGCTCAGGCCAGGAACGCGGAGCTGTCGCCATGGTGCGAATGATGGTCTCGACGCCCCGCACCTTCTCGATGAGTCCGTAGCGGATGGCATTCTGGTATTGAAATCGGCAGTAGGACATACGACCTCGATGAATGCTTACTTGTCAGGAACTGTTTCACTGGCCTCGGCGGAGCGTTGGCTCTCGTTGTTCCGCAGATCCACAGCCGAAACAGAATAAATATATTTCTTGCCAGCCTCGACATTCTCGTCACGGAAGGACGAGGTCTGCACCAATTGCTGGTTCAGCTTTTCAAACTGTGCCCCCTCGACCCGCCGGAAAACGTTGTACCCGGCAAGATCGCTCTCCAAATTGGGGGCCCAGGTGAGATCGATAAATGGCTTCTGGCCCACGCTGGAGAAAACCGCCTGCAGTCCGGCGGGCTGGCCCGGCGGATAAATGTCGCGCGTGAAGACCGCAACCGGCTGCGAATCGTCGCCCTCGACCGCGGTGTTGATGCCATGCGAATCGACCTGCGTAAGCGTGGTGATGCGATATTCGTACTTCTGTTCCCATTCGAAAGTCTTGTCGAGATACGATCCGCTGGCCGCAGGTTCTACATCGGCCAACCCGGTATAGGCGGGAGCGCCCACTGGCTTCCGCATGATGCGGTAGCGGTAGCTCAGACCCGCCGGGGCAGCAGGCGGAGCGGGACCGGTCCAGGAGATACGCACGCCTTCCCCGCTGACCTGGGCCGACAACTCGTCGGGGGCAGCGATGGTCGGGGCCACCGGAATCGGCACTTGATTGGAGAGCCCGGCACTGCGTCCGTGAGAATTGATCTCTTCCACCGCGTAGGTAACGAAGTCCGCAGGATTCTCCTGCCCCAACTGTGGCGGCAACGAATCCAGGTAGCGCATTCGAATCGCCGGTTCCTCCGCCTGCTGCTTCTTTTTGGGCTGCGGCTGGGGCTTGGGTGGAGGAACTTCGGCGACCACCTCACAGGCGCTCATTAGCCCGGTGCCTTGGTGGCGGCAGATGCGGATTGCGGGCAGATGCTTGACCAGGGTGCGGTCGGTATTCTTGCGCTGCAGTGTCCAATCCAGTTCGACGTGGTTGCCCTTGCGCGAGGCGGTCAAGTCGTCAACCGGACGCGCCAGTTGCAACGACGGCGGTTGCGGCGCGCCGGGAGTTCCACAGCCGGAGAGCGCCGCGATCACAAGCAAACTTCCGGCCAGGCAATAGAGGCGCATTCTCATGGAAGCTAACAGGGTAACAAATCCCAGGCAGTTCAATGCGGTGGTGGGGTGCCGAACATGTGTCGGTGCCGCTAGGACAGCCGAAATAGTTCGTGGCTGGCTGTGGACTATTCCAGCTTCTTGGCCAGAAGCTCGTTCACCAGCGCTGGATTGGCCTGTCCCTTCGACGCCTTCATCACCTGACCGACAAAGAAGCCGATCACGGTCTTCTTGCCGGCGCGATACTGCTCCAGCTGCCTGGGATTGGCGGCCATCACCTCGTCGATGATCTTCTCGATGGCGGCGGTATCGGTAAGCTGCTGGGGCATCTCCTTCTCGTAGATCGCGGGAAAATCTTCGCGTCGCTCGAAAGCCAGATCGTACAGCTCTTTGAGCATTTTGCCGCTGATAGCGCCGCTTTCCACCAGGTCAGCCGACATGGCGACGCCCTTCATCGAAATCGGCGACTGCTCGATTTCCAGCCCCGCGGCCTTCAACCGGCCGAGTAGTTCGCTCTGCACCAGGTTGGCAACGCGCTTGGGATTCTTTGCGGCTTTCGCGGCCGCTTCAAACTGATCGGCCAGCGAGCGAGTGGCGGTCAGCGTGGTGGCGTCGTACTCGGTAATGCCATATTGCGCAACCATGCGCGCCCGCCGCGCCGTCGGCAGTTCGGGCAACTGGTCCGTGATCTGTTTGCGCCACTTCTCATCCACCACCAGCGGCAGCAGGTCAGGCTCAGGGAAATAGCGGTAATCGTGCGCCTGCTCTTTCGACCGCATGCTGTAGGTCTTGCCCTCAGCGGGGTTGTAGAGGCGCGTCTCCTGCACAATCTTGCCGCCCGACTCAAGCACCTGCCGGTGGCGTTCGATCTCATATTCCAGCGCGTGGCGGATAAAGCGGAAGGAGTTGACGTTCTTCACTTCCGCCTTGGTGCCGAACTTAGCTTCGCCGCGCGGCCGGATGCTGACGTTGGCGTCGCAGCGCAGCGAGCCTTCTTCCATGTTGCAGTCGCTGACGCCGGTGTAGAGGATGATCTCCTTCAAACGCGTGAGGTATTCGTGGGCTTCGTCGGGCGAAGCGATATCGGGCTCGCTGACGATCTCGATCAGCGGCACCCCGGAGCGATTCAGGTCAATCGAGGTCCACTCGCCGCTGTCGGGAAGGCCATCGTGCAGGCTCTTGCCGGCGTCTTCTTCCAGGTGCACGCGCGTGATGCCGATCCGCTTGGGACCGGTCGCACTCTTGATTTCGATGTAGCCATGTTCGGCCAGGGGCTTGTCGTACTGCGAAATCTGGTAGCCCTTGGGCAGGTCTGGGTAGAAATAGTTCTTGCGCGCAAAGATCGATGCCTGGTTGATTTTGCAGTTGAGCGCCGTGGCTGCCAGCACGGCGAATTCAACTGCCCGCTGGTTCAACACCGGCAACGGCCCGGGCAAACCGAGACACACCGGGCAGACATTGCTGTTCGGCGGATCGCCAAACTGGGTCGAGCAGCCGCAGAAGATCTTGGTGCGGGTCAGAAGCTGGACGTGGACTTCCAACCCGATGACCGGCTCGTACCTGGACTGCGCTGCAACAGGGGCTTCCGGCGTGGTGGCCATGATGGTTGATTATAACGGGCAGGCACTGAGCCGATCTCTCGCTTACTTTGCGCCCGGCGTCGCCGCATTCGAAGGAGTCAGCGAAATCTCGAAGTACATCAACTCGTTGCCACTGCTGTTGCGGAGTCCGGTGAGATAGACGTGCCCACCGTCCACCGGTTGGCTCACCCCCAGCACGTCGAAGAACAGGAAGCCCGACTGCGTGGAATGCGGCTCGACCGCCGCAGCGGTGAATTTAGCGCGCGTGATTTCGTCATACTGCTGCTGCGCCTTCTTGTTCTTGGTTCCTCCGGGAAGCGGAATGGGGCCTGCGTGCGGATTGGGGTTGGTGCTGTTCCCCTTGATGTGCGCCACGCGGCGCAAGACGTCGTCCACGTCGAGCGCTTCCAGCTTGTTACGACGGGCCGTCACCATCTCCGCTTGCATGCTATTAACGACGATCGGCTGGTCGCCATCGTTGGTGATGACCAGAAACACCGGCAGAATTCCCTCGTCGCTGAAGTGCGTGATAAAGATGTCAGCCTTGGGAGAGCTGTTATACACATCCACGGCGGCGGTAACGTGCTCGGTGGGGTGCGTGTCCTTGCAAGCATAGGCGCTCGCATTACTGGCCTTGGGAGGAACGAAGTCCTTGGCACCCCAAAGCGCCGCGGCGAAAAACACGATGGCCAGGATGGCAAGGCAAAGGAGGACGCGATTTGGGGAGGGCATAGCGGGATTATCCGCTATTGACCGGCTGCGCTCAACTTGACTCCGGTTTGGATGATCGTTCTGGCGCAATTACAATCGCAGCGTGTATTCCCTGTACAGCACTCTCCTGCTATTGGCGCTGGTGGTGAGCGCGCCCTGGTGGCTGCTAGAGATGCTGCGCCACGGCAAGTACCGCGCCGGCCTGGGCGAGCGGCTAGGCAAGGTCTCCGACCGGCTGCGCAATCAGGCCTCGGCTAACACGATTTGGATCCACGCCGTCTCCGTTGGCGAGGTGCTGGCGATATCGCGGGTCATCGGCGAATTGAAGACGCAGTTACCGGCCTGGCGCATCGTCGTCTCAACCACAACGGACACAGGGCAGAAGCTGGCGCGCGAGCGCTTCGCCGAAAACAATGTTTTTTATTTTCCCGTCGATTTGCCTTTTGCGGTGCGCGCGTACTTGCAGGCGCTACGTCCCAAGCTGCTGGTGTTGGCGGAAAGTGAATTCTGGCCCAACCTGCTGCGTTGGACGCGGCTCTCAGGCGCGGCCGTGGCCGTGGTGAATGCCCGCGTTTCTGACCGCTCATTGCCGGGGTATCTACGATTCCAGAAGTTGCTGCGGCCAGTCATGCAAAACGTGCAACTCTTCCTGGCACAGAGCGAGGAAGACGCACGCCGGCTGATTCGGATGGGGGCCCCGGCCGAGCGGGTACAGTCCAGCGGAAATTTGAAGTTCGAAGTGAAGCCGCCGCTCCGGCCGCCGATTGCGGCGGCATTCGACATTATGAAGCGCGAGGAGATCGGCCCGTTGCTGGTGGCGGGCAGCACTCTCGATGGCGAAGAGCCCATGCTGCTCGGGATGTTCCGGCAGGTGTTGTCGCGCTATCCCAAGGCGGTGATGGTGCTGGCGCCGCGGCATCCCCAGCGGTTCGATGTGGTTGCGTCCCTGCTGGAATTATCCGGCCTGCGTTACCAGAGGCGCTCGCATTGGAAGGAAGCGATGCCGATCGCGGGAAGCGTTTTCCTGCTCGATAGCATTGGCGAGTTGGCCAGCCTGTATGAGTTTGCCGATGTGGCGTTTGTTGGCGGCAGCCTGGTGCCGCGGGGCGGACACAATGTGCTGGAAGCGGCACAGTTCGGAACGCCGATTCTGGTTGGACCGTACACCGAAAATTTCCGCGACATCGTCGATGTCTTTCGCGATGCTGATGCTTTGCGCGTGGTCACTCCACAGTCGTTGACCGCGACGGTGCTGCAATTGCTGGAGGACCCCGACGAACGCGCCGCCCTCGGTCGCCGGGCTTTCGAGGTCATGCGCTCGCAACGCGGTGCAACCGGGCGGACCGTAAGCGCGCTGCTGGAGTTGCTATCGGAGCAGGGCGCTCTGGACCCAGTAGAAATCATTTCGGAGCGGCGGGTGTGAACCCGCTCGTCGCACTCTATGGCGCGGTCGTGCGCGCGCGCAATGAACTCTACGACCGAGGCACACTGACGCTCAGCCACCTGCAAGGACCGGTGGTCAGTATCGGCAATATTACGCTTGGCGGTTCGGGCAAGACGCCGTTCCTTATCTTGCTGGGCGAGCTGCTGAAACAGTACGGCATTCCTTGCGATGTCCTCTCGCGGGGCTACCGGCGCCTCAGCACGGGGACAACGCCGGTCGATCCCCGGGGATCCCCGCGCGAATATGGCGACGAACCTCTGCTGATCGCGCGCAAGTTGCGGGTACCAGTCATCGTCGGCGAGGACCGCTATGCCGCCGGGCGATTGGCGGAGGAGAAATTCGGCCCTCGGTTGCACTTGCTGGACGATGGCTTCCAGCATCGCCGGCTGGCGCGCGAATTCGACATCGTGCTGGCCTCTCCCAGCGACGCGCGGGATTCGCTGCTGCCAACCGGCAGGCTACGCGAGCCGCTCTCTTCGTTGACGCGCGCGGATGCGGTCGTGCTCACCAACGACACGGCGGGAGACGGCCTGCGGCTCGGGCGCCAACAGGTGTGGCGAGTGACCCGCGACATCGTCGGTCCCCAAACCGAGGAACCATGCCTGGCGTTCTGCGGCATCGCCCGTCCGCAGAACTTTGTGGCCCAATTGCGGGCGGCGGGAGTTATGCTGGCCGGCACCTGCAGCTTTCGCGATCATTATCGGTATTCGGCTGAGGACATCCGCCAACTGCTGCAACTGCGCAAGCAGCATGGCGCCAGGGCATTCGTCACCACCGAGAAAGACGCGATCAACCTTGAAGGGTATCTGGAAGCGCTGCAACCCATTCATGTGGTTCCGGTGAGAATGCGGTTGCACAATGCGGCCGCCGTCCTGGAGTTCATACTGGCCACGGTTAGCGAGCGAAAGCGGCGGCCCGCGTGAGACAATCAACGGTTGCCCCGCGCCCGGTTGCTCAAATTAAGCGCCGGGCGGTCATCTGATTTCATGACCAGACATCTAAAAGATACGGAGCGCTGGAAGAAGATCGTCCAGTCGTTCGGCGACGTTTCGGTCACGGTGCTCGCCGATTTGGTCGCCGACGAGTTCATCTTTGGCGAGATCGCGCGGGTATCACGTGAAGCGCCGGTGTTGATCCTGAAGCATCGCGAGCGTACCGTGGTTCCCGGCGGCGGCGGCAACGCGGTGATGAACCTGGCCTCCCTGGGGGTCAATGTTCTTCCCGTCGGAGTGATAGGCGATGACGAGGCTGGCAGCCTGCTGCTGGAAAGATTGCACGAGAAGAGAATTCCCACCAGCGGCATCGAGCGGGTGAAGCACCATACCACCACCACCAAGAGTCGCATCCTCGCTGGCATGTCGCACACCAGCCGGCAGCAGGTGGTGCGCCTGGACCGCGAACCGGAGCCGCTGGACGAATTGCATCCCGTGCTTTTGAACCTGGTGAATGCGGCGCGGGAATATGCGACCGCGTCGGATGCCTTTCTGATTTCCGACTACGGATACGGTGCGGCCACACCCCGGTTGCTCAACTTCATCAAGTCGAACCGCTGCCTGGCGAACAAGCCGGTCACTCTCGATTCGCGCTATCGCATGCTCGACTACGAGGGTGCTACGGCGGCCACGCCCAATGAGCCGGAGGTGGAAGAGGCGTTGGGCATCAAGATTGGCCATGACAACCAGAAACTCTTCTGTGCCGGCGAGCGGCTGATGAAGGAGATGGCACTGGAGTCGCTGGTGATCACGCGCGGCCGTGATGGCATGGTTGCCTTCGAGAAAGATGCGCCGCCGCTGGTCCTACCCATATATGGCTCCGACCAGGTGGTGGATGTGACCGGGGCCGGAGACACCGTGATCGCCACCTTCACCGCGGCGCTCGCCGCCGGGGCCGATACGGCTTCGGCAACCCGGCTGGCCAACTTCGCTGGCGGCATCGTGGTGATGAAGCGCGGCACGGCCACGGTATCGAACCAGGAATTGCTGGCTGCCATCGACCAGTACTCCGCAACTGCATCTTTGTGAACGACGACACACAAAAAATCCTTTCGCGCGATGCTCTACGTGAGCGCGTGGCGGAGTGGCGGCACAACGGCCATCCGATTGTGTTGGCCAATGGCTGCTTTGATCTGTTGCACGTGGGGCACATCCGCTATCTGCGCGGCGCGAAGGCGCTGGGCGGAAAGCTGGTGGTGGCGATGAATTCGGACCAGAGCGTTACCCGGCTCAAGGGAGCGGGCCGCCCGCTGATGCCGGCCGCGGAGCGTGCGGAGATCGTCGCCGCACTGACTGACGTGGACGCGGTAGTTCTGTTTGACGAACCTGACGTGCGCGCCCTGATTCGCGAGATTCGCCCTGACGTGCAGGCCAAGGGCACTGACTATACGCGGGAGAATGTCCCCGAGCGCGACGAGGTCCTGGCCTATGGCGGACGGGTCGAAATTGTTGGTGACCCCAAAGATCATTCCACTTCTGACTTCCTTGCGCGACTGCAATCCTGGAGCGGAGGAAGTGGCCGACGGTGAGCACTCCCGTATCCACGCCGGAGCAGACTTCCATGCCCACCGAATACCGTTCCGCCATCGCCTCGACGGAGCGGCTCCTGGTGGTGCGACTCAGCGCCATGGGCGACATCATTCACGCCATGCCCGCGATTGCCGCCTTGCGTCGCGCCAAACCCGACCTGCAAGTCGGCTGGCTGGTGGAAGAGCGCTGGGCGGAGTTGCTGTGCGCGCGTAATGCGGAGCGATTGGCGGCGCCCTCGGAGCACAAGCCGCTCGCCGACTGGGTGCATGTGGCCCAGTCCTCCAGTTGGCGCAGGGCGCCGCTGTCCCGTGAGACATGGCGTGAAATCCAGTCGTGCCGGCGTGAAGTGCGCGCAAGAAAATACCAGGTCGCGCTCGACCTCCAAGGTGCGATACGCTCTGCATTGGCAGCGCGTTTCACCGGCGCCGCGATCCGCATCGGGACTTCGCAGCCACGCGAGCCTCAGGCGCGCATGTTCTACACCCACGCCATCGACGTGCGCGGGGCTCACGTGATCGAGCATGCGTTGTCTCTGGCTTCGGAGATTGCAGGCCACGCGCTGGAGTATGTTCAGCCCCCATTTCCTGTTGATCCCGCCAGCGAGGGGTGGGCCGATCAACAATCTGAAATGTTTGGCGGCAAGCCGCTGGCGATTCTCAACCCCGGTGCGGGTTGGGGAGCAAAGTGCTGGCCGCCGGACTGCTTCGGCGCGGTGGCACGCGCTCTGGCGGAGCGGGGCATGGCGGTCCTCGTCAACCATGGTCCCGGAGAAGAAGCCCTGGCCGAAGCGGTCCGCAACTCTAGCGGCGGAGTGGCCGTGCCGTTGAAGTGCTCGGTCGGAGAATTGATTGCGCTGACGCGGCGCGCCCGCCTCTTCATCGGCGGAGATACGGGCCCCATGCAACTGGCGGCGGCGTTACGGGTTCCCGTAGTCGCGTTGTTCGGGCCCACGCGACCGGAGCGTAATGGTCCCTTCGGCACGCCCAACGTGGTGCTGCGCAGTCCTCAGAGCGTGTATAACACGACCCACACCGACCGTCGCGATGAGGGATTGATTTCGATCGGGCCGCAAGCGGTGATACAAGCGGCTGAGCGGTTGCTCGGGGAACGGCATGGCTGATCCGCAAGCCGTCTGGTTGCATATCTCGTGGGGCCGCGTGGCCCGCCGCATTCGGGTGCCGATTGGATTTGTGTTTGCGATTTTTTACTTGTGGCGCGCAAAACCAACCTGGAGGTTTCTCGTGCTGGGCGCTCTCATCGCAGCGATCGGTCTTGTCCTTCGCACCCTTGCCTCGGGACAGGTCAAGAAGAACCAGGAACTCACCATGACCGGGCCCTACGCCTATGTGCGCAACCCTCTTTACCTGGGATCGATCGTCATCGCGATTGGATTCGCCGTCGCCGCTCGTGACATCTGGGTGGCGATCGCGATTTTGGTGATGTTCGCGCTCATTTACGTGCCAGTCATTCGTGGCGAGGAGACATTCTTGCGAAAACAATTTCCGGCGTATGACGACTACGCGCGCCGTGTGCCCAGCCTGCTTCCCCGCACGTTGCTGTTCCGTCAAATGAGGGACGGCTTCTCACGCGAGCTATATTGGCAGCATCGCGAGTACAATGCCTTGCTGGGCGCCGCGGCCATGCTGGCGGCACTAGTAGCAAAGATCCTGTGGTTGCACGGGTGAAGGTGAATCTGATTACGCGTAGCAGTGCCGCACTCGCAATCCTGTTGGTAGTTGCAGCGTCGCTGGGACTCAGCGCGCCGGCCGCTGCCGGGGCGCAAGCGCCGCATGCCGGGGCGCAGTCGCCGCCAGAAACAAAAATTGGCGCCTCAGCGCACATCGAGCCCTTGCGTTCCGGCTACGAGTTCCCGCACGGACAGACGCTGCATTACGAAGGCGAATGGCGCTTCTTGCCGGCAGGCGTAGCGACCGTGCGCATGGAGCGTGCAGGATCGCAGGAGCACGTAACCGCAACCGCCGATTCCATCGGTGTGGTGGCGCTCCTCTATCGCGTGCAGGACCAATTCAACTCCTACTTCGACGCCAAGAGCCTGTGCTCGTACAAGCTGTTGAAGCACACCGAAGAGGGCTTGCACCGGCGCGAGACCGTAATCTCGTACGACTACGCGCGCGGCAAGGCCATCCTGGAAGAACGCAATCTGAAAGACAATCAGCAGAAGAAGACCGAGAACGATATACCGAGCTGCGTGACCGACGTGCTGTCGGGAATTTTTTATGTCGGGAGCCTGCCGCTGCAGCCAGGGGCCAACTATAGGTTCCCGCTCAACAACGGAGGCAAGACCGTAACCGTGCAGGCGCATGTCGAAGGTAAGGAGCAGATAAAGACTCCGGCCGGGACGTTTCAAACCATTCGTGTGGGACCGGAAGGTGATTCTGGAATTCTCAGCGGGCGAATCTGGATTTGGTACACCGACGACGCTCGCCATCTGCCGGTGCAGATGCGCGCCAAACTATTCTGGGGGATGCTGACAATTTACCTGACCAGCATCGGCAAGTAGCCCTCCTCACTGCATGCGAAAGCGTTCCGCCATCAGCCGCTGCAACCGGGGCTTGTAGAGGATGTCGTAGGCGAACTCCTTGTCCGGGAACATGGCCAGCGCGGCGCGCTTGGTGTTGGCCACCAGTTCGGCGGCCTCTTCCACGGTAAGGTCCTGGTCCTGGCTAATGACCGACATCACCATGTTCATCATCACCTGCAGGCGGCGCAGCTTGCGGCGTTCTTCTTCCTGTTCCTGCTGCTCGCTGCTGATTTGCGGTCCAACCTCTTCTCTGCGTTCCGATAGCCCCATAGATTCCTCGAAAAACAGCCGCCACCCGTGGCCGCCTGAAATCGTGCTTGCTCACTTTCCGCTACAATTTGGATGTCGGACCTGACCCCACTGTTGCGCTCGAACGTGGTGGGCGGCATCATACACCGAAACGGCACAATTTCAGCCGGAAAACAGGGTCATTACGAACGGCTACCATTTACATCGAATCCATGGGAGGCAGTATGGCAGAGGCAGCCAACGATCACGAAGAGCTGGTAAAGGTTTTCGATACCGACGAAGAGTCAGAGGGGATGGTAGTGCGTGGTTTGCTGGAGTCGGCAGGTATTGACGCTATGATCCAAAACCGGGAAGCTCCTCAGGACATCCTGCCCGGCGTGGGTGGCGTTTGGGTAATGGTGCGGCCCGATCAAGCTGTCGAAGCTCTGCAGACCATTGACGAGTACCGCCGGAATCCCACCACCGACGCAGACGAGGCGGTCAGCGAGGAACCGGCCGAGCCGTGATATTGGTGCCGTCGAGGTGGAAGGAGACGGCGCCCGACAGGTCGGTGCGGTAGGTTGGGATGTGCGCGTCGGCGTAACGCTCCATCACCTCCGGCCGGGGTAGTTTGAACGAGTTGTAGAAGCCTACCGAAACCACGGCGTAGCGCGGCTTCACCGCTGCGAGGAATGCGGGCGAACTGGACGTAGCGCTGCCGTGATGTCCCACCTTGAGCAAATCGGATTGCGGAGCTTCGTCCACCAGAAACTTCTCGATCCGCTTATGTGCGTCGCCCAGCAGCAGCACTGAACTCGCTCCATACTGGAGGCGCAGGACCAACGACTCGTCATCCTGCGGCGGGTCGTGGGGCGCCCATCCCGGCTGAGGATTCAGCACCCGCACGTGGACGCTTCCGAACTCAAACGATTCACCGGCGACGAACGGCTTCAGATCCATGTGATTCGAGCGCGCCGCCTGTTCGACGTCCTGGAAGCCGCGGCTCGGAGATTCCACCCCATACCAGAGTTCACGCGGCTGAAAGTTCGAAATCACGCTGCGCATCCCACCCAGATGGTCGGCGTGGGCGTGCGAGATCGCAACGGCATCCAGCTGGCGAATGCCGCGTGACCAGAGATACGGCGACACGACCTCCTCGCCAACATCAAAGTCGGAGCGTGCGTTGCCGGGCGTGCCGCCAGCATCCATGAGCAGAGTCTTGCCCTCTGGAGTGATCAGCAGCAGCGAATCGCCCTGGCCCACATCAATGGCCGTGACCTCCAGCACTCCGGGTTGCCATCGCGGCTTTGGAGGAAATAGCACAATCCAAACCGCAGCCACCAGCAGTCCGGCAAGCCCACAGCTAGCCAAGACCGCCCGCCGGCGCGCCAGCAGCAGCGCCAGCCCGAACGCGCCCGCAGCCGCACAGCAAACCAATAGCGCCGGCGTGGGGACGCGGACCTCAGAGACGCGCAGATGGCCAATCGTATGAATCGTGCCCGTCAACGCATCGAGGGCGTAGCGAGTGATAAGCGCCGGCAACCACGCCAGCCACCGGGCCAGGTAGGAAGCCGCAACTGCGACTACGGCTGCGGGTAACAGAATCCCGGCGATCGGGATCACCAGCGCGTTGGCAGGCAGCGCCATGGTGGTGGCGCGGTGGAAGTACCACGCCATCGGCAGCGCCAGCGCGACCTGGATAACGGTAGAGGTGAAAAGCAGCTCGACCGCGCCGATGACGAATCGAGTGAGGCCAACCACGAGAAAGTTCGCGACACGCCGGTTGGAGATGCTCTCGACGAAGTCGCGAGCCAGCCGCGCGTCGAAACGAAATTGTGCAGCTCGCGTCGGAGGCGCGAAATCGTAGGCGGGCGAGTCGAGGTTGCTAAGCGCCCTGCGAAACGGGTACACCGTGCGCCGTAATACTGGCACCGCGATACCGGCCACCGCGATCACGGAAAGAAAGGTGAGCTGGAAGCTGGCTTCGAACAGGGTCCGCGGACTCACCAGCAAGATGCCCAGGGCGGCAACGCCGAGTCCGTTGAGCGCGGCCCGTTCGCGAAACAGCAGACGCGTAATCATGTAAATCCCCAGCGTGATGGTGGCACGCACGATCGGTGAACCCAGATCGGCGAGGAAGGCGTATCCCCACGAGAGCAGGATGGTAAGGATAGTGGCCCAAGTCTCGCCAAAGGGCAGCTTGCGCAATGCCCAGAAAACCGCGAAGGCGAGAATGCCTACGTTGATGCCGGATACGACCAGGATGTGATACGTGCCGGTGCGCTGAAATTCCGTCTTGATGTCGCGCCCGAAGAATGCGCGGCCTCCGATGAGCATGGCCTGCATCAGCGCGCCGCGTTCGCCAGGCCAGAGCTGCATGATGTGGGCCAGTACGCTGCGACGCGCAGCGCTCCTCCACAACCCGATGCGGCTGCCCACGAAACCGGGCAGGACGTCCACGCTACTGGCGCGGGAAGAGCCGGTCAGGCGAATGCCTTGCGAGGCCAGATAGCCGGCCATGTCCATGGTGCCGGGATTGCGATAGTTGCGCGGCAGCCGTAGTTTCGCGATGAAATGCAGACGCTGGCCGTAGGTGTACACGTGAAGCGGTGAGCCGGCTCCTTCCTCGCTAGCCTCGTCCTCCTCCGCCTGTTTGCTGTAGATCGTAAGGCGAATGCCGGCGGCTGCTTTGAGCACGCGGTCGCCAAGCTGAAGCCGCTCTGCTGTGACATCCACCGACTCCTGCTTACCGCCATAGGGGCTGTCGCGCACCAATCCCTCGCGGATGACATAGGCTGTCACGTCAACCGGGTCGTCGCCATTGGCAAAGGGCTGCAGGTTTTCGGCGATCGTCGGCGCGGCAGCATCGCGGGCCTGAAAATAAAATCCGCCGAGCGGAATCAACGCCAGAAGCGCCAATCCGAAGGCGATCTGCGGCGTGCGGCGATAGAAGAATGCCACGCCGAGAAGTGCAACCAGGCACGCAATCAGCCAGGATTGGGGCGAGCGCCAGAGATAGTCGGCGGCGATGATTCCCACGGAAAAAGCAAGGGCTGCAAGAAAGACCGGCTCTTTGCCGCCGCAGTAGAGTAGCGGTCCCGCAGGTGCGGGTGCCGGCACGGTGATCGTCGAAGAGGAGGTTGTCGCCACTGAATATCCAGTCGCGCTACCTCAGCTACCTGGGTGATTACAGCCGGTCCAAGTCCTCCGCGCCAAAAGCAGGGGCCCAGGGCCATAGTTCGTATTGCGCGACCCCGAACCGGGTGTACGGATCGTTGTCGCGGATACTGTCCAGCGTCGCCTGAGCTTCATTATCGGGAACCCGCAGCAGCATGGCGCCCCCAGAGCGCGGCACCAGCGGCCCGGAAGCGATCAACAATTTCTCCTGCTTCAGGCCCTGGCAATAGGCGCGGTGGGCGTCCACGTGCTGCAAAACTTCTTCCAGCGGCTTGCGATAGCGAAGAATGGCGAGCGCGTACATTGGTCCTCCGGGCGAGTCGTCGAGGGTCAGCGCTCCAGATGCAGAACGGTTTCCAGGTGAAAGGTCTGCGGGAACATATCCACAAGGTGCGCCTGCTCGACCCGAAAACCTGATTCTAACAGCAGACGGAGGTCGCGAGACAGGGTTGCCGGATCACAGGAGACGTAGGTCACATGGGAGACGGACATGCGACCCAGAGCGGCGGCCGTTTTTTCGCCCAGCCCGTCCCGCGGTGGATCGACCACTACGAGGTCGGGAGCCAGCTTGGGGCCGCGCTCGATCAAAAAGCGTTCGGTGGTCGCATGGATGCATGTCACATTGCCGGGAACGTTGAGGCGCAGATCGGCCAACGAATCCTGGGACGACTCCACCGCCAGCACCTGGTCGAACTTACCAGCCAGCGGCAGCGTAAACAGGCCGACGCCGGCGTAGAGATCGAGTGCAGCGCGCCCCCCTCGATTGGCCGTTGCCACCTGCGCCAGCGTGTCAACCAGGTGGCGATTGGTCTGAAAGAACGATCCGCCACTTACCTGGTATTGCTGTCCTACAGCGTGGTACATCAAGCAATTACCGCCTATTGCCGGCGCAATTTCGGGATGAATGGAGGTACGCAGGGCACGCTCCCGGCCCTCGTCTTCGATGGAAGAGGCCGGGAAAACGACGACTCCCACCACCCCCAGCAACGCGCTGCGCAAGGCTGCGGCCAGCGGCTGCAATCCTGCAGGATCCTCGCCGGGCCAGACATAAGCGTCCACCAGAAGCAGCGTGTCTTCGTGGTTGGCAAAAAATTGCAGGCCGTGCAGGATCTCCGGAACAGCGCCTTCGCGACCGAGAGTCCACACGGCAGCGACCGCCTGGTTGATCAGGGGCGAGCTGATGGGACAGGCCTCCACCGGAAGAACATCGTGAGAGTTGCAACGATAGTAGCCCAGCGCAAACTCGGGCGTGTGCCGCACATGCATGCGGGTGCGATTGCGGTAGTTCCACGGCGGCGAAGGGTGGAGCTGAATTTCGTGCTGGAGTTCGAGCTTGGCAGTGCGGCGCAGCGTCTCGCGCAGAATTTCGGCTTTCTGCCGCAACTGCACTTCGTAGCTCATGTGCTGGTAGTGGCAGCCGCCGCAGCTGCCGAAGTGCGGACAATCCGGCTCGACCCGATCGGGCGAAGGCGTCAACACCTTTTCGAGTTGGGCACGAGCGAAGCCGGAGCGGTTCTCGATGACGGAGATTTCGACCTGCTCGCCCGGCAGCACAAATGGCACAAAGACGGTTTTGCCGCACCCCTGCTCGTCGGCCGGCATGCGCGCCAGGCCGTCGCCACCGTATATCAGTTTTTCGATCTCCATGTGCAAAGGCGGACCTCAACTCCAAGACAACGCTCGCCGGTATCAAACCGCAGATCCTTCGACTGCGCGCCCGCCCGACCCGCAAGACAAGTGGGTCGGAGCTGAGCGCCCGCCGAGAGTACAGTTCCAAACCTCGATGTTACATATAGAACAAGCTTAATCGGGGGACGTGGTACTGCTCCAACACCCGCTTGTGGACATATTGTTTGTGAAGCTGCTCGATTTGCGGCGCGTTCATCTTGCGGCGATAGGGCGCCAGGTCACGGTCAGCTTCGGTACGTACCGCGAGCAAAATGTCATCCGGCGTCGCCGCCAGCAGCGCCGCCAAAATTTTTTCTTCCGCCACAGTCAACCGCCGCTCCAAGTCTTCCATGGACAGCAACCGGTCCTGCGACAACGAACCCGCCAGAGTGCGCAAGGTCGAGGCAGTTTCTTGGGCCAGCGTTTGCGCCGTCGCCGACAATTGTAGGTGATCGAGCTGCTCGGCGTTGCGATTCAGGTACTCCACCACCGCCGACTGGTCCAGTCCCGGGTTCTTCCTTTCGCTTGGGGCCGCACCTACGGCGGCTTCCTTCATCTCATCCGTCGAAGTCAGCACTTCCTGCGAGCAGTAAGCAAGGCCATTCACTTTTTGAAATCGCTTCGGGCGCCGCTCCCACTTTTCGAAGGTGACATCAATACCGCGCAGCACGGCTTCCAGCGGAACGCCCGCATCCTTCCAGGTCTCCATCAGCGCCCAATCGAGCGGCGACAGCAGCAGCAGGGTACCCCGTCGGCGCTGGAAGTGCTCCTCGATCTCGGTAAAGTAATTGAAGTAGGTTTGCATCGAGGTTCAGCGAAGCTAAATAGGCTGCGACACCTGAATGGACGCGGGCCTGCTATTCCAGTGTAGTCTCAATCGGGCTTGGGAATTGAGCTTATCGTCTCACGCGCGCTGCCACCTTCCGGCGTTTCGTTTCCGGCGGCATGCTCATTACGGCGGCGCACATGCGCCTGGTTGCGCTCATAAATAATGCGTAGTCCCTCCAGCGTGAGCAGGTCGTCGATCTGGCGAATGTATCTGGACCCTCCGCCCATCAGAGGCGCAAGGCCGCCGGTGGCAACGATAGCGACATTCTCGTCCAACTCGGCAATCAGCCGCTCCAGAATTCCGTCGATCAGGCCGAGGTAGCCGTAGTAAAGACCCGACTGAAGACTGTTGACGGTATTGGTCCCCAGCACCCGGGGCGGCTTGCGGACGTCCACGCGAGGCAAGCGCGCGGTGTGCTCAAAAAGCGCCTCGGCTGAGATCCCGATTCCCGGCGTGATGACCCCGCCCAGGTACTCACCCTTGCGCGAGACCACATCAAACGTCGTCGCGGTCCCGAAATCCACCACGATGCACGGGCCGCCGTACTTCTCGAACGCGGCCACACTATTGACGATGCGATCGGCGCCCACGTCCGCGGGATTGTCGTAGTGCACCGGCATGCCGGTCTTGACGCCGGGTTCGACAAACAGCGGGCGCGAGTGGAAGTAGCGCTCGCACATCTCGCGCAAGGTGGAGTCGAGCGGGGGCACGACCGACGAAATCACGATACCTTGCACGGAGCTGACCTCGAGGCCGTGCATGGCAAACAAGTTGCGGAAGAGGACGCCGTACTCGTCCACCATCTGCGTCTTGATGGTGGAAACCCGCCAGTGCGCCAGCAGGCGGCCAGCGCCCGGTTTGGCCGACTTGGCCTCGAAAACGCCCAGCACCGTATTGGTGTTACCTACGTCAATGACCAGCAGCATGGCTTATTTCCCGCTGAGCGCGCGAACGTCTCCCGAAAGCACGGTGCGCAGACCCGACTCAGTGCGCACCAGCAGAAAGCCGCGATCGTCAAGCCCTTCCGTGACCCCGTCATACCCGCCCGGCCCGTCAACGCGCACGTAACGCGAGCGGGCATACGAGGAGCGCTCTTCGAACCTGCGCAGGATGGAAGAGCGTGCAGCGGGGCCGCCTTGCGTGAGCTTGCGGTACTCGCTGTCGAGGGATTTTAGCAGAGCAGCGGCCAGTTCGACGCGCGACCAGGTGCGCCCGCTCTCCATGCGCAGCGATGTCGCAATCGGTTCCAGCTCGCCCGCAAACGACGCCTGGTTTACGTTGATCCCGATGCCGACCACCACGTAGTGCACCCGCGTGGGCTCGGAATTCATCTCGGTCAGGATGCCGCAAAACTTTCGCTCATCCAGCAGAGCGTCGTTGGGCCAGCGCAGATCGGGATGCAAGCCGGTGGCGTGTTCCACCGCTTCCGCCACTGCGATGCCGGCGATCAGCGAGAGCATCAAGGCATCGGCCGGCGACAAGGCCGGCCGCAGCACTACCGAGCAGTAGATGCCCACCGACTGCGCCGACTCCCACGTGTGGCCGGCGCGTCCACGCCCGGCGGTCTGCTCCTCGGCCAAAAAGACGGCGCCTTCCGGCTCACCGTCGCTCGCCGCTTGCATCGCCGTCACATTGGTTGAGCCGATGCGGAAATAATGATGAATGCGCGAGGCGAAGATGGTCCCTTTTAGCATTGGACTCAAGATGTCGGGAAGCAGAAGGTCGGGCACAGTTTCCAGTTGATAGCCAGTAGCGGGATGACCCGTAATCTGCAGGCCCAGCTCGCGCAGATGCTGCACCGCGCGCCACACCTCGGAGCGGGTGGTGCCCAGTTCCTCGGCAATGCGGGTGCCGCTGATGACGACCGTCGCGTTGTCGCTGAGCAGGCGCACAATGCGGCCCAGGCGCGCGTCGGTAGAACCGTCGGGCGGGATGTCGGTGCGGGTTGGCGCGGTTCTGGTGATAGGACGATTATGCGCGAATGGGGAGAGATTGGGTAGGATCACTTGCGATATGGGGATTTCTCGACAGGTATCAGGGAGAAGTCAGTTTCCGCCTTGCCGACGACCCGGGAGTTGGTCCGCCGCAACCGAGCCAGATCATTTTGCTGTGCGCCGCCCCTCGTCAGTGGTGTCAAAGTAGCAGGCAGAGGGCGGGCTGTCGTGTAGGATCGCGTAAACCTTCACTACAGCCCCGGGCTTCGGTTGCCGAACATATCCCGCAAATCCGGTATAACTGCTGCTAATTTCCGGATCAGCTGTCCTGACACTAGGGCGCCTGTGGCCCACTGCGGCCAGGCCCGTGATCACTCCTTCGGTAGTCGCGACGATCTCGCACGGCGGCTGGTGATGCTTGCGGTCCCAAGCCCACCCTGTTACAAGCAAACCCGGCTCGGTAGAATCCGTCGGTCGAGTGAATTCCAACCTGCCTGTACACTCACTGGACGACACAACCCGGAGGGCCTTGTCCAATGGACTTCCCAGCAAAGAAGAATCCCAGCCAGAGAATAGCGATAGTTGATGCTCTCTGAAGTAATTAACACCTAACAGCAGGTCGTCGCTGTGCTCCGCAAGCGCTGTCAACAGTTTCGGCTCATACAAACCTGTCCGCAGGGCTGTGCTGGCGACATTGAGTCCAAAACCATGCGCTTGCGCCTCCTGAATCGGATGATCAGCGAGAATCGCACCCCTCACCAACACCGCCAAAAGGCATATCTGAGCCATCAGGAAACGATATTGCTTTGCACGAAGCGAGAAGGCGTACTCCAACAGCAACAGCCCCAAACTGCACCAGAAAAGAAGTGCGAATGTCTGATACCGGTTTTGCAATGCCTCCGTGACACCAAAATTCAATCGGCCCGCTGCGGTAATGACGGCCGTTCCAACGCAGAAAGCGCCGGTGAGGACAAGTTGGAGGGCGAAAGCACGAGATGTTCGGACATAGTAGGGTGTCCGGAGGAGCACAACCAGGGCAATGGCCAATCCGATGATTCCGATCACCCCTGCGGTGACGATAGCTCCGTTTACCCAGGAACTTCCAATGTACAAAGCCACGTACTCCAAGAGGCGAAGGGGGGTGCCGAGGGAAGCAATGGGATCGGCGTGATAAGAGGGTCGAACGTAGCGATAAAAATAAAGGGAGGTGCTGACCGCGCCCGTAATGGCAAAGCTCAACACCGCAGAAGCACGCAATCTGAGGAATAGGGCCGCTGCAACCAACAACGGCCAGAGAAGATTTCCATTGGCCAACGAATAGGTGCCGCCCAAGGCCGCGAAGATGGACAGCCAAAGGAACCTAGAGGAGGGTGGCTTGCCCGGGCGCTGTGAATCAGTCCAGTAGAGCAGCAGCCCGACGAACGAGAGAGTGGCGAACAGCGGCGAAAGTACATAACAGACTTGAAATCCCATGGTGTAGTTCAGCCAAGGGGAGGGACAGAAAATACAGAAGGCCGCCAAGCCCACGCCGCTGCGCCACAATGCCCCACGCCATCCGCCCAGCACCCGCATGCTCCATCCCCACAGCCCTAAATGCAGGAGTTGGATTACGACGATGCTAGCAAAGAGAAACACCTGACGGGCGTGAAACATTTCCAGATCTACCACGAAAAATAGCTTCTGAATGACCAGCCGGTGCTCGTAATGCTGCCGCCACAGCCAACTGGGAGAGAGCGGACTCTCGCCTTTGGCAATGGTTGCGATGTACTTCCATGTGTCCCGCCAAGGAAGGCTGGAGTAACTCACCAAGATTGTGTACACAGCGACAGCAATGGCGCTCATCCCGCCGAACAAAATGGCGTATGACAAACCGGCGGAGAGTCGCGGGCCAAGATCCCTTCGGCCTTGTGCCGCCGGGACATCCCGGACCGTTACTGTTCCCGAAGGCAGGTTCATTTCGCCCACCATTCACGCTCGGCCAGTAGTGTACCGCGACTTGGTCGGCTTCTAGGTTTTGCTCAATCGCCAGGTTGATCTGGCAGTCAACTTCTGAGAAGTTGGAACGCTCGATTGGCACTTCGTGCCAATCGGAAACGAGTGACGGGCAAGCCGGAGTGCGCCGGGATAAACCGGCATGTTGTAGGGGATGCAAGAGCCCTACAGGAAAGGAAGTAGCGAATCCATCCTGGCCTCGAGTCTTGCAGGGGACATCGTGAGATGTTCCTTGAAGCGTAGACCAGAGGCATCGGTGGGCGGGGCTATTGAGTTGCGAAAAGCCCGTAGATCAGGATGCCGACTTCATTCCGAGTAGGAGGAAGGCAACACGGCAGCCACGCTAATCGCGAGTGGACTGTCGGTCCTGCGTAGTCTGAGAACCCGCGCACGCTGAGAAACAACATGCACGAGAACCGGGAGATCTCCAGCGCGCCTTGGTCTGACAATCAAGGCCGGTCCGCGAAGGCCACAAGCCGCACGGCGGACACGCACGTGCTGGAGAAGTCGGACTGTGCCGTAGTACTTGTGAACCAGCCGAACAAGGGAGGGAAACCTTCTGCGGAGGCAGGGGAGGGAAGGGCACAGACGTGGGAGAACATCGTTCAGTCGCACATGCACCCGACACAGAGCGGGAAGCGCATGTCCCAGGGGTTGGACGGTGTGCGGAAAGCAGCAAGGGAAAGAAAGCAGGAACGGTTCACTGCTTTGCTCCACCATCTGAGCGTCGAGCTACTCCGGGACAGCTTTTATGCACTTCAGCGTAAGGCTTCGCCGGGTATCGATGGCGTGACGTGGGCAGAGTATGAAACCGGACTGGAGGATCGACTCGTCGATCTGCACAGCCGGGTGCACCGCGGAGCGTATCGGGCAAAACCTTCAAGACGAGTCTTCATTCCGAAGGCTGACGGGCGGCAACGTCCGTTGGGCATCGCGGCGCTGGAGGACAAAGTCGTTCAACAGGCCGTGGTGACGATCCTCAACCAAATCTATGAGGTCGACTTCAAGGGCTTCTCTTACGGGTTCCGTCCCAATCGCAGCCCACATCAGGCGCTGGACGCGCTGACAGTGGGCATCCAACGGAGGCGGGTGAACTGGGTGCTCGACGCCGACATCCGTGGCTTCTTCGATAACCTGAGCCACGAATGGACAATGAAGTTCATCGAGCATCGGGTGGCCGATCGACGGATACTTTGTCTGATTCCGGAAATGGCTGAAGGCGGGAGTATCGGAAGACGGTCAGTGGTCGGAGACGAAGCTGGGTACGCCGCAGGGAGCAGTGGCTTCACCGCTGCTCGCCAACGTGTACCTGCATTACCTCTTCGATCTATGGGCTGATGTCTGGCGCAGGAAAGTGGCAAAGGGCGATGTGGTTGTCGTCCGTTATGCTGACGATCTTGTGGTGGGCTTTCAGCACCGGACGGATGCTGAACGTTTCCTGAAAGAGTTTCGGGAACGGCTGGCGAAGTTCGGCTATTGTATTTCGGTCGCGTGACAAACGAAACACCGGAATGCGGTGTCTAATGCTTGAGAAGATGCCCTCCCACGAAACGCCTGCCATTTCTCGCCGCTTTACCCTTGCTCTGCTGGTTCTTTCGCTGCTGGCCGGCGTCGCATTCGCGCAAGAGCAGTTCGATTCCACGGGCGCGAAGCAATTGGTCGAGCTGATCAACCAGGAGCGGGCCCACCGAGGATTGCCGCCGCTGGCAGTGGATGAGCGTCTGAACCAGGCCGCGCGCAGGCATACGGATCTGCTGGTGAAACACAGACATCTGTCGCACCAGTTTGGCGGTGAGCCGTCCCTGCAGGTCCGAATCGCGGACGAGAACCTGCGCTCTGACAGGCTGGCTGAAAACGTCGCGCTCGAGATGGACGTGGCAGGTATTCATACCGTCCTTATGAACTCACCGCCCCATCGCGCGAACATCCTCAGTCCCAACTACAACGCGGTTGGAGTCGCACTGGTCCTAAGCGGTGACCGAATGTACACGACCGAGGATTTCGCGCATCGCCTGCCGGATTACTCCGAGCGTGAGGCCGACACGGTCCTGCAAAAGGCGATCACAAACTACGTAATGTCACAGAGGCTTGCCGTGCCTACTCGCAAGCCTCAAGCTGCGATACGTCACATGGCTTGTCACATGGCGCTCATTGATGCCTTGGACACTGTTACTCCGAAAGGCATTGCCGGCGTGCATCGAGTGTTGGCCTGGACGGCCACCGATCTCGAACGACTTCCCGATGGCGTCAAGATGTCGCTCTCACAGCCCCTAAGCTCGGGGTATTCGCTGGGAGTTTGCTTTGCTCCCAGCGTGAGCCGTCCTGGAGGAGTGTACTGGATCGTGATGGTCACGTATTAATCGGAATCCGTTTTAGCTCCCAACAGCCCCTGGTAGGGTCGAGGACTGACGCGGTGCTCCGAAGGTCAAGCCTATCTGTTTCTCCCTGTTTCCTTTGGGAGTGCCTCACTAACCCGACCGTAAGTCCGTTTCCAGCCCCCGCCACGTCG
>JBEKNL010000054.1:0-25951 GCA_049522855.1 Candidatus Korobacteraceae bacterium
GGTCTTGTTCGGGAAGGTAGCAACGGTAGGTCTTCGCCATGCCTCTGAAACTGACATACCTCGCCTGTGACTTTCAAGCACAACAACCGGCGATAAGGTGATTACTCAGACACGCTCCTAGGTCGCGTTCCAGAGCGGCTATTTCCGTTCCAGAACAGGTCGCGTTTAAGCGCGCCCGCGGCCTCAGTACCAACCGCCTCCACCAAGCAAAAACACAACCAGGACGATAATCAAAATCGTTTCTAGACTCATTGAAGTTCTCCGAGGGCCGACTTATAGGGTTGGCGGCAGCCTGGACGGAACGCTTGACAAGTCGCCGCTGGGTGCGCCACTTCTTGGCGCGGGCATCGGATATTCGTAACCCCGTCTTTGAAAAGAATGACGGATGGAGGCTTGAGCCGTCTGTTCAAAAGAGGACACACTCAAACTTCAGGATTGCATCAATTAGTTTCTCAATTGAACTAAAATGCTCACAACCGGGGTAGAGGAGTCCCACAGCTATGCGTAAAGTAGTTCTGCTGTTTTGTGTTCTTCTAGTTGTTGCCGCAACCGTTGAAGCCCAACAAATTCGCGGCGACTATATCGAGTCGCGCTCTACCGATGTTTACGTGGCGCAATGCTTCGCCAACGGGGAGGCTGGTCTCACCGGCAATCAAGCCCTGCTGGCGTGGCACGTGCAGGATGGTTCGTGGAATGGCGTAAATCTCGACGGCCTGACGGTCGCGGCCGCCGTGCGCGCCCGGGCCACGCTCGGCGATCCCTACGGCCAGCCTTATCCCGCACAGGCAGTATTGATGGTGGACGATGCGGCCAACCCGGCGCAACGGCAGGCGCTGATCGCTCTCGCCCAACACCAGGGTGGCAAGTTGCTGGAAAACGTTGCGCGCGTCGAATACGTGCCGGTGATTCTTGATGTGCCGGATGACTCGCACAATGGACATGCCGTGCTGCGCGCCGGACATCTGGCGACCATCGTGACCCGCCCGCTCAACCACCATGACCACATCTGCGGTAACGAGACCGACTACTATCCACCGCTGGCCAAGGTGGACCACGCAACCTCGGCCGTGGCGCTGACCGATGAGTTCGCCGGCGATGGACTGGGATCGCAATGGAGCACCCATGGACGGCGCAGCGCCTACATCGGCAGCTTCAGCGAGGGCGGCGCCACCATGGCAACCGCGCCGGAAGCAACATCCCTGCACTATGGGGGAGAGTAAATCCAGCACTCCTGTACTGGCTATGATTGTGTCGCGCTTCGGGCTTAGCGTCCCACAATGTGGGATGGAAGGTTGAAGATGCGCCACTGCACCGGGTTTGGGCGATGAAGGCAAATCCGGACTTTGCGCTCGGAACTGGTTGCGAGGCCGTCGTAAACTGTAAACTTGACCGATGAACGTTGACGATATCCAGACCCTCTACGCCTACAATCGCTGGACCAACCAGCGCCTGTTTTCCGCTTTGGAAATGCTGAACGACCAACAACTCGCCACCGAGGTACACAGCAGCTTCACGTCGATCCGGGAAACCGTGTTCCACATCCTGTTTGCGGAGTGGCTTTGGCTGAAGCGATGGCAGGGCACCTCGCCGCGCGCCGCCGGGTCCGACCCGAATGTGACCAGCGCAACCTGGAAGGCGCTATCGCCGGGCGGAATACCAACCCCGCGTGAATTGACGACCATCGCGGAGTTGAAGTCGTTCGGGGACTCGATTGAGCAAGAACGGCAGGAATTTCTAAGCACGTTAAGCGATAGTACCCTCCATGCTCCACTCGACTTCAAAGATATGGCCGGAAATCCCTATTCCGTGCCGCTAGTGCAACTGCTGCAGCACGTGGTCAATCACGGCACCTACCATCGCGGACAGGTCACCACCCTGCTGCGACAAGTTGGCGCGGAAACCGTTGCGCTCGACATGCTGTACTTCTTTCGCGAGCAGAATGGGGCGGGAGATTGAGGATTTGTTTGCTATATCGCGGGCAGAGTACCCGCTGTAGGGGTCCTTCGGCTCCTCGCGAGCAAGATGCTCGTGCTCCGCTCCGTCGAAAATCATTCACCACGGAGGCCACGGAGGCCACGGAGTTTTGGTTTCTATCGAGTTTTCTCCGTGATCTCTGTGCCTCCGTGGTTATTTTTCATTCTCATAGGTGGACGGCAGGCCCATGTGACGCTCCGGATGACACTTTCATGGCTGGCTACTGGCTACTGACTACTGGTTTGCAGTGATTCCGATCACAATTCCGCGAACTCTTTTTCCCAGCGATTTTAGCGCTTCCGCGCCACTCTGGCGGTGCTAGAATTTTCTGTTATGCCATTCCCAACCGATCGTCCCCGCCGCCTGCGTCGCAGCGAAGCGATGCGCTCGTTTGTCCGCGAAACCAGGCTCAGCCCCGAAGGCTTCGTTTATCCTCTGTTCGTCTGTCCCGGCGAAGGCGTGCGCAAGGAAGTGCGCTCCATGCCCGGCGTCTTCAATCTTTCGGTGGACGAAGCCGTGAAGGAGTGCGCCGAGGTGAAGTCGCTGGGCATCCCCAGCGTCATCCTCTTTGGGTTGCCGGAGTCGAAGGACGAAGTTGCCACCGACGCCTGGTCAGACAATGGCATCGTGCAGAGGGCGACGCGCGCCATCAAACGCGAAGTTCCCGGCCTGCTGCTGATGGGCGATGTGTGCCTGTGCGAGTACATGTCGCACGGCCACTGTGGCATCGTGGCCGGCCAGGATACGGACGCAAGCAAAGAGGTGGCCGAGTTCATTTCCGAACTCGAGGCGCAAGGCAAGAGACCCATCGCGATTCGTTTCCCCAAGTCGGGCGGCGCCACTACGGCAACTGCGCTCGCTACGGCTCCGGCCGTCGCCGCCGTGGCGGCCGGGGATTACGAGATCCTCAACGATCCCACGCTTGAGCTGCTGGCGCGCACCGCAGTGGCGCAGGCCAAGGCGGGCATGGATATCATCGCGCCCTCCGACATGATGGATGGCCGAGTGGATGCCATCCGCACTGCGCTCGACGCCGCCGGTTATCAGAACATTCCCATCCTCTCGTATGCGGCGAAGTTTGCCAGCGGATTCTATGGGCCGTTTCGCGAAGCGGCCGATTCGGCGCCGCATTTCGGCGATCGCCGCTCCTACCAGATGGACCCCGCTAACCTGCGCGAGGCCATGCGCGAGATCGAGCTCGACCTCGAGGAAGGCGCGGACATCATCATGGTGAAGCCGGCCATGCCCTATCTCGACGTGCTGCACGAGGCGCGGCTGCGCTTCGACGTGCCGCTGGCGGCCTACCAGGTGAGCGGCGAGTACGCCATGATCAAGGCCGCCGCACTCAACGGCTGGATTGACTACGAACGCGTCATGATGGAGTCGCTGTTGTGCATCGAGCGCGCCGGAGCATCGATCGTGCTGACCTACTTCGCCAAAGAGGCGGCACGGTTGCTGGCATAGCAGCTAGCAACTAGCAATTAGCAATTAGCCATTACAGGGTCATCCTGAGCGGAGCGAGGCGACAGCCGAGCGAAGTCGAAGGACCCCTATAGCGGTAAGCAATCCCAAACTTGTTATTATGCCGGGGCGGCCACACGGTAAAGAGGTAAGCTCCCTTGCGCGCTTCCATTTCTCCTGCATCAAAGGTTTTTCTGATACCCGTACCTGGGATGTAACTATATTCTGCGGACCCTCTATGGTTCGCTTGCGGCGTGGAGTATAATTGCTTCATTCAGCGGTGCGCCCATGAGACCCTTATCTCCGGATTCCGTCCGGCCCATGATTCTGTGTATTGACGACGCCGAGATTGCTCTGCTAGTTCGTAAGCTTCTGCTTACTATCGCAGGCTACGAAGTGGTAACCGCCGCTTCCGGCGAAGAGGGGCTAGAACTATTCAAGCGCGATGGCGTCGATCTGGTGATCGCCGACCACTTCCTGACCGACAAAACGGGCACAGAAATCGCCAGCGAGATGAAGACCATCAAGCCACACGTACCTATCCTTATCGTCTCGGCGGCCGCGGACACCCCGGATGGAATCGAATTTGCCGATGGGTTCCTGCCCAAAGGCGAATCTCCTGAAGTGCTGCTGGAAACTATCGCTCGCTTGCTGGCGAGATGACCAGCCGAGTTGGACATCGCAGTCAGCAGCACCGCCCACACCTACTCAGGTTTCCCCGTGTAGTGCTGGTCGTGGTGGACATCGGCATGGTCTTCTAAGGACTCCAGGTGAGTTATGACCTCGGCGGGCATCCCCAATTCGGCCGGAAGTCGTTCCTCCAGAATTGTTGCGAGGCGATGGGCCTCGCTGATCGATGTCAGGCGCGGGAACAACAAGTGTACTTCGATGATCTGGCGGTATCCGGTGGTTCGGAAGCGTACGCCGTGGTATTGAACACTCAGTTCCGAGCAAATTGCGTCCAGCCTGTTCCGAATTTTACGGCCGGCTTTCGGATCCGAATAATCCAGAAGCCCGATTGCCGAACGCCAGACCAAGTGGCCTCCTGACCAGAGGATATTTACTGCGACCGCGATGGCTACCAGCGGATCGAACGGCTTCCAGTGCGTCAATAGCACCAGTCCTAGTCCGGCCACAACGCCAAAGCTGGTCCAACTATCGGTCAACACATGTTTGCCATTGGCCTCAAGAATGAGTGAGTTGGTCCGCCGTCCGGTGCGCCGGAGATAGTAACCCAGGCCCGCATTCAGAATTCCCGCCATCAGGACCAGCAATACGCCTGCTCCCAGATGCTCCAGTTGCAGCCCGCCGATCCACCTCCGGATGGACTCAAAGAGAATTGCGATCGCGGCCACGACGATCATGGCTCCTTCAAATCCAGCCGAGAAGAAGGTGATCCGTTCGTAACCGAAGAGGAATTGAGGCGAAGCTGGCCTTGTGCTGAGCCGAAGACTGAAAACCGCAAATCCCACCGCAATCACGTGGATGACCGACTCGGCCGCGTCGGAAAATATGGCGGTCGAATGGGTTATGAAATAGGCTGTGGTCTTGCCGAGCAGCATCGTCAAGCCAAAAATCAAGGAGAGACGCATGGCGAAGCGCGCATCGCGCAACTCCTGTTCGTCTCTCCGGGTTAGGGAGCTAGCTGTGGCTTGCGAAGACACCCTCGGTATCCCTGGATCAGAAGTGTACTATTTGGGAAATAGTCCCACAGAAATCGCACTTGAAGATGTGATGTAGCTCACCCGCTCGGCACCCCGGACCGGTTGATTCCGAACGACGGGTCGGCAAAACTTCGACACGATGATTATGCAAATGACAGCCACGCCGCCAGTGACGTATTAGGCATCAATGAACCCTCGACTTGCAGCCGAGGGGTTCAGTTCTTGCCCTCCGCAATTTGCAGATCGAGGGCGGCGCGTTCGCCGTTAATCACGATCGTTCCCGAGTCCAGCAGCTGCTGACCGGTGCAATCGTAGGAGGCGAAACAGCGCATCACGCGGAAGGGAAAGAAGAATTCCACCGCCTCCGGACTCGAGCCGTCGGCGACGTGAATCATGCTGCTGAAATCAATGCCATCGAAATCCGCATCTTGCGGAAAGTAATTCAACAGCGGCCGCACCAGATGAGAAATATGCTCATCGAAAGCCAGGGCCGCCAGTTTGTAGCGAGAGGTTCCTGTGGCCGCATTCAGGTTGGTGGTAATGGACAGTTGCAAGTACGCGCCCTGACGGAACCCAATGAAGGTGGGGGCCGCATACGGCAGGAAATGCGCTTCCTGGTTGAGGTCCTTGGTCATACGTGCGATCGCGTCATCATTCTGGCGTTGCAATTTCGCCAAAGACTCCGGGGTGAAGATCCGCATTGGCGTCGGTGAAGTCTTCATCAGGTTGGCGGAGACAGACGGACTAGCCGATGCGGCCGGATTCGGCGCGGCGCTTGCCGCCTCGACGGGTTTCTTCGTCGCAGGCAGGGGCGCGAACTTTTCTTTCCATTCCTCCGAGGGCGCGCCTTCCTGCAACCACAGTGAATAAGGTTCTCCGTTCAGGAACACCTTCGCTTCCAGGACCGCCGCTTGCTTCTGGTCGTCAGTCTTGGCGTCCACAAGTTTCTGGGCAACCGGAACCGGAATGATGACGGTGACGTTCTCCGGGTGCTCCGAGGTGACGCCCATCACTTTTTGCCGCACGTGATGGGAGACCTCGATGGCAAACGCGGCAAATTCCGAGTCATCCGGGAAGTGTGGCACCTCGACTTGCAGCATGGGCATGACAACGCTCTGAAAGGTTTCTTTCAAGCGCGCGTAAGAATCCATGCGGTCCGCCGAGTAGGCGGCGTAGTAGTTGCCCGTGATCTCCAGAACAGTTTGACCCTTGTAAATGTCGAAGCGGATGGAGCGCTGATCGGCCACCTGCATCTTGGGCAGATCGACGTCGAGAACCCGGCTGAAATAGAAAGGATAAGGAAATTTGTGCGCTTCGATTTCGGTCCCGATCGCCATCAAGGTCTTGAGGTGCCGCTGCTGCAGTTGCTGCGTTTTCGGATCGGACAACTCCATCGGCGTGACCACTTGCGCCCACAGGGGAGCCATCGTCCCCAGCACAACACTCAGGACCGCGATGCCTTTTGCCAATTTCATTACAGCAGTTTCTTCTCTGACAAGGATGGGGTCAACTCCGGCTTACTTCTGCGCATACACCAGTCCGCCGGCTTGGTACGGTGGATCGGCCACCGCGCGAATGTACGACACCAGCGCAGCGATGTCGCTCTTGGAAAGCGTGTATCCCCAGGGCGGCATCTGCGGCGATTTGTTCAAGGCGGGACCGCCATGGCTGATGATGGCGACCAGGTCGGCATCGCTCATTTTGTTGAGAGTGTCGCCTTCGGTGAACGGATGTGGCTTGACCGAGAGGTTGTCCATGTTCGAGACCCGCTGGGGCGTGGACTCCGGGTCGTGACAGCGGACGCAGTACTGCGCGTTGAGCTGCGCTCCTACCGTTTGCTGGTAACCCAACGCGATCTCGTCAATCGTGAGTTCGATGTTCTTTCCCGAGGCATCGTGCGTACTGCCGATGAGCTTGTACCGACCGGCCTGCTGGCCGAGTTGGACCGTGGTCGTGACCTGTCCGCTGGAATCGGTCAGGGCTGCGGTGGGCGTAAAACTCACGCCTGATGGCCCGCTGAAATGCACCGCCGCGCCTGCGACACCACTTCCCGAGGCGTCATTCACCTGCACCACGACTGGTTGATCGAGCAGCATTCCGGCATAACCAATCTGCTTCCCGCCGCTGGATTCGACGATCGCCGTTCCGGCGGCGGTGGATTGCAGAGGCGCAGGCTGGTCGCTCTTGCGCGAACATCCAGCCATTAGCAGCGTGGCTGCACAAACCGCGATGAGCAGAAGTTTCATTTCTTCATCGCCTCCTGTGCGCCGCCAGACTTGAGCGACATCAGGAACGCGGTCAACGCGCGCGCTTCATCGTCGGTCATGTGCTGGTTGGGCTCGATGGTTCCAGGACGCAGCGCCTGGGGATCTTTCAGCCAGTGATAAACCCAGACTGCATTAAACCGCTTGCCAGTCGCAGCCAGCGCCGGGCCAATGTAGCCCTTGTCGGTCTTGTAGTCGGCGATGTGGCAAGACTGGCAGGCAAACTTGGAATAGAAGAGCTGCCGCCCCTGTTCCACCTGCGCGGGAGTGAACTGTGACACCGGCAGCGGGTCGCGGTCGAACTCCGGCGTCTGATATACGGTCATCATGTAATCAGCCAGAGTGTTGATCTCGGCATCCGTGAGGTTGAACTTGGGCATGCGCCGGATCAGCGCCGGCCGCAGCGTTTCCGGGTTCTTAAGAAACTGCGTCAGCCACTCACGCTGCACCGTGGTCCCTTCCCAGGTGAGGTCGGGAGCCATGTCCCCACCGTGCCCGTTGATCATGTGACAGGTGAAGCATCGCAGGTCGCCCATGAGCTGTCCGGCATTTCCCGCCGGCTGATACTTGGTCTGCTGCACCGAGGCAATCCGCATGGTGGGGGGCTGGGTCTGCGCGCGGTCGGTCAACGCCAGCAGTGCAGTGGTGATGGCATCGATTTGCTGCGGCGTGAACTTGAACTGCGGCATCTTCAGCGATGGCCCGAAGGCCCGCGGATTGCGTACCTTTCCAGCCACATAGCCAGGCAGGGTGTGTTCGACGCCTTCGACGAAAATTAGTTGGTTGAGTGGTTTGCTTCCGATGCGGCTCAGCTCGGGCGCAAAGTTCTCGGGCTTCTTGATGCCATTGATCTCGTGGCAACTGGCGCAGCCATTCTCCAGTACCAACCGTTTGCCGTGTTCGATTTGCTCCGGCGTAGCTGGGTCGAGATGCACATTGGCAACGAAGTCAGGCTCCGTCTTCGACTCCAGGAAACCCGTCAGGGTAGCCACCTGGGCAGCGTCGAAGCGGTAGTGCGGCATCATCGTGCCTGGGTCATAGTGATTAGGGTTGGCCACCCAATCCTGCAGCCATTCCGGTTTCGCTTTCGTGCCGATGCCCGTCAGTTCAGGCCCGACATTGCCTCCGACCATCATGCCAGCAGCGTTCTGCATGGCATGGCACGAAGCGCAGAAGGATTGACCATAGAGAGAGGTGCCTGCGGCCGGATCGGCCGGCGCCTTCGTGTCAGCCTTCACCGGCTGGAGCGGCGGCTCGAGCGGTGTGCTCTGCGCAAGGATGAATGCTGAGACGTCGCGGGCATCGTCATCGCTCAAATGGTAGCTCGGCATAGTTGCAGTGCCGGCATAGGCTTGAGGATCTTTGATCCAGGCATAGACCCACTCGCGCGTGGTCTTGTCGGCGATGTGCTTCAGCGAGGGCGGATCGTCGTCGGGAGTGAGGGAAGTTCCGTCAGCCTGCTTGATGGTGTGGCAGTGGGTGCAGCCGTAGCTGGAGATGAGCTGCCGTCCCTGGTTGAGGAACGGGGTCCCGGTTTGATTTTCCAGATGGCATTGCCCACACCCGGCTTCGATGTACTTGGCCGGCAGCAGCGGCTGCTCCCATTGTTCCGTGGCGCTATGCGCTTCCTCTACCGTGGTCGCGGCCCCTTGTCCGCGATGGCAGGTCGTGCAGCCGAACTCCGTCAATTTGTGCGGAATTACCGGGTGCTCGCGGAATGCCACTGAGCTGACGTCCGCGAGGCTGGCTTCTTTCATCCCGAGATGGCAGGTGGTGCAACGGTCGGTCACCTGCTGTTCTGGTATCCAGATCTGCTGGATGCCGCCCTGGAAGTGGCGTTCGAGGGTGACAGCATCGGCGCGTCCGCGGATGAAGCGCAGATATTGCTTCTGATAATGACGCCACTCACTGAAGTGATTTTTGGCGGGTGCTACGGCCAGCAGCACAAGTAAGATGGCGCTTGCCGAACCGAAGGCGCGAGCGCTGTCGCCGAAGAAGAGCTGCCACAGGGCGTGAAGGTTATTCCTCATGACAGCCTAAGTCCTCCATGGCCAAACCCACGACCATCCCGGGCCGCGGAAGAAAGTGCCGATGGCAGTCAGCACAACCAGTTCGAACAAGAACCATGTCATGATCCAAAACGACAGCGGTTTACTGGCCAGCCAGCCGCGGAACCCTCGCGTTGCTTTTGGATCGGTCTGCGCGGCCAGCAGCATGAATGCGGCGACGATGAGGGTTGGAACCAATGCGACCCAGACATCGAAAACTGCCAGGAAAATACAGAACAGCACAACCACAATGCCGAAAATCCGCAAACGCCTTGTCTTGTCGCGCAGCCATAATCCTTCGGCTTCGACGTTGATGTTGAAGTAGGGAATCACGATCAGTGCCATTACAACCAGACCAGGTATGAGAACGCCGGCTACCACCGGCGGGAAGTAGTGCAGCAGCTCCTGCAAACCGAGGAAGTACCAGGGCGCCTTTGCCGGATTGGGCGTGTGCATGGGATCGGCGAGTCCTTCGAGGGGCGCGTTCCAACGCAGCGAAATAATGACCAATAGAATCGTGAGTACTTCAATGGCGACGGCGGTGCGGAAGAAAACTTCGGGGTAGGTCATCACCCGCTCTTCATCCTTCACGTGCACCTGGGGCGAGGTCCGCTTGGTGATGAAGGCTATCCGCTGCGGTGTTTTGCGCACATCGGAGTCGACGACGGCAACGAAATCTTTCGGATCGCTCATTTCGCGCCCCCTTCCGCCGGAGATTCACCGGGATAAATTCCGCCGTCTTTACGAATCCGCCAGAAATGGATGGCGATGAACACAATCGCCGCCAGCGGCAGCACGACGCAGTGCAAGACATAGAAGCGCAATAATGCGTTGGCGTTCACGGCCGTTCCGCCCAGCATCAGGAACCGCATCTTGGCGCCCATCACCGGCACCGCCGAAGCAATGTTGCTGCCGACTGTCACTGCCCAGAAAGCCAGTTGGTCCCAGGGCAGCAGGTAGCCGGTATAGCTCAGCAGCAGCGTCATCAGAAGCAGCACGACGCCAATCACCCAGTTGAATTCGCGCGGCGGCCGATAGGCCCCGCGATAGAACACCTTGAACATGTGCGCGAACACCAGAAAAACCATGGCGTGGGCCGACCAGCGATGCAGGTTGCGCAGAAACACGCCTGACGAGACCACGAACTGCAGGTCCTTCATGTCGGCGTACGCCTGCGGGACCGACGGATGGTAATACAGCATCAGCAGGATGCCGGTGATTACGAGGATAAGGAACGTCCCGAAGGTCAGTGCACCCAAATACCATGTCGCACTGAACTCCAGCGTGCGCTTCCGCGCCTTGACCGAGAACAAGTGCAGGAAAACGTTTTGCTGCACGAACAACGCGCGGCGCAGGTTGCTCTCACCGCTGCCGCTGCGAAAGATGGAGCGCCAGATGCGGTTCTCGCGGACTTGGTCAACCAGGCGATCGAGGGTGTTGGCCACGGCTATACCCTCACCAGTTGCTTGATGGCGACGGCGTTGGAGCGGTCAACCATCAAGTTGCCATCGTCGCTCAGCCACATGCGCAGCCAGGGAAGCGGCCTGGGCGCGGGGCCGGCGATCTTCACTCCATCCTTGTTGAACTTGCTGCCGTGGCAGGGGCAAGCGATGATGCCGAGGTCGGGCTTATATGCCGTCATGCAACCCAGGTGAGTGCAGATGGCCGAGAGCGCGAAGAATCCCTCCGCCGTGCGCACCACGTAGATCGCTGTCGCCGGATCGAGCGTAACCGAGTCAGGAGGATAGTGGTCGGGCTTTCCCGCATCCACGATCGGCGACGGTTCGTAGAGCACATTCGGCGACAAGTACTCATAAGAGAAGGCAGCCGTGCCCAAGACGGCCACCGCAACCGAGCCAACTCCGACCTTGACGAAAAACTGCCGCCGACTCATCTCCTCCGGACTCTCGGATGAAGCCGCGGGTTTGGGTTCTTCAGGCATAGGTCCTCAATCTCATCATTATGTAAGTAGCAGCTAGCAACTAGCAGTTAGCAATTAGTCAAATCCTGCAAATCTATTGCTAGAACGTATTTCAAAAATAGTCGCAGGTCAGGTTTGTATCAGGGCACGACTTCTAGTCGTGCCATCGCTGCGATCCAAGATAAAGATAACGGCTTTAGCCGCTGAGGGCAGGGGCTAAAGCCCACATAGTTATAAAGACCACCTATGGCACGGCTGAAGCCGTGCCCTGATACAAACCGATTCTTGAAACACGCTCTAGCTACTAGCACCGGCTGTTTTCACCCCTTCGAATTGATCGGTCTCGACGTTCCTTAATCATTTCGCAGGCGCAGGCGCAGGTGCTGGCGCCGCAGCCGGCTTGGGTCCATCAAAGCTTTGAATGGTGATGAGCCTGGTCGGCTCGGTCGCCACAAAGTTATAAGACTCCATCGTGATGGTGTTGGCGGGACAGCGCAGCGCGCACAGACCGCAGCGGATGCAGCGGGTCTCGTCCTTCAACATGGCAGTTCCGGTGATGCTGCCTAATTCCGCCGGCTGTATATTTTCCAGCTCGAAGCTGAACCACTCGGGGTGGTTGGCGATGGCATCGATGCTGTCCGGCTCGAACTGAATCCGGTCCAGCGGAACCAACTCCAGGCAGTTCTCCGGACAGACGTCCACGCAGCCGCCGCACAGCACGCAGGCGGTGCCGTCGTGTTCGTTGCCTTCGAGAATGGTGTTGACATAGCACTTCAGGCAGCGCTGCGCCTCGGCCATCGCTTCCTGCTCGCTGTAAACCAGCTCGACTTCGGTCATGCCGGTGCGGCGATCGAGCGGCAGCATGGGAATGGCTTGGCGGTGGATATTCATGTAATCCACTGCCATTTGCCAGCGGTCGAGGACTTGCACTTCAATCTGCGGTTCGGGATGCTTGGTCCCGCGAAGGTACTCGTCAATGCCAACCGCCGCGCGCTTTCCGTCGCCCACGCTGTCAATGATGAGGCGCGGCCCGAATGCGCAATCGCCTCCGGCGAACACGCCGGGGGCCGAGGTCATCAAGTTGTCGCGATTTACGTTGATGAGGCCGCGAGGCGAGACCAGCACGCCATCTTCCGGCCGCAGAAACTCCAGGTTGGGCGCCTGCCCGATGGAAAGAATGATGGTGTCGCACTCAAACTGGGTATCGCTGTTGTCGTAGAAGGCAGGATTGAATCGGTGGTTCTCGTCGAAGACATACTTTGTCTTCAGGCATTCCAGGCCCACGACTTTGCCGTCGCGTCCGAGCACCCGCTTGGGCCCGAAACCCGGATGCATGATAATGCCTTCGGTCTCCGCCTCTTCAATCTCCTCCAGCGCCGCAGGCATTTCGTGACGCTGCTCCAGGCAGACGAGGCCGACCTCGCGAGCGCCCATGCGCAACGCCGACAGCGAGATGTCCATCATCTCGTGCGCGGCGACGGTTTGCACATTCTCTTCCGAGGGCGTTATCTCGCCAGGCGAATCATGCTGGCGCAGCACTTCGCGCGCAGCCGAGCGCGCGACATCCATGGCGACATTGCCGCCGCCGATCACGATGACTTTCTTGCCGATGGTGAACTTGTAGCCGAGATTGACGTTCAGCAGAAATTCGATGCCGCGATGCACGCCATCGAGATCAACGCCCGGGATGGAGAGGTCGCGGCTGAGATGTGCGCCAACTGCGATCAAGACGGCGTCGAAGCCCTGGCGTCTCAGCTCACCCACCGTGAAGTCGCGCCCCGCGGCGGCGTTCAGCCGCAGCGTGATGTCGCCCGTCTCCAGGATCTCGCGTACCTGTGCCTCCACCACGCTTCGCGGCAGACGATACTCCGGGATTCCAAGGTACAACATTCCTCCGGCCACTGGTGACGCTTCGAAGATGGTTACCGAGTAGCCCATCACGGCGAGATCGTGTGCGGCTGAGAGGCCCACCGGACCGCCGCCGATCACGGCGACCTTGAAGGGAAGTTTGCCGGCTGGTTTGGTGCTGGGCGCAACCGGATGACGCGACTCGGGGCCATGCCGCTCGGTGAGGAAGCGCTTCAGGGCGCGAATGGAAATCGGACGATCAATCTGGCCGCGGCGGCACGCGGTCTCGCAAGGGTGAGCACAAACGCGCCCGCAGATGCTCGCCATGGGATTCGGATCGCGCGCAATACCATACGCCTCTTCGAAGCGCCCCTCGGCGATCAGCGTCACATAGCGTCCCGCATTGGTATGCGCGGGACACGCCATCATGCAAGGGAAATTGGTGTTCAGCCATTCCCGATCGACCTTCTTGTTAGCGAAGCGAATTTGCATCAGCCCCCTGTGGAGACGAGGTGCGCGCGTGGCGTGATTGGAAGAAGAAGGGCGGAGTCCTGCCCGCCCTTCGTAGCGTTTACTTCGAAAGGGTGAAGTCGGCCTTGCCGGTGCCGGCAACATCAACAGACTTGGTCTGCTGCTTCATGCCCTCGTGCCAGGCGACCACGTTGTATTTGCCATCGGGAACGTTCTCGATCTTGTAGTTCCCGCCGGCGTCCGTCTCGGCGAAGTAGGGCGTGGGGCTGACAACCATGTAACCCGACATCTCCGGGTGAACGTTGCACAGCAGCGGCACCACACCGGGGTTATCGAACTTGAAAGGGCGTTTTTCGCCTTTCGGCCAGGTCCCCAGGTTATGGCCTAGTTTCTTGTTGCCGCTGATGGAGGGCCAGAAGACGTTATGTTGCACATTGTCGCTATTCAAAAACTCGACGGTGGTCCCCACCTGAACGACCATGACATGCGGATTAAACACCAGTCCCTTCTGGTCCATGACTGGATGCTGCGTAGGGGCGGGGAATGTTTTGCCCTGGATGGTGTCCACATAAACGACGGACTTCCCAGGCGACACTTTGCCTTCGATGGTGCCGGCGACAGCGGTAGCTGCGACGGCCGTCACCAGTAGAAGCGTTACTAGAAAACTGCGCATCATGAACATTCCTTTCGTTGGTTGTGCTTGTCTCAGGTTCAAGCAGTTAATACACGAATTCTAAACCAGCAACAGCCGTATTGGTGTGGAACGGGTTCAGGGCCACCGGGAGACCGGTGACGGGATTTGTCGCGAACACGACCGATTGCGACGGACGGAACTGGTACTCAAACGACGCCTTGATGTTGGCGTGCATCAGGAACTGCACCCCCGGAGTAACCCGGTTTCGCGTTACACTGGCCGCCCCATTGAAGGGAGAGCCGCTGAATCCGCCCGCCGTCAGGCCGTTCACGTAGTCCGAGTTGGAGTTTACGGCGTCATAGCGCATCAGCACCATCATCCAAGGATAAGCGAGCCATTCGACGTCGGCGAAGCCTCCGCTAAATGTAGCCGCCCGGCCGGAAATGAAACCGACGGGTAGCGGCATAGTGCCCACCGGCAAACCAACCGGCACGCCATTGGCGTCGATCGGCAGCAGGTTGGAGTCGTGCCCGTACATGTACAGGGCATTGAACTGCAGGCAGCAGCGGTAGTTGAAAGTCAGGTTGCCGCCGACCCGGTAAAACGGCTCGCGCGCGGTGATGACGGTCGGCACGCCATCGGTGGTGGCCCCCGATAACCGCTGCACCGAGCGTCCATAGAAGTAATAGCTGCCGAGGTTCAAATACGTGTGATCGCGCGGTCCGCTGGGGCCGGCTGCCTGGATGGCGCTACGGCTTTGCTTGTCGCGCTCCAGGTTGAAGCGGTAGTTGAGCGAGGCGTAGAGGTCCTTGAAATTTGCATCCGAAGCCACGCCCAGCCCGCCATTATTGCTGCCAGTGGCCTGGGGAACATAGGGGATGCCCGAGTTAGCGTCCTGTCCGAATCCACTGGTGTTCTGGTCGATGAAGGCAATCGAGTAGTAGTAGCCGCCGGTGTGCAGCCCTCCGCTCAACTCAACACCCTTGCCCGCATCTGCCATGGTGAATTGGTTATTGACGAACTGCTGCGGAAAGGCCGGATTCATGGCCCCGATATTGGCCTGGGTGTAGATGTCGTAGGGACTGATCCAAATGCTGCGGGCCTGGGTAAAGGGCAGCTCCAGTTCAAACTGGCCGACGCGAAGACTCAGCAAGTTGTTAGGCAGTTTCAGGAACCGGCCGACATTGACGAACCTGAGGTAGGCATCGCCCAGTCCGCCGTTGGCGTTGGCGCCGCTGACACTGATGTCGTCGTCCACCCAGAATGCCATGTCGCTGCCGAAATTGCCGGCGGTAAAGATGCTGAAGAGCCCAGTCTGGAAGTCAGTGGTCGGAGTATACGGCGCCACCGTTCCTGGCGGCAGCAACTGATTGAACTTCGAGCTGCTGGTCCCCGTGTACTGAAAGTATTGGTTATAGCGCAGCCCGATCGGCGGCATACCCGGGATGACGCCGGGCCAGACGGCCTTCGGCCACAGCTCCGCGTTGGCCGGTGCTCCCAGCATTACCGGCGGAATCTTGATCATCGACTCGTCGTCTTTGGGGAACTTGAAGCCTGCATCTTTGAAGGCTTTTCCGAAGTCGTTCAGCTTGGGGAAGTCAACGTGACAGGTGCTGCAACTGGTGCCGTACATGCGTGAAAAAGCGGGAATGGCGTAGCTGGTGCTCGAAAATAAGATAGCCAGCACCATCGGCATCAGAAAGAGACTCGTCTTACGAAACGCGCTGCAAGGTCGCCGTTGCATCCTTAGTCCTCCCTTTAGGTTTTGTTTTCACAGTCAGGCTGCTCAATGGTCTTGCCGCCGACAGCCTTTGACCCGCGAACCGTACGGACGGCATGCCCTTGTGTGCCGATCCTCACGCAATAAATTGTGACCAAGATGATAACAGAGGCCTTGGTTGTCCACATCGAACGCCGATAGGGAGGGAGTATTCATTTGGGCGCAACCTCCTCGCAGTGATGCACATCACAGCGCTCCGTGACGAAGGCGGCGCGGCGCTCCAACCTCAGGTCTCAGTACAGGAAGTCGAAATCGAACAGGAACTTGCGGTCATAGTTGCCGAAAAACGTTCCGTACAGGGGATCGGCGAAGTTGGAATGCACTTCCAGCGGATTGAAATGGTTGGTCAAGTTGCGGACCGTCAGCGAGAGCCGCACCGCGTGCTGCGGATTCACCTGCACATCTTTAGACACGCGCAGGTCCGCCGAGAAGTAATTCGGGTAACGGTACTGAGGTCCGGTCACCGCCACGTACTGCTGATATACATTCGTCGGCTGATAAGGAAATCCGTTGCGGTACTCGAGGTGCGGCGACAAGGTGATTTTCTTCGGCAGTTTGCCGTAGCTTCCCCACAGCAGGAAGCGGTTGGGTATTTCGCTGGGCAAGCTGGCGATCAGATTGGGTTGAATCACCGGCGAAGGAAAATTTCCCAGGTAGGCGCCGGCGTCGTTGACGTCACCGTAGGCGTACTGCCGCACGTAGGAGAAGAAGAACTGACGCGGCGAGGCCGACCCGATGCGGGCGGTGAACTCAGCCTGCCGAGTTTGCGCCCATCCGGAGGAGTTCAGCACGAAGGCAGGCTGGTTCTGAATGACCTCGGGTTGCAGCGTAATCATGTCCTGCTCGTGGCTTTGCAGGTACTTCGCGCGGACCACCAACCAGCGCGTCACCGTTCGTTCCAATTCGACGTTCCAAGCTGTGCTATAGGGAGCGAAGTTCCCGCTCTTCAGCTTCCGATCGATGAATGGGAAGTTCGATTCTGCGGCCTGGCCGGTGATGTTGAGGTAGCGGACCGGCGGCCCCACCGGCAAGCCCAGCGCGTTGTAGGTGGTGATGAGTTGATCGGGGTAGCTGTTGAAGGCATAGACATCCAGCGGCACCGAGTCATAAAAAATGCCGATGCCGCCGCGGAGCACGGTTTTGCCGGACTTGCCCGGCGACCACACCAAGCCGGTGCGCGGCGCCGAGCGTGTCGTAGAAGTAATGGTCTGGCCTTCCAGGCGAAGCCCCACATCAACCGCCAGGTGCGAGTTCAGGATCCAGTGATCTTGAGCGTAAACCGCAGGTTCCGTATCGGCGACTTTGTAAGGCTTGCCGCCGACATAATCAATCGTCTGCAGGAGCCGTTGGTTGGCATCCAGCAAGGTCACCGGGTTGCCCAGGAAGTGGCCCTCGTTTTCACTGTGTCCAATGACAGAACCGATCTGAAAAATGTGATCGCCGTGGAAGTGCAAAGTGCGTGGCGTCCACTGCTCCATCCACGCAAGACGGGTGGCGCTGCGCGAGTTGTAGCTGAAATAATTTCCCTGATTGCCCAGCGGCGTGAGCACCATGTTCGCGTTGCCCTGGGGCGAGACTTCGCTGGAAATTCCCGTGCCAGCGAATGTGCTTTGCAGCAGGCCGTCGCCGATCTGCCAGCGATGAGTCAGCGTCGCGGTGGATTCGTGGAAGTTCGCATCCGGCGTCACCGGCTGGGGATTGAAGTAGTCGAGGCCGGCATATTGCAAACTGTGGGGCGCGAAATGGACGCTCGCGGTCAGGGTCTGCCGGGCAGACAGAATGGCGTCAAGCTGGGTGAACGAATTGTAGGCGCTCGATCGGGTGAGATTTTCCGGGTAGGAAAGCGTCATCACCTCCTGGTTGTTGAAGAGATACTGAAAGCCCTCAACGAAATAGAGTTTGTCCTTGACCACAGGCCCGCTCAGATTGAATCGTGGGGAGGCGTCGACGAGTCCCTCCAGGTGTCCGCTGCGGATACGGAAATCGGGAAAGGGATCGTTCAAGCTGTAATCCCATTTATCGCCGCCGCGACGCGTCTCGGCTGAAACCACACCGGCGGTGAACTTCCCATACTGCGCCAGGTACGGCATCTCAGCCACTTCGACGGTCTGCACGCTATCGATGGGCACGCTGAGGCCGAAGCGCCCGGTGGCGGGATCGGTGACATCGACGGAGTTGACCAGCAATGCACTATGTTCCTCACCCAAGCCCGCGATGCGCACGCTGCCATCCTTGGCGCGCACGATCCCGGGTATGAGAGGCAGCGCGTCCGCGAGAGTGGCGGGGCGTACGGCGCTGTTCTTGGCCTGAGCGGTAGGCAGGGTTGCCGGACTGCCCGCCGTTTCCGTGACCGGACTGGAAGGTTCGCCTTTGACTTCGACACTCTGCTGACTCAGGGCCGCTGCACTCAAGACAACGTCAATGTCTTGAGCGGCGTTGCTGTCGCTGACCTCCAAGGTGGTTTCATTCGGCAGGTAACCTTTCTTTTGAACGCGCAGCGAATAACTTGCAGCGCCGTTGAGCGCGAGCGTTACTTTTCCCGTGGCACTGGTCGTGGAGGTGCTTATGAGCGCGCCGGTGGAGCGAATCTCAACCGTCGCATCGGGAACAGGCAGGTTGTTTTCGTCGATCACCGAGAGATTGATCGAGTAGGTTCGAGTGTCGCTGGGCCCGGAGGCCCAGAGAAAACCGCAGAGGGGCAGCATCCACATGAGCAGAACTGCGCTCTTGAAAAGAGCGTGGATCACCAGCGATCGTGATGGAGTGGTCATCCTTGGAGAGCTCAACGTGGCCGCCCGGCAATGCACTAGAGCGGTTCCGGGATTGGTGTATCCGCCCGCACTACCCGCGCAAACCGGACACATCTATTGCCTAACTGCACTAGAATGTCGCCTTATGATTATGGTTGTGGCGGCTAACAAGCATCTATCTTTTTCATGTTCATGGTGAACTTGATACTTGAATTCTACCTGTCAGGCGCCAGCGCTGCCAATGAGATGAACAGAATGTCATCTGTAAGCCAGGGTAATTCCACCTTGGCTACCTAATCTGTAAACACATGTCTTTGTCATCAGTTTCGAGGAACCATTGAAGCCAGCCGTTATCTCGACCAGTTCGAGATATGCAGAACACGTGAATCCTCAGTGGGTCCGATTACTGGACTTGCTGGACATGAACGTGCGCTACGAGCGCTGCGTGGGAGCGGAGCTGTGGACCGGAGACGGCGCCCGCTATCTGGACTTCCTTTCCGGGTACTGCGTTCACAATGCGGGTCACAATCATCCCCGCATTATCCAGGCTTTGAAAGAAGAGCTGGACCGCTCCGGTCCGGCGATGCTGCAGAGCCATGTCCCGGACTTGGCAAGCGAACTGGCGGAACGCCTGTGCCGATTGGCCGGCGGCAGACTGCGCAAGGTTTTCTTTGCCAGCTCAGGTAGCGAAGGGGTGGAGACCGCCATCAAGTTTTCGCGGGCCGTCACTGGCCGCGATGGTCTGCTGTACGCGGAACGCGCCTTCCACGGCCTTACCTGCGGAGCGCTTTCCTTGATGGACAATGAATTCTGGCGCGGGGGATTTGGACCGCTGCTGCCGAACACCCATGCGATTCCTTTCGATGACGTCGCGGCCGTCGAGCGAAAACTCGAGACTAGGAAGGTCGCCGCCTTCCTAGTTGAACCTATCCAGTCGGAGGGCGGACTCCGGATACCTTCCCCGGATTATTTGCGACAGGTGCAGTCGCTATGCCAGCGTTACGGCACCTTGTTTGTGCTGGATGAAGTGCAGACGGGAATGTTCCGCACCGGAAAGTTTCTGGCGGCGCAGCACTTCGATTTGCGAGAGGAGAGATGTGCGACTGTTAGTGGTGGAGGATGATTCGGCGATTCGAGAGTTCTTGAATCGCGGCCTCACGGAAGCCGGCTATCGTGTGGATGCTGCTCCCGACGCGAAATCGGCGTTGGCCCTCGCGGACGAGGAAGTTTACGACGGCTTCATTGTCGACCTCGGATTGCCCGACATGGATGGCCTGGACGTGATCGGGCGTTGCCGCGCCCAGGGCCACACCGCTCCAGTGCTGATTTTGTCAGCACGCCGCTCCGTCGATGAGCGGGTCCGCGGACTGGAATTCCACGCGTTGTTCGACTTTCCCCACGTGGTCAGGTCGTCATAGGCTGCGATGGGCAAAGCCAGATAGCGTCCATCGACACCTACCCGGGTCAGCAGGCGGTCAAGGACCTTAGGGTTTCCCAACCCCTCATCCCAGTGCCGTTTGAGAGCGTTGGCTATTTCTTGCTGGCGATAGTACGGGCGTGGAAATGCACTGGCTACGCCTGCGATTCGCGTCATCTTTATCATCCGTACCGCGCGCCCTGCGGCTCACCAACTGGCGCGGCGCGTGCCTTCTTCCCTGGTCCAATCCGTTTGTAGGAGGAAAATACCCCGTTGCTGCCAGACTAGCGGCTAGACATGAAGAGCCTATTTCCTGCGCATGACAAGTTGTTCATCTGCTAGCCGCCACGCGCGGGACCGGGATATGGCTCATTGAGCCTCTGTAATCTTTTTGTAATCCCATTGCGTCCTCAAGCCTCGAAGGGTCACACTTGCATCAACCGCGTACCGATGGTTGTAGTCGGCGCGGGCATCCTCGCCAAGCGCGGATCACACTTCATCGCTGTTACACGCTGACATGCGCTGTTGCGGCGGAGGCGAACCATGAACGCCTTACTCGTCTATCCCCGGTCACCGGACACCTACTGGAGCTTCCGTTATGCCCTGTCGCTTCAAGGCAAGCGCGCTGCTCAGCCGCCGCTGGGTCTCATGACGGTAGCCGCGCTGCTTCCCCAGCCATGGAACAAGCGCCTGATCGACACCAACGTCGAGCGCCTGAAGGACTCTGACCTCGCCTGGGCCGACGTCGCATTGATTAGCGGCATGCACATGCAGCAGGAGGATCTGGTCTCCATCGTCCAGCGCTGCCGTGCGCGTGGACTCCGAACCGTGGTGGGCGGGCCCATCACCAGCAGCCTGCCCGCGTCCGTACTGCAAGCCGACCACGTGGTGATCGGCGAGGCGGAGGACCTTATCGCCGGCCTGGCCCGAGATCTGGAGGCGGGCACGGCACGCCCCCTCTACCAGGCGGCCGAGCGTCCCGCCATGGAGCGCAGCCCATTACCCGACCTGCGTCTTATCCAGATGCACCGCTACAGCACCATGACCATCCAGTATTCGCGCGGCTGCCCCTTCAACTGCGAATTCTGCGACATCATCGAGATCTATGGCCACCGTCCCCGCACCAAGGCCGTGGCCCAGGTCCTCGCCGAACTCGATCAGTTGCGCGAGGCAGGCTGGCGCGACGCGGTCTTCGTCGTCGACGATAACTTCATCGGCAACAAGCCCCGCGCCAAGGCACTGTTGGCGGCCATGGCCGAATGGGGAGAAGCCCACGGTCATCCCTTCCGCTTCAGCACTGAAGCATCGCTCAACCTGGCCGACGATCTCGAACTGCTGCAGTTGATGAAAGAGGCCGGCTTCATATCCGTCTTCCTGGGCATCGAGACCCCGGACGAGTACAGCTTGGTCGCCAACAACAAACTGCAGAACACGCGGCGCAACATGCTGCACAGCATCGGCATCATCCAGCAGTACGGCATCGAAGTGATGGGGGGCTTCATCCTGGGCTTCGATACCGACCGCGAAGATGTCTTTGAGCGCCTCGTCGAGTTCATTCAGAAGAGCGCCATTCCTGTTGCCATGGTGGGTCTGCTCCAAGCCATGCCTGGCACCCAACTCTTCCGCCGCCTGTTGGGCGAGGGCCGAATTCTGAATGCCGGGGGCGGTAACAACACTGATTGTGAACTGAATTTCCTGCCGCGCATGAACGCCACCCGCCTCCTCGAGGGCTATCGTCATGTGCTCACTAGAATCTATGCCTGCGATGCCTATTATGAGCGGGTCAAGCTCTTCCTCAGCCGCTGCCAGCCGCAATTCCGGCAGCGCTGGAGCTACGGCAGCCTGCGCGCCTTCTTTTCTTCCATGGTGCACCAGGGATTGCTGGGAAAATCTCGCCTCAGCTATTGGAAGTTTCTGCTCACCGCCGCCACCCGCTACCGCCGCTCCTTCGGCGCCGCCATGACCCTGGCCGTGATGGGCCATCACTTCCGGATGATCACTGACCAGCTCTCTGACGCAGACTCTTGATCGAAGTCGTGAAAATCAGACTGACCCACTACCTCAAACTGGGTAGTGGTGCAGTTTGAAACCCACAGAACTTGAACCTTGGGCGTTCGGCGTAAACTGTCTGCATGTCAGAGAAACGAACAAAATTCGATAAAGCACAGCGACAAGCCGATCAACTCGAAAAGAAGGCTTCCCGTCGTCCAGCACAAAATCGGAGAAAGAAAGCGGTCCGCGAGGACTTCAGCCAAGCCGCCGTCCCGATCGTCAGGGGAGTGACGGACAAAGGTTAGTCCGCTCTTTCGTTTTTCTTTTTGCCGAGGTATGACTGCTTGGCCATCGCGCGCCCTTTTACGATGGCTTGCCCTCGTCTTCGAGGAACTTGTGCAGTCTCCTGCCAGCGTTGCCCTCGCCCCCGCAGCGCATAGACAAGAAACTGCTGCTGAAAACTCTGGGAGAATAGGCTATTACCATGACAAACGAAGAACGCAAAGAAGCACTTCTGAAACTGGAACACACCTACGACCGACTGTGTGCTCAAGCTAAAGACCTGGTTTACCAGATGTCGCGAGAACCTGCCGCCAGCGCTCGTAAGCAGTTCCGAGAGAAGCTGATCTCTATTGATCAACAAAGAACTAACCTATATGCAGAGATGGATGCCCTATGGAAATCAGAGTGACCCACTACCTCAAACCGCGGCAGACTGGACAACGGTAGCGCGCAAGCGTAGCATTATTATTGAGCAAGTACCTCTTCTTACTCTTTCAGGTTCCCTGAACTAAGTCAGCCCATCTGAAGTTTTTCCTCTTAGATCACTCCATGGAGGAACTGCGTCATGACAGTATTAACCCGTTGGGATCCATCCCGTGCCACCGCCACCCTGCAAGACCGCTGGAACCGTCTTTTGCGTGAATCGTTCAACCCCGAAGGCCCCGAGGAGGCGTTGACGACCACCGGCTTCGCACCTCCGGTGGACGTCTACGAAGACGAGCACAACTTCACTCTGAAAATTGAAGTCCCGGGCGTTGAGGAAAAAGACATTGACGTCCGCATCGAGAACAATACTCTGATCGTCCACGGCGAACGCAAGTTTGAGAAGGAAGAGAAAGAAGAGAACTACCGTCGCGTCGAGCGGCAGTACGGCAGCTTCACCCGCTCGTTCACGCTGCCCAACTCCGTGGATCCAGGGCAGGTAAGCGCCCACTACGACAAGGGCGTGCTGAAGATCAACCTCGCCAAGAAGGCCGAAGCCAAGCCCAAGCAGATCAAGGTTACTGTTGGCAGCGAGAAGAATCCCGAAGCCAAAATTCATGGCAAGGTCGCTTAAAAGGCCAGTGCACAGAATAGGAAGTATTGAATGACACAGGCAGTTGCTCGGTACGTCGTGTCGTTTCAAGCGGAGCCTTTTCACAAAGGGAGGCGCCACCACTGGATGATTTGCCGGGCGCAGAACCCCGACGAATTAGTATCTTGGGGACATGCCCTTACGCAGGAACTAGCAGAGATAGCAGCCCGCAGCGAGGTCAACAGCCTCTCTTCTGGACTGACTCAAGGTGGGCGGGTGACCACGATCAGGCCAGCCACCCACCATCTCTGATTGGCACTCCCGAGGCGAGTCCAACGCGCGCCTAGCTAGACATCCTTCAGTTGGCTCTCACCCATTCCGAAATACTGGCCCAGTTCGTCATCCCGAGCGGAGCTCTTCTTTTCTTCTGTCATCCTGAGCGGAGTCCGCCGCGGCGGACGCAGTCGAAGGGTCTGGGGTTGCCTTTACTGACAACTGACGACTGGCCACTGACAACTGCTGTTTGGCCTAGGGCGGGGATTTTCGTCGTTAGGACGAATCGCCCCACCCTTCGACTTCGCTCAGGGCAGGCTGCAAGCAAAAGAAGCTTGCGTAGGCCACGCGCCGATTACCCGCAATTATTGCTGCGGGGGCTGGGGCGTGACTGTGGTGGTCGAGGTGGTGTCCTTCTTCACCTGGGGCGGCGGCGCGGTCGTAGTGGTCGTGACGTCAGTTACCGGCGCTGGCGTGGTTGTGGTGGTCGTGGTGTCGGTTACCTTTGGCTGAGGCGTGGTTGTGGTCGTCGTCGAATCGGTCTGCTTCACTTCCGGGCCGGCCGGCGTAACCGTCGTATCCGTGCTCTGAGTGACCTGGGCCGGCGGCACCGATGCCGGATCCTGTGGTGTCATGGTGGTGGTGCTCTGAGCGGCGGGTGGATTCTGTGTCGTCGTGGTGGTGCTGGACTGTGTGCTGCTCTGTGCCAGTACCGGCAGGGACAGGGCGAGCACGATGAGCGACGCCAGGACGACAACCAATAGCTTCTGGGATTTCATTCGATTCTCCTTTATTACGTTGGTCAGACACCATAGTAGGGCTGCCGCCACCACTTAATCTGTGCACAATTGCTCGCTGCCCGGCCAAGTTTCGGAAACCAGTTTCGAGTTTCAAGTTTCGAGTTTCCAGCGCCAATCCCGCCCCTTTCATGAATTTGTCATCCTGAGCGAGGTCGCCGCGGCGACCGAGCCGAAGGACCTGTTGTTTCTTCCTCTGTCATCCTGAGCGAGCGGAGCGAGTCGAAGGATCCGCGGTTGCCTTTACTGACAACTGGCTACTGGCTGCTGACAACTGTTTCTCGACAACTGGCCGGGTGCGGGTGCCCCACCCTTGTCGCCTTCCTTGGACGACAGGGTGCCTTCGGGCTGGGAGGGTCGTTACCTTTATCGTCTCGGTGCCCCGTTTCTGTCATCCCGAGCGCAGCGAAGCGAAGTCGAGGGATCTGCGGTTACCTTTACCGGCAACTGACAACTGGCTACTGACAACTGCCTTGCTGGCACCCCAGGTTTGGAAAGGTCAGGCGTTTAGGGCGGGCCACTCGTCGGGAGCCCGGAGGGCGACATAATCGTAGCCCAGGACGTAAGTCCTGGGTTGACTTATTACATTGGAGGAGTCCGGCAGGACGGCACACGGGTTTTGACGTTGTTGGCGAAGAGGTGTCGTCCCTGAAGGGACTCGGGGATTTAATAACATGCTTACCCAGCACTCACGTGCTGGGCTACGATTGTGACGCCCTTCGGGCTGAGGATTGCCGGCTCCCACCCTCTCGCCAAAAACGGGCGAGAAGGATGGGGCACCCATGTCTGAGGAGCCCGATCAAGCAAAAGGAGTGGGCCACCCGCCGAATGCGGCTAAAGCATTGCCCAGCTTGACGCAGGTGTTAATATTTCAAAGCGGGGACCCACAGATCGCGAGCCCCCGGCTGTAAGGTGCCGACACACCTGGGGTGGATTTATTTGCCGATCGGCCACGCCTTGTAGCCGTAGGCCCAGGCATCCATGAGTTTGCCGCTACGCCAGTGACGGAAGTAGCGGCGGAATGCGATACGTTTAGTCACGGTCGCACCTCCTGATGGAGGGGATAACCCTCCTGGGAATAGTCGTGCGGGTGCTACAACACCCGCACGACTAGAAAAATAGGGTAGGACAGGGCGCCGAGCGAAAAGCGCAACTGCCTTCGTTTCTGAGCATCAAGTACTCCGCAACATCACGGCCTTGAAAAGCCCACATACGTGGACCGGTCTTATATCCGCGGACATTGCTGTCCAAGTTAGCTGAGGATCCGGCTCGGCGCTGCTGAAAATGCGGGACATAATCATCCTCTCCTGCCTTCGCACAAAGCAGGTTGACCCCTCGATAATCGGTTCCCCTGATGGAT
>JBEKNL010000055.1:0-25590 GCA_049522855.1 Candidatus Korobacteraceae bacterium
GCGATTGACCGATTCATAGCCGCATACAACAAAACCGCCACGCCCTTCGAGTGGACGAAACGCGAGATTCGCAATGTGCATCCCCATTTATCTTACGCTAATCTACGCAACTAAGTACTAGTCTTCGATGAGCTGTGGATGGAGATCAGTGACAATGGCCAGGGGCTAAGTCGGCATCGGGGCGGCGTTCCACCGGAAGGCGTGGGGCTGCGCAACACGCGCGCCCGCCTGGAACAACTGTACAACCACGATCACAGGATGACCCTGGAGGACCAGCCCGGCGGAGGCTGCGTCGTCAAGATCCACCTACCGTTCCGCGAAAGTTCCGAGGAGGTCGTGACCACCGATGCCCATTCGAGTGTTGCTTAGTGACGATGAATCGCTGGCGCGCGAGCGCTTGCGCAGAATGTTGGAAGATGAATCCGACCTGCAAATCGTGGCCGAGTGTGGCGACGGCAAATCGGCCATCGCGCTGATCAAACAGGAGAAGCCTGACCTCGTCTTCCTCGATGTTCAGATGCCGGAGGTGGATGGCTTCGGCGTGATTGCGGCCCTGCAAGAAGGCCACGTACCGCTTACCATCTTTGTCACCGCATACGACCAGTATGCGATGAAGGCGTTCGAGGTGCACGCGCTCGATTATCTGCTGAAGCCAGTGGGAAAAGACCGCCTGTCCGAGGCCTTGGGCCATGCCCGCAAGCAATTGTCGCATCCCTCGGAGGCGACATTTCAGCGCAAGCTGCTCGATCTTTTGGCCGATCTGGAATCGCGGCAGCAAACCCCGCAGCGCATTGTCATCAAGGCGGACGGAGAGATCGTCTGCCTGAAACCCAACGAGATTGATTGGGCCGAATCGGCAGGCAATTATGTCTGCCTGCACGTGGCAGGCAACACACACATTCTGCGGGAGACAATCACCTCGCTGGAATCACGATTGGGACACCGGCAATTCCTGCGCGTGCACCGTTCCACGCTGGTGAATGTGGACCGCATCAAGACCTTGCGGCCCTCGCTGTATGGCGATTATTCCATCCTGCTGCGCGACGGCACCAAGCTCACGCTGAGCCGCGGCTTCCGGGGGAACGTGCTGAAGAGACTGGGGACGGCGTAAAACTGCCGCAATTCGCTTTTCGCTTTTGGAAAAGTGGTAGGTGCTGTCTAACGGTCTGCATCTTCGGTGTGCACGATTCGGTGGTTCACCTTCCGCTCTGCTGCTTCTGCGCTGGCAGTCCTTTGGTATTGGTTCGCTTCGCCTGCTACATCGCAGGCCGCTGGCCTTCCGCTTCTTCCAATTCCTGCGCGATGGAATCCACCAGGCTGGCCTCACTCATCAGCACCTGACCAACGATGACGGCGCCGTCATCGGCGTCTTTCCATTTGTGTTCTTCCATGGCCTCGCGCACTGCGGGAATCGTCTTGGCTCCATAGCCTGTGTACGCGCCAGGAGCATAGATCTGATGCTTGAACCAGGGACGCTCCTTGAGACCCTGGCTGAGGGTGAAGGTCCTCTCGGTCAACAGGAGCTTGGCGTTGATTGCCGGCAACGCGGGAGACTGCCACGCGACGCCCTCGTTGTCACTCAATTTCGCGACAGCCTGGCGGTAGCGCTGCGCCACGCGAGCATACGCTTCCACCCCATTGTCCAGCGGGGCGAAGTTTAAGTAGGGCGGCACCGGCTCTATTGGAGGAGGAACGTACTGTTTCTCCGGATCGGCGGTTGCGGTGAAGACTCCTTCCTCAACCTCGCGGTTGCGCTCGCGCGCCTGGTCCTGTTGTTGCTTCAACTCCTTTTTCAGCTCCGCAACGTAGCGCTTGATGGTATCGGCCGATCCCGCGGGATCGAACGGCAGCAGGTCAGCATCGGCAAAACGCATGACCGTGCTCCCGGCCACCTGGGCCAACGCCCGCTCATAAACGAACTTCGGATCGCCGAAGTGCGTGTACCAGTAGAAGTCGTCGTAAATGGAGTGATAAACACCGCCGCCGCCTTCGCCGCCGAATCCCATGTTCAGCGCGGCCACGCCGGCATAATCGAGAAAGGCCGTGTAGTCGGAACCATCACCCAGCGCTCCCAGGCGCAGGTCGGCACGATTGCGCAACTCCTCGCGGTCCTCCGGGGTGGCGGCGCGTCCTACACGCCGAAGATAGGCGCGTTTCCACACGGAAATGTGCTTCTCCGGGTCCTGAATCTCACGCGCAACCTGGTTGATCGCGCGCTCCAACGTATGAGAGCCGGAGACATTCAGGTAACCGCGGGCGCTGGAATCGGAGTTCAGATACATCACCGCGTGCTGGCGCAATTCATCCTGGTGCTGCTCGACCCACTCGGTGGAACCCAGCAGGCCGGGCTCTTCGCCGTCCCACGCGCAGTAGATAATGGTCCGCTTCGGGCGCCAGCCCTGCTTCACCAACTCGCCCAGCGCTCTTGCCTCTTCCAATTCGACCACCATGCCCGAAATTGGATCGTCAGCTCCGTTGACCCAGGCATCGTGATGATTGCCTCGGATCACCCACTGCTCGGGAGTATCACTGCCCGGCATCTTGGCGATCACGTCGTAGATGGTCTTCAGGTCCCAGTTCGATTTCACTACCAGATGGACCTTGGCCGGACCGGGGCCAATCCGGTAGGTGATGGGAAGCGCTCCCCGCCAAGTGTCGGGCGCAGTCGGCCCAGCAATGGCCGCCAGCAAGGGTTGCGCGTCTCCGTACGAAATTGGCAGCACCGGAATGGTGGTGATGGTTTTCGCTTCTTTCAAACTCAAGCGCTTCGCGTCCTTGGTGGCCCCCACTCCCGGAGTCAAGGGATCGCCGGGATACTCGGTGTCCATTACGCTGCCGCGCTGCACACCTTCCTCGGGACGGTACGGCCCAGCCGGATAATTCTGTCCCTCAAAGTAGCCGTCATCTCGCGGATCGGAGTAGATGATGCAGCCGACGGCGCCGTGCTCGGCAGCGACTTTGGGTTTGATCCCCCGCCAGCCGCCGCCGTAGCGCGCGATCACGATCGCGCCCTTCACGGAAACTCCCAGCCGCTCCAACTGCTCGTAATCGTCCCGCATGCCATAGTTCACGTACACCAGCGGCGCCGTAACGTCTCCATCGGCGGAGTAAGCATTGTAAGTGGGCAGTTGCTCGGAAGTTTGTTGTGAGGTCGGATCGATGCTGAGCGCCGGCTCTTGTAGTTTGGCCACAAAGTGCGTGGGAGACAGCAGTTCGACGTGACGTTCCTTCGGCGTGGGAAACAGCACATCGAAGGTCTCGATGTGGGCATCGAAACCGTACTGCTGGAACTTCGACAGGATCCACTCGGCATTTTCCTTGTCATATGGGGAACCGACATTGTGAGGCCGAGCGCTCAGATGCTGCATGGATTCCCGCATCGCGTCAGGATTGGGGAGGTTGCGGAACTTAGACTCCCAATCGCTCTCCACAACTGCATGCGCGGGCGAGTAACCATCCATGGGCTCGGGATTGTTGGCTGCGCTCCCCAACTGAAGCAACGAAAACAGCAAAACGGCCACACCGGTACGGCTCATCGCTTATTTACCTCCGCCCGCCTCTGCGGGTGATGCCAAACGGTCTGCACAGGGTTGTAGTCTATCTCGCTGGAGTTCATGGAGTGTTTTGATCCGGGCAGGGGGAACGACCCGTGCAGGTTGATGCTCGCGCGCATGGGCCGCCTTCAATCTGATCTACAACATTCCGCCGGTTTTCGTGGTCAGAACATTGAGCGCCATCTCCAGCTTGGCGATGGCTTTATCCAAGTCGGGATGTTTGTCGAGTTGCTGCCTCAGTCCACTCAGGATGCGATGCGCCTCGGCAACGTGCTCGACCGCTTCGTGGTCTCGGGTAGGGGTAGTTTTTTCTTCTGAAGACTCGGGGCTCATGGAATCACCTGAGGAACATCTTACCCGCTAGCCAAGCCGTTGAAAACCCACAACCCTAACCATTTCAACTAGCCTACCACCTCGTCCATTGGGACATTGGCCGTCACCAAATGCCGTTTGGCCTTTTCTTGTAGTTCCTCGGTCATGGGCACGCTCTTGCCGGACTCCAGGCTGGCCTGCACGGCGACGCTGTCGCAGGTTGCGACCATCTTGCCGGTCTCGTCGTTGTACATCTGATGGATGAAGCGAAAATACTTTTCGCCGATGGCCAGGAAGCCGCTCTTGATTTCCACTAGTTCCCCTCCCCGCAACTCTTCCAGGAATTGATAGTTCTGGCGAACGATGGCCACCCGCAGATTCTTCTGTTTCATCGAAGCCGGGGTCATTCCGATCGCGTGCAGCAAAAACCAGGTGGCCTGGTCGAAGCGCGAGACATACATGTGCGAGTTCATGTGGCTCGCGAAATCGTACTCCGACGCCAGAACCGCGCCTTTGAAGGTGTGCACCCATTCAGCCATGTTTTCGCCCTTTCTGGAAGAACGCTTTTCGCCCTTCGCGATTCGCGATTCGCTTTTCGCTAACAGCCCTTGGCTCTTAGCCTTTAGCTTTTAGCAAGCAAGTTCTTGTCGTCCCGTGCGGCGTGCTATCAGCTATCAGCCGTCAGCTATCAGTTACCACCTCCACCTCTGTCATCCTGAGCGAGGTCGCCGCGGCGACCGAGTCGAAGGACGCCTATTCTGGCAATCCTGCTTGTTGCTCCTGACGGCGTTTATTCTGCTCAACGCTTCCTCACTCCTGGCAACTTTTGCTACAAACTCCGCCATACAATCCAACGTCGCTTCCGGCTGATCGCGGTGCGGTGAGTGCTTGCAATTCGGCAACATCAGAATCTCTGTCGCGGGTACGCGCGCCTGGATTGCCTTTAGTTGGGCGATGGTTCCGTATTCGTCCTCTTCGCCCTGAATGCAGAGGACCGGGCAGCATATCGCCGGCAAATATTCTTCGATGTTCCACGAGCGAAATTGCGGGTCGAGCCAGATGTCGTTCCAGCCCCAAAAGGTCGCATCCACGTGCTCATGGTAGCGCCCAAGTTTCCGCGGCAGATCGGTCGTCAGGTAGGCCACTCTTGCCTGTGTGATGCTTGCGACACTTAGGTCTTCCACAAAGACGTGCGGCGCTTCCAGGATCAGCGCACGCGGCTGGTCGGGATATTTACCCGCAAAGATCAGCGCGATTGATCCGCCATCGCTGTGGGCGAGCAAAATGGGCTTCACGATGCTCAGCTTGTCGAGCAACTCTGGCAGCACCACTTCGCCTTCGTGGTGCATGAATTCCACCGGACGCTTTTCCAGCAGCCTGTCGGAATTCCCATGTCCATAACGCGAATAGGCAAGTATGCCGCAGCCCGTGCGCGACGCGAGGCGTTGCGGAAAGTCCTTCCACAGCGCGACCGAGCCCAGACCTTCGTGCAGCATGACGAGCGTCGGGCGGTCCTTGTCTGCCGGCTCGATCCATAGTGTCTCGAGCCGCTTGCCGTCAACCAGAACTTCGCCGCGTTGGTGAGGTGCTGCAGCAGCCATATCTATGCCATCTCCGAGGAGGATGCGAGGTGCTGCTCGGCCCAGGGCACGACCCATTGCGCTGCTACCTCTTCGGGCAAGGTGCCCGAACTTGCGTCGTGGGTCAGGATTTCGCCGGCCCGTTTGGCGCCGAGTTCGGTTAGCAGCTTGTCAAAGCGAATTCCCCCATGACAGTAGGTGTCTTTGTAGGTGTGGTCACCGAGCGCGATCACCCCGTAGGTTACGCCGGTGAGGTCCGGCTTCTCACTTTCAAGACTGCTGAACAATGCTTGTGCGTTGTCGGGGACATCGCCCTGTCCGTAGGTGGACGTGCAAATCAGGAAGGCGCCCCCGCTCTGAAAGACGCTGGCGTCAAGGCCGTCCATCACCCTGATCGTCGCTTGATGGCCAGCCACCTCCAGCGCTTGCTGCACCTCCTGGGCCACCATCTCGGCCGTGCCGGTCATGGTACCCACCAGGATCGTGATGTCGCGGCCCATGCTTGCGTTTCTCACCCTAGGCGCTATTATACGTGCGGCTATGGAAGTATAATGCATCCACAGTGAGCCGAAAGCGCGACATAGTGCATGTTGTGGAGAACGAGACAGCGGAGAGCTCCGCCGCGGCGATTTCCGCTGGCGCCGGTCCCGGCTGCGAATCCGATTACCTCCGGTTGCTCGGTGAGCGAGTGCGCCAGATGCGCGCTCGGCGAGGCATGACCCGCAGGATCCTCGCGCATGATTCGGGAGTTTCCGAACGCTATCTGGCGCAACTGGAAAGCGGACAGGGCAACATTTCTATCCTCCTGCTGCGACAAATCGCACAGGCACTGGACACTCCTCTGCAAGCCCTGGTACTCGACGGCCCCGAGCCTCCTGTTGACCTGGTGCATACCACCGAATTTCTGCGGCGGCTGCCGGCGACGGAACTAGTCGCGGCCCGCCGACTGCTGGTGGAGCACTTCGGCGGCGTTGACCTCGATGCGAGGCGCGGCCGCATCGCCCTGGTCGGCCTGCGCGGCACCGGCAAGTCCACGTTAGGGGCCATGCTCGCGGATCGTTTGGAGGCGCCGTTTCTCGAGCTGGATCGCCTGATCGAGCAGGAGAGCGGCGTCAGCCTCAGCGTCCTCTTCGATCTTTATGGGCAGAGCGGCTTTCGGCGGTTGGAGCGCCGGGTTTTGGACCAGGTCATCGAGCGCTATCCGCGGTTTGTGCTGGCCACCGGCGGCAGCCTGGTCTCTGAGCCCGCAACCTTCGAGCGGCTGCTCACCATGTGCTTCACGGTCTGGCTGCGGGCCACGCCGGAGCAGCATATGCAGCGCGTGATCGCCCAGGGCGACATGCGGCCCATGGCCGACAATCGCGAATCCATGTCGGACCTGCGGCGCATTCTCGACGTGCGCGAGCCGCTCTATCGCAAGGCGGACGCCACCATTGACACGAGCGGCGGTTCGGTAGAAGAGAGTGTGGAGATGCTGGCACAGGCGATTCGAGAAGGCTGAGGATGGAGTGCATGAGCGGTGTTACTGTCACCCTAGCGTACGCCAAGCTGCTGGCAAAAATTCCTCCCAAGGTCATCCGCAGTGAAGCTGAGAACGAGCACTATAGCAATGCGCTTTATGCACTTGAGCAAAAGCGATCGCTAAAGAGAGAAGAGAAAGAACTGGCTGACCTGCTTACGCTGTTGATCGAAGATTTTGAGGCAAAGCGGTACCAGTTGCCGCGCGCCACACCGCGGCAAGCATTGTCCTTCTTAATGGAGCAGCACGGCCTCAAACAGAAAGGCCTGCTGGACATCTTCGGAGCACGCAGCATCGTTTCCGAAGTGATTAGCAGCAAGCGAGAGTTGACGAAAGAACAGATCAGGCGCCTGAGCCAGCGTTTCCATGTCTCGCCGGAAATTTTCTTCTAGCTGCTGGCTCTCGCTGCCGATCTGCATCATATTTCCTCTCCGTGGTTCACATAAATGCACTATAATGCATCTATTCGGGTGGGGACGTACGCGCGCCAACCCAGCACTGCCTTGAGGAGAGTTCGACCTGTATGCCAACCGTAAACCAGAAGGAACTGGTCACATTTGACGTGACTCCGGGAGAGCATCGCCATTGGCGGCTAACATTTAATGGCCGCGTGGCCACTCTGGCCATGGACGTCAACGAAGATTGCGGTCTGAGGCCCGGCTACAAGCTAAAGCTCAACTCCTACGATCTCGGCGTTGACATTGAACTGCACGACATACTGCAGCGTATTCGCTTCGAGCACCCGGAGGTGGCGTGCGTCGTTCTCACCAGCGCGCGCGAGCGCATGTTCTGCGCCGGCGCCAACATCTACATGCTGGGCACCTCCTCGCACGCCTGGAAGGTGAACTTCTGCAAGTTCACCAACGAGACGCGCAACGGCATGGAGGACTCCAGCCGCCACGACGGCCTGAAGTTTCTGGCCGCACTGAACGGCACCACTGCCGGCGGCGGCTACGAACTCGCGCTGGCCTGCGACGAGATTCTGCTGGTCGATGATCGTTCCAGCGCCGTGAGCTTGCCCGAAGTTCCGCTGCTCGGAGTTTTGCCCGGCACTGGCGGTCTCACTCGTGTGGTGGACAAGCGCAAAGTTCGTCGCGACCTGGCTGATATGTTCTGCACCAATCCCGACGGCGTCAAGGGCGAGCGCGCAAAAGAGTGGGGCCTGGTGGATGACATTGCAGTCCCGGAGAAATTCCAGGAAGTGGTGCGCACCCACGCGCAGGCACTGGTAAACGACTCGACCCGTCCTGCTGGCGCCAAGGGCATCAAGCTGACTCCGCTGAAGCGCAAGCTCGACGACAATGGCTACCACTACAAGCACGTTGATGTCGCGTTCGATCGCACTGCGCGAACCGCCACGCTGACGGTGCGCGCTCCCGAAGGAACACAGCCTCTCGAGCCCGATGCGATTCACGCCGCAGGCGATCAGTGGTGGCCGCTGGCAATGGCGCGCGAACTTGACGACGCCATCCTCATGCTCCGCGTCAACGAACCGGAGTTGGGGCTTCTGCTGCTCAAGACGACCGGCAGTATCGACGCGGTGCTGGCGTCAGATCGCGTCATGCTCCAGCATCGCAACGATTGGCTGGTGCGTGAAACCATCGGCGTGTTGCGCCGAACCTTGGCGCGGCTGGATGTTTCTTCGCGCAGCATGTACGCCATCCTCGAGCCGGATTCATGTTTCGCTGGCGTACTCTTCGAATTGGCTTTGGCAGCCGATCGCAGCTACATGCTGGCGCTCCCGGAAGAAGAAGGCGACGCGCCCATTTCGAAGATCGCAGTGGACGAAATGAATTTCGGCTTGCTGCCCGCCGTTAACGCTCGCGGCCGGCTCGAAACACGATTCAGTGGCAATGCACGATGCATGGCTGGAGCGGTGAAAGCCAAGGGCAAACTGCTTGGCCCCAAGGAAGCTCTTGAACTCGGCCTTATTACCTTGGCGCCTGACGATCTCGACTGGGAAGACGAGGTCCGTATGGCCCTCGAAGAGCGTGCCGCGCTCTCGCCCGACGCGCTCACCGGCATGGAAGCCAGCCTGCGATTCCCTGGCGCGGAGACCATGGAGACCAAGGTGTTTGGCCGCCTCTCCGCATGGCAGAACTGGGTATTCATCCGGCCGAACTCGACCGGCGAGCAGGGCGCACTCAAGCTTTTCGGTACCGGATCGAAGGCGCGCTTCAATTGGGAGAGAGTGTGACCACCCCAACCGACGCAAAGGCGGCGTCGGTCGGGGACCCCGGGTGAAATCGGGCCCTGGACAAACACCAATATTTGGGAGTCTTCATGTCGATCAACTACCAGGACCGCATTCCGAACAACGTAGATCTTGGCTCCAACCGCACTTTGCAGCGCGCACTGGAACACTGGCAGCCGGAATTTCTGAAGTGGTGGCAGGACCTCGGTCCGCGCGATTTTCAGGTGGCGGACGTTTATCTTCGCACCGCGACCTCGGTGGACGCGAAAGGTTGGGCCACTTATGGATTCGTCCGAATGCCGGATTATCGCTGGGGAATCTTTCTCGCTGACCGCGATCCCAACCGCAAGGTTGGCTTCGGCGATAGCTATGGGCAGGAAGTCTGGCAGCAGATTCCCGGTGAATTCCGCGCCATATTGCGCCGTCTAATCGTTACCCAGGGCGATACCGAGCCTGCGTCAGTCGAGCAACAGCGCATGCTCGGCCACACCGCGCCCTCGCTTTATGACTTGCGCAATCTGTTCCAGGTGAACGTCGAGGAAGGCCGCCATCTGTGGGCGATGGTTTATCTGCTGCATGCCTACTTTGGGCGCGACGGCCGCGAAGAAGCCGAAGAGTTGCTCGAACGCCACTCCGGAGACGCCAACAAGCCGCGCATTCTCGGCACCTTCAACGAGCCCATCAACGACTGGCTGAGCTTCTTCATGTTCACCTACTTCACCGATCGCGATGGCAAATTCCAGTTGAAGTCACTGGCGGAATCCAGCTTCGATCCGCTGGCCCGTACCTGCTCGTTCATGCTGACCGAAGAAGCGCACCACATGTTTGTTGGCGATACCGGCATCAATCGCGTGGTGCGGCGCACGCTGGAAGTGATGAAGGAGTTAGGCACCGAAGATCCGCTGGCTGTCCGCAACGCCGGCGCCATCGATCTGCCCACCGTGCAGAAGTATCTGAATTTCTGGTTCAGTTCGTCGCTCGACCTGTTCGGCTCGGAAACTTCCTCGAATGCCGCTTCCTATTTCGCGAACGGATTGAAGGGCCGGCCGGACGAGGCGCAATACGAAGATCACAGAGCTGTCGAACAGACCTTTTCGCTGGAACTGCCGGACGGGAACGGAAGTACGAAGGTCGAGCAAATCCCGATGCGCAATGCCATGAACGAAGTCACGCGAGGCTCCTACGTCCGCGACTGTGAGCTGGGCGTGAAACGCTGGAACCGGCTGATCGAGAAGGCCGGCTATTCATTTCGGTTGTCCCTGCCCAGCACGCGTTTCCGGCGCAATATCGGAAGCTGGGCCGGCGTTCCCACCGATCTGACCGGACGGCCGATAAGCGCGGAACAGTTCAACGCCCAGATCGGCGAATGGCTGCCGAGCGAGAGCGACCGGGCGTACATCCTCAGCCTTATGCACGGCGTACACGAGCAGGGCAAGATGGCCGCATGGATTGCGCCTCCCGATCGCGGCATCAACAACAACCCGGTGGACTACGAGTATGTGAAGCTGCACTAAAGCAGGGGCCAGAGGCCAGTTGTCAGTGGTCAGTTGTCAGTGGGTACCTGCCGGGGCTCGACAAAATCCAGCGCTGTAGGCGCGGCATAGTTTAGCCCAGCACGCGGCTAAGAGCTAAGAGCTAAAGCTAAGAGCTAACGGCTTACACGCCAGCGGCATTCATGAAACACATCGCAATTATCGGCAGCGGTCCGGCGGGTTGTTACCTGGCGGACAGCCTGCTTCGCCTGATTCCCGATGCTTCCATCGACATCTTCGAACGGCTGCCTGTGCCATTCGGACTCGTGCGGTACGGGGTAGCTCCAGATCATCAGGGCACGAAGGCGGTTGCGCGCGTGCTGGACCGCGTGCTGTCCCGCGACCGCGTCAGCTTCTTCGGCAATGTCGAAGTTGGCCGTGACCTTAGGCTTGAGGAGTTGATGTCGCTCTACGATGTGGTCGCGCTGGCAACCGGCGCCGCGCGCGATCGACGTCTCAACATTCCAGGCGAGGAACTTCCCGGCGTTCTCGGCTCGGGCGCGTTCACCGGCTGGTACAACGGCCATCCGGACAGCCACCCGCCGGCAATCGACGGTGTGCAGTCGGCAGTCATCATCGGCAACGGAAATGTGGCTGTCGATGTGGCCCGCGTCCTGGCCAAGAGTGCGGCCGAGTTGGCCGGTTCCGATCTTTCACCCGAAGTGACATCGTGGCTGGAAACGCAGCCGCTCGAGACCATCCACGTCGTCGGCCGGCGCAGTGCCGCCGATGCGAAGTTCACCCAGCATGAAGTCGCCGAACTGGGCACTTTGCAGCGCGCGTGTGTCATCGTGCAGGATTCGACCGCCCTCGCCGGAAACAGCGCAATGGTTGAAACCTTACGCAGTTTCGCGCAGAACAAATCGCGCAGGGCTTCGGTGACGATCTACTTTCACTTCAACTTGACGCCCATCGCCTTCCTCGGTGATGGCCGGCTCAGCGCCGTACAGTTTCGCTCTGCCGACGGAGCGCTCAGCGAAATTCCCGCGCAACTCGCCATCACCTGCATCGGATATGAGACGCGCCCGTGCTGCACTGCCACTCCCGCTAATGGTGTATTCACCAACGAAGAAGGAAGAATCAAAAACAGGCTGTACGTGGTGGGATGGGCAAAGCGAGGCCCTTCGGGAACGATTCCGACCAATCGCACCGAAGCTCAGCTAGTAGCCCAGAAGATTGCGCAAGAAGTGCCGGACAGCTCACGACCGGGGAGAGCGGGGGTCCTCCCACTGCTGTCGCAACGGCAGGTCGGCTGGGTGGACTATTCTGGATGGCGGCGAATGGATGCAGCAGAACTCGCCCGCGCCGGTGACGGACGTTGCCGGGAAAAATTCACCACCGTGACCAAGATGCTCGAAGCCGCACAGGTTGGCCAGAGCCTTAGTTGCCCGAGCGCAACGGCCTGACCCACACCGCAGAATTCAGAATCGGCTGCAAACCAACCCAACGCGCTGGGCTTATATCTCAAAATGAGGCAGAATTCTGGAGCACGCAACGTCTGGTAAGCTACGCTGAGCACTAACGTCAGCGAAGCCCCTCAGGATATGAACAGCATCGCCACTCGAACCCACCTCCGGCGTACCACGGGTGAGCACTCCCACAAGGGAGGGCTGCGCACGGTCGCGGTGTTCGAGGCGTGTAAGGGAGCTTTGGCCCTGGCTAGCGCCTACTTCTTGATCGTCATGATTCGGCGTGATGTGGATTTCGAGGAGGCAGCAGAGCATATTCTCTTCTCGCTGCATATCAATCCCAGTCGCCATTGGTCGCAGGAATTTCTCCACGCAGCGAACAATATTTCCAGCACGAGCATTGCGATGATCGGTGCGATCGCGATTACTTACGCCATTCTGCGCTTCGCGGAAGGCTACGGCTTGTGGAGGCAACGCGCGTGGGCCGAATGGCTGGCCATCGTGTCCGGATGCGTGTACATCCCATTCGAAATCTACAAAGTAATTCGCCGCGCCAACCAACTCCACTGGACGGTCCTCGGGATTAACATCCTGGTTGTTCTTTACATCGCCTGGGTGCGCTGGGACGAGATCAGAGCCGCCCGCCTGCGCGCAACGGAAATCTCCAGCGAAGGCGCCTAAATCACATTCGCGGAGTGCAACGCCTCGTCTCTTAATAGTTCCAGAACACCCAGGCGCGCGTTGTCGTCTTCCATCCCGAAGGCCTGCGGTTCAATCTCCTCAAAGTAGCGCCAGGCGCTGTGCCCCGGCAGCGGGTTGCCGCTCGCCTGTGCGTCGCTGGCCGCTTCGCATAACAGGGCAAACGCCAGGCTCTGGCTCAAGCGATGCAATAATTTCCTCGCGTAGCGTTGTGCACTCTGCTCGTCGCGCATGGCGACCGCAACTGCCTCGCGGTCGCCGTCGAGCCTGGCTTGCATGGCCTCGCGCAGTTTGTCTTTCGCCTGCGGAAGCTTCTCTTGGATCGCTTGCATTCGCGATTGGTATTGCTCCCAGCCTCGATAGCGAGGGGCGAGCAAGCGCAGCAACTCCAGCGCCTGAATATTGGCCGGGCCTTCCCACACCGTCAGCACTTGCGCGTCGCGCAACAGGCGGGCCACGGGATAGTCGCTGGTGTAGCCGTTGCCGCCGATCAACTCCAGCGCCGCCCGGGCCGCGGTGATGGCATACTCCGCGGTCAAGTATTTTGCCAGCGCGGTAACCAATCGCAACCAGGTGCGGCGTTCCCCGTTTTGCTGCGTCTCGTCGAAAGCGATGGCAGCCTCGAAGGCGAGCAACGCGCCTGCCTCGAACTGCACGCGCATGCGCAACAGCTCATCCTGCACCATGGGGTAATCCATCAGCACGTGGCCGAAGGCATGGCGGGACTTCGCCCAGGCAAGGGCCTCGCGCAGTGCCCTGCGTTGTACGCCTGCGGAGCCAACGGCGTTGTGGACGCGGCTGTACTCCAGCGCCTCCATCATCAGCCGGAAGCCATCGGGCGGCGCAGCCACTTCGACAGCCTCTGCGCCCAACAAATCGATCTCTCCGGTCGGAAGCCCCTTGGTGCCCAGCTTGTCTTTCAAGCGGCGGATGGAATAGTGGTTGGGCCGCCCATCTTCCAGATGACTGGGCACGAGGTAGAGACCAAGTCCAGCGGTCCCGCTTGCAGCTCCCTCGGGCCGCGCCGTGGCCAACGCAAGACCGCTGTTGGCGTTACTGGTAAACCACTTCAATCCGTGCAGCGCAAAGCGGTCGCCGTGCCGAACAGCCGTCGTAGTGGTCGCCCCCACATCGCTGCCACCGTGTTGCTCGGTCGCCCAGGTGCCGCCGGTCTTGGCTAGACCATCCATGCGCGCCACATCGTAGAGAAATTGCTGCCGCACCGCGTCCGGCGCGTGCGCGCTGAGTACGTACGCCACGGCCCCGGTGAGCGTGACCGGACAATGCAAGCTGATGTCGGCTTGCGATAACACATAGCCCATGGCGAAGGTCAGCAGATGAGGCGCCTGCTCCGCATAGGGCAATCCGATGATGCCGCGACGATAGAGTTCCTGATGTTGCTGGTCGTACCAGCGGTTCGCGACAACCCGGTTCACCACTTCGCCATTGCGGTCGTAGGTCTCCAGCGCCGGAGGCGCGTAGCGGTCGGTATAGTTCGCCTGCGCGTCCACGTCGGTGCACACCCAGTCGTAGAAGTCGGCGAGTTGCCGACTGTACTCAGCCATGCGCGGTACGCGCGCCGTAAGCCAGGGTTCGAGATAGAGATCAAAGCTGGTGGAATCGTTCATGGTCGCCTCCGCAATGTCTGATGTCGCGAGGAGCCAACTAGGGTGAGCTTAAACCTTTTGCAGTGTTCTGTGACAACAGGTTTTTCCCGGAATTGCGCCTTTGACAAACCCCGGTAAATCTAGCCGCCACTCGGCAGATCGCATTCTTGCATCAGTGAGGTACGATTGTCGTCATGAAAAGGGGTCTGTTGACAATCGCCCTTGGCGTGAATTTGTTTGCGCTGCAGGTGCTGGGAACATCGCCGTCTCGGGAACTGACTTTGGATGAAGCGAAACAGTTGGCGCCAAACGCTCGCGACTACCCGCAAATGAAGTTCGGCCTGTTTAATGAAACGGACTCGCCAGACTTTTACACCTTCGAAATTACGGCTGCAGTGCCGGACGATGCCAGCCCAGTGCTGGCCCACTTCTCAGTCAACCGTAGCAATGGTGACGTTTGGGAGGCAGTGGGATGTTTCAAGGTCAAATCACCCGATCTTCGCAAGTTACAGCAAACGCTTCGACGCAAGATCAACCTGAGTAATGCGGATGCCAAACTCCTTAGCAAGAAAGCACCGTGTCAACCGTGACAACTATCGGGCTTTACGTTTTCTTAGGCCATTTCGCTCGCCGTTTCTTCTCCGGCTCAAGTGCATAATTCCGTTTTTCCGCTTGAGTTTCCTTAGGGATCGTGATGGTCGCAGCCACGATGCTTACCCATACCCGGACTCTGGCATCTGCGGCCGGCGGTTGTTCCAGCCTCACGTGACAAGATAATGGTTCTGCTCTTCGTCCGGCGCAGTAATGCCCTCGGGCAGGCGCCCACCGTTGTATTCCGCCAAACGGTTCTTCCACTTCAGGAACTCAGTAATGGTCTGCGGTTCGATGCGCACTTCCACTCGCCGCAGGCTCGCCAATAACAGGTTCATCTCTTTCATCAGACCCACGGCGCTTCTCAGGTCCTGCTTCCCGGGCTTTACCGACATTTGCACCTGCCGGCCTTTGCATTCGAGCAGGCCCCAATACTTGGGCAACTCTTCGTGCGCAATCAAGCCCGCCGGAGCCATGTAGAACCGCCGGCTTCCTAAACCATCTTCCGGCTTCAGGCGAAACGGCTTGTTGGCATCGGCGAGAAAATCGCTGTGTGACACTTTGCACTCCACCAGCACCGACTGGCAGAAGCCTTTCCAGCCGATCACGTCAGGAACTTCGCCGCTGGCGCAAGACTGCTCGGAGAGGATTATGCCGCATCGGCATGTATAGCGCAGCCACTCCACTGCTCGCTCAACCAACTGCGCATGTTTGGCCTCGGAAGATGCTCTCATCATGCTGCTGTTGTAACTCGAATTCGGCGGCTTGGGGAGTATCGGAGGAGTGGCGGGGAGCGTGAGTTCAGCGACCTGCCGGGGTCCCCAAGCCACGCCGCCTTTGCGTGGATTGGGGTGGTTCGCTAACCGCCGGCCCCGCAATCGTTTCGTGTAAGATCAAGGATTCGCATGGCGTGGATGATCCAAGCTGAGAATGTCCGCAAAACCTACCACATCGGCAAAGTGGATGTGCCGGCCTTGCGCGGCGTTTTCCTCGAGGTCGAGAAGGGTGAATTCGTCAGCATTGTCGGCCCGTCTGGCAGCGGGAAGTCCACCCTGTTCTACATCCTGGGCGGACTGACCCACGCCGACTCCGGGCGGGTGCTGATCGACGGCACAGATTTCACGGCCTTATCCGACTCGGCGCGCACGCGAATGCGCAAATCGAAAATTGGCTTCGTCTTCCAGAAGTTCAACCTGCTGCCGACCCTGACCGCGAAAGGCAACATCGACATCGCCCGCGACATAGCCGGCAAGAGCAACGGGAGCGGCCACCACGAATACATCAATCGAATCACGCGACTGCTGGGCATTGACCAGCGTCTGGAGCATCGCCCTTCCGAGTTGAGCGGCGGTGAGCAACAACGAGTGGCATTGGCGCGCGCGCTGGTGAATCAGCCCGCTATCGTGCTGGCCGACGAGCCCACCGGCAATCTCGATTCGCAGAATTCCGAAATTGTGCTGAAGATGCTGCGGCAATCGAACCAGGAGCTGGGACAAACGGTGTTGATGATTACGCACAATCCCGAAGCCGCGACCTATGGCGATCGCATCATTCACATGCGCGACGGTTCTATCGTGCCACCCGAGAAGGACCCGCAATGGAGACGCGCCCATGACTGATGGCCTTCGCTCTCCTAGTCCTCTCTCATTTGCCCGGTGGTTCAGGCTTTCGCTATAATTCAAAGCGGCGAGCGGGAGTAACTCAGTGGTAGAGTGCGACCTTGCCAAGGTCGAAGTCGCGGGTTCAAATCCCGTCTCCCGCTCCAGGATATGTCGCCCTCGCCGTGCGCGAGGGTTTTTCGCACCACCTATCCTCGAGGCGCGGTACCCAAGTGGTAAGGGAGAGGTCTGCAAAACCTTTATGCGTGGGTTCGATTCCCACCCGCGCCTCCAAATCTCAGCTTTCAGCCTTCAGCTCTCAGTCACGCCGTCAGGAGAAAACTATTCCTCCGTGTGATTTCGGTCACAGCCAGTTGTTCAATCGGCGCGACACACTGTAAGAGTGTTTATGGATCGATTTGCCATCATCACCAACCGCAAGCGGGCGATCGTCGCGCTGGTACATTCTGTCTTTTTTCTGGGTGTGGCTGGGCTGCAACTTGCCGTTTCCCACGCCGAGGCATTTTCGATTCACCGCGAGAAGATAGCAGGCAGCATCATTCTGCTGGCTATTTATGTGCTCGTTACGACCATCCTTCTGGTTCTGCTGCACTTCTCCCATTGCGCGAAGGAAAAGCTTTATTTCGCTTTCTGCGCAGCCGGCGCAGCCTTCGGACTGGTGCGAATCCTGCTGGGCGACCCCGTGCTCCACGCTAACGTGGCGCGCGTGCTGTTGCTGTTTTGCGCCGTGCTCACTGGTGCCGTAATACTGCGCAACCACTCCGCCGTTGAAACCGGTCAAGTCGAAGCACGATAGCCAGTCGGTGCCGCCCGTTCTATTTCCGTGATGTCAGCAACTCGACCACTTCCCTGCTGCCATTTTGCGCTGCCATATCGGCCGCAGTCTGGCCCGCATCGCTCTTGATGGCCAAATCGGCGCCCGTATCCAACAGCGCCTGCGCCCGCTCCACACTGTTGTGCATGGCCGCCTCGTGCAACGCGGTGTAGCCACGCTGTTGTTGCGAGTCGGGTCCGCTCCGGCGCGTAAGACAAGCTTCAGGAGCGCCGCATTGCGTGACGCAGCTGCGCTATGGATGACCGCAATCCGGCTGGGAGACACTGCATTGGCGTCAGCGCCGTGCTGGACCAGGATTTCCGCCGCTTCCAGCTGCCCGAAGAAGCACGCCAGATGCAGCGGCGTAAAGCCATCGGCGCTGCGCGCCTTGACCAGCTCGCCATCGTTCGCCAGCAGCTTCTTGAGCCGCGCGACATCACCTAAGGCCGAGGACTCGAAGATGTCGAGGTCACCCGCCGCCTTACGCAACAGATCGACGATCTCCATTCTGTTTTCGTAACGCGCCTGCATCAGCGCAGAAATACCGCCCGCATTGCGGGCATGCGCCGCACCTGGTCCTGCCGCCATCAACTGGGCGATGCGCCCTTTGTCGTTGGCGGTAATCGCAGCAAACACGTCTTCTTCCATCTCAGCCTCCCGCTCAAAACGCCGCAGCTCCGGCTTCGGCAACAGCGTGGTCCTGTTCGCCGGAACCACCGCTCACGCCGATGGCGCCGACTCATTACTCACTGTCATATGTGGCGGCTTTCGACAATAGCGGGTGACAGCGCCTTTGGCAAGCGTGCCCTTTCCGAAGCTCACCCACTCGCTAGGAAGAGGCTGTACAGCAGAATTCCCAGGACGATCAAGGTGATGAAGGTGTACAGGTAATCGCGCTCGAGGGCGAAGGCGATGGCGGAGAACAGCACCCGCGCCACCGGGGTGGCGATCAGCAGCAGCAATCCGAGTTGAATGATCGCGCTGCCGCTCATGCCCAGCGCGCCGTGAACGATGGCGCTCACGCTCTTCAGGTTTTCAGGTTCGCCGTGGAACACGGCGTAGTTCGGCACCCCGCCCCCATGGCGAGCGAAGTACACTACTGCGCCGCAGAAAACGACAGCAGCGGCCAGCGTCACTCCCGTACGCAGCAGCGCGCCGATAATGATTTCAATGCGTTGATCGCCCCAATCTTGCGCGCTCATATACGCCCGCTGATCCCCTTGTAGATCATTTCCAGTCCCAACACCACGACCACCGTGGCGAACAAGTATCGCAGCACCTTGACTCTGGCCTTCACCAGCACCCGCGCCCCGATGAGCGAGCCCGCCAGCACCCCCAGCATCACCGGCATTGCCAATCCGGGTGCAATGTAGCCGCGGTGCAGATACAGTCCCGCGCTGGCGGCCGCGGTCACGCCGATCATGAAGTTGCTGGTCGTGGTCGAAACTTTGAACGGAATCTTCATCGCCCGATCCATGGCCAGCACCTTGACCGCGCCCGAGCCAATGCCCAGCAGCCCGGAGAGCGCGCCCGCCACGAACATCAGACCGTATCCGGCGGGAACACCGGTGACGTTGTAGGACTCCTTTCCCTCTAGACCGGGATAGGAACCATTCAGGCGCAGGCGCGCCGCCAGCTTCGAGGAAGGCAGATGAGCGACATCCACATAGTGGCGGCTTGACAGATATGCGGAGTACAGCAGCACGACTCCAAACACAATCGCTATCGCGCTGCTGGAAACATAAAGAGCGATGGCGACTCCGGCGAGCGCGCCAACCGTGGTGGCGGTTTCCAGAAACATGCCGATGCGAATGTTGGAGTAGCCTTCGCGCACGTAGGCGGCCGCCGCGCCGGAAGAGGTCGCGATCACCGAAACGAGCGATGCGCCGATGGCGTAGCGGATGTCCACGTGGAACAGCAGCGCCAGCATGGGCACTACCACGACCCCGCCGCCCAAGCCGGTCAGCGCTCCGAGAAATCCGGCGAGCAGCGAACCAAGGGCGATCAGCGCGCTGAATTCAAGGACGTTCATGGAATCTTAACGACGCTCACGATGGCAACTTGCGATTGCCTCGACCACAGGAAAGTGTGTGGATTGTAAATGCAGGCCGGGCGTTGTCCAGCAGTGGAGAGCAAACTGGATTTTAGACTGTCGAACGCGTCACGGTAAAGTATCCATACGGCGCGATACCCAAGTGGTAAGGGAGAGATCTGCGAAACCTTTATGCGTGGGTTCGATTCGCACCCGCGCCTCCAGGTTTGCTAAGGCTGAGCCGCACTGCCGCTGCTGTAGTATCCATCTCTGGCTTGTACCACCAGGTCTTTCTGCGTGGTTGTCAGATGGATCTTGTGATAGCCGGGGGCGGCATCGGCCTTGTCGGGGGAGTAGCCCAGGCTGTACTGATTGCGCAGCTCTTCTTCAATGCTGGCGTAGATTTGATCGATCGATTGCTTCTTGGAAACTTCAAAGAAGCGGCCGCCAGTTTCCCTGGAAATCTGCTCCATAACTTTCTTGCCATCGGGATGGGATTGCTGGGGATATCCCCCGGGTCCGCCGCGGCCCATGCCGCCTCCGCCGGGGCGACCCATTCCTCCCCCTAGCCCGCCCATGTGGCCGCCGTAGCCCCTGTTTCCATAGGCATCCTTGTCGGAAAACAGGATAGAGTAAACCAGCGTGTTGGCACGCTGCGCCGCCTCGATGGCTCGGGTCAGCGTCAGCTTGCTTCCGGTGTCCACGCCGTCGGAGAGGATGATGAGCGCCTTACGGCCTTGCTGCTTCTGCATCAGCTCGTCCGAGGCAAGGAAGACCGCGTCATAAAGTGTGGTGCCTCCGCCCCGGTGATGGCCGCCCGAACCGGGTGAACCGCCTCCACCGCTCTGTTCGAACTCCGGATTGTCCAGCTTCTCCAGAGCGGCGTTCAGCTTCTTGCGCGAAGAGGTCAGGTCCTGCAGCAGTTCGATCTCCCAGTCGAAATGGATGACGAATGCCTTGTCCTTGTCTTCGCGCATCAGGTGTTCCAGGAAGGCATAGCTGGCGATGCGCTCCTGCTCCAGCACGCGCCGCTGACTCAGGCTGGTGTCCACCAGCAGACCGAGCGTGAGCGGGAGGTCGGTTTCTTTGGCAAAGTAGCGAATCGTCTGCGGACGGCCGTCCTCTTCCAGCTTGAAATCGTCCTTGGTCAGGTTGTTTACAATTTGGCCGTGTTTGTCTCTCACCGTGGCCAGCACATTGACTACCTTGACGTCGGAAGAGAAGGTCGGCGTCTGCTGGCCCCGCAAAGGCAGATATAACACCAGGAGAGATGTCAGTGTCGCCAATAGAATCCGGCGTCTTGGCGCGTGCGCTCGCGATTGAGTCGACAAGGTAGCTCACTTCCTGGGATTTGGATTCTTATGAAACCTGTTTAGCTGGAATGCTTATGAACCCGCGAGCAGCCCAGAAGTTCTGGACAGGGCACAGTACGCGTCCGTTACCCCTAGCTCCTAACCCCTAATCCCTAACCCGCCGCAGTTTCTCCACCCGTTCGGCCATCGCCCACTTCAGGTCGTCAATCCCCGCGCCGGTCACCGCCGAGATGGGAAACAGCTCCAGCTTCTTGCGCTTGCAGTAGCGTTTCAGCTTGGCCAGTTTTTCTTTGTTGACCACATCCATTTTCGACGCAATCACGATCGTCGGTTTCGAGTCCAGTCCCGCACCGAAGTTTGCCAGTTCGCGGGTGATCACCTGATAATCCTGCACCGGGTCAGGGCGGCCGCTGGCATCGGAGACGTCCACCAGGTGCGCGAGCAAGCGGGTGCGCTCGATGTGCCGCAGAAACTGTGTGCCCAGCCCCGCGCCTTGGCTGGCGCCTTCGATGAGTCCAGGTATGTCGGCCACCACAAAACTCATGTCTTCGGGCGCTTCCCCGACAGCCACTACGCCGAGATTGGGCTGCAACGTGGTGAAGGGATAATCGGCAATCTTGGGCCGCGCCGCCGAGATGCGCGAGATCAGCGTGCTCTTGCCGGCATTGGGATAGCCAACCAGCCCGACGTCGGCAAGCAGCTTCAATTCCAGACGCAACGCGCGCTCTTCTCCGGGGTGTCCCTCCTCGTGCTCGCGAGGGGCCTGATGAGTCGAGGTAGCGAAGCGGGCATTGCCGCGGCCGCCGCGACCGCCGCGCGCCACCACGAGGCGCTCGTCGGGATGGGAGAAGTCATGCACCACTTCGCCGGTCATTTCGTCGTAAACGATGGTCCCGACGGGCACCTTCAGCACCACGCTTTCGCCCTCGCGGCCGGTCTTGTTGGAGCCCTCGCCATGGCGTCCGCGCTGGGCCTTGTATTCGGGATTGAAGCGGAAGTGAACGAGGGTATTGTGGCGTTCGCTCGACTCCATCACCACGTCGCCACCATGACCGCCATCGCCGCCGGAGGGACCGCCGCGCGGCACGAACTTCTCGCGCCGGAAGGCCATGCAGCCGTTGCCGCCATCGCCCGCCTTCACCCGGATTCTTGCTTCGTCAACGAACATGGGAAAGCCAGTCTGGAAGCAGGCCGGCATGGGCCAGCAACTGGCATACCAGCGACAGAATCATGACAGAATCATAATGACGCCGGCATGTACATATTCACCCGGAAAAAGCGATAAGAGCGATGACCCAAGCCAAGGCTTCAGCCAGATGACTATTTCTTTACCGTAGGTGAAGCAGCGCGGACCTTGACCAGAGTCCCATCGGGGAGCGGATTCCCCAGGAATTCGACTACGCCGTGGCGCACCACCCCATTGAGTTCGGGTATCACCGACGCAACCCCGCCGACATCCGTGGCGCTTACCGCAGGCGTTTTCTTGGCGATGCCGCCGTCCATGGCTAAGTTCGCCAGACGGTCGGCGTCGCGGTTCTTTTCGCGCAGCACGTGCTTGATCTCGAAGTAGTCAAGCTGCTCGATCATCTTCATCGCCCGGGCGTGCAACTCCTTCAGCGTGGCATTGCTGACTTTGTACTCGCCGCTTAGCTGCTTCACCATCAGCTCGGAATCGCTGACCACCTTCAGGGCCTTGAAACCATGCCTGAGGGTGTAGTTGAGGACAGCCAGCAGGCCCGAATATTCGGCGTAATTGTTGGTCTGGCGGCCGAGAAACTCGCTGAGTTCGGCGACCGGGCGGCCAATCTCGTCCTCGATGACAACGCCATATCCCGCAGGGCCGGGATTGCCGCGGGCGCCGCCATCAATGTAGGCGACGAGATAACCTTCGTCCGAACGATCAATTGCGCCACCGTCGAACTCCTGCGAGCGATACCGGGATTTTGTAGGAAATGGGCGAACGGGCATGACGTGTAGTTTACCCCTAATTTATTGGATGTGGTGACCTACCCTGCCGTCGCGTACCCCGTTCTGACCGTGGAATTGCGCGATACTAATGTCCGGTCGCTAGCCGTAGTGCCAACCGCTCAGGCAGTGAGGCGGCAAAAATCCTATCCTGCGCCTCCTTTACGTTGTAAGGAACGCGGTAGAAGGTGACCCGCGCGGGTGCATTCCCGTCCTTCTCATAGAGAGCGAAGGCCGCCCGCCAGTCACCATCACGAGGTTGGCCGACGGAGCCGGGATTGATGAGGTAACGCTCACCCGGCGTAAGCGTGAGGGTAAACTCCGCAACGCCCTCCATGCTGTCGTAATCAGGCTCGAAGTATTGCGTGCTGCCCTCCTGGTCTACGAAGCCCCCCTGCACATGGGTGTGCCCAAACATCATGACATCGGCATGGTCGGGTTCCCGAAAATTGGCGCTAGCGGTGGAAGCGTTCAACAGGTACTCATCTTCATCGCGCGGGGAGCCGTGCACGAACTCGAGTCCGGGTAATTCGTCGACGCGGACCGGCCCCTGCGGCAAGCTCCGCAGCCAGTTCCGATGTTCGCGCGCCAGCGCGATTTGGGTCCAACGCGCCGACATGGCCGCCACCAGGTTGAACTCGGACAGGTCGGTCAGCCCAGTGCAGGCGCGATCATGATTGCCCCGCACCACCAGACCGCCCATGGCGCGCACAAGCTCACACACTTCATTCGGCGACGCGTTGTAGCCGACCACGTCCCCCAGGTTCACGACCCGATCGTACGCAGGAGCGGCAGCGAGGCACGCTTCCATCGCTTCCAGGTTGGCATGAACGTCGCTGAGCAGGAGAAGGCGCATCGGTCAGCGGACCTCCGCGGAGACAACCGGGCAGCGGGCCAGATGGCCGGGCGCAACTTCGACCAGCAGCGGCAGTTCGATCGAGCAAGCGGCAATGCGCCAGGAGCAGCGAGGCTCGAAAGCGCAGCCCGGTGGCAGGCCCGTAATGGCAGGCACAGTTCCCTCGATAGTCTGGAGTGGTTGGCCGCGCTCCGTGCGCAGCGTCGGCACAGAGTGTAACAGCCCGCGGGTGTAGGGATGCGCAGGATGCGTGAAAACTTCCTGCGCTGTTCCCATTTCGACCAGGCTGCCGGCGTACATCACTCCGATGCGGTGCGACACTTGCGAAACGACGGCAAGGTCGTGGGAGATGAACAGCATCGCCAGGGAGAATTTCACGCGCAGCTCGCTAAGCAGGTCGAGCACTTGCGCCTGGATGGTGACATCGAGCGCGGTCGTAGGCTCGTCAGCAATCAGCAGCGACGGCCGGTTCACCACGGCTATGGCAATCATCACGCGCTGGCGCTGCCCGCCGGAGAGTTGATGGGGATAGTCGCGCGCGCGCCGGTCGGGCTCGGCAACGGCGACAGTGCGCAAGGCCTCGACCGCAAGCCGCCAGGCCTCCTGCTTGCTGATTCTCTGGACCTGAGGGCTGGATCCGTTTGGGAAGGGGCGCAGCTCGGGGTCCCCAAGCAGCGCTGTTTTTGCGCTGCTTGGGGTGAGGAGCTTTAGCTGCGCCGAAACAGGCCCTATTTCTTGTGGGGCTTTAGCCCCTGAGGCTCCATTATTCACATGCGCCAGCACCGCTTCGGCAATCTGATCGCCCACGCGCATCACCGGATTGAGCGCGGTCATCGGCTCCTGAAAGATCATGCTGATCCCGGCGCCGCGGATGTGCCGCATCTGCGGTTCGGGAATGGCAAGCAGATCTTCGCCGCGAAACTGAATGAGGCCGTGAATGCGCGCCTGCGGCGGCAGCAGGCGCAGGATGGCCAGGGCGCTGACCGACTTCCCCGAGCCTGATTCGCCCACCAGTCCCAGCACCTCGCCCGGCGCAATCTGAAAGCTCACATCGCGGACGGCGGTCACGTTTCCCTGAACGGTGGCGAATTCAACGGTGAGATTTCGGACCTCGAGCAGGGGGGACACACTTCTATGCTAGCAGGTGGATTGCGCATCCCACCCAGCTCTTGCTTGAGGGGAAGAGCGTTTGACGGGATAGGAGGTAGGGGCTCGCAAAGTTGCACCCCTCTAGTTACCCAGCTCAACCCGTTCGGACCTGGGCGCGCAATCAGAACTAGGTGAAACTCCGGGCCGTGTTACCTTTCGGTATGGCCAATCCAAGATTCAGGTCGGTTTTGTGATTGACCAAGGCACGCCCAACGTGATCTCGGTCGTTGTCTCAGCCCCAGATCGGAAGGCAACTGGACTTGGAACATTTTGCCTGGTGCTGTTCGCCGCCACCATGTTCCTGAGTGCATTCTTACTGTTTTCGATGGAGCCCATGGTCGCCAAGATGATCCTGCCCCTTCTCGGCGGCGCTCCGGCGGTGTGGAACACCTGCCTTGTCTTCTTTCAAGCCGTGCTGCTGGCTGGGTATTTCTACGCTCATGTATCTGCACAACTACTCAGTCACCGGCGTCAAATCGTTTTTCACTTGTCTGTGCTGCTCATAGCCTTGGTTGTGCTGCCCCTTCATATTCTTGCTGCATGGGTGCCGCCCGTTTCACAGAATCCGGCGCTTTGGTTGCTGGCATTGCTCTCAGTTTCAGTTGGTTTACCTTTTTTCGTACTTTCCGCAAGCACCCCGATCTTGCAAGAGTGGTTCTCTTATTCCGGCGACCCAGCGGCGAATGACCCTTATTTCCTCTATGCCGCGAGTAACGCCGGGAGCCTAGTACTACTGTGTTATAAGAAGCCTCGCCGGCAGCAGGGACACCTGGGCAGGGAGCGGGCCAAGTGGGTGGCGATCAGGCGGCGCAGGGTGGCAATCGAGGATGGATTATGCCGTTCGG
>JBEKNL010000056.1:0-24531 GCA_049522855.1 Candidatus Korobacteraceae bacterium
GGGGTGGAAATCTACTCCTATAATGATCATTGTTCGGCTCCTTTCTCCCGAGCCTGTTGGTTGGGTTCAGCACCACCAACTCTACTCGGGCGTGGGAGCCGACATTGTCATGGAATCAATTACACAAGTGATCACCTTTCCTTCATCCATCTGATAAACGGCCCTATCCCAAAACTGTGCTGCATCACCTTCCCAGTTGACGCACGTCACAGAGTTCCGGCCGGCATTGCGCTACAAAAGAGATAGACATATGTAGGGAAGCATCCGGCCGGGTTATTTGGCGGGGCGTGGCCTCGCGCCTGGGCGAGAAAGCTTCCAACGAGTGACCCCACCGCGTGGGGAGAATGGTCGCGCAAGATGGTGACGGCACAGCTCAACCCGGTCGGGGTGGGCATCCGCAGTGTGCTCATCGCGACAGACTTTTCCCGCTATTCCACGGTGGCTGTGAACTTTGGCCTCGAATTGGCCCATGAATACCAAGCCAAGGCCTATCTGGTGTTCGTTTTGCCCAGCGACGACTTCCTGATGGCCGGGCCGGACACATATGTGGCCGCCAAAGATGCAGCCCGCCGCGACCTGCTGGAGTTGAAGGCCGAGTTGCGGCAAACCCGTTCCTATACGGAAGGCGAAGACTATCACCTGCTTCTGATGGAAGGGGACGTTGCCCAATCCATTCTGGACTGCGCGCGACAGAACAAAGTTGACGCGATCGTGGTCGGCACCCACGGCCGCGGTGGTCTAGGCAAAATCTTGATGGGTTCGGTAGCCGAACGCGTCTTCCGGCAATCGCCCGTGCCAGTGATGACCGTCGGCCCGCACTTGCACCGCGCCGCCCGAGGGTTCGCGCCCCGGAACATCCTGCTGGCGGCTGATTTCACGCCGGCCTCGGAATGTGCCGCTCACTATGCCAGCGCACTGGCACGGGAGCGCAACGCGAGGTTGACCATGCTCCATGTACTGGATCATCCCGAGCTGGGTGGCGTCGCCGACCGGGCCGAGGTCATGCAGGGCATTGAAAAGAAACTGGCAGCTTTGATTGGGCGAGACGCTGAAGGTTTACAGCTTTGCTGCCGCGTCGAGATGGGCAAAGTAGTACCCACGATTTTGCACACTGAGGTCGAAATCGAAGCCGACTTGTTGGTGATGGGCGTGCGTCCGTGGTCGGGATTGCTCGATCGGCTGATGTGGCCGAACGCCTACGAAATTGTGCGGGAAGCTGCCTGCCCGGTGCTGACCGTGCGCGGCAAGGTTTTGCAGCATTAATAGTTGTCTTGATAACGAACATGATCGGAGATGCAATGTTACGTAGCGGTTTTGCCATAGACGAGACGTCGGCCCCAGCGATAACACCAGACCTGGTTGCCGAAATGAAAAAGCGGGACATGAAGCAGGCCATTGTGGAGCGGTTCAGCTATCGTGCCAAGGCGGTTTCCACGGAGACCAAGGTCCAGTCAAGAGAACGCTCACCCTACTGGCAGCCGGTGGACGAGGAGTGCTGATCGGCCGTTAGAGGCGCCGCTGGAATCCGAAGCCTTGACTGCAACCTGAAGACGTCTAACGAACGCTTAGTTGAGTTTCCTCCCCATTTTCGGCGCTATTTGCCCCGTTGCAGGGCTTCCCGTGCCAATGCGATCTGCGCGCGTTGAGCGTTCGTCGGCGTTGGGTATTTCAGGTCCATCCTTTTCAGCGTGTCCACGACAATATTAGAGACGGTTAGATGGGTGAACCATTTGTGATCGGCTGGAATGATGTACCAGGGCGCGTGCTCGGTGCTGGTGTGATTGATCATGTCCTCGTACGCTGCCATGTAGTCATCCCAGCGCAGCCGCTCGTGCAAGTCGGCCTCTGAAAATTTCCAGTTCTTTCCCGGATCATTCAATCGCTCCAGGAACCGCTTCTCCTGTTCCGCTTTGGAGACGTGCAGAAAAAACTTCAGAATCACGGTGCCATTGCGGACCAGGTGGCGCTCGACGTCGTTGATCGACTCGAAGCGATGTTGCCAAAACTTCTTGCTGGGCGCGGTGAACCCGGGCACATGTTCCTGCTTGAGCAAGTCAGGGTGGACCCGTACCACCAGCACCTCTTCGTAGTAGGAACGATTGAAGATGCCAATGCGCCCGCGTTGGGGCAACTCGCGATAGGTCCTCCACAGGAAGTCGTGGCTGAGTTCGTGCTCGGATGGTGTCTTGAAGCTGAAGACGTCGCAGCCTTCCGGGTTGACGCCCGACATCACGTGCTTGATGGTGCCATCTTTGCCGGCCGCATCCATGGCCTGCAGGACCAGCAGCAGGGCGTAGGTGTGCGAGGAATACAGCAGGTCCTGGTACTTGGCCAGGCGCAGCACATTGGCCTTCAGCTTGGATTGAGCATGGGCGTGCGATGCATAGCCGCCTTTGAAAGCGGGGTCGAAATCCTTTAGCCGGATGCGCTTACCGGGAGTGGCCATCATGGACTTGGTCTTCATACGAGTTCAGATCATACTTGGATTTCCTCGGTTTGCCGAGCCTGGCGCGAATTGGCGCATCGAACGGGGAGGCGACCGTCCTGCGCTGTGGCAGCATCCCATGGCGATGCGCCGCCAGTTGGCGACCCACACATTTCGGAGTAGAGTTTCTGACATTAGGAGGAGATATGCATAAAGCCTGCAGAACCCTGGGTTTCGCCTTCCTGGCCTTGCTGTGTTTCGCAGTTCTCGGTAGCGCGCAACAGACGCCGCCCGCCCCGTCCAACGACCAGTCTGTCCAGACCCAACCGAGCAGTGCTGCGCAATCGCAGGCAGCCAATGAGGCGCTCACTCCTGAGAGCCAGGACCGGCTTGTCCGGGAAGTGCGCCATGAGTTAATCATGCTGCCGTACTACGGTGTGTTTGACAATCTGGTCTTCCGCATTGACGGGCGTACCGTCACTCTGGAAGGACAGGTGGTGGAGCCGGTTGTGAAATCCGACGCCGGGAACTCCGTGAAGCGGATCGAAGGCGTGGAGAAGGTGGTCAACAACATTGACGTCCTTCCGCCCAGCCCAATGGACGACCGCATTCGACGCGCCGTTTACCGGAGCATCTACAGCTATGGCCCACTCTTTAAGTATGGCGGCATGGCCGTTCCGCCCATCCACATCATCGTAAAGGGTGGACGGGTCACGCTCGAAGGAGTGGTGGATAACGAAATCGATAAGAACCTGGCGGGCATGCGCGCCAATCAGGTCCCCGGCACCTTCCAGATGACGAACAACCTGCGAGTTGTGAACAGCAGTCGCAAGAAGAAATAGCTAGACGCCAATCCAAGAACTCAATCGGCAATGCCTCGCGCTCTGGGAAAAGCCCGCGGGGTGCTTTCTTTTTACGCACGCGTCCATCACCCTCTTTATGAAAAACTTACGAACTCTTTAGCCGGGGCTTATTGGCCAAGTGCTGCAATTGGTTTGCCGGAAGCACGCAGGGTCACACGTGTGCAGAAGAGAAATTATGAGCGTTCTGTTCTCACTCATTTGCGCCGTAAGTTTGTTGTCCTTCGTATAGTGTTCCTGCCACTGCTGGCTGGCGTGGACCAACGGGTCAGCCACTAACCACTAACCCGAACCGCTAACCACTGCTTTTCAACACCAACTGTTCCGCTGGCGAGAACGCGTGGTTGCGAATCATCAGCGTGCTCAGCAGCGAAGTCAGCCCCGACGACGCCAGAATCATCGCGATCACCACGAACTGATAGATGGCTGCATATAGCGGGTCAGCGCCGGAGAGCAACATTCCTGTCATCAGCCCGGGAATCCATACAATCCCCAGCGAGCGCAGGTTGTCGATCGCCGGAATCAGCGATGCGTGGATGCTGGACTCGGCGTAGCTCGCGACGGTGTGCTCGGGCGCAGCACCTAGCGCGAGCGCGGTTTCGATCTCGCCGGCATGGGCCAGCACTTCCGAGCGAAAACGGTTCAATGCCAGTCCATTGGTGTTCATGGCGTTGGCGATGATCATGCTGCCCACGGGGATGAGCGAAGTGATGGCGGTGTCGATCACTCCGGCCCAGGTCATGATGGCGGTCACCAATCCAGCGCCGGCCGCAATCGAATACGTGGACACTTTGCGCGCGCCGGGAATGTTTTTGGCGCGCCTGGCTGAGATTGAACCTGCCGCGAGGATCATGCCGGTCAACAGAAAGACGCTGGTCCAGCGAGGGCTCTTCAGCAGCAGAGCCAGGATCGATCCCACGGCGACAATCTGGACAATGCCGCGCAGCAGCGCAATCGCGGCGTCGCTTTCCAGATGAATGTTGCGGCGTCGCGCCAGCAGAACAACAGCCAAAGCCAGCACCGAAGCAATGCCGGCCTGAGCGAAGCCAAGCGTCAGTTGCGTGTGGAAGAGCGATTTAAGCATCCAGCACCTCCGCCGGTTTTCCATATTGAATGAGGCGACCGGCTTCCAGAAGAGCAATCCGATCGCACATGCGCCGCGCCTGGTCGCGGTCGTGCGTGACCATCACGCAGGTCAGCGATGTGTCCTTGACCAGGCTGCAAATCAACTGTTCGACGCCCATCTTCGCTTGCTCGTCGAGTGCCGATGTCGGCTCATCGAGCAGCAGGATCTCGGGACGATTGGCCAGCGCCCGCGCCAGCGAGACGCGTTGCTGCTCGCCGCCGGAAAGGTTGGTGACCTCGCGTGCAGTAAAACCGGGCAGGCCGACACGCTCCAGCAAGCGAGCGATGTCTTCGTCGGCCACAACCTCGCCGCGTTGCGACGGCCCAAAGCGAATATTGCCGGCCACCTTGCCAGGAAACAGGAAGGGACGTTGCGTCACCATGCCAACACGGCGGCGCAGCTCGCGCGGGGAGAACTGGCGGTAGTCCTGGCCATCGAGAAACACGGTACCGCTGGTCGGCTCATCGAGACGGTTCAGCAATCGCAACAAAGAACTCTTACCCGAGCCACTGACCCCAACGATACCCAGCATCTCGCCGTGGTACACATCCAGGGAAATGTCGGTGACGACCGAGACGTCTCCGACGCGGCGCCCCAAATGCTCGGTGCGCAGGACCACGGCGCCAGTCGCTGTTTGTTGCGCGATGCTCATCGCTGCAGGTGTCCGTAAAACATCTTGGTGTCGTACTCGAGGGTGACGCGGCCGTTCTCGGCGTGGGACGAAAACAGATGCGGCAGTTCGTGCATCATCGCTTCGTGCTTTTCGCCAGTCTTGGGCACATACGACGAGGACAGCAATCGGCCGCGCAGACCGTCGAAGTCAAGCTCCTGCTGATTGCGCTGTTCGATCAACCGCACTTCCTCGGGAGCGAAGAAGCGTTGCAAGGCGTCGTAGGTGGCCAGGTATTTGTGCGCGATCTGTTCGTAATCGGTGGAATGACGCAGCACGAAATCTTCGTAGGCGCGCAGAAACGGCTTGGAGGTTGTGTCGCGATCGTGCCAAACCAGGACCACCCATCCAGCAGGCTTCAGAATGCGCGCGAACTCGACGCGCGTATCGTCGGGCCGAAACCAGTGGAACGCCTGCCCAGCGATGACGAAGTCAGCGCTCGCGTCAGCCAACCCACTGGTTTCGGCGCTCCCATCCACCATGCTGAAGTTGGGATACGCCGCCAGGTAGTTCTCGCCGGCGATGCGCATTTCGCGATTGGGCTCGACTCCCACCACGCGATTGCCGTTCTCCAGGAATATCTTCGCCGTCAGCCCGGTACCACAACCGACATCTGCAATGATGTGCTCGGGACGCAGTCCGCAGGCTTGCTCAACCGCCTGTACCACGTCTTGCGAATAATGGGGACGGTACTTTACATAGTCCTCCGCCCTATCGGAAAAACGCGCTACCGGATCGCGAGTCGCTTTAGCCATGGGTGTATCTTAACTTGGCCGATGAAACTTGAGCGCCCCGCAAAAACGCCTCTTGTGAACGCCATTTGTGACGCTATCCGCAAGATCCCGCGTGGTCGGGTCAGCACCTATGGGGCAATCGCCGCCGCCGCCGGTTATCCGCGCTGTGCCCGCCACGTTGGACGAGTTCTACAGCAGGTGGACGGCCTGCCCTGGCACCGCGTCTTGGGCTCGGGAGGCCGGACTGCGATGCCCGGCGAATTCGCTCTGGAGCAGCGCTTCCTGCTCGAATCGGAGGGTGTACGCTTCCGTGGCAAGCGGGTGGACATGCGAAACTTTGAGCACCGCTTTGGGAAAACCAGCCGCAAACGCTCGGCCTCCTAAGGATAGGTGGCTACCGCGAAAGTAGCAGGCGGGACAGCGCTTCGCAGTGGACACCGGCGGCGCTGTGGCTTAAATTGGTGACTGCTTTACAATACTTCTACAAGCTTTATGAGCACCCTGGGCCCAGTTAAGATTTCCGTTCTGGCGATGACCCTGTTGTTGGCGATGCCTCTTTTGGCGCAACGCTACCAGGGGCGTGACCATCACGTCTTTCACCCACCTGTCCAGACTAAACATCAGAGTGCGCCGTCTGCCGGCAGCGCAGCGCAAACACGGGTGGCTGCAACCGGCAATTCGTCAGCAGCGCGCGGCCATGGCTCAACTCCAAATGCTTCGCGTAGCAACGACGTAACGCATACGCAGATGCCGTCCAGCACGGATACGGTCCATCCGCATTAGTATGTGGTCGCTGCTGCGGTCGCAGTCGCTCCCGTAACCGGAAATTAACATTTGGGGCTGGGCCGCGGCTATAAAATCAGTGGCTATGCAAGATAAGCCACTGCAAATAGAGAAAGTTGCCAGTGGGACCGATGTGGTCCTCCGTGTTCATGGTCCGCTGTTGTTAGGGAATTTTTTCCCGCTCCAAACCGAGGTCAGGTCAAACTCCGCCAATCTGCTGATCCTCGACGTGGCCGACATGCCATATATTGATTCGGCGGGAATCGGTTGCCTGGTAGGGGCCCACGTTTCGAGGGAAAGCTCGGGCCGCAAGCTAATCCTCGTCGGCGCCAACGAACGGCTGCTGACTTCGTTGAAAGTTACGAAGGTGGACCAGCTCTTCACCTTTGCCTCTACTGTGGAACAGGCCCGCGCGCAAGCCAGCGGAGGCTAGTCCCGGTGTTTTCCGCCAAGTGCTCCGCCTTTGGAGCACCCAAGTCCAACCTCTGATAAACTTTGCCCGGCATGTAGGATCGACGCCTGCCGCTCAGCCGCTAGCATTTTCTAATGGCGATGGATCGCGCGCAGCTCCGGCGGCGGCGTTCGGCATGAGGAGGTTGTTATGTCTACCGCAGTAAGCACGACGCAAATGCACAATCGTGTTCAGGAATTTGTCAGCCGCCCGCGCAAGATGTTCGTCGATGGAAAGTGGGTGGAGGCGGCCTCGGGAAAAACCTTCCCGACCTATAACCCGGCGACCGGCGAAGTCTTGGCGCACATTGCCGAAGGCGATCGCGAGGACATCGATCGCGCGGTGAAAGCGGCGCGCAAGGCCTTCGAGGGCGGCCCCTGGCCTGAGATGACGGCCTCGCAGCGTGGCCGTGTCATATGGAAGCTGGGCGATTTGATCGAAGAGCACCTGGAAGAATTCGCGCAGCTCGAAAGTCTCGACAATGGCAAGCCGCTGACGGTGGCGCGGGTCGCCGATGTGCCGCTGGCGGCCGATCTGTTCCACTACATGGCGGGTTGGGCCACCAAGATCGAGGGCAACACTATTCCGATTTCGGCCTCGTCGAAGCGCGTGAAGTACTTTGCCTACACCCGGCGCGAGCCCGTCGGAGTGGTGGGACAGATCATCCCGTGGAATTTTCCGCTGTTGATGGCGGCGTGGAAGCTGGGACCGGCGCTGGCGACCGGCTGCACCGTGGTCTTGAAGCCGGCAGAACAGACTCCGCTGAGCGCGCTGTTGCTGGCCGAGTTAATTGCCGAAGCGGGTTTTCCAGACGGTGTGGTGAACGTGGTGCCGGGTTACGGCGAAACCGCTGGAGCGGCGCTGGCGTCGCATCCTGACGTGGACAAAATCGCCTTCACCGGTTCCACCGAGGTCGGCAGGCTGATTTTGCAGGCGGCGGCCGGCAATCTGAAAAAAGTTTCGTTGGAGCTGGGCGGCAAGTCGCCCAACCTGGTCTTCGCGGACGCCGACATGAAGGCGACCATCCCCGGAGCGGCGGGCGCCATCTTCTTCAACCATGGTCAATGCTGCTGCGCTGGATCGCGGCTGTACATCGAGCAGAGCATTTTCGATCACGTGGTGCATGGCGTGGCCGAGCAGGCCAAGAAGATCAAACTAGGACCCGGTTTCGATCCTGAAACCTCGATGGGGCCGCTGGTGTCAGAAGAGCAGATGAATCGCGTCTGCAGCTATCTGGAGAGCGGGCTGCACGCAGGCGCCGAAGCCGTGGTGGGCGGACACAAACGGCCGGGGTCGGGATATTTTGTGGAGCCCACGGTGATGGTAAAGACCAAGCCCGACATGAAAGTTGTCCGCGAGGAGATCTTTGGGCCGGTGGTTTGCGCCATGCCTTTCCGCGATGTGGACAAGCTGATTGCCGAAGCCAACCAGAGCGAATACGGCCTGGCGGCGGCGGTGTGGACCCGCGACATCAGCAAGGCCCACCGGATTGCCGAGAAGCTGCGCGCCGGCACGGTGTGGATCAACTGCTACAACGTCTTCGATGCAGCGCTACCCTTCGGCGGATATAAGCAGTCAGGCTGGGGCCGCGAGATGGGCCACGAAGCGTTGGAGCTTTACACCGAAGTGAAAGCGATTTGCGCTGCGATCTAGGGTGGGTCCAGAGTCGGCGTTCGATCGGGTGGGAGCCCCCGCATTTATGCGGGGGAAGGAGCGCTTCAGCGCTCCGGAAAAGTTTCGACTTTGATCCTGCGCTTTAGCGCTGGCCTCGGGAAACCCAGGGCTAAAGCCCATTTCAAGAATCGCTCTTTCTCCGCTGGACTAAAGTCCAGCTCCCCCTGCTGAAGCAGGGGGCTCCCACCAAGAGTCTGTTCAATCGCCGGTGGTCACCTGGCTAAGGCTATCAACCGCGACGCGTGCGGCCGCGATGTTGGTCAACGGCTGCTCGCTATGGCGCGGGCGCATGGTGATGACGTCCGCGGTGTGCCGTAGCTTGTCGGCTATCCAGTTGCGACGCTCGACGAACGTCTGCGGCTCGTAGGTCACGCCTTTGGCCAGCCGCCTGTCTTCGCGCTTCGAAGTCCATAGCAACACCGGGCCGACCACGCGGCGCACCACTCGTGTGAACGTTCCAAATGCGCCTTCGACTTCACGCCGTAGCTCGCGAATGCGTTTCGATACCGCGGGATTGGTCGTGCGAAGCCGTTTCTCCATGGCCCAGAGCGCAGCATTGTAGGTGGTGCGCAACTTCATGGCTTCTTGCGCGAAGCGCCGCCGCACTCGCAGGTCGGGGTGGTTGTGATAGCGCTTCCATCCCTGGAAGATGGTCTGGCAAATGCGAAACAAGCTGGGACCGTTGCGCTCGAAGTCATGCCGAAAGGCCCAGTCGAGAAACTCTTTCGATTCGTCGCGCGAGATGGCGGCGTGCGTGTAGTTAAACTTGAACTGCCCGTGAATGTCAGCCAGGTCAACGTCGTCGAGCATGCGGCCCTCTTGCTGCATTTGGGCGAATAGAGGAGTGCCCGGCACCGGCGTGTATAGCATGAACTGGTGGAAGTCGGTGCCGTGCGAGACCGCGTATTCGATCTCCTCATGAATGTTCTCGGGCGTGTGGTGCTCGAGGCCCACAATCGTCGAACCCAGGATTTTGATGCCGTGCTGGCGCAGCTCCGTCGCCAGCGCTCGCGTATCGGAATTCTTCAGTTTGACATAGCTGGAGTTGGGCGACTCGAGTCCCACCCAGATCCACGAAACGCCCAGTTGCACCAGTTCTTCTATGCTGTACTTGCGGATGGCATTCACCGACGAGAAAACATAGAGCGCCCAGCTCTTGCCCGCTTCCTTCATGCGCACCAGAAGTTGCATAGCGCGCGGACGATTCAACAGGAAGTTTTCGTCCATCATGAAGAACGAATTCACGCCCAGGGAACGCTCCATCTGTTGCATGACATCGAAGAGCTGATCTCCGGTTTCGTAGAAGTGAATGCTCTTGCCTTTACCGCCGAAGAAGGAAGAAGTAGTGCAGAAGTTGCATCCCAGCGGACATCCGACCGATGGAATGATAGTCGCGGCGGTATCGCATTTACTATCGGGCACACGCATTCCCAGCACGCGGAAGCCAAAGCCGGAGACGATTTCCGGATGAGCAATCGGCGCTTCGGGATCTTCGCCCAGATAACGGCGCAGCCAGGAGATGCCCTCGCCGCGAACAATGTAATCCGCATCAATTAGCTTATCCAGTCCGGGGATGGCAGCGACGTGTCCGCCCACGACGATGATGGAGTTGGGCGACAGGCGGCGGACCTGGCGGCACATCTCGCGCACCTTACCGAAGTTCGGAATGATCCCAGAAATTCCAACAATGTCGTATTCGGAGGAGGTAAGTTCGCGCTGGAAGTCGTTGAGGGTGGGGAAGTCGAGCAGCGTGCTGGGCGCGGAGATGTTGCGCTGGATCATCATCAGTCCCCAGGAGCGGTGGAACATGCGCAGAGAGAAGCTGCCTTGCTCGCGCGTGACCTGGTTGTGATACAACTCCATGGGATTGATGGAACGACTGCCGAATTCGTCGTCCTGCGCATACGGGCCGAACACCGAGCTCAGCAGCACCCGCGCCTGAGTCCCTTTGGGATGTGGAGTAATCCAAACAGAGTTTGATGTCGAAACCATGACTTTATCGTAGGGAACCGCTGGTATCGATTCTGTGATATGTGTGACACTCTGGTTGAAATGACAAAACTATTACATTGCTGATCATCTTGGGAAAACGAGACTGACACACGGGAATGGGGCTGATCGGAAGCAGAGAACATCGGGACATCAATCCGTGGCTGATTGCCATCGCGGTCATGTCGAGCACATTTATGGAAGTGCTGGACACCACCGTGGTCAATGTTTCGCTGCCGCACATCGCGGGCAGCTTGTCGGCCAGCAATGACGAAGCCACCTGGACGCTTACCTCTTACCTGGTCGCCAACGCCATCATCCTTCCCATGACCGGCTGGTTGGCGGGCCGCTTCGGCAGAAAACGGCTGCTGATGCTCTCGGTGACCGGATTCACGGTTGCGTCATTTCTGTGCGGGCTGGCGCCCTCGCTGCCATTCCTCATTTTTTGTCGCGTGATTCAAGGCGCGTGCGGCGGCGGACTGCAACCGCTCTCGCAGGCGATCCTGTTGGAGTCGTTCCCCCCCGAAAAGCGCGGCCAGGCGATGGCATTCTGGGCCCTCGGCATCGTGGTGGCGCCCATGCTCGGCCCGGTGGCGGGAGGCTGGCTTACCGATAACTACAGTTGGCGCTGGGTCTTCTACATCAACGTGCCGATCGGTGTCGCTTCCCTGGTCCTGACGCAGCTGTTCATCTTCGATCCGCCTTATCTGCGGCGTCAAAAAACCGGCATCGACTATTGGGGAATTGGCCTTCTGGCGGTGGGCATCGGAAGCCTTCAGATCATGCTTGACAAGGGGCAGGAAGCCGATTGGTTTGGTTCGCGCTTTATCGTTACGCTCTGCATCCTGGCGGTAGGCGGACTGACGGCGCTGATTATTCGCGAACTGAAAGCCGACCACCCGGTGTTGGACCTCACAGTGTTCAAGTATCGCTCGTTTGCCATCGGCACATTTCTGATGACCCTGATCGGCTTCGTGCTGTACGGCAGCACGGTGTTATTGCCGCTGCTGATGCAAGTCCTGCTGGGCTACACGGCGACGCACGCCGGTATTACCAACCTGCCGCGCGGCCTGGCGTCGTTCCTGATTATGCCGATTGTCGGGCGCTTGATCGGCAAATTCGATCAGCGGAAGTTGCTTGGGGTCGGCCTGGTAGCCTCCGCCTATGCCATGTGGTCGCTCTCCCGGTTCAGTCTGGACGTAGCTTCCGTGGATTTCTGGTGGCCGCTCCTGATTCAAGGTGCAGCGCTGGGTTTTGTCTTCGTGCCGCTCACCACCATCACCAATGGCGGTATCCCGAATGAGCGCATGGGCAATGCCACCAGCTTGTTCAACCTGATGCGAAACATCGGCGCCAGCATCGGGATCGCCTCGGTCGAGACCTTGCAGTTCCGCAATCAGCAGAAGCACATCAACACACTGAGTGCGCATGTGTATCCGCAAAGTAGCGCAGCCCAGAAGATGTTCGAAAGCCTGAAAGCATTATTCATGGGCCAGGGTTCGAGTGCCGCCACTGCAACCCAGCAGGCCTATCAGTCAATGTGGGGAATGGTACAACGGCAGGCGGCAATGCTGTCTTATAACGACACGTTTTTCTTCATGGCCTTGATGTTCGTTGCCATGATTCCGTTCCTGTTCCTGCTGAGGAAGCCGAAAGGCAAAGCCGGAGCGGCGATGGTGCACTGATTGCCGGGCAGCAGCCTTAGGCTTTGTCCGTCGAGGATCATTACCACTGAGACACGGAGGGCACGGAGTTTTATCTCAGTGATCTCCGTGCCTCCGTGGTTAATTCTCTTCCCTTGGTGGCAATCAGGATGACCCCCAAGGCTGTTGACGTTACTGCGGCTGTGTCGCCTCCGTTGGCGGCTGCGAAAACTTTTGCAGACGCTGGTCAATGCGGGCCATTTGCTTCTCGCGCATCTGGTCGGCTTTGGTGCGCTGATCGGGCGTCAGCACCTGGGTGTAGATCTGGTGTTGGATGGACGCTTTCTGGACCATCAATTGCGCCATCGCTTGCGACTGTTGATTGGCAATCGCCTGCACCTTGGCCTGGTCGAAGGCGCCGTTGGCCGTGGCGGCCAGCATGGCCTTGCGGTTTTCCGCAAGTTGCTGCATCAGCGGCTGTAGGGTGGCGCGCTGCGACTGCATCATGGTCTTGATCTGTTGCTTCTGGGCATCCGTCAGGTTAAGCTCGCGGGCCATAAAGCCCAGGTGGCCATGCCGGTGCCCACTCCATCCCGAAGCACCGGCTGCATCGTTCTGCTGCGCGTACGAAAAAATCGCCGCGCCGCACAGCACCAGCGCTAACAACGCTACAGCGACGCTCCAAAACTTGGTTTTCATAATCTTCTCAACTCCTCCTTGACAGTTCTTCTGTCATGTATTGGAACCCAGGCAACGCGATTTCGACGGTAAAGTCTGGTAACACAAGTGTTAAGTTTTGTGTTGCGGTCCATCGCCACAACCTGACTTAGTCAAAACTAACGGTCTACAGACTATTGCTGGAGCGTGAACCCAGAGTTCCCAAATTTCTTGGCGGCAGAGAAAGCCCTACCGGCGAGCCGTGTCACGATGCTTGGCTGCCGCCGCACCCTTCCGCCCCTATTGTGAGGAGAATCACATTCGCAAGTGACTGTTGTCATAGGGGGTTGGGCAATCTTCGCCGTACGCTTTCAACCACCCTAAGACTAGACTATCCGAGAAGGTGAACCGTGAAACGACTTGTACTCCCCATCCTTCTGGTTGTTGCCCTCTTCGTCACAACAGGATTTGCCCAAAACCTTACCCTGGGCTTCACCGTCTCCAACACGGGGGCCCTCAATGTGGACTCCGTGGAGCAGCTACACGGCTTCGAACTCTGGCGCGATCAGGTAAACGCTGCCGGAGGCATCAAGGCGGGCGGCAAGAGCTACAAGGTCCAGTTCGTCAGCTACGATGACGAATCCAACAGCAAGCGCGTGCAGCAGCTTTACTCGCGCATGATCCTGCAAGACAAGGCCGATTTTCTGTTCAGCCCATACTCGTCGAGTCTGACCGCCACGGCCGCCATCGTGACCGAGCAGTATGAAAAGATCATGCTGACCACCGGCGCTGCCGAAGGCAAGACTTATACCCTAGGCAATCATTACCTTTTCCAGATGTTCACCCCAGGAGCGGAATACCTGAAGGGGGTGCTGGACATGCTGAAGACGAAGGACCCGAAGGCGGCGGTTGCGTTCGTCTATGAGGACTCCTCGTTCTCGGTAGCGGTGGTCAATCCCGCTAAGGCCTATGCCCAGCAGCTCGGATTCAACGTGGCTTTCAGCGAAGCCTACGCCCCGAACACCACCGACTTTAGCGCCATTATCGACAAGGTGATTGCGTCGAAGTCCACCGTCCTGCTGGGTGGAGGGCACTACGCCGACGGTTCCACCCTGGCGCGGCAAGTTTACAGCCACAAAGTCCCGCTGAAGATGGTCACCCTGCTGGTGGCGCCGGATAGTCCGCAGTGGGGCGAGCTGGGCGATGCAGCCGTGGGCGTGATCGTGCCCTCGCAGTGGGAGCCCCAGACCGCCTTCAAGGCGCAATATGGACCCAGCGGCGCCGATTTTGCCAAGGCGTACACCGCCAAGTACAACGCTCCGCCCAGTTACGAATCGGCGGGCGGCTACGCGTCCGGCCTGGTCCTGCAACGCGCCATTGAACAGGCAGGTAGCACCGACACGGCGAAAGTGGCGGCGGCGCTGAATGCCACCGACATCACAACGTTCTATGGCCGCAGCAAGTTTTCGACCGCGGCCAATGACCATGGTCTGCAGGTGGGCCATGCGATGGTCCTGGCGCAATGGCAGAAGGACAAGTCAGGCAAGCTGGTGAAGCAAGTGGTCTGGCCGCTGGCTGCCAAGAGCGCCAATCTGGTGTATCCGATCCACTAATTTTGCAGTACATTGATTGACGAACTTTGCGCGCCACACCGGCGAACGATGCGGCGCAAAGGGTGAGAAATGTCTGGCATTCTCGCTTCCATGATTGATGGCCTGCTTATCGGCTCGGTCTATGGGCTGGCCGCTATGGGCCTCAGTTTGATCTGGGGAGTGATGGATGTCATCAACCTGACCCATGGCTCAGTCATCGCGCTGGGTATGTTTGGCATGTACATTTTGTTCGCCGCCTTCCCGGTGAATGCTTACATACTATTGCTACCCGTGATCGCGGCGGGTTTGCTGCTCGGTCTTCTGATTTACTGGATCTCCGTACATTGGGTAATCGGCCGCTCCCAGTTGTCGAGCCTGCTGTCTACCTTCGCCGTGAACATGATGATCATTGGGATCGGCACCGCGATTTGGAGTACCAGTCCCTACAACGTGAACTTCACGCTGCGCGGCTTTACCGTGGGAGCCTACACTTTCACCGGGAACCACATTGCCGCAGCCACCGCTGCCGTCATCATTGCGTTGGCGCTGGAGCTATTTCTGTATCGCACCCGGCCCGGCAAGGCCATCCGGGCCGTGGCGGACAACCGCGAAGCGGCCGAGTTGATGGGCATCTCCTCGACCATGGTGCTGGCCTTGGCGTTTGCCATCGGCATCGCGCTGGCCGCGTCTTCGGGCGCATTGGTGTCAACTTTGTTTCCCTTCACCATTCTTTCCGGCGCCGGTTACCAGATGAAGAGCTTCGTGGTGACCGTGCTGGCTGGGCTGGGCAAGCCGCTCGGAGCCCTCGCCGCCGGCGTTTTGCTGGGCTTGTTGGAAGGAGCGGTGACCCCCTTCATCGCCGTCAGTTGGATCCCGCTGATTGAGTTCGGACTGTTTGTGGTAGTGCTGGTAGCCTTCCCCAAAGGCATTTTCGCGAGGGCCACGGCATGATGATCTTGCGGCGCCCGGTCTTCTGGCTGATCCTGATTTTTGCTGCGCTGATGGCGTTCATTCCGTTCCATGCCAACGATGTGTCCATGCGCGAAGACCTCATCCTGGTTGCAATTGCCGTCATTCTGGCCAGCAACCTGAACCTGATGATCGGCTACACCGGGTATGTGAACTTCGGCCACATTGTGTTTTACGGGCTGGGCGGCTACGTCGGACTCTATCTCGCGACGGTGCGAAATTGGAACCTGGTGCCAGCCTCGCTGGCTGCCGGTGTGGTGGTCAGCCTGTTCGCCCTGGCGTTAGGGATGGGCATTCTTCGATTGCGGGGCGCCTATTTCGCGCTGGCCACGATCGGGGTGCTGCTCGCTGTGCAATCTTTCGTCGCCAACTTCGATCCCTGGGGAAGATCCACGGGCATGTATGTCGACTTCTCCGCATACGAGAGGTTGGGCGGAGCGCGTCATGCTCTTTGGATGACCTACTTCCTGGTGATCGGCGTGATGGCGCTGTCGATGATCCTGAGTCTGGGCATCAAGATCTCGAAATTCGGCCTCGGTCTGTTCGCCATCCGCGAAGATGAAGATGCGGCTGTGGTTCTAGGCGTTAACACCACCGTGTTCAAGGCCATCATTTACAGCGTGTCCGCATTTCTTCCGGCGGTAGCGGGCGCGCTGATGTTCTACAAGAACGGCATGATCGATCCCTCGATTGCATTTGAATTCATGCTCTCGCTGGAGGGAATCGTGATGCTGATGCTCGGCGGCAAAGGTACGGTGGTCGGCGCGGCGTTAGGCGGAGGGTTGTACGAGAAACTGCGCTCGTATCTGTTGACGTCTCCCAAGCTCTCTAATTTTCAACTGGTGATTGCCGGCGGACTCTTACTGCTGGTGGTCCTGTTTGCGCCCGGCGGACTGATCGGCTGGCTCTATCGCCTGGTGCCGCGCGCCCGCAAGGTGATCGAATGACTGCCTTGCTGGAAGTGAGCGGCGTAAGCAAACGCTTTGGCGGACTGCTGGCGGTCTCCGATGTGAGCTTCAGCCTCGGCGAACGCGAGATTCTGGGGTTGATAGGCCCCAACGGCGCTGGCAAGACTACGCTGTTCAACGTTGTGAACGGCGTCTACAAGGGAGACAAAGGAACGGTAAAGTTTGCCGGTGAGGACATCACCAATTGTTCTCCCAACCAGGTGGTCCACCTTGGGTTGGCGCGGACGCACCAGATTGTGAAGCCGCTGCAGGACATGACGGTGTTGGAAAACGTGACCGTCGGCGCCTGCTTCGGCCGCGAATATCTGGCCCTCAAGCCGGCGCGGAAAGTGGCGCTGGAAGTGCTGGAACGCGTCGGACTGGCCAAGAGTGCCGAGATGTCGGCGCGTTCCCTGACCATCGCCGGCAAGAAGCGTTTGGAGGTGGCCCGCGCACTGGCGGCGCGTCCCAAGCTGCTTCTGCTGGACGAAGTGCTGGCCGGGTTGAATCCCACCGAAATCACTCACATGATCGGCATTGTGCGAGACATCCGCGACAGCGGCATCTCGGTGTTCATGATCGAACATGTCATGCAGGCCATCATGAGTCTTTCTGACCGCATAGTGGTGTTGAGCTTCGGCCAGAAGCTCGCCGAAGGACATCCCGATGAGGTGGCGCGCGATCCCCAGGTGATTGAAGCTTACCTGGGCGACCCGGACATCGCGGAAAAACTCAAGGAGAATAACTGATGGACGCCGTTCTGCAGATCGAGAAACTCGAGTCTGGCTACGGCGAGGTGCAGGTGCTGTGGGGCATATCGCTGCAGGTGCAGGCGGGCAAGATGACCACGGTCATAGGCGCCAACGGCGCGGGCAAGACCACCACGCTGCGCACCATTATGGGCAGCGTGCCTTGCTGGGGCGGCCGCGTCCTGATGAACGGAGAAGATGTGACCCGGATGTCGCCGCACGCCAAAGCCAGCCGCGGCCTGGTCCTGGTGCCTGAGGGCCGGCAGCTTTTCCCCGATATGTCGGTGGAAGAGAACCTGGAGATGGGCGCGTATTCGCATCGCGCGCGTAAGCGGCAGAAGGACAATCTGGAGCGCGTGTACGATACTTTTCCGCGCTTGCAGGAGCGTCGCAAGCAGAGGTCGTCCACCCTCTCCGGCGGCGAACAGCAGATGTTGGCGATGGGCCGCGGATTGATGCAGGAGCCGGTCGTTCTCATGATCGACGAGCTTTCGCTGGGACTGGCGCCGGTGCTGGCGCAGCAGTTGTTCCTCACGCTGAAAGAGCTGAGAAAGCAAGGACTGACCATCGTGCTGGTCGAACAGAACGTGCACCTCGCCCTGGCGCTGAGCGATTATACCTATGTGCTGGCCGAAGGCCGGGTGGAGATTGAAGGCGATTCGCGCGAGGTCGCCAACATGGACGAAGTGCGGCGAGCCTACCTGGGACTTTAAGGGCTTCGTCGCTAGCGCATTCCTGCAAAGAAACAGGCCCGCGCGATCGCGCTTTCAGACTTGAGACCCGTATTGACCCTTGGCTACCGCCGCTGGTGAGGCGAGTTCTCCCACAAAAGTTGCAACCGGGTCCAGGTTGCCTGCGTGGCCCACTTCCTCCTCCACTAACTAGCTCAGAATCTGCAACTTAACAGTTGCACCCGAAGGGGGTTACATTATTGCTCACACCCGCATTGTGATCAACATCACATTCAGGCGTGAGCTATGTCCGCCTGCCTTCCCCATACTGTCCCTTACAGTTCCCCTCCAAGGCCAATTCACAGATGGGATTTACCGATCAGGAATCCCGATGACGCCAGGCTTTCCCGTCTGGTATTGAATTGCGCTCACTTGCTTGGAGGCGAAGATGCGAGATTGTTTCCGGTCATCGGTAGTGTGCCTGCTCGCGGTCGCGTGTCTCTTGGTTCCGGTGGCGCTAGTTGCCGCTGACTCAAATGCCACGACCACGGCGGATCCCACCAACGCGGCTACCAGCGCCGCCACCACGAACAGCGGCGCCAATGTAGGAGCGGCAGCCGTTATCAATCCAACCTTAGTCGATCTCCTGGTAAAAAAGGGAATCCTGACCACGGCGGAAGCCAACAGTCTGCGAAGTATGTCAGGTTCCGCAGGGATGCAGCAGTTGCTGCTTCTGCTGAAGGCTAAAGGCGTTGTCAATGACTCGGAAGCGGCAGAGCTGAAGAGCGCCGCGGACGCAGATACATTGCACTCACTAGTTGATACCGAATCAGGTCCCACTCAGTATGCAAGTCTCACCACTCCGGGCGCGGGCCAAGCTGCAGCACCGAAAGAAGCCCCCGGTCCGGTAGTCATTCCCGCCTACGCGCCGGTCCGGGTACTTTCGCTGGATCCGCCGCTTAAGGATGGTCTGGTGCCTGCCCTGAAGTTGGGCGCGGTCAGGTTGTTGCCCTACGGCTTCATCAAGTCCACCGCGACGTACGACTCACTTGATCCGACGGGCGATGATTTTCCCAGACCGGGCTTCACCGCCGCCGATACCGGCCCGAATAAGAATCCGGAATTCCATCTCAAGGCGCGTGCTACTCGTTTCGGTTCCAAGTTCGAGTGGCCGGATATCTCGAAAAATGTCACCGTCACCGGCCAGATCGAGGCTGATTTCGAGGGCAACTTCAGCCGTGCTGACAACCGCAACGTCTCCAGCATTCGCAGCAATGCGCTGCAGTTGCGTCTGGCCTTTGGACGAATCGACTGGACCGCCGCGCCGAACACCGACATCTTCTTCGAAGCCGGACAAGACTGGACGCTTTTCGGCTCCAGCGCGATGATGAACCTGTTGGAGACCACGTTCTTCGGCGCCTACTGGGGCAACGTTTACGAGCGCGCTCCGCAGATGCGTTTCGGCCTCGTGGAAAAGCTGGGCGGCTCGCGTAACTGGAAGCTCTCGCCCGAATTTGCGATCATGATGCCCTCCGAGGGTAATCTTCCGGCCGATGCTGTTATCTGCACCTCCGCACAAATAGCAGAAGGCTTAACCTGCGGCGTCACCAACGGGCTCGGCAACCAGTTGGGATACGGCGAGCGTCAGGGCGCTGACTGGGGTAAGCCCGAGATGGAATCCAGAGTCGTGCTCCAGTTCCAGCTCGACAAAGCTCCGGGCGTAGTTCCTGCTCAGATTCTCTGGAGCGGCTTCTACACGGGACGTCAGGCCACCGTGCTGGCCTCGGCAGTTCCCACCGCCTACAAATCTGCCTTCCCCAACGGTGCTGACGTCACCAGCAACGGCTACGGCAATCAGGTAGCAATCTCACTCCCCACACGCTGGGTCACGGTGGTGGCTAGCACTTACTACGGAGCTGACCTGCGGTTCTTCTTCGGTGGCGAGACCTTGTCCAACTATAACCAAGCGGCTGGGCTGACCGGCACCGCAAGCGGCTTCTCAGTGGATCGCTCTTCAACCGTGGTTTTTGGCACCAACGCTGCCGGGGCAGCAGTCACTGCCCCGCAGAAGCCGGTACGAGGCTACGGCGGATTCGTTCAGCTCGGACTCCCACTCTCGCGCTGGTTCAATGCCGAGCCGAAGGGCCGGAATGCGGGCTGGCAAGCGACCCTGCAGTATGGTATCGATGCGGCTGTTGCCAATGACTTCAGGTACGCCAAGGACATTGGTGCGGCCGGTGGCGGGCCGATCAAGGACACGCTCAAAGGTGCAACCATCTTCTATAAGATGAACCCTTGGGTCCAGTTCGCCTTTGAAGAGAGCCAGTACTCTGGCTATGCTCTTCCAGCCAGCAGCGGTGAACACGCCGGTCACTGCACCACTAAGGTCGCTGGGTTGCCAACCTGCACCTCAACCGATTGGCGTTCGGAGTTCGGCCCGATCTTTACCTTCTAAGAACCAGTTTGTATAACCTACACCGGGGTGGCCGCAGCAGCGCGCCGCCCCTTTTTCTTGCACTGCGAAATACTGCATTCACGCCGAAGTTGCCGGTCAGAACGAAGTCGCGCTCCGTGGCGGCGACGCGGTAGAAGGGCGGGGAGGGGCCAGTTTCTGTAAGCTGCTCTGCATCAGGGTGTTCGATCTCATTGTGCAGGAAGCGCCAGGTAGGCGTAGGTTACCCGATCGCGGTCAGCTGCATTCCACGCCCAGTTGATGGTGGTGTTCTTCATTCCCGTCGCGCCGAGGCGGCCCCAGTATCCCGTCGGATACTTCCCGTGTGCCAGCGGCCCCTGCACCACCACCACGACGTGACCATGCGGAGTATCTTTCAGGCCTCCCACGACGAAAAAACCGAGATCGGCCTGGGCCCCTGCCGCGAGGCCATCGCCCAGCGGCGTCCAGGGCGCGCTCTGGATTTCATCTACGATGTCGTTCGCCATTCCAGTTATCGCGACTCCCAGGCTGCCGGCCACGGCCTTCAAAAAGCCGCTGCAGTCGTTGCTGTGCGCGTCAAAGCGTGCTTCACAAGTGTCGATGATCTTTTGCTGCAGAGTAGGGTCAGCCATCATAGCCTCACGGCCCGTGCGGGTCGCATGTGGGTGCCCCGTTCTAGCCTGATGTTGGCTAGGGGGCGGGTTCTACTGAATCTCGATCACGCTGCCGCTGTCGGCTTCCTGCAATTCCTTGGTGCGTTCGATCACCCGCTGGGTGAACGCGAATAGCGACTTGGCATGTGGGGACTGGTCCCCCTCGAGCACGATGGGCTGGCCGCTATCGCCGCCCTTGCGGATGTCGGGATCGACTTCGATGCTGCCGAGAAACGGCACCCCGAACTGCTGCGCGGTGCGCGCTCCGCCACCCTTGGAGAAGATGTCGATCTCGTGCTGGCAATGCGGGCAGATGAAGAAACTCATGTTCTCCACGATGCCGATGATGTCCACCTTCACCTGCCTGAACATCTCGAGGGCTTTGCGCGCGTCCTGCAAGGCAACATCGCTCGGCGTGGTGACCACGATCGCGCCTGTCAGCGGCACAGTTTGCGTCAGCGAGATCACGACATCGCCCGTGCCCGGCGGCAGATCGACGATGAGGTAGTCGAGCTGTCCCCACTCCACCTGGCCGAGAAACTGCTTGACGATGGAGTGCAGCATGGGGCCGCGCCAAACCAGAGGCTTGTCGCCCGGACTGAGAAAGCCGACCGACATCACCTTCAGGCCGTAACGTTCCGGCGGCAGAATGCGGTCTTGGCCGACCACGCTCGGGGCCATGGTGGTGCCCAGCATCATTGGGACGTTAGGGCCGTACACGTCGGCATCAAGTAGCCCGACCTTGTGGCCCAGGCGCGCCAGCGCGATGGCCAGGTTCACCGCCAGGGTGGTTTTGCCGACGCCGCCCTTGCCTGAGCCTACGGCAATGATGCTGTTGACTCCGGGAAGCGGCTGCGGCCCAGCCTGCGGTTGGCCGGGCATGTGCGAATGCTGATGACTCACGTGGGTTCCTGTAGTAATGGGAATGAAGTGCGCAAGCCACGATTATAGCCCTGTCGGGGTCACGGAAATTATCCGCTATTTCGAGTAACCATGGTGACGTAACTTCGATTGTGTAAAAAGCAGGAGGGTGTAAGTTGGCTTTTTGCCTAGCAAGCAGAAGGTGACACCCAGAACCGTTGTCGGCTGGCATCGTGCCGGCTTCCGGCTGTGTTGGAAATGGCTTTCCAGAGCGCGGCCGACGGGCGGTCGAAAGCCGGTGAGCCCAGAGATTCGAGCCTTGGTTTTTCAAATAGTTGCCGAAAATCCAACCTGGGGAGCGCCCCGCATTCATGGCGAGCTACTCAAGCTCGGCTTCGATCTCGCTCATAGCGGTTCGAAGACCACGCCATGCAAAGCGCTGCTGTCCAGTGAAAGGGCCTCCTGCATCGAAACTCGGCGGCGTTTAGTATTGATGAACCACAGGCCATCAACAAACGAAATGAAGTTGTGCCGTGAGCACAAAACCGAGCACACGGTATAAATTGTGGTTGTCGGAAGAGAAGCGGTAAGCACTTGATTGCAGGAACATTAAGGTTTGGTAGCGCTACCGGGAAACGAACCCGGGTTTGAAGATTGAGAATCTTCTAATCCAGACAGCACTACCTTTTCACTATTCCGCTAAGTAGCTAATTCTAAATCAACTCGCTCCAGCCAAAAGACCCGCAGGTCTATCCCGTAACACAGTCATGTAATGGTTATTCATGGTGATGCGTGGCTGTAAAAGTCACATTTTAGTCACATCGGGCAGAAGAATTTATGGGAACACACATGAAGGCAACGAAGCTATTTGGCTGCCAATTCACTCAACCTAGCTGATGAAATGTCGCGCGAGGCACAGCGCAGGTGCAATCTGACGAACAGCTACGAAGCGAAACTGGACGACCACTGGAAGTTCATCGCCAGTTCGTAACCTACCGCGTGGACGAGCTTCACCCGCATCCAAGTTACGTTCGGCATCAGCTCACGGTTCCAGCCTCCAAATTGTCCGCACTCGCTGAGCGAGGTGACCTCGCCTTTCAAGAGCCGCTCGTAATCACGCGAGAGCGCACGATTCTCGACGGGTATGCCCGGTGGGAGCTAGCTCGACTACAAGGTCGAGTGACGCTCCCCTGTATCGAATACGAGCTGACCGAGGCGGACGCTCTTCGTTGGCTACTCCAGAGGCATCGCCGCTCGAAGGGCCTGAACGACTTTATCCGGGTACTCCTGGCACTGGAGCTTGAACCTTTGCTCAAAGAGAAGGCGCAGTCGAACCAGCGAGCCGGTGGGCAGAACAAAGGTTCGTCAAAATTGACAGAAGCTGAAAGGCTAGATGTCCGGTCCGAAATTGCCGCCGCCGCAGGAGTGTCTGTGGGAAACGTGAGCAAGGTCAAGCAACTGACGGTCACTGCTCATTCGGAGCTCCTGCAGGCGTTACACAGGGGAGAGATTCGAATCCATCGGGCATGGCGGTGGAGCAAGGCATCACCAGAACAACAGCGGGAGGCCTTGAGGCTCTATCAGAGCGAGAGGGGCGTTAAGAAAACCATACGGACTCTCGTTTCGCGGCATCGGTCGAGAAGTTCACCAACCGTACCCGATCTAAGCTCACTAACCGTAGCCGATCTGGGTCGTCTGGTCAGGCACTTGGCCGCGATTGAATTCAGTACACTCAGTGCGGTCAGCGTGGCTGTGATAAGGGCACCAGGAAGAACTGTCTTTCTGACCGAAGAACTGGTCCGCGCCCTCGGATCACAAGAGGAGTTACCACTCACGTGCGCGATAAACAGCCGCTAAGGCAGATTTTGGCCGGTGCACGAAGTCACTGGGATCGCGCCGAGACCCGTCCTGCCGTCCGCCAGAACTTCGAAAAAGTGATCAATTGCAGGACCCCTGCTTTGGGCGCGGAAGTCTATGCCTCGGAAACCGAGGAGAAATTCGTTTACCACCCCTGCAAGTCGAGAGCTTGTCCGAGTTGTGGGCATCGAGCCACGCAACTTTGGCAACGGGAGCAATGGGCCGCTCTCCCCAACATCCCGTATTCAGGCATCGTGCTTACGATGCCTGACCGTCTCTGGCCAATCTTTCAGCAGAACCGCCATCTGCTCCATGACCTGGCCGCGCTCGGAGCCGCGGTGATACAGCAATGGGTGAAAGCCAGATATGGTGTTCGCGTGCTGGTTATGGTGGTGCAGCACACCTTCGGCCGCCGTCTGAATTTCAATCCGCATCTCCACATCCTGGTCTCTGCCGGCGGTCTGCAGGAGTCGGAAGGCTGCTGGATTGCGCCACTGCGCTTCGAGAAAGACGCGCTGATGCATATGTGGCGCTACGCCGTCATTACTTACCTCCGGGAGGCGGTAAAGGCGAAGGTGCTCACGTCCGAGTGGAGTTGTAAGAATCTTGCGACGGCTACGGTCTAGCAAGGCATGGAGAGCGTGTGCTGAGTACAGGCACGATTCCGCAGAGCCGGGTGACGGCGGCGGTGCAGGCGTGGCTGCGGGAGCAAATCCGCCAGCAGCCGGATCTGACCCTGATGGAATTGCAGGAGCAACTACAAGCGGCCCAGGGCGTGAGCTTGAG
>JBEKNL010000057.1:0-24182 GCA_049522855.1 Candidatus Korobacteraceae bacterium
ACGGGCTCACTCGCACCAAGGAATGAACGACCTCTGTGCCGACGCGCAACAACACTCTACGACAGGATCTACAACTGTTTCATCCCCTGTGGGTCGGCATCGCCGGTGGCAGACTCACTTGACGAGACCAGGGCTTCCCATGAACTGAGGCTTCAACTCCCCGATGGTGGGCAATACGGAAGCAGTCAGTTTCCTGAAATCACTCCGCATTGATTCTCATTCGCCCGCGGTCAGGCTCTGTCCCGGAATTGGATGATTCTTCGACGATCGCGTTTGGATGGCCTGCTCGTGGGCGACTCTTCGAACTTCTGCATCGCCTTACGCTCCGCTGCCAGCTTCAGGCGTAGCTCGCGGCTCGCCTCCGTCTCGCGGTACAGCGTTTGTGCAACAGACGCCGGGCCGCGCATCTCGCTAAGAAGCAGCACTTCCACCTGAAAGTCACCACCATCATTTGTCACTCGCAACATGTCGCCAACCCGGACCTCGCGCGCAGCCTTGGCGGGCTGCCCATTGGATTGAATCCTACCGAGTTCACAGGCTCGTGTGGCAAAGGCTCGTTTCTTGAAGAATCTGGCGGCCCAAAGCCATTTGTCCATTCGCACCGAGGTCATGATCTATTTTCCTATACGAACGGGATTCAGGGGGCATTCGTATTGGTCCCCTTATCTAACAATGTGAGCAAGGGCAGCGCCCAGCGGTCGGTTCTAAGCTTGCCCAAAGACGAGGTGCTGCTACACAGTACTTTGTGAGGTTGCCGCCAGTTCCTCGCGGTATTTGAGGGCAACTGACTGCTCGGCTTTGCGGCATCGGTAAGTCAGGCATTTGCGCCGGCCAATTCTTGAGGACAATTGGCAAGCCGTAGAACGCCCGCCGTCGCAGCGACGACGCGATGAATTGGACGCTGAAACCCGGCGTCGCGACGGGCTTTCGTGGTCCCAGTGAGCAAGGGGAGCGCACAGCCGCTCAGCCACCCGGGCAGCGTCAACTTGGGCGCGCGGCTTTCCAAACCTCATGCCCTTCGCCCGTGCGTTTCGCAGGCCAGCCTTAACGCGCTCCTGTATGAGCGATCGCTCGAATTCAGCCATGGCGCCAATGATCTGCAACATTAGGCGCCCGGACGGAGTGCTAAGGTCGAGGTTGTCACGGAAGCTGACAAAGGCTACGCCATAGGCGCAAAGGTCCGCGAGGGCATTGACCAGATGTTTCAATGAACGGCCGAACCGATCGATCTTCCACACGAGCACGGCGTCGAACTTCCGCCGGTGAGCGTCGGCCATGAGTTGATTCAGCTCGCAGGGCGCTCAGCCATCTCGATTCCGCCTCTTAACATTGATCTGTGACGCAGATCACCGCTTTTGTGTGACGCACTGATGGACTGTGATTGGCATCACGTGCGAGCGGGTGAGCGCATTTCCTCAAAACCTAGCGATGGCATCTGGACTCTGATCGTGAGGGTGGAACTATGAGAAAGCTAGTAAGTTCACTGTTGTGGCCAATACCAGTGCTTGTTTTTGCTCCCATGATTGTGCTTTTTGCACTGGGGGTTAGGGCGAAAAAGAAGGAGCATCCATGATTGCGCCACAGCGGCTGATGGCGGAACGGCTGGAGGAACTACTGTCCATTTGCTGACAGGGGACCCCCCAGGTGTCCCCCGTGGTCGCTGGGCGCAGGGCTCGGTTCGCTTCGAACCAGCACCCGGCTGTGGTTCTGGCCGGAGGGTGAGTACCCTTGATGAAATCGGCGAGAGTAAGCAACAGCCGCCTTTACGCGACCGCCGCCCTGCTCCCGCCTTCGGTATCCGCTGCTTCAGCCGCAGCAGCGGATTTCTTTCCAAATATTTCGGCTTCCGCTTGGAGCCAGTCATCGAAGTCGTGACCGTGCTCACAGCCCCGTTCCTCGTAAAGCTGATACGCACGTACACGAATTAACTCCTCGGTCAATTCGAGCGAGCCTTCGTCGGGCTTCGCGGTTGAGACACTCGCAGCTTTATGTCGCATGGCAGCCTCCTGCATCGTTAACGCCGCAATGCAAGGTTGAGAAATGGGAGGCCGACTCTGGAGAGGTGCGCGACGCACAGACTTGCGTCCGTACACTTCGATTTATGTTCTCACTACTTTTCTCGCAAGTCAGTGACAATGGTCACAGCCACTGGGCACGCGCCATGGTATTGGCGCTTGTCAGGGTCCGGAGGGAAAGCGAATACGGCGCCGGAAGCGACTAACCAGTTTGGACTCCGCAATGCTCCCGTATAATCCCTATAACCTCAGCAACTCGCGCAATCACATGGTGACTCCCGACTACAAAAGCTTCTTGCAACTCAGCCGTGACGCCTCGCTCATCCCGGTGGCGAAAACCCTGAGCGCCGATTTGCTGACGCCGGTTGGAGCTTTCTTGGGCCTGGCTGCCAAGCAGAAATACGCGTTTCTGCTGGAGTCGGTCGAGGGCGGCGAGAAGATCGGCCGCTACACCTTCTTGGGCGCGCAGCCGCGAATGGTCGTCACCGCGCGCGGCAGTTCGCTGGAGATTCTGCGGGGCCCCTCGGTGGAACGCCGTCAGGGCAGCATAATCGAATTGTTGCGCACCTGCTTGCGGCAATATCGTCCCGCGACGCTGCCCAACTTGCCGCCCTTCACGTCCGGTTGCGTCGGATACTTTGCCTACGACATGGTGCGGCAGTTCGAACGCCTTCCCGAACATGCCAAAGACGATGTTGGTTTGCCGGACTGTGTGTTCACCTTCTACGACCGGCTGCTGGCGTTCGATCACCTGCGGCACCAATTGCACATCATCGCTGCGGCCGATGTAAGCGCGGAATCGCCGCGTAAAGCCTACGATCGCGCCCTTTCCGACATTGCCGCAATCGAGGCCAAACTGGCCCGCGGAGTGCGCGCCCAAAATTTTGACTGGTCAAGCAGCGGCCGAAAGAAGCCGATTAAGGTCCACAACGCCACCTCGCACGACAAGTTCGTCGCCAGCGTTCGCCGTGCCAAGGAGTACATCGCCGCCGGCGATGTCTTCCAGGTCGTGCTGTCCCAGCGCCTGGACTTCAAGTTGCCCGCTGAGCCGTTCCAAATTTATCGCGCTTTGCGCACCGTGAATCCTTCTCCGTACATGTTTTACCTGAAGCTGGACGACATGCAGGTTGTAGGCGCGTCGCCGGAGATGCTGGTGCGCGTGTCCGGGCGAAAGCTGGAATATCGCCCAATCGCCGGCACGCACAAGCGAGGGGCAACCCCGGCCGAAGACGAACAACTGATCGCGCAGTTGCGCACCGACGAAAAAGAGCGCGCCGAGCACGTGATGCTGGTGGACCTGGGGCGCAACGACTTGGGCCGGGTGAGCGAATATGGCAGCGTAAAAGTGCGCGAGTTGATGTACGTGGAGAAGTATTCGCACGTCATGCACCTGGTCTCCGCGCTGGAAGGAGAGTTGCGCAGCGATCTCGACGCGCTGGACGCATTGGCAGCCTGCTTCCCGGCGGGCACGCTGAGCGGCGCGCCCAAAGTTCGCGCCATGGAAATCATCGAGGAGTTGGAGCCGGTGCGCCGCGGCGTCTATGGAGGGTCGGTCCTCTACGCCGATTACGCGGGCAATCTGGATTCCTCCATCGCTATTCGCACCATGGTTCTGCATCGCAATCGCGCCTATGTTCAGGCGGGCGCGGGCATCGTTGCCGATTCCGATCCCGAAAGCGAATACCAGGAGTGCATGAACAAGGCGAGTGCGTTGCTGCGGGCGTGTGAGAGTGTGAGCGGCTAAACTAGAAACTCGAAACTGAAGTTATGGTCTTCGTTTTAGATAACTACGATTCGTTCACGTATAACCTCGTCCAATACGTCGGGGAGCTCGGCGTCGAGGTGTCCGTCCGCCGTAACGATCAGATAACCATCGGCGAGATCGAAGCGCTTCATCCGGATCGCATCGTCATCTCTCCCGGCCCGTGTACCCCGCAGGACGCCGGCATCAGCATCGAATTGATCCGCCATTTCGCGGGGCGCGTGCCTCTGCTGGGCGTGTGCCTCGGCCATCAAGCGATTGGCGCAGCCTTCGGCGGCAAAGTCGTGCGTGCTGCCACTCTCATGCATGGCAAGACCAGCTCCATCGAACACGATGGCAAGTCAATTTTCCGCGGCATTCCTTCGCCCATGACGGCGACCCGTTATCACTCGCTGATCGTTCAGGAGAAAGACCTGCCCGCTGAGTTGGAAATATCAGCCACCTGCGCGGACCGCGGCGGCGAACGCGTAATCATGGGACTGCGCCACCGCAAGTTCGCGGTGGAAGGCGTGCAATTTCACCCGGAGAGCGTGCTTACGGAGCATGGCCGGCAAATCGTTCGCAACTTCATGGATCTGTGAACTGCCTCGGAAACAGTCTCGACAGACCCGAGCTGCCGCCAGTATCGGCTACGCAGGTTAGAATTCTCGCGTGCCCAATTCAACCAATGCAGCCGCCGGGGAGCCTCACCCGCTCCGCCTCACGCTCCCGCAGCGGATACAGATCGCGCTGATTTCGTGGGTCGCGTCTGCGGTGGTGGGCCTCATCGGCCGCACGCTGCGTATGACCATCACCTTCGAAGAGGGCTCCATTGGCGGCCTCGACAACGTTACTCCCGGCATTTATCCCTTCTGGCATCGTTGCGTGCTGCCGGCGACTTGGCTGTTTCGCAATCGCGATATCGGAGTGCTGACCAGCCTCAGCCGCGACGGTGAATACATCGCTCGCGTGATTCGCCGCTTCGGGTTCGTGCCGGTGCGGGGCTCCAGTTCGCGCGGTGGCCAGCGCGGCCTGATGGAAATGGAGACCATGGTGAAAGCCGGAGGCGCCGTAGCTTTCACCATTGATGGCCCACGCGGTCCGCGCTACGTCGCCAAGAGGGGCCCGGTGATGCTGGCGCGACTCACCGGCATCCCCATCACTGCGTTTTACGTTGCCGTGGAGAAGTCCTGGGTCCTGAAGACGTGGGACACCATGCTCATTCCCAAACCGTTTTCGCGCGCCTATGTACGCGTGGCGAAAAACATCTTCGTCCCGCCCGACGCCGACGACGCGGCATTGGATCGCTGTCATGCCGAAATGCAGGCCTCGCTGGAGCGCGTCACCGCCTTCGCGGAATCGCAGTTTTCCGCACGCCCCGATTGACACCCGCGTCCCCGCTCAGTACAGTCGAATCTCATCCTGAACCAGCTTGGTTCGGGATTGTTCCTTGCCAATCCATGTTCGCGCGTTCCGTCGTCTCACCGGCGGAACTGGGAAGCGGGTGTGAAGCCCGCGCTGCCGCGCAACTGTAAGCGAGTCTTGGCGTAAGGCCACTGTGCAAACGGGAAGGCCCCCGCCGTCGTCCGCGATGCCAATCGCAACTCGTCAGCCAGGAGACCGGCGCGAACTACGTCACCAAACCCTTTCGCGTGTAAAGGAGAGTGTCATGTCCAGCGTTCGTCTCTCGACCATTATTATTCGTGGGTTTCTCGTCGCATTGCTGTGCTCCACGGCGGCCCTCGCATCCGACTTCAAAGTGTTGGTGGAAAGCCCTTCCGGCGGGCGCGTCTCCGGTGTGCAGGTCAGCCTGTTTCGCATCACCGATAACGCCGGAGTCGGCGTGCAAACCACCGCTGGCGATGGCACAGCGACGTTTCCTCATCTGGCAGACGGGCAGTATCGCCTGGTAGTGCTCGCCCCGGGATTCGCCGAGCAATCGCTGACAGTTACTATTCCGAAGACGGAAACTCTCAACATCGAACTGAAGCTTGCGACCACGCCCCAAACCGTGGTCGTCTCCGCCACCGCAACCCCCGCCACGCCGGAGCAAACCGGTACCTCGGTCGGGGTGCTCACCGGCGAGCAACTGAAGACGGTCAATCCAGTCTCAGCTCCCGATGCCTTGCTCTACATTCCCGGAGCAATCGTCAGCAGCACGGGGCGGCGCGGCAATCTCGCCAGCTTGTTCGTTCGCGGCGGCGAATCCAATTACAACAAGGTGCTGGTGGACGGCGTGCCGGTAAACGATCCCGGCGGCATCTTCGATTTCGGCGTGGTCCCCATGAACAACGTTGACCGGCTCGAGGTGGAACGCGGTCCCGAGAGCACGGTGTACGGATCGGACGCTATGACCAGCGTGGTGCAACTTTGGACGGCGACCGGCAGCACGCCTATGCCGGAAATTCAATTCGGCGCCGACGGCGGAAATTTTTCCACTGCCAACGGCTATGCGTCGCTGGCGGGAGCGCGCGGGATTCTCGACTACAACGCCTTCGCCAATCAGTTCAACACGCAAGGCCAGGGAGTGAACGACGCCTATTCGAACTCGCTGCTAGGCGGAAACGTGGGCGTGCGACTCTCCGACCGCGTGGCATTTCGTTTGCGCGCGCGCCACTACAACAGTTGGACAGGTATTCAGTCGAACTGGTGGTTCAACGGGAATCCCGAGCTGCCGCCTGACCCGAACCAATATGCGCACCAGAACAACTTCCTCACCAGCGGCGATCTCACGGTCAGCGGGCCGGGCGCATGGCAGCACCAGTTCAGCGGCTTTGAGTACCACCACGTCGCGCTTAACGTGAACCCCGTCGACGATCTTGACCGCCCATTCGACAGCGCCTTCAACAGCCTGGCCAAGTACAACCTCGCCGGCCTCGCCTACCAGGGAATCTACAGCCCGCGGCCATGGGCGCAGACCACGCTGGGTTACAACTTTGAAGACGAGAACGGGTACATCAACAATAATTCGGACTTTGGAATCACCACCACTCACGGGCTGCGCTTCAACAACTATCTGTTTGCGCAGCAGACCATCGTGTGGCGGCGTCTGTCGGTTCTAGTGGGCGTTGGCTACGTCAATAACAGCAGTTTTGGGGGCAAAGTCAGTCCGCGCGCTTCGCTGACATTTCTGGCACTGCGCGGAAACAGTGTCTTCAGCGGCACCCGCCTGCATTTTGGCTATTCGGAGGGAATCAAGGAGCCCAGTTTCGAGCAAACCTTTGGCATCACCGGGACCTTCCCCACACTGCCGAATCCCAACCTGCAACCGGAACAGAACCGGGCCATCGAGGCCGGCGTGCTGCAGTCGCTGTTCAACAATCGCGTGTCGCTCAGCGCCGTGTACTTCCACAACCAGTTCCGCGATCAGATCGAGTACGTTTACAACTCCGATACCAACACCAGCCAATACGTCAACTTCAATCGCGCCATGGCGCAGGGCGCCGAAGTGGTATTGAGCAGCCGTGTTGCCAACCATCTGTCGGCGACCGCCGCTTACACCTACACTTCAACTCAGATTCAGCAGGCGCCGCCTTGCGATCCCAATGCGGGATGCGATCCGCGCATCTACGGCACGGGGGCTCCGCTGCTGCGGCGTCCCAAGCAAGCTGGCATGTTGCTGCTGACCTATTCGCGGCAGCGCTGGGGAGGATTCCTCGGGGTCACCGCAGTCGGGTGGCGTCCGGACTCCGACTTTCTCTTCGGATACATTCCGCCCATCTACTATGCCGCGGGTTATGCGCGCTTAGATCTCGGCGGCTGGTACGCGATCAATCATCACGTCACGACCTACGCGAATGTGGATAATGCGCTGAACAATCACTACAACGAGGTGTTGGGATATCCCGCGCTGCGGGCAAACTTCCGCGCCGGGATGAGGTTCAGCTTCGGAGGAGAATGAGCGACGATCGTGTGAGTCGGGACTTTAAAAGGGGTGTGAAAGACCTGTACCGTCCCTGAAGGGACTCGTGAGTTTTTTCTCGCTTTACCCAGGACTTCCGTCCTGGGCTAAAACCAGTTCCGCACCTACGGTGCTGGATTTTTCGCCAGCAAATTCCACTTGGCAAATGCCATCTTTAGCTTTCACGCGGCTCTTTACGTCTTCTTCAGAACTCAAGCTGCGAACCTAAGGTGAGAAAGCAGATCGCCTAAATCTTGCCAACTCCAGCCCGAAGGGCGGAAGAATACTAGCTCAGGGCGTGAGCCCTGGGTAAAGTTGAAAATGAAGTCGAGTCCCTTCAGGGACGGCACAGTCCTCGCAGATCTCTTTAGGACGGCCTAGTCTTTGCCTTTTCCCACTTCAACGTGGTTGCGATATTTCACTCGCATTTCCCGCAACTTGTCCACGTGCTGATCGCTGAGCGGTTGCTGCTTACCCAGCAAATGCGTCACCAGCGCAATCTTGGCAAAGTGTTCCACGGTTTCCATATTCATGTAGGCGGTGAGCAAGTCCCCGCCGTACGTGACCACGCCGTGGTTTGCCATCAGGATGGCATCGTGCTCGGCAACCAGCGGCGCCAGCACCTCTGCCAGCTCCTGCGTGCCGGGAGTTTCATAGTTTGCCAGCGGCACCGAACCCAGGGTCACGATGATCTCCGAACACAACGCACTGTCCAGCGCAATACCGGCAGCCGCATAGCCGGTCGCGGTGGGAGGATGCGCATGCACCACCGCGCCGACATCCGGCCGCAGGCGGTAAATCAACAAGTGCATGGCGATTTCGCTGGACACGCCCCGCGAGCCGTTCACTTTGTTGCCGCTCGGGTCCACCATCACCAGGTCTTCGGGTTCCATCAGCCCCTTACTCATGAGCGTCGGAGTACACAGGACATTTCCGTCTTCCAGGCGCACGGAGAGATTGCCATCGGTGGCGGCCACCAGACCAGTCTGGTGAAGCATCTTGCCGAAGCGGACAATCTCATCCCGGTGTTGTTGCTCGGTCTTCATGAATTTGGGCCCGGATGCGCTGGAAAGGCTTAGATTGCTATCCTACCGCAGGAAACGATTTCCGCAAAAGAAACGGCACAAACATCCGAGTGTGATGTCCGTCCGGTCAGGCATAATCGCTGTGTGCTGGTCTCCGATTTCGACTATCGCCTGCCGGAAGAACTGATCGCCCAAGATCCGTTGTCTGACCGGGCGGCTGCGCGGCTGTTGCAGCTCAACCGCAGTGACGAGCGTCTCGACGACCTCGTGTTTCGCGACTTCCCCCAATTGTTGAGACCCGACGATTTGCTGGTTCTTAACAACACCAAGGTATTACCGGCGCGCCTTTTCGGACATCGCAGCGGCTCGCGCGCGCAGCCGCTCTCGACCCAGAATCCCGCCGCGAAAGATTTCCTTCGTGGCCGAGTTGAAGTATTGCTTACCAGGCAACTCTCCGCCGATCCGCCGGAGTGGGAAGCACTGGTTCATCCCGGCCGCAAGCTTGGATTGGGCGAACGGATTTATTTCGGGGGCGACGCCGACGAATCGTCGCATGAACTCGCGGCCGAGATCGTGGGTCGCGGAACATTTGGCGAGCGCCGTCTGCGCTTCAATCCGGTGGACGACTTCTTCGGCGTGCTCAATCGCATCGGCCACATTCCTCTGCCGCCCTACATCGATCGACCCGATACGCCCTCGGACCGGGAGTGTTACCAGACGATCTACGCCAAACCGCTCGGCTCCGTCGCCGCGCCGACGGCGGGCCTGCACTTCACGCCGGAAATTCTTGAGCGCATACGCGAGCGCGGAATCGAGACGGCCGAGGTCACGCTGCACGTCGGCCTCGGCACGTTTCAGCCTGTGCGTGAGGAAATCGTAGAAGAGCACAAGCTGCATCGCGAGTGGTACGAAATTTCAGCGGATGCCGCGCAACGAATCCAGAGCGCGCGCGAAGCCGGTCGGCGAATCGTTGCGGTGGGAACCACAACCGTGCGCACGCTGGAATTTGCCGCGCGCACTAGCCCACCCAAGCAAAACCAACTTGGAGCCTGCCCTGAGCTTGCCGAAGGGTGGGGCACCCCGGATGGCCGGATCACGGCGCAGAGCGGCGAGGCTGACATCTTTATTTATCCCGGATTTGAGTTTCGCATGGTCGGGGCCATGCTCACCAATTTCCACTTGCCAAAATCGACGCTGCTGATGCTGGTCGCGGCGTTCGCGGGACGCGAGCGAACCTTGGAGGCGTATGAACATGCAGTCCGCCAACGGTACAGGTTCTACTCGTATGGGGATTGCATGTTTGTGGAGTAAACCGAAGTTCACCACGGAGGCACGGAGGACACGGAGAAGGACCAATACCGTAGAATAGTGGAGGGCACCACGATGGCGAATCCGTCAATTACCATTCCGCTTGACCCACAAACGGCGCGCGCCTACGACTCTGCGTCGCCCGAGGAAAAGCGAAAGATTCAAGCTCTCTTGAGTCTTTGGCTCCGCGAATTGGCCGCCGGCGAGTATCCGTCCTTGCAACAAGTGCTCGATGAGGTGGGGAACAAGGCGAAAGCCCGCGGACTTGGAGCCGAGATTTTGGATTCCCTCTTGACCGACTGACGCTTAACCGCCCATGAATCAAATGGTCGAGTACCACACGGTGTTCACGGTCCTTCAAAAGTCCGTGCCGTGGCAACTGTCCCTCATTGTTCCTACGATTGTTACCGTGGCTACTATCGCTGCTGTCATGGTGGTTATCCTGCGCAAGGCGCGTCTGCTGGTGGTTCTAGCAGTTTACGCGATAATTCTGCTTGCCGCCTTTACCGTCTCCCCCTCCGGCGTGCGGGACATGTATGCCAGAGCAAAGGATGCCTACACGCAAGGGCAATACTCAGTGGTGGAAGGAACCGTCACCGACTTTCATCCGATGCCCTACTCTGGGCATCAAGACGAAACATTCGTAGTCAACGGGGTGCAGTTCTCGTACTCCGACTACGTCACCGTTCCTTGTTTTAACAACACGGCTTCTCACGGCGGCCCCATACACGAAGGGCAGAAGGTGCGGATAGCATATTCTGGCAATTGCATTCTCAAATTGGAAATAGCTAGCAGCCGGTGAGGGGGCTCGTCTGCACGCAATAATCGCCGCCTCTGGCAGGCTTCACCGCGACTTGTTAGAATTTTCACTTGCCCTCCACCAAGAGAACTCCGAAGTCCGCCACCGTCTCCAGCGCCGCGAAACCCGCGACCGCAGCCAAAGCCACCGTTGCTGTTCCCGCTGAGCCGGCGGGATCCAAAGGCCGCATCTACCTGATCGACACGATGTCGTTCATCTTCCGCGCCTACCATGCCATGGCACGGCAGCGGCCCATGTCCACCAAGACCGGCATCCCAACCAGCGCGACCTTCGTCTTTGTCAACATGTTACGCAAGTTGCGAGCGGACTTCGAGCCGCAATATCTGGCTGCCGTCTTCGACGTGGCCGCGCCCACGTTTCGCGATGAGCAGGCCACCGCCATGCCCAGCCTGCGCAAGTTCGACAGCAAGACGCAGACCTATGTTGACGTGGCCTACGACGGCTACAAGGCCAATCGCGCCGAGATGCCGGCCGATCTCGCGCAGCAAATTCCCTACATCCGGCGCGCGCTGGAGGCGTATCGCATCCCCATGATCGAGGCCTCCGGCTTCGAGGCCGACGACGTGATTGGCACCCTGGCGCGGCAGGCCGCGGACGCGGGCTACTCGGTGTTTGTGGTCTCCAGCGACAAGGACATGATGCAACTGGTCAGCCAGCGCACCTGCGTGCTGAACCCGCCCAAGGACAATCTGATCTGCGACGCCGCCAAAGTGGAAGAGATCCTGGGCGTGCCGCCGGACAAAGTGGTGGACGTGATGGCGCTGCGCGGCGATACCATCGACAATATTCCGGGCGCGCCCGGCATCGGCGACAAAGGTTCCGTGGAGCTGATCCAGCGGTTTGGCAGCGTGGAGAACGCGCTGGAGCACGCCGAGGAAGTCGAGCGCAAAGCCTATCGCGAGTCGCTGCAGAACAATCGCGACGCCATCCTGCTCAGCAAACAGCTCGCGACCATCAAGACCGATGTTGCTGTCGAGTTTGAGCCCGAGGCCATGCGCGTGCAGGAGCCCGATCCGGTTGCCGCCCGCAGCCTCTTTACCGAACTGGAATTTACCACGCTGGTCCAGGACTTTCTGCACGAAAGCGTCGAACTGGGCGAGACCGACTATCGCGAGGCGCAATCCGCCGCCGAGGTTGAGGCTGTTGTCGCGCACGCAAGCACGCCCGGCGCGGTATTTGCCATCGCGCTGGAATCGGCGGCGCAGCAGACCGCCGCCGCCGAAGAAGAAGAAAGCGGAGAAGAGCAAGACAACGAACAGCTCTCACTGTCAGCAGCGCCGCAAGTTCCGTCTGCGCCCGCAACCCTGCACGTTGCGATTTCTGCCGAACCCGGGAAGGCACTGACGCTGGCGCTGGATGACTCCGAAGTTGCGCAGCCTCTGAGACGTGCGCTTGCCGATGAGGCGATACCCAAGGCAGTGCACGACTATAAGTCAGCGATGCATGTCTTCGGACAGCACGGGCTGACGCTCGCGGGCGTGCAGCATGACCCCCTGTTGTACAGCTACTTGCTTGATCCGACCTACTCCACCTACGGATTGCGCGAGACCGCCTTCCGGCTGTTCAACTTGAAATTAGGCCCGTCTCCAGCCGAGGCGGCCGATATCACGTTGCGGCTTACCGACAAGTTGCGCGGCGAAGTCGAGAAGACCGGACTGCGCAAGGTTTACGACGAGATCGACCTTCCACTCGTAGCTGTGCTGGCGCGCATGGAAGATGCCGGCGTCAAGCTGGACTGCGATGTACTGACCGCGATGTCGCAGCGTCTGGAGCTCGATATCAACTCGAAGGCGCGCGAGATCTACGACAAGTCGGGCTTCGAGTTCAATATCAACTCCCCCAAGCAACTCGGCGACGTGCTGTTCAACAAGCTGAACCTGCCCAAGCCGTTCAAGTACGGCAAGGGCAAGACCATCTCGACGGCGGTGGACGTGCTGGAAGGGCTGGCTGGCGAGCACGAAGTTCCGCGCATGGTGCTGGATTACCGTCAGCTTTCGAAGCTCAAGTCAACCTACGTGGACGCCCTGCCGGTACTGGTGAACTCGTGCACTCGGCGGTTGCACACCACCTTCAACATGGCCGGCTCTGCCACCGGACGGCTCTCGTCCACGAACCCAAACCTGCAGAACATTCCGATTCGCACTGAGCTTGGCCGCGAGATCCGCGCCGCCTTCATCGCCGAGCCCGGACACGTGTTGCTGGCTGCCGACTACTCGCAGATCGAATTGCGTCTGCTGGCGCACTTCTCCGGCGACAAGCTGCTGGTCGAGGCCTACCGCACGGGCGAGGACATTCACACCCTCACCGCCTCGCAGGTCTTCGGCGTGCCGCCGCTGATGGTCAATGCCGAACATCGCCGCCGCGCCAAGGCGGTAAACTTCGGCATCGTCTATGGGCTGTCGCCCTTCGGACTGTCGCAGCAGCTCGGCATTGACACCAAGGAAGCCAAACGATTCATCGATGCCTATTTCGAGAAGTACAGCGGGGTGCGCGCGTTCATCGACGCAACCCTGGACCAGGCCCGCCGCGACCAGAAAGTGACCACGCTATTTGGGCGGGTGCGTCCCATTCCCGACATCCACAGCAAGAACAGCAACCTGCGCGGCTTTGCCGAGCGCACGGCGGTGAATACTCCGCTACAAGGCACGGCGGCGGACCTCATCAAGATCGCTATGATTCGCATCGACGCCGAGCTGCACGAGCGCAAACTGCGCTCAAGAATGCTGCTCCAGGTGCACGACGAACTGGTCTTCGAAGTTCCTGAGGACGAAGTGGACACCATGAGGCGGCTGGTCAGCGAGCGCATGGAGAATGTGTACGCGCTCAAGGTACCGCTCAGGGTGGAAGTTGGCGTGGGGCCGAACTGGCGCGACATGGAATAGCTGCGCTTCTTCTCTGTGCCTCTGTGTCCCTGTGGTGAATTACACTCCGATCGCCTGCTGGATCGCGTTGGCGATGGCATCCGTGTGGCGGCGCATGACTTCTTCCGTCGCCGCTTCGATCATCACGCGCGCCAGCTTCTCCGTGCCCGAGTAGCGAACCACCACGCGGCCGTTGCCGCTGAGATCGCGCTCGGCCGCGCCAATGGCATCCATCACTTTCGGGAGTTGCTCCAGCGGCAACTTCTCGCGCACGCGAACATTCTTAATTTCCTGCGGGAAGACTTTCATGTCGGCGACCAGCTCTGCCAGCGACTCTCCGGTGCGCGCCATCACTTCCAGCACGCGCAGCGCGGTCAGGATTCCATCGCCCGTCGTGGTGTCCATGTCGCGGAACAAAATATGTCCCGACTGTTCGCCGCCCAGGGTCGCTCCTGTCTTCAGCATCTCTTCCAGCACGTACTTGTCGCCCACGGGAGCGCGCAGCATGCGAATGCCGCCGCCCTGGAGCGCCGCTTCCAGCCCCATGTTCGACATGGTGGTCGCCACGACCGTGTCATTGTGCAAACGAACATGGGTCTTCATATCGCGCGCCGTCAGCAGCAGCACGCCATCGCCGTTCACGACCCGTCCGGATGCATCCGAGAACATGGCCCGATCGGCATCGCCGTCGAAGGTGATGCCCACGTCATACTTGCCATTCGCAGCCGCCACGGCCTTGGCCACATTCTCCGGATGCAACGCCCCGCAACCCGCGTTAATGTTGCGCCCATTCGGGGCGATGTGGACGAAGTCGGCATTGAGACCCACATCGCGAAAGACCACCGGAGCCACCGAACTGGCCGCTCCATTGGCGCAATCCACCAGGACCCGCAAGCGGCTGAAGTCGGTCGCACAAACCAAGTCCGCCAGCCAATCGGCATACTGGTCACGCAGCTCTTGCTCACCCGGCAGCATGTCGGAAGTCGAAACCATCGCATCCGCCGCTCCCGCGGCCAACTGTTCGAGGTGGGCGAAAATGTCGGCTTCAATCTCGTGTTCCAGTTGGTCCGACAGTTTGTAACCGTCAGCGCCGAAGATCTTGATGCCATTGTCTTGCCAGGGATTGTGCGAGGCCGAAATGACAATCCCCGCCGAGAAGTGATTCGCGCGCGTCAGGCGCGCAATCCCAGGAGTAGTAATAATGCCTGCGCTCACCACCTGCACTCGTGCCGCTTGCAGTCCCGCTGCGAGGACCGCGCCGATCAAGCCGCTGGACTCGCGCGTGTCCTGTCCGATGAGGACGCGGGCCATTGCGTGGCGTTTAGCAAGTCGCTGTCCCAAGGCGCGTCCGATGCCGTATATGGTTCGCCGATCCAGCGGATACTCGCCCGCGACGCCACGAATCCCATCAGTCCCGAAAAGTTGTCGCATCTTTGGTATCGGCATCGCCGCGCTCATGGCTTGCGTGTTCCCTTGGAAGGCTTACCCGTGGTCACCGTCACGTGGATCGCACCCGGTTTTTGCACACGCACCAGAGGGTCGGCCACGTAGGCATGAGTCGTGAAGGTGGCTTTGCCCACCACGCCGGTCGCATCCACGGGATCGGTAACGGCATTCTCGACGGCGTCCACTCTTTTCTCCGGACCCACGATGGTGATTTGCGAGGGATCCGCCTTTACTTCTGTTATGCCATATCCGCTCAACAAGGTGCCGATGATGCGTGGCTGCACCTCCACCAACCGCGTGGCACTGCGATCGAAGCTGATGTGAAACGTTGCCGGCGTCACCTGCATGACTTCGGCGTTGCGTGGCACATGGATTTGTTTCGGCGTGAGCTCGAAGGTCCGCTCGCCGGGAACTGCGCCCTGCAGATCGATGACGGCGTGCACTTCGGAAGGGTCGATCTGGCGCAACAAACGCTCAGGCCCACGCATGGTGATCTGGGCCTGCAACGGACCGTCGGAGTTCATGTCGAGATTGTCGGGCGCATGGTAAAACTCCAGCGGAACGGTCATCGGAATCTCGATGGTAGGATCGCGCCCCACCACCCACCACATCAATACTGCGACCGCGAGCGCGACCATCTTGAGGCCAAAGTTTTTCAGGACATACTTGCGGAAGAAGTTGCGTAGCGAGGCAAGCATGGCTTTATCGCTCCCCTCCATCGGCCAGGTCCTGATTGTGGCTTAGGCGTTCGCGCTCGACCACGGGCCCATCGGACGACAATTCGTGGTCCGCAATGATGGTCGGCAAGGTCGCCGCCGGCACATACCGTCGCAGCACTGCGCTCAGCCGTTCGCGCAGGTACTCCACGGTAATGTCCCGCTCGATTTGTCCGCCCACCGCAATGCTGATGGAACCGTTCTCTTCCGACACCACCACCGAGATGGCGTCGGTTTCTTCCGTGATCCCGATGGCAGCGCGGTGGCGAGTGCCAAACTGGGTGGAGAGCACGGGATTCATGGAGAGCGGCAGGAAGCAGGCAGCCGCGGCAATACGCCCCTTTTGCACAATGACGGCGCCGTCATGCAAAGGCGCGCTGGGCCGGAAAATGGTGACCAATAGGTCAAATGAGAGATTGGCGTCGAGGGGCACTCCGCTCTCGATGAAAGTACGCAGGCCAATCTCGCGCTCGATGACAATCAGCGCGCCGGTGAGGGTCTGAGAAAAATGATTGGCCGCGAGCACGATGTCTTCGTAGCTGTCGGTGCCATTGAACACGCCGCCGCGGGCGGCTGACAGCCTCTGTCCGAGACGCGCCAGGGCGTGCCGGATTTCGGCGCCGAAGACGACGATGAGCGCAAAGATGGCGTAGGGCAGCAGGGTGGTGATCAGCCAGTCCACCGTCTTCAGCGCTTCCAGGTGCGCAATCCAAAAGGCGAACCCCAGAATCACCACAGCCACCAACATCGGAATCGCGCGCGTGCCCTTGATGAGCTTGAGGAACTCGTAAACGAGAAATGCCACCACCAGAATATCGAAGACCGAAGTCATCGAGATTCGCGGAAGGTAGCTGAGGCTTGGCATTATCGCGGTTCCCTTTCGCGGCCAGAGTCCGCGCTGAGTGCCTTCATTCTAATGCAGAGCAACAGGAAGTGGTCAGTAGATAGTAGTTAGCGAATGCTTTAGACACACACGAACCGATGATTTCCAGAATTATACGAGGTGCTAGGATTCTGGATGGATTGCTGGCTCAGGACTGCCGCGTTCCACAACTATCCATTGTCCGCCGGTTCATCCTTGACGTGATCGACTTTCGCGGTGAACTCGCCGCGACCGAGTTGGGCGCGGACCCGGCTGCCTGGCTTGAGCTGTGCCGCCTGTTTCACCAGGCGGCCCTCGTCATCGAAGACGAGCGCATAACCGCGGGCCAGGATGGCCTTGGGCGAGAGCGCCTCCAAACTGCGGTGCAACTGCTGCCAGTGGCCGCGCCGGCGCAACAATATGGTTTCACTGGCCCGGCCCAGAGCGATCGTCAGCCCGTCGAGTTCGTTCCGCCGCCCAACCAACTGCCGCATGAATGAGGAATGTAGCCCCGCAGTTTGTGCATCGAGCTGGCGGCGCATAAGGCCTAAGCGCACCCGAGGATCGTGGCGGCGGAGATGGGCGTCGACGTCCGCGAGACGACGCGACAGGTTCTTCAGTGCCTCGGCTTGCGACTGCGCCATGCGGAACACCAGGTCGTCCACCCGCTGCTGGCGGCGCGCGATGCTGTCGCGCATGCGCGCGAAGGCGGCATGCTGGGTGAGACGCGAAAGCGCATTGTGAGCGCGCAATAGTTTGTAGTTCGCTGCTTGCGCCATGCGGCGACGCAGGGAAACCAGCTTCTCCGCCAGTTCCTGCTTCGACCCAATGACCAGTTCCGCCGCTGCAGACGGAGTCGGCGCCCGAAGATCGGCGACGAAATCGCAGATGGTGAAGTCAGTCTCGTGGCCTACGGCCGAGATCACCGGAACATGCGCGGCGGCAATGGTGCGCGCCAGGCCTTCATCGTTGAAGGCGAAGAGGTCTTCGAAAGAACCGCCGCCGCGCGCCACCACGATCACATCCACCTTGCCGTGGCGATTGAAGTAGCGCACCCCCGCACTCACTTCCGCGGCCGCACTCTCGCCCTGCACTTGCGCGGGATAGATGAGGACGCTAACCGACTCGTGCCGGCGGCGAAGAATGTTCAGAATGTCCTGGATGGCAGCGCCGCGCGGGGAAGTCACCACGCCGATGCGCCGGGGCAAGGCTGGAATAGGCCGCTTACGGCTGGGTTCGAACAACCCTTCGGCAGCCAGCTTGGCCTTCAACTGCTCGAAGGCAATCTGAAGCGCGCCCGTGCCTTTGGGTTCGAGGTATTCTGCCTGAAATTGCAGGTCGCCTCGCTCGTCGTAAATGGTGACTCGACCGCGCGCGATAATCTGCAGGCCGTTCTCCGGACGAAAGCGCAACAGTCTCGCCTGGGTCCGCCACATCACCACCCGCAGTTGCGCCGAGCCATCCTTCAGCGTGAAGTAAAGATGTCCGGAATCGGCAGGCCGGTAGTTGGAGATTTCGCCTTCCACGTAGATGTCGGTGAAGGCGCGCTCCACCTGGGTACGGACCGCAGCGACCAGTTCGCGCACCGGATAGATCTTGCGCGACGGCGCCTGGAAGGCCAGCCCGAGTTGTTGCGTGTCGGCCATGGGAGCGTCTGGAGGCAGTGTATCGCAAGGGGATCCGCTATTCGCTTTTCGCTCTTCGCAACGATTGTACTGAGATCGCCAAGCAGTCTTGCTTTCCAAAAATTCTGGACACATCGCGAACTCCTGGATCCCTGGTCTCATTCAACGAACCAGATAGTGCTTGTGAAATGAGAATAGCGAAAAGCGAATAGCGAATAGCGGCCTCACCGCCGCATCCGATTCACCACATACAGCACCAGCGACAGGATTACGCTCAGCAGAATGGAAGTGGCCAAGGGGAAATAGAAAGTCGTGTTCTTGCCGCGATAGATAATGTCCCCCGGCAGGCGTCCAATGGGCAGGTTTACCTTGCCCGCGAGGATGAGGACAATTCCAAAGACGAGCAGCAGCCCACCCACAAAAATCAGCATGCGCCCAAGATCGCCCATGGCTCTAGATTAAATCAGGCTACAGTGGAATGGCAGAAGACAGATCGGACACAACAACAACGCCCCAGTTTCGGTTGGCGGTTTTTTACGACGCCGGTTCGACCTGCTGGAAGAGTTCGTTCAAAACCAGACGGATGGGCGTGCCGGGAACGGTTAAAACGCCGCTCTCCGGTTCCTGAAAACCGGTCCGGCTGCAGACGTAAGCGCGTCGGGTAGCGGGATCGAGAATCCAAACGTGCTTCACTCCAAAATTGAGATAGTCATCAACTCGCTCCCTCATGCTGCGAAGGGAATCGTCTTTGGAGAGAATTTCGATCAGAATCAGAGGCGGCGTTGTGATGATCGGCTCGCGTGGTTGATCGGCTAGCAGGACGCTGACATCCAGTATGCGGAAGCGAGTTGCTGCAACCTGCACCCGCTGTTCCACGATCGGCAAGACATTCCATTCTTTCTGTCTCGTCCAGAACCAGACAGCCACGGCAGTTTGCAACAGGCTGTGCTCAAGCTCTCCCAAGTTTCTCTCCTGCAACTCACCGTCGACAAAGTCCCGGTCCGGCCGGTAGCTGGTCGCAAGATATTCCTCCACCGAGACTAGGGTTGTGCTCGACATAGACAAACCACCCACTTGTATTATGCGCCCGTTTCTATGGTCCTTCCAACCGTTTGGCGGTCCTCCTGGAACTACCGCCTATGGCGTGATCCGCCTCCACACGATACGGTCGTCAAGGGCGATCACGCGCAGCACGCTCGGCGCGTACGGCGGCTGCGGCCGGTTCTGGCAAGTTAACCGGCTCGCGTCGCTGCATGCGCTGCTGTAACTCGGTCAGTGTTGGCAGCGCCGATACTTCGCGGATTTCCGACAGCACGTAGTCCGAAAGCGACATGCCCGCCTGCGCCGCGCGGGACTTCAGGATGCGATGCAAAGCGTCAGGAACATTGCGCAACTGGATGGTGCGTGACATCGGCTCAGTATGTTTATACATCATCACGTGTCCGGTAGTGGGCGGTTTTGAATCTAAGGACAGGCATTAACATTCAGCCGACATGCCCGCTCCCATAGAATCAACATTACTGGAGTAAACAGAGCTAACGGTGCACTGATGAGTAACCAGAGGCCCTGTTTTCTCTCGCAAATGATGCCCACTAGAACAAATAGCGCCCATGCCTCACTAAGCCAAACGCTCACCTTGAGCATCGGATCGTAGGGGTAAATGCGCGGACCGAAGCAGCTGGCTGCGGCAACTAGAAACGAAACAATAAGCCAGGGCCAAATTCGTTTACTTGCCTTCATGCTGCAGCCTCGGTTTCCTTCCGCTCCAATAATCCCACCAATTCTTCCAGACTCCAAGTGTGATCAGTGAGTCCGGCTTCGATTGCGGGCGTCGGTTGGGAGCGTCTCCCCGCCCTTCTGGTATGCTCTTTGGTTTGCTCTGCGGCAACAATGACATCGCGACGAAAGGTCCTGATTTGGCGGTCAATCCTGTAATGCTGGTGCATGGTGGAGCCTGGGCAATTCCCGACGATGCTCTCGACGCGCACTTGCAGGGAGTGGAAGCCGCGGCTGCTCAAGGCTGGCAGGTGCTGCAACGCGGCGGAGGCTGTCTGGACGCGGTTGAGGCGGCGGTGGTCGCGATGGAAGAGGACGAGGCCTTCGACGCCGGTCGCGGCTCATTTCTCAACATGGATGGCCGGGTGCAACTGGATGCGCTGATGATGGAGGGAGCGACCCTGCGGGCCGGAGGCGTGGGCTGCGTGGAGCACATCCGCAATCCCATCCGTGCCGCCAAGAAGGTGCTGACCGAGAGCCCGCACGTGTACTTCGTCGGAACAGGAGCCGAACGGTTCGCCCAGCAGCACGGCATCGAGTTATGTGCCAACGACGAGCTGGTCATTGAGCGTGAGGTGCTGCGCCTGCGCGAAGCCAAGAAGCAGGGTTACCTCCAGATGCCCGACGAGTTCGGCCCCATGCGTTCGAGCGACACAGTCGGGGCCGTGGCCCTCGATCGGGACGGCAACATCGCGGCTGCCACTTCGACCGGCGGAACGCTGAACAAAGCGCCGGGCCGCGTGGGCGATTCCTCGCTGATCGGCTGCGGCTGTTACGCCGACAACCGCAGCGCCGCGGTTTCCACGACCGGCTGGGGCGAACCGATGATGAAATTGGTCCTCAGCAAGTGGGCCGCCGACCGCGTCGAGAATGGGCTTGTTCCCCAGGAGGCTGCGCAACGCGCGCTGTACTACCTGAAAGCCAGGCTGAACGGACATGGAGGGATCATCATCGTAGATGTCAGAGGAAGAATTGGCCTGGCCCACAATACGCCTCGTATGGCGTGGTCTTTGACCACCAAAGACGGCGTTTCCTCGGGCATCGAAGTCGGGACTACGAGTTCCGGGTGTACGCCGTAACCGTGGAAGCGCCCGGTTTCGTTTGGCAGATTGGAGCGGATGGACTCATCGCCTCCTCGCAGGGCCACTTCGACAGCTCCGAATACCAACGTCAACTGGAGCACGGTGTCCAGGACCCGCGATAGACGCTCCACGCCCTATAGCCAGCACTACTTGTTCTTCAACTCTGCCGGCCAGTTCTGGATTAGAGTCAACGACTGAGAGCTTCCTTCACTGGGCGTGACCGCGATGAACCGCTGACCATCGTGCGAGGGAGCATACTCACGAGACATGATGCCTCTCAGAGGAAGGCGGAACAGCAACTTACTGCTGCCGACCTGGAATGCGGAACCCGCGCCGTCCACCTCAACCGCCGTAACGCCGTTGAAATCGAAGTAGAACAGTTCCTTGCCGTCAGCTCGCCAACGCGGTCCGGCGCCGCCTCCGTTCGAAACTTGCCACTTCGCACCGGTCCAAGGAAATGGGGCCACAAAAACCTCGGGACGGCCCCCTTCTTGGCCCACATATGCCACCCAATGGCCGTCCGGCGAAAACGTTCCTCTTGACGACCCGCTCGTATAGGGAAACGGCTTGCTGTCGCCGGATAACGGAAGCACCCAAAGGTCCGTATTCACGCCGGTACCCTGTTCATACATCAGGTAGCGGCCGTCGTGCGACCAGTCCGAAATGGCTTGATAGATAGGATTCGGCGACGAAAGAAGTGTGCGCTCCGGGGCGCTGCTGCCGATCGTCTTAACTGAGATCGCGGCCTGCTGGTTCGAGGTGAAGGCTACCTCTTTTCCGTCCGGAGACCAAAGCGGAGTGAGGTGTGCACCGTCGCTGAAGGTGAGCCGAGTCTTCAGATTGTTTGCCAGGTCGCGAATCCAGATGGTCGCGATGGCTGTGTTCAACTCCGTGGTCGCGATTTTCTTCTCGTCGGGGGAGAGATCCAGATCGTAGAATTCCCCCTGCTCGCCCACTGTGCCCAGTCGCTTTCCGCTGCGGTCGTACCAGGTTAGGATCTCGGTCCCGGAAGCCGTGCCGGATGCGTACAACATCATGCCGTCGCTGGAGGCGCTGAGGTTCATCCGCCAGAGCCCAGGGTCAAATTGAACGTTTTCACTTAGGGTCTGCGGCTCGCCGGAGAATTTGCCGTTGGATGGGTCGAAGCTCTGTGCCACCAGGGAATTTTCGCGCTGGAAGAATAAGCGTCCCGATGCGTAGATGGGGTTCGACAAGGTGTGAAACAGAAGGCGGTTCTCTTTGCCGTCGAGCGATGCAAGGAACACCGCGGTTTCCGGGCTGGTCGGCGCATTGTGTTTGACGGCGATATAGAGGAAGTGCTTGCCATCAGGCAAGAACCACGGCCAGCGATTGGAAGAATAATGGACACCATCGATCGTGGTGACAGGAGTAGGCGTGCCTCCGCTGGCTGGGACCTGCGATAGACCGGTATTGTAGGAGAGGGCGGCCACAATGGTTCCGTCCTGGTTCCAACTGCCGCCACGTCCCAGCGTCGAACCGCAGATCGTGACCGGCGTGCCACCGCTCACTTCGATTCGTTTCAGCTTGTCGTCGGTGAAGAAGGCTACGGAGCGACTGTCGGGCGACCAGAAAGGGAACATTGCACCCTCGGTGCCGGGAAGGGCCTGCGGAGAAGTTGAATCCAGCGACCGCAAATAGAGCTGGGCGCCCCCGGAGCCGTAGGCCGAAAAGACGAGGTAACGGCCGTCAGGAGAAATCATCGCCGGGCCGCCGTGGTCGCCCGACAGGTTGAACTGCATCTTGTCGGGCGGGTTGAGTTCGACCCGCAATACCCGCATGTCTCTATGGCTCGCAACGTAGGCCATCACCAGCGCCACACCGGCAACTACCCCTAGAATCCCAGTCAGAACCCAGACCCACGCATTACCCCGCTTATGCTGCGGTGCCGGCATCGCGGGCGCGCTGGCCTGCGATGCGCCCTCGGCGATCTGCTTGAGTTGCAGCTTAACGTCGTGCGCCGTTTGCCAACGGTCGTCGGGATCCTTGCTCAGGCATATCTTGACCAGACGCTCCAGCGCGGGCGGGGTCAGCGGTTGCACGGAAGAAATCGGAGTCGGCTCGCGCTCCAGCACCGCCGCCATCGCGCTGGCCGGAGTCTTGCCCTCGAAGGCTCGCTTTCCCGTTACCATCTCATAGAGCACCGCGCCCAGGGCGAAAATGCCCGATCGGGCATCGGCCTCTTTCCCCTCGATCTGCTCGGGCGACATGTACTGGAACGTTCCCACTACGGTGCCCTGCGCGGTTAGAGGTTGACTTCCCTGGGGTGTGTTCGCTGTTGCGTTGAGGCCGGATGCCGCGGTGGCGCTGGCCACCGCCTGCTTTGCCAGACCGAAGTCCATCAGCTTGGCCCCGGTCTTGGTCAGCATGATGTTGCCGGGCTTCAAGTCGCGGTGCACCACCCCGCTGCGATGTGCCCTCTCCAGGCCTTCGCAGATTTCGGCCCCGTACTTCAAGACCTGGTCGATGGGCAGCGGTCCTTTGCTTAAACGCTCTGCCAGCGTCTGGCCTTCCAGGTGTTCCATCACCAGGTAATCGATCCCATCCTGGTGTCCAACGTCGTGGAGCGTACAGATATTGGGATGATTCAGGGAAGAGATCGTCCGTGCTTCCCGGTCGAAGCGTTGTTTGGCCTCTGGGTCTTTAGAAAGATGTGAGGGAAGAATTTTGACCGCGACGCTACGGTCGAGGCGGGTATCGCGCGCGAGGTACACCTCCCCCATGCCGCCAGCGCCCAGCGGCGAGACGATTTCATAAGGACCAAGTTTGGTGCCGGAGGTGAGGGCCATCAGTGTGCGAATTATATTCTATCGACGTCGTAGGACTGGCTTTGCGACAAATATAAGATCGTTCTGGATGGATGCGGCTTAGAGCATTTTCAGAGATAGTGTAGACTGTTGGTGGCGATTCTCCGCTCCACCCGATGGCACGACCCTACGCGAATGATTTGCGGCGAAAGTTTTTGCAAGCCTATGAGCAGGGCAAA
>JBEKNL010000058.1:0-23689 GCA_049522855.1 Candidatus Korobacteraceae bacterium
GCCACCTCGCGCCCCAGGCGCATGTCTTCGGCTCGGTACACCACGCCCATGCCGCCGGAGCCCAGCCTGTCAAGCACTTTGTAGTGGGAAATTGTTGTTCCGAGCATCACTTGCCAAATCGCCAAGAATATAGTGTTAAGACTATATCACTGGTTGAGCTGAGAGTGACATGGGGAGTCTTTGGTGGTGTCCTAACAGTGCGTTGTTGCACCAAAGCAGGTGCAATATGAGCAGCCCCGCTTTTGGCTTTACTCCCCATCGACTGACGCGCAGAATCTTTGGGTCGGGATTGCTGCCGACGATGCGGAGGTGTGCGGAATGTCTCTTGAGTTGTCGGATATTTTGTGGGTGGCCTGCGCCGCTATTGCTGTGGGTCGTCAAAACATCGTACACCCGCAATATCAATGACTTGGCAGGCAGCCTCGTTGGCGGCGTTCCGGTAAGATTTTTAGCATGATCGTATGGCTCCGGCACTTCCTCGGCTGGCTTCGCAGTGCCTTTTGTGCCCGCGAGGATCTCATCCTGGAAAACCTCGCCCTGCGTCAGCAACTCCTCGCTCTGCACAGCCAACGACCTCGCCGACGACTCACGGCATGGCACAAGCTGTTCTGGGTCGTATTGCGAAGTTTTTGGACACGATGGAAAGAACCGCTCATCCCAGTGACACCCAGAACCGTTGTTAACTGGCATCGTGCTGGTTTTCGGCTGTATTGGAAATGGCTTTCAAGAGCTCGCCAGATGGGCGGCCGCCGACCTGTGAGCCAAGAAGTTCGAGCCTTAATCTTTCGCATGGCTGCTGAGAATCCAACCTGGGGAGCGCCACGCATTCATGGCGAGTTGCTCATGCTGGGCTTCGATTTGTCAGAGCCGACGGTCTCGAGATGGCTTCGGCGAGCGCCCAGAGCTCCAGACCCAGCGAAGCGCTGGCTGACGTTCCTGCGGAACCATCGCGAGGCCATTGCCGCGATGGACTTCTTCACCGTGCCCACGCTTACTTTCGGCATTCTCTACTGCTTTTTCATCATCAGCCACGACCGTCGTCGCATCCTTCACCACCACGTAACGCGTAATCCCAACGCGCTTTGGGTTGCCCTGCAACTGCGCGAAACGTGGGAATACAGCCAGGAGCCGCAGCGCTTCCTGATCTTCGACCGCGACTCGAAGTTCAGCGCCGATGTGGTTTCAACCTCAAGGGAACGGAAGAAATTCAGCTTGGCGGCGTAACGGCACACGTGCTGGCGCGCGTTGGGGAGAACCTCGTCGAGAGCGCGACGCTTTCTCACGTTTCCAGCGTGTAACGCGTAGCCGCGAGCCGATACATCCTTCGCCAAACTAAGCGGTTCACGGTTACCACCACGATGGCCATCACAATGGTGGAAGTCAGCAGTAGGTCGAAATTACCGACATCACTGGCGCGCGAAATCGTGGCGCCCAAACCAACGGTTGTGTACGTCTTATCCTTAAGGCGAAAATATTCCGCCACAATGCTGGCGTTCCAAGCACCGCCGGAAGCCGTCACCATGCCCGTAATCAGATAAGGAAATATGCCGGGCAGTATCAGTTTGCGCCAGCGTTGAGCGCGATCGAATTTGAACAGGGCTGAGGCTTCCCGCAGGTCGGTGGGGATCGCCATGGCGCCCGCAATCACGTTGAACAGGATGTACCACTGCGTCCCCAACAGCAGCAGCACAATCGATCCCAGCCCCAGACCGCCGCCAATCCTGATCAGCACCAGTAATACAATTGGAAACAGCGCGGTCGCCGGAACCGAAGCGGCGATTTGCGCCAGCGGCTGCGCAATGCGCGCCAGTTTGGGATTGAAGCCGATCGCCACTCCCGTGGGAATCGTCCACGCCGCTCCAATCACCAGCGCCGCCCCTACGCGAAGAAATGTCGCGCCAGCGCCGGTAAACAACTCCCGGTATTCCCAGCCATTCAAGCCAGTCAACATAGCGATGGCTTTGGTCACGGCATACAACACAGCGAGGACGGCAATCGCGGCGATTGCGCGACCGGTCCACACCTTCCACGGCGCTGGCGGACCGTCTTCTGCACCGCTGTCATGCCGCCGGACGAAATGCATCGTTAGCCGCTCTTGCAACGGTCGAATCACACGTTTGCGCAGCCGGATCAATCCTCGCGAGCCCCGAATGACATTAAGGAACCAGGAGCGTGGCACGTCGGCGCTCTCGACCTGTTCCATCTTGAACTTCTCGGCCCACGCAATAACCGGGCGCCACACGATCTGGTCGAGCAAAACAATCACGGCAATCATGACTCCGACGCCCCAGAAAATAGCTTGCGTATCGCCCGCGCTGGCCGCAGTTTGCAAGTACGAACCCAGTCCCGGCAGGCGGAAGTCGCGTGAGCCAAGCACGAACATCTCGCAGGCCATAAGGAAGAACCAACCACCCGCAACCGACATCATCGAATTCCATACGAGGCCGATGGCAGCGTACGGCAGTTCGAATTGGGTGAAGCGCTGATACCAATTGAAGCGATAGATCTTGGCGGCCTCGCGCATGTCGCGCGGGATGCTCTTCAGCGACGAATAGAAGCTGAACGCCATGTTCCACACCTGCCCGGTAAAAATCAGCAGGATGGCCCCCATCTCGACCCCGATCTGATGATGGGGAAACAGCGCTACCATGGCCAGCATCACTCCCGGCAAAAAACTGAGCACCGGGATCGACTGCAGGATATCCAGCAGCGGAATCATGATGCGCTCGGCTTTGGGGTTATAGGCAGCGACGTAGCCGTACACCAGCGTAAACGCAAGGGAAAGAACATAGGCCACCGCAATCCGCAGCAGGGAGTAAGCCGCGTACATTGGTAGCTTGGTGGGATCGCGTGAAATCTCAACGTGAGGATTGAAGGGGCCAAGCCAGGTACGTCCCAGCAACAGAATTACGTAGAAAACCGACAACCCGGCCGCAAAGATCGCGAAGTCAGTCAGCACCGACCACGTCTGCGCGGGCAGCAACGACCACGGGCCCTTGCCCAGGATCCGAATCGGCTGCCACGTACCGCGCGCCATCAGTGATTTCCTGGCGAGGGAACCGTATCCGCCTCTTCATTGTGGAACAGCCGCTTGGATTCAGAGTCGTAGTCGAAGATTTCCGCGTATCGCCCCCAGTTCAGCGCGGTCTCAAACTGACGCTCCACTTCAGCGGCGCTGAAATGTTCGTCGAGAATGTCGCGGAAGAACTCCTCGCCGATCGCGCGGTCGCGTTTGGCGTGCAAGGTATTCTCGATCAGCCGCAGAAGCGCAACGTGTTCCAGCGCCGCCTTGCGGAAGATGGCCTTTTGGGTCTGGATGTCAGCCTCCCCGAAGGCACGGCCCTCCGGCGTAGTCGCGACATCGCCTTCATGTAATTCCGCAAAACCCAACATCACCGAGGCGTCCACGATGGGGAGGAGATCGTCCACGTCCATCGACAGCTCGTCAGCCAGTTTGTAGAGATCCTCCGATCCGTCGCGGTCGGCCAGCAACTCCATAAACCCGGCAATCCCTCCAGGACGGGCATGCGGCAGCATCTGAAACTTGGTGCGCGTACGAGGCTGGCCATTCGCGGATTGCCCGGCGGTCTTCCCGGGCACAGGAGCTTCTTGCTCTGGACGCGTCAGCGTCTTGTAGATGTAATCCACATAGGCCAAAAAGCGCGGTGACTTACGGTCGCGATACTGCGGAATATCAATCTCGAAGTCCGAACGGATCCGCCCGGGATTTCGGCCTAGCACGATCACACGGTCCGCCAGCAAAACGGCTTCCTCGATGTTGTGGGTCACGATGAAGATGGCAGTGGTCGGCATCTTCTTGTTCAGCCACAATTCCAGCAACTCGGAGCGAAGGTTTTCGGCGGTGAGAACATCGAGCGCCGAGAACGGCTCGTCCATGAACAGCACCTCCGGCTCAACCACCAGCGCCCGCGCGAAGCCGACGCGCTGCTTCATTCCTCCCGACAGTTCTTTTGGGTAGGCGGTTTCGAATCCGTCGAGACCGACGGTATCGATCATCTTCAGCGCCCGCTTGTGCCGCTCGATTGCACCTGCACCTCTCGCGATGAGCGGAGCCTCCACGTTCTCCAAAACGGTGAGCCAGGGAAAGAGGGCGAAGCTCTGGAAGACGATGGAGACATTCGGAATCTGCCCGTCCATGGGTTTGCCATGCCATTGCACGCGGCCGGAGGACGGTTTCGACAGGCCAGTCAACATGCGCAGCAGCGTCGATTTGCCCGAACCCGACGGACCGAGCAAACCCACAATCTTTCCCGCAGAGATGCTGAGGTCCGTGGGCGCAATCACCTCGATGCGATTGCCGTCGGCCTGGGGATAGTACTTCTCGACCGCACAGGCTTGAATGATTGCCTCAGACAAATTCCCACTCCTCTGCTCTGGTTTGCTTAGTCTATGGGTTGCGTGCCGATGCAGACAATCGGAAGGCATACGATTCGTGTGAATGGAGTGTGAATTTGATGCGGCTTCGGGGGCCGTTCAGAGCACTCGGGGCACTCGGCTGTATTGATGCCGGACTCGAAGACTGGTCCGCGCCCCGCCGCAGTACGTGATCGAGTCCGATGCTGGTTACGCTATTTCGAAGCCATCGCTTTTGCCTGGTCGAGCGCGAGGTTCACTTCCAGCACATTGACCCGCAGCTCGCCCAGCAATCCCCAGGTTCGCTGCTCGGTGTGCTGCTGAATGATCTGCCGCACCTGGTCTTCGCTCAAACCACGTTCGCGGGCGATGCGCGGCACTTGAAACTCCGCTCCGGCGGGAGAGACATCGGGATCGAGCCCTGACGCGGAGGTCGTCACCAGGTCCACGGGAACCGGCTGGCCAGGGTTTTCCGCTTGCAGACGCGTAACGTCAGCCTTCACGCGATCGATCAAATGCTGGTTCGTCGGACCCAAGTTCGAGCCGCCGGAATTAGCGGCGTCGTAGCCGTTGCCGGCCCCTGCCGCCGATAGCCGTGAGTGCAGATATCCCGGCCCGACGAAAGCCTGCCCGATTATCCGTGAACCGACGATTTCGCCATTGCGCGAGATGAGCTGCCCATTGGCCTTGTCGCGGAACAGCAGTTGCGCCAGCCCCGTGACCACCAGGGGATAAATAAGTCCCAGCAGCACGGTGGTGACGATCGTCATCAAAATTGCAATCTTAAGATTCTGTTTCATAGCTCCTCTTCTTACGCCAGGCCGACGCCGGTGATGAGCATGTCAATCAGCTTGATCCCGATGAAGGGCACGATGATTCCGCCCACGCCGTACACCCACAGGTTGCGCCGCAATAATGCGGCAGCGCCCATGGGCTGGTACTTCACCCCGCGCAGCGCCAGCGGAATCAGCGCGATGATGATAATCGCGTTGAAAATCACCGCCGACAGGATGGCGGAGCCGGGTGTGCGCAGGTGCATGATGTTGAGCGCATTCAACACCGGAAACGTTCCGGCAAACATGGCGGGAATGATGGCGAAATACTTGGCCACATCGTTGGCGATGGAAAACGTGGTCAACGATCCGCGCGTCATCAGCAACTGCTTGCCGATCGCAACCACCTCGATGAGCTTGGTCGGATTGGAATCCAGGTCAACCATGTTGCCGGCTTCCTTGGCCGCCTGGGTGCCGGTGTTCATGGCAACACCAACGTCGGCTTGCGCCAGCGCCGGAGCATCGTTGGTCCCGTCGCCGGTCATGGCAACGAGTTTGCCTTCCGCCTGCTCACGACGGATGAGGTCCATCTTTTCCTTGGGCGTGGCTTCGGCGAGGAAGTCATCCACGCCGGCTTCGCGCGCAATGGCGGCTGCCGTCAGAGGATTGTCGCCGGTTATCATCACCGTTTTGATTCCCATCGCCCGCAACTGATCGAAGCGGTCGCGCATTCCCCCCTTCACAATGTCCTTGAGGTGGATCACCCCGAGCGCCCGTCGTTGTTCGGCCACCACCAGCGGCGTGCCTCCCGAGCGCGCAATCAGTTCGACACTGGCCTGCACTTCCGCAGGCATGGTGACGCCGTTCTGCGCCAGAAAGCGCTCAATGGCGTCGGTTGCGCCCTTGCGAATCTGATTGCCATTCATGTTCACGCCGGACATCCGAGTCTGTGCGGTGAACGGCACGAATTCCATTTCGTGCGACGACAACTCGCGCCCACGCAAGCCGTACTTCTCTTTTGCCAGCACCACAATCGAGCGACCCTCGGGCGTCTCGTCCGCGAGCGATGAAAGCTGTGCAGCATCGGCCATCTCGGCTTCCGACACGCCCGGAGCAGGGATGAAAGCTGCCGCCTGGCGATTGCCCAGCGTGATGGTTCCAGTCTTGTCGAGGAGTAAGGTGTTTACGTCGCCAGCCGCTTCCACTGCGCGTCCCGACATGGCCAGCACGTTGTGCTGGATGAGCCGATCCATGCCGGCGATACCGATGGCCGATAGCAAACCGCCGATGGTCGTGGGAATCAGGCACACCAGCAGCGAAACCAGCACGAACACCGTCTGCGGCGAACCGGAGTAGATGGCAAACGGCTGTAGCGTAACCACGGCCAGCAGGAAGATGATGGTGAGTCCCGCCAACAAAATGTTCAGCGCAATTTCGTTTGGCGTCTTCTGCCGCTCCGCGCCCTCCACCAGGGCAATCATGCGATCCAGGAAGGTTTCGCCGGGATTCGACGTCACCTTGACTTTGATCTGGTCCGAGAGCACGCGGGTTCCGCCGGTGACCGCGGAGCGATCGCCACCCGACTCGCGAATGACCGGGGCCGATTCGCCGGTGATGGCCGACTCGTCCACCGAAGCGACGCCGAAGATAATCTCGCCATCCGACGGTATAAATTCTCCCGCGGACACTAAAACGACATCGCCGGCACGCAGCTTCGAGCTTTGCACCTGCTCGGTGCGGTCGCCTTCGACAATGCGGTTGGCAATCGTCTCCGAGCGCGCTTTCCTCAGGGTGTCGGCTTGCGCTTTGCCGCGCCCCTCGGCCATGGCTTCCGCGAAGTTGGCGAACAGCACGGTAAACCACAGCCACAACGTGATCTGCAGATTGAACTTGAAAGCTGCGCCCCCGCGGAACAGCAATACAGTGGTGATCACGCTGCCTATTTCCACCACGAACATTACGGGGTTGCCCATCATGTGACGCGGATCCAGCTTAATAATGGAATCCACGATCGCGCGCCGCACGATCTTGCCCTGCCACACCGCTTTCGATTTCGATTTTTCTCTTGCCATGTTGAAAAGCCTCAGAACGTCTTGCCTGCTGCCAGCAGCAGGTGCTCAAGGATTGGTCCCAGGCTGAGCGCCGGGAAGAATGTTAACGCGCCGACGATCAGGATCACGCCGATCAGAAGCACGGTGAAAAGCGGTGTGGTCACCGGAAACGTCCCCAGTGACGGCGGAACATATTTTTTCTGCGCCAGATTGCCGGCGATGGCCAGCATCGGGATCATCATCAGGAACCGGCCAATCAACATGTCGAACCCGATGGTCGTGTTGTACCAGAGCGTGTTGGCATTCAATCCGCCGAAGGCAGAGCCGTTGTTGCCAGCCCCGGAAACAAACGCGTACAACATCTGGCTGAAGCCGTGCGGCCCAGGATTGGAGATGGCGGAGGTGCCAAAACCATTGATCGAGGAAAGGGCAGTGAAAATCAAAATCACGAGTGGAAAGATGAGCGCCACCAGCATGGCCATCTTCACGTCATAGGCTTCTATCTTCTTGCCGAGATATTCCGGCGTTCGGCCTACCATCAGTCCGGCGATGAACACCGTCAGCACGACGTAGATCAGAATGCCGTACAAGCCGGAGCCTGCACCGCCGAAGATCACTTCGCTCAACATGATGTTGACCAGAGGCACCATTCCGCCCAAAGGCATGAAGGAGTCATGCCATCCGTTGATGGCCCCGCAGCTCGCGTCGGTGGTGACGGTGGCAAATAGCGCGGAGTTGGTAATGCCGAAGCGGACCTCTTTGCCTTCCATGTTGCCGCCCGGCTGGGTCGCCGTCACCTGCTGATTCACGCCGGCAAGAAGCGGATTACCGCGGGCTTCGGCCCAGTAGGCTACGGTAACGCCCACCAAGAACAGGATCGCCATCGCCGCCCACACCGCCCATCCGTGGCGTTGCGAGCCAGCCATGCGCCCTAGCGTGTAGGTCAATCCTGCACCAATCGTGAAGATGGCGAACATCTCGAGCAGGTTGGTGAAGGGAGTCGGGTTCTCAAACGGGTGAGCGCTATTAGCATTGAAGAATCCGCCGCCATTGGTGCCGAATTCCTTGATGATCTCCTGCGACGCCACCGGTCCCTGCGCGATGGTTTGGGTGGTGACCGTATCCATCACCGGCTTGCCCGCCGCATCCACCGCCGGCTTGCCGTCGGCACCCACGTGTTGGACTTGTTGCGGTTCAACCAACTTCACCGTGTCATAAGGCTTCAGGTTCTGGACGACGCCCTGCGAGACCAGCACCATCGCCCCGACGATACAGAAGGGCAACAGCACCCACAGGCAAGAGCGGACCATATCCACCCAGAAGTTTCCGATGGTCTGCATCTGGCGGCGCGCAATGCCGCGAATAAAGGCAATCGCCAGCGCAATACCGGTCGCTGCCGAAGCAAAGTTGTGGAAGGCCAGGCCGGCCATCTGGGTGAAATAGCTCATCGTGGACTCACCCGAGTAGGCCTGCCAGTTGGTGTTGGTGGTAAACGAAGCCGCCGTGTTGAATGCCAGGTGCTCGGGCGTTACCCCGGCAAACTTCTGCGGGTTAAAGGGAAGATGTCCCTGCACACGCTGCATCAGGTACAGCAGCAGCATGGCTGCCGCGCTGAACAGCAACATGGCAAAGGCATATTCCGTCCAGCGCATCTCGTGATTTTCGTCGACGCCGGTCATCCGGTAGATCAGACGCTCGATCGGCCGCAGCACCGGGTCCATGAAGGTCCGCTCGCGATTGAAAACCCGCGTCATGAACACGCCCATTGGCTTGGTGACGGCGAGGATCAGCGCGAGAAATATGACGATTTGAAGCCATCCATTGGCGGTCATGTCAGAATTTCTCCGGACGCAAAAGTGCGTAGAAGAGATAGATCATCATCAAAGCGCTGACGACCATCATGATGGTTGATTCCGTGTGCATAGTTCCCCTTTACTTCATGCGCTCGCAGAAGTGGACATAGCCCAGCGACAGGGCGAAGAAAGCAATCGTGATTGCGACAAATAGGATGTCTTGCATGTTCATCTCCTGAGTCTCGAGCGGGCTACCATGCCCCTTGTTTGCGGCCGAACCACCAAATCACACCCATGGTCGCCGTGTTCTGGTCCTTAGAAAAAACGTTTTGCAAGCTGGTGAGGAAGATCGGTTGGTTGGACCAATCGCGCCGGTATTCGTACTTCATTTCAAATCCATTTGCCAATGTGAAGTCGTAGGTCGCCGTGAACTCCTTCAGCGCCTCGGTCACTCCGCTGAAGAGCCCGCCACGGTCGGAGAGGTACTCTCCGCGGCCGGCGAGATACGTCCTGGGCGTAAGCTGATATTTTGCCCAACCAGCGCCGCCCATGGTATGTGCCGGAGCCGAGGACTGGCCCGGTCCGGCGCTGGCCCACAAGCGCTGAATGACGTAGTCGCCTTCCAGTTGCAACGTCAGCTTCGGCGTGGTCTGCCACGTCACGTAGCTGTCGAAGATGTGCAGCTTCCCGTCCGGCGCGGGACTGATCTTCTGGAAGCACAACCCGGGCTGCACCGGAACCGGTCCGCAGTCAGAAACCGGTGTCGCATCAGGGTGTTCCTGGCCAAAGTAGTAATTCACCGTCCAGCTGATGTTCTTGTTCGGTGTCAGGACAAAACCAAACATCTCGTCCTTGAAGCCGTTGGTAGGCTCGGTCTGGTTGGTTCCGTTCACGATCCAGTAGTTCAAGGCCAATTTCTTGTTGATCGCATACTGCGCGCGAATCCCCATGTGATAGAACGGCAAAAAGTAGAACCAGTAGCCGCGCGAATAGTTCATCTGGAACTGAGTGTAGTTCCCTTCCGCCCCCAGCGAGCTGGCCCACTTCCCAAAATCCACCGTAAGACCGCTGCCGACAGGCACGACATAAGTGCCGTACGCCTGAAAGATGTTGCGGTAGATGGTGGGACGTGGTTCGTTGCTCGGGTTTCCCTGCAAGGTAGCCGTGGCCTGTCCAAATTGCAGATCCAGCCGCGCTCCATAGCGGCGGCCGGCAGCGACATCAGGAGCCCGCTCAAAGATGAGCGCGGCCTGGTTCAAGCTAAAGGCGTTGCTGCTGACATCATAGGCGCGTAGAAGATTCACCCGTCCGACCGGCCGGTTGAAATTCCAGTCATAATATCCGTCAATTGAGACATTGATCGTAGTTCCCTTCAGGTAGTCGAGCACACTGCGATCATCCGCCGATAACAGCGCACTTGTCTGTGACGGTGATGCGCTTTTTGCGACGCTATCTGCCGTGCTGTGAGCGGAATCGTCGGCTGAGGAATCCGCAGCCAGCCTCGACGCCGAATTCGTGGACTGCATGTCCTTCATCTGTACCTTCAACTGCTGCACCTCAGATTCCAGGTCCGCGAGATGTTGTTGCAGCCGCTCCATGGTTTGTGCAGGTACCGTCACAGTCTCCGCCGATTGGGCTTTGGTTTCCACCTGTTGCGCTTGAACCGGCACAAAGCAGGCCAATGCAACACTCATTGGGAGGAACATTGCTATAAATTGCTCAACGCTTCTATCGATCGCTCTGAACATCTGGCCACCTCTTGCACGACACCGTAAACTTTGCGACTTGGAGTCGCCAGAGATGACCGGTTAATTGCTCTCAACCGCTTGCCACCAAAATCGACCCCGGAGATAAAACATCAGCATTCATGAACAGCGGTTGATTTCCAGCTCTAAAGTTCTCAGAACATAACCATCAGCGGCATATCCAAACGGTTCTCATACTTGAGCAGGTCCGGCGTAAAGCCCGGCACCACCGATCCGGGCACCCGTGTTGCCGCCCCGTAACGGACACCCTCTTAGCGGCGTGCCGGGGCCGCGAACATTCAATTAGGAACACTACGTAGAACACGACGGCTAAGCCGCAAATGATTAAGAACAGAGTGCTCATAGTTGCCTTTACCACACGTGCCCGTGCGTGGTTACCAATAGGATTGGAGCACTCCGCCCATAAGTCCCGTCTAAAGAATTCGTAAATTTTTCGTAAAGACCAGAACGGGAAATTGGTGAGCGATGTAGAGACCAGGCAGCCGTGCTGACGGCCTTACGGCTGCTAACAGCTGGGGGCGACCGAATTCATTGGTAACCGCATCACCCCCACCAGCTGTTCTAATCTACGGCTGCGAGATCGCAGTGAAGCTCTCCAGCGCGGCCTGGCGAGCGCGCAACTCTCTCAGCTCCTCTTCGCCGAGCTTTTCGGCGCAGCCGGCCACTGTCCGCATTCCCTGCTCGACAAGTATCCGGCGGAACTCCGGATCGGGCGTCGAAGCGGCGATGTCACCAAGGGCCCGCAGCAACCGCAAGCTGACGGCCACGTCCGTCTTCGAATACATGCGGATCTGCTCAAAGGCCGCCTCCAGCAGGCGCTCGAAGTGGATCCATCCAATGCTGGCGCGAACGATGCCCGGCGGATCGTAGAGCAGATCCTCGGGCGGCTCTCGGGACGCGAAGCGGATCAGAATGCGGCTCAACTGATCGACGCAGGTGATAGCGGTGGTGGGGTCGTTGACGGCGGGCGAGATCGCCTTCAACGCCACATCGACAATCTGCAGTACGCCAAACTCCACGTCCTGCTGCAACGTTCTAGTCGGGCCACAATCGAACGCGGCAAGCAGTTCGGAGGTTCCTTCGGGGGGCAGACGGTCCCCCTTTGAGACCATCATCAGCGGGATGCCCGCCGGAACGAAGTGGCCGACCCGACGCAGAACGCGGATACTGACGTGATAGTGCTTCGCAACGGCAACCAGGCGTCGCTTATCGACGAAGCGGATGTAGCCGGAAACATTGCTCAAGACGGCCACCTCGCTCGGGTTGGGTCGGAGCGGCGCAACATCCTTCAGATAGTTCGGGTAGTTCGGCCGGTGCGGCCAGGGCATAATCTCGTCGATCATGGCTTCGGTTTCTTCCGCGATTCTATCGACGATGTGATTGACACTGATGGCCTGCGAGATGTGGTGAATGAAAAAGAGCAGCAAGCCGACGCAGGCCAGCGCCAGCACCATCGCGCCCAGGACGGTGGCCACGGGAGCGAAGGGGTGAGGGAACGAACGTGCCGCCGGAAGCGCCGCCATGCAGTAGGAGAAAGTGCCAAGGAAGATGCCGAGGGTCCATTGCGTCACGCGGTCCCGGGAAAAACTGACGATGATACGCGGGGAGAACTGCATCGACGCAAGGGTGAGCGTCATAAGCAGGATGGCGAACACGATCGATACCACCGTCATGATGGAGGCGGCGATGCCCGCCAGAATGACCTGGGCAACTTGCGGGTCGGCGTGCGAGGGGAACAGGGTGGAGGGCACCCAGGCGCTGACGGCCGGATATTCCTCTTCCAACCACGACAGCAATGCGCCCGCGCAACCCAGCGACAGCGCAATGGTGAGCGGGCGAACCAAAAAGCCGCCACGCAGGTTGTACATAGCGTGGCGAAGCAACAAAGGCAGACTCTTACTCACGGTTTTCTCTGTGCAAGTGTAGTCGGTCAGACCCGAGCGTACAAAGAAAAAGGGAAGACCGTCCTGTCCCGCCTCAGCTGGAAGTGGAGAGCGCGTTCCTTCGTTAAGCTAAGGGAGAGGACGCTTGAAAAGACAACGTAGGAACTACACAGCAAGGGAAAAGGTGGCCATTCTGAGACGGACTGCACTGAGAAAAAGCGGGTTGAATACCGCGCAAGCCTGGGCGCTGAAGGAACCGGCCATGGCCCTATGGACCAGACCTCGCGTCACGATCATCGGGCAACGAATACCGACACCAGTCCGCCCGGCGATTGCCCGGCGCGCGGCTGGCTACTCTTCGTCAATCGCCATTCTCTTTGCCAAGCGCGCTGCCAAGTGATCCCGGCCACTTTTCACAAAGCTCAAGAATCGGCGGGCCAACTCGCCAATCCGATCCACCTGGCGAAGCCGTATCGCATCCGTGGGAATCAGTTCACGGCCTACGCCGAGTGCCAAAGCTCCAGCGAGAATGAACTTGGACGCGTTCTGTTGATTCACGCCGCCGGAGGCGATCAGTGGAATGTTTGGGAACATCCTATGAAGGGATCCAATGTAGGTTTCACCGCCGATCTGGGCGCAGGGGACGACCTTGACGAAATCTACACCCGATTCCCACGCGGTGATAACCTCCGTAGGAGTCAGTGCTCCTGGGAAGACGACGACGTCCTCTTTCACTGCGAACTCGATTAACGTCGGATGCAGTCCATCGCTGGTGAAAAACTGCGCTCCCGCATCAAGACACTGGCGGGCGACAGCCGCGTTGGTCACACCGCCTGCCCCCACGACGATATCGGGGATGTTCTTCACGAGGTGCGAGATCACCTTGGTGGCATGGGGAACAGTCAAGGTGATTTCGACGACGGGAATTCCATGACCGGCGACCGTCTCGGCGGCAAAAAGAGCGTCCTCCTCGGTATAGAGGCGAACAGCGGCGATGACGCCGGTTTCCTCGATCCAGCCCCGCACCTCGTATTTCTTCACCTGGTCATCTCCTTAACGTGCACGGTGTCGGTCGGACACACGCCTATGTCACGCGCTCTTCGCGGCGCTCTTCCCGCAGCGCCTCCTCTTAAGCACGCATTCCCGGCGTCCCCCGCTGATACCTTGGGCCTACCGCAGTTACTCACTAAGCGACTCATCGGGGCTACGGAAGGCTCCTTGTCCCCACGGCTTGGCGCAGTTGCTCTACGGCGAGAAGCCAAGCGGCAAGTGCCTGGCGGTAAGCAAGCTGCGTTGCACGATAGCTACGCTCTGCATCCAAGAAATCGAGCAGGCTGACTGCGCCTCGCTGGTACGCGTATTCGCTAATGTTTCGGTCCTTCTCCGCCCGCTCAAGATATCCCGAACGGTAGAGCTGCAAAATGTGATCGCTCGTCTGGAGGTTTTCATAGGCATCCCGCACGTCCGTCATCACCTGACCGTTGGCCGCCTTTTCCTGATTCTGAGACTGCGCAATGGCGAACTGCGTCCGCGCGATTTCACCCTGATTCCGGTCGAAGAGTGGAACCTGGATGCTGCCAAAGAGAGAGGCTGTGTTGATACCGTTGACATGGGTGTAGTTGACCTGAGCCGTGACGTCGCGCTTGCCGTTGGCTTTAGCCAAATCATACTGACTGTTTGCCGCCGTGACGCCCTGTTTAGCCGCTCGAAGGTCAGGCCGTTCCTGAAGCGCCCTCAACTGCAGGTCCAGCAAGTTGACTTGCATGGGGCTGTAGTCAAATGTTCCGGCGACATCGTAGCTCGCCGAGACGGATTCATAGCCAAGTAGCTGCCGCAGGTCCGACAGTGCCTGAACTGTCGCCAACTGAGCCTGCGAAAGGTCATTCTGGAATTGGAGCAGCTGCAGATCGATTTTCAGGTAGTCATCTTCGCTGATAGCGCCCTTCTTGTAGCGCATTTCGCTGATGTCCACGGTGCGCTGATAGCTCTTTAGATTGTCTTGGGCCAGTTCCTGCGTCGATTCGGCAAGCTGCACGTTGATGAACTGGGCGGCCACCTGGAATGTCAGCGTGCGCTCGTTGTCTGCTACCAGCGACGTTGTTACTGCCGTCTGGTCCTTGGCTGCTTGCAGGCGGTGCTGGCGCTTTTTGCCGCGCTCGATCAGGTAGCTGAGGCCCAGGTCAGCTTCGGTTGAGTCACCGAGATACGTGGAGGTCCAGTAGCTCGGCGCGAAGAACGGCAGATATTCCCAGTCGCTGATGAGCACCGGATTGGGGCGCAGATTGGCAGTGATCTCCTGGGCCTGGCTCTGCTGGATGGTTGTGCGGGCCGCCTGCAAGGTGTAGTTGTGATGGAGAGCCAGTTGAATGGCATCGTCCAGCGTGATCTTTACCGGGACTTGAGGGAATGCCGTGCCCGACATCATGGCCAAGGTCATGCAGCCGAGTACCGTGTTCCATACTTTCCGTACAAGGATGCTGACAGATTTATGCCTCAAGGGATTTCTCCGGCTCCGGAAGCTTGTCCGCGTCTCTCGCAACCCAGACATACAACGTAGGTAAGATAAAGATGCTCATCGCGAGAGCGACGATCAGCCCCCCCACGATGACGATGGCAAAGGGTCTCTGAGAATCCGATCCGATAGCGTGTGACATCGCTGCGGGCAATAGTCCGAAGGTTGCCACCAGCATCGTCATCATGATGGGACGAAGTCTGAGGACTGCCCCTTCAATAGCGGACTCTACGACAGTATGACCGCGAGCCCGGAGCTGATTGATGTACTCCAACATGATGACCCCGGTCTGGACCGATACCCCGAACAAGGCCAGGAAACCCACACCGGAGGACACGCTGAAATGCGTCCCGGTTAGCAGAAGCGCCACTAGCCCACCGAGTGGCGCAATGGCCACCACAGCAAGAATGAGTAGCGCCCACTTCGCGGAACGAAACATACTGTACAGAATGATGAGGATGACGAGCACCGTGATTGGGACGATGATCGCCAGCCGCTTGTTGGCTCGCTGCTGGCTTTCGTACTCACCCGCCCATTCAATGTGGTAGCCCGGCGGGAGTTGCACTTTCTGATGGATCTGTTGGATGGCTTCTTCGACCGTTGACCCCAAATCCCGGTCTCGGACGTTGAATCTTACAGCTACGTAGCGGGTATTTTTCTCCCGGTAGATGTCGTACGCACCATCGCGGACATCCACCTTGGTTAGCTGTGCCAGAGAGACTCGTTCGCCCGATGGGGAGAGCAGGCGAATGTTCGCAATCGCCTCCGGGGTCTTGCGGTAGGACTCCTGATAACGCACTACCACGTCGTATCGCGCCTCACCCTGGAGGACCTGACTCACCGCTTTACCACCTACAGCGGTTTCGATGGCGTCCTGGACGTCGGCCACGTTGATGCCAAAGCGGGCCGCTTGCCTGCGGTCGATGCTGAAATTGAGATTGGGCTGACCCAGTTCGCGAAAAAGCCCGAGGTCTTTGACGCCGGGAATGCGCGCCATAATAGACGTGATTTGTTCGCCCTTCTCCTCGAGAACCTTCAGGTCACTACCGAAAATCTTGGCCGCGAGTCCGCCCTTCGTGCCGGTGACCGTTTCATTCACGTTGTCTTCGATGGGCTGGGAAAAATTCCAGAAAGCGCCCGGGAGCTTGGCGACCTCACGATTCATGGCGGCGATCAGTTCGTCCTTGTCCTGATGAAAGACCGGCCTCCATTGCTCCTTCGGCTTCAAGTCCACGAAATACTCGGTGTTACCGAATCCCCCGGTGTCGGTTCCGTCGTCGGGCCGCCCGACTTCCGACACGACATCGGTCACCTCCGGGAATGACGCAAAAATGTGGCGTGCCTGGGTCGTAAAACGAGTGCCTTCCGTGAGACTTGTACTGGGCGCGAGCGAGCCACGAGCCCAGATGGCGCCTTCATCGAGGTGAGGCAGAAACTCACCGCCAATGAGTGGCCCAAAGGCTAGAAACAGGGCCACACACAAACCGGCCCCTCCCACGCCAACGGTCACCCAGCGGTGTTCGATTGCCCACCGCACACCGTAGCGATATCGATGCGTAAGAAAAGTCATTACCGGGTTGTGCCGTTCTCGAACTCCCCGGCGGAACAACATGCCGCATAGGACGGGTGCGATCAAAATCGAGAAAGTCAGGGCGCCGAGCAGGGCAAAGGCAACCGTCCAGGCCATGGGCCTGAAGAGTCGGCCCTCGACTCGCTCAAGCGTAAAAATTGGCATATAGGCGGTGATAATGATGGCGATGGCGTAGAACACCGGGCGCTGGACTTCATGCGCTGCATCGCGGATGCGCTCCATAGCTGTTTTGGACTCATTCGTGCGGCTCATGTGACGAACGATGTTTTCCACCATGACCACTGCGCCGTCCACGACCATTCCGAAATCCAGCGCACCCAGCGAGAGAAGATTTGCGGGAATTTTGCTCAAATCGAGCCATATGGAAGCGAAGAGCAAAGAGAACGGGATAGTGCAGGCGACGATCAGAGCGGCACGTGCATTGAAGAGAAAGAGGAAAAGGATGATGGTCACCAGGATCATCCCTTCCACCAGGTTGTGCATCACGGTGTGCAAGGTGTAATGAAGGAGATCGCTGCGGTCCAACATCGGAACGATCTTCACACCCGGAGGCAAGATGGTCTCGTTGAGCTCTTTCACCTTGGCGTGAATCGCGTCGAGCGTTGGCCCAGCGTCCGCGCCCCTGCGCAACAGCACGACACCTTGGATGACATCATCTTCATCGACGATACGGCCGTCGGCGCGATGGATGGCCCTCGCCATGTGTCCCAATCGAATCTTGGGGCCCTGGGCCACCTCCGCTATGTCCTTTACCCGAAGGGCGGTTCCGGTTTGCGTCTTTAAGACCGTCTGCTCAATGTCTTGTACATTGCTGAAGAGCCCGAGCGTGCGGACATTCATCTGTTGCAAGCCCGCCTCCACAAAGCTGCCTCCGGCATTTACGTTGTTACTGGCCAGCTGCTGTTCCACCTGGCCGATGCTCAACCCGTAGGACACCAGCTTGTTTGGGTCGACGCGCACCTGATATTCGCGCACCGTGCCCCCAAAATCGGAAACGTCAACGACATTAGGAACGGACTTGAATTCCTTGAGGAGAGTCCAGTCTTCGATGGACCTTAACTCCATCAGGTCATACTTGGGGTTTGTACTTCTCAGCGTGTACCAGTAGATCTGGCCAACCAGGCCCCAGTCCGTACCCATTTGAGGCTGAAGACCCTCGGGCAGCGCGACCTGAGAGAGCCTCTCGAGGACCTTCTGCCGGTTCCAGTCGTTTTCCGATTGGTCGTCGAAGATAAGCAATACAAACGAGAGGCCAAAAATTGACTCGGACCGCAGATGTGAGAGATGCGGAATCCCGTTCATCTGAATCTCGACCGGAATCGTAACCTGTTGTTCCACCTCTTCTGCTGCCCGGCCAGGCCATTGCGTAATGACCGTCACATAGTTGTCCGAGATCTCGGGGTAAGCCTCGACCGGCAAGTTGTGAAAGGAAACTGCTCCCCAAGCGACCAGCAAAAGCGCAACCGCCAGCACGACAAACCGGTTATTCAGCGCAAAATCTACCAGGGTCCTGATCATTTTCTATTGCTTCTGTTGGGTGAGAGTCCCGTGTCCTCAAACGTCACTGATTGTCGAGCGTGTTCTGCAGAACAACCGCGTTCGTCACCACCTGCTGCCCCGGTTGGAGCCCGGACACAATCTCTTGCATCTGGTTCGGCAACATTGCTCCACTGACGACTTCCAGGCGGCGAAACTTCTTATCCGGCGTGGGCACAAAAATCCAATCGCGATCGTGGAGATGCAGGACCGCGCTGGCTGGAATTTCCGTGTGAGTTTGTTTCTTCTGGCCCCGGAAGGTTGCGGTCACAAACATCCCGAGGCGCATCATTCCGGGATTGCGCACTTCGATGCGGACTTTGGCCGTGCGAATACTGGGATCGAGAATCGCGCCGATGTTGCTGATCGTGCCCGTCAAGACCTGGCCGGGATAGGCGTTCAAGCTGATTGCAGCGGTGTCACCGAGGCGCACATTGGCCAGATCGTTTTCGTACACGTCGCAGACAATCCAGACGTTTGACAAGTCGGAAATCGTAAAAGGGTTCGCGCCCAATGCCTGCACACCCGCCGCATTCGTAACTTGCTGGTCGGTGATCACTCCCGAGATAGGTGCATTGATGTCCACCACAACATTCATCCGGTTAGGGTTGCTGCCGAGCAAACGGAGATGCTCTGCTGTCGTTTCGAGGTCAACTTTGGCCTTCTCTTCTGTGTCCTGGGCGACCTGAAAATCGTTCATCGATATTGCACCGTGCTGATACAAGTCTTGCGACCGTTCAAGTTGGGTGCGCGCCAGGGTCTCGTCGGCCACCGCCTTGCGGTAATCGGAATAGCCCCCGGACACATCGTCACTTCGCACGCGCAGCAGCAACTGGCCCTTGTGCACCGTGTCGCCCAGCCGCGCGTATATTCCCACGACGCGGCCGGAGGCCAGCGAGATGACTGGAACATTCCGTGAGATGTCGGGGCTTACGGTGCCGGTGACGACCAACTCAGAGGCTGAAGCCCGCTCGATGGCCGCGGCGACCGGATACTGCTCAGGATGGTCCACCGTCAGGAGGCTGACGTCCACGCCGGAAACGACATCCGCGGGAGGCGGCGCTTCCGCCGCAGGATCTCCATGGGCCCGGCTACAGCCGCCAACCCCCAGCAATAAAGAAAGAGAGATAAGGAAAAGACCAGCTCTTAGGCCTTGGCGTTTCATTTAAGAAAGTCCCGTCCGCAGCAGCAGACATCCGCAGCAGCAGACATTCGAAGCGTGCCAGTAATCAAAGCGGGCGTGCCTTTGTAGCCGCAGGGCAGCACGCCCGTTTCACACCAGAACTAGAACATGACCATGATGGCAAGTCTCAGACTGGGTTCATCCTTCCGCAGATCGGGGCACCAGCCTGTCGCTCCCGCCACGCAAGTGTAGCCAGGCGTAGCTGACAGAAACGGGCCGGGTACAAAGGTGGTCCCCGGTACTACTTGGCCTGGGGTGCCGCTATTTCCGCCCGCGAAAACACTGGGAGAGCCAGTGTTTCCGCCCGGAGGTGTGATCCCGCCATTGCCGGTCCAATACGGCACGTTCGCGTGCCGATAACCGAATTCCGAGCGGAAGGTGATCCACTGTTTGGGCATGTAATCGAAGGTGATGCTGGTGTCCCAAGCTTTGTAGGGATCCCCCGGATTTTGCGTGAAGTAGGGCGACCCGGAAATCGCATCCGCTCCATTGATGGGCGGCAGCAGCACTAGGTAGCGTCCCGGGTTGTCCATCACGCCGCCGCCGAGCGTGAGGCCATACAAGTCCTTCTTGAACCAGAAGCGGTTGTAAACCATCCAACCCGCGAAGGTCTGTTTGTAGCTTTTTATACTGCCATCCGCATTCCTAATATTGCGGTGGCAATTCACTCCTTGGACGACGCTGTTGGTATTGCCATATTCACATCCCAGATCGCCGGTGAGGGAGAATGCCATCTTGTCGAGGAACTTAGAGGGGTTGTCGTAGTATTTGATCTCGATGCTGTCATCGGTGTGTATGCGCGAGCGGCCAGAGTGACCCAATCCGTTGCCCAGCGTATCTTCGCCCATACCATAGTTGTTGAAGACCAGCGAAAGCCACGGCTTCGGACGCCACAAAATCTGTCCTCCGAGGCCCGGCTTGCTGCCAAGCCTGCCATACGATTGCCATCCGTTGATGATCCAAGGTTCAATCTTCAGTTTCTCGGTAGGGAACCACTGTATGCGTACGCCATTGAAGAACCATGGCGTGTTCGACGACACGTACGATGGCTGGTACGTCCAGTTATCGAAGTTGTAGTAACTGAACAGGCCGATATAGGAGACGAAGATTCCAGCATCAACGTTCAGGCCATAGTTCACATCCCAGTGGTACCCACCGTATGCTTCCGACACGTAGCGGTACGCGCCGCGAAGGGACCATTGGCCGCGACCAGGGCTGGCATCATTTCGTGGCGTCGTGACGCCAAACAGTCCATTCATGGTCAATATGCGACCACGGACATCTTGCCAGTGGAAGTCGCCTCCCACGCTGATCTGGTCCAGCTGGATTTCGTTGGACCGGAAGATCTCGGTCGATCCGCCAAGGGTGTCATCTTTCGGGTGGTTGAAACTCTCTATAAACGAGGTGTCGAATCTGATTTCCGGGGTAAAGAATTTCGAGTCAAAGGGCAGATCCTTTACGCGGGATGTGCCGTTGAGCCAGGTCCAGTCGGCGTACGAAAATGGATCGGGTTTGCCCTTCTTTTCGGGCGCAGAGGTCTGCAATGCGCTCTCGGCCGTCGGCGCCTGCGCGCCCGAAGCTTGCTCGAGAACGGAATGTGTTGCGGTCGAACTACTCGCTACCTCCGCGCTCGGCTGTCCTTGGGCGTTCCGACTATTCACCTCCGCCTCCAGTTGCTCAATGCGCTTTTGCATGGCTTCGTTGCTCTTTTGCATGGCATCGAGCTGCTTCTGGACGGCAGGCGAGACTTGCTCATCGGCGGCGCTTGCTGGTGACCCGGGTGAGGTGCTGCTTTGCGCCTTCATCTGCGTGGCGGTGCCAACCAAACCCACCGCAAGCAACAGCGCTGCACCCTTCCGGGCATCGGTAGACAGAAATTCGGCCATCTGTTGTTCGAGATGGATCAGCCACCTCCGTCCGGCTGCGGAATCGACAGCCTCGGTCGTGCTTAGCTTGTGGACAACAGGATGCTTCGACAATCTGCGCCGTGAATCTGCAATGCACGCGACCAGGAATACTGTGAAGAACAGGATGCTTGCCGCGCAGATGACCAGGAAAAAAGTGTTCATATCTACCTTCCCCACACGTGTGCCCGTGTGCGCCTACACCAGTAGGATTGAAGCACTCCGCCCGTAAGCGCCGCCTAAAGATTCCGTAAATTTTTTATAAAGACCAGGACGAGAAAATTGGTAAGCGATTCAAGGCTGGTGTTCTGCGCTTGGCCTGGGTGGGGATCAGGGCAGCGGATCTGAGCCCTAGACGGTGAAACAGGTCGGGAGAGGACTTACAAATTCTTTATGCAAGATTTATTCAACCTTTACGGGCGGCGAGGTCTAATCTGCTGAGCGCAGAAAGGCGCCCAAAGAAATATGTCAACCCAGGAAGTTTTCGTTCAGCAGTTTGCGAGATTGTTCCATCACTATCGCGATGCCCTGTCGCCGGAAGCCGAACAGGAAAGTGCAACGTGGAACTCAGTTCCCCCCGACGAACGCCATCGGCTGGTAGCGGCCGCACGGTTAGCCATCCTCGAACTGGAAACCAGCGCTCGCATGGAAGATGACTCGCGTCGCTATTTTGCCAAACCGGGAGAGGCCGAGTGGGGATGTTGAGCCAGCTCCTGATGACAGCGCGACTGTGGACACAGCCGGAAGCATGGGCCGGGTTAACAGCAAGCCTTAGACCTGCGTTGAGACTGTTGTCGATGATGACGGGAATCAACGCCCGGCGTGCTTCAAATTAATTTCCGAGCAAGATCTCTGGCTGTGCTGCTCGGAGGTGCAACGTGGCAACCGCAAAAGCAAATCACCCGCCGGCCTTGGCGCTTGCGGTCATTCGGCCCGCCCTGGTAGAGGCCAAACTATTGACCGATAAGCATGCGCGCGACGCGGTTTACGTGGTGACGCTGGCCGGAGAGCTGCGCAGCATCGAAGAGAAAATCGCCGCCATGGAGGAAGCCCTACAGCTTGTTTCGCGCGAGGAAGATACTCTGGCCGTGGTAAAGGTCTGCCCCATGCCCCAAGACGGAGTCGATGCACACTGGATCAGGGCGAAATCCAACGAATTGAGCCAATGTCTTCGCCGACTCGAGCACTCCGGCAAGAGTGGGTAAGCACCCTAAAACAACAGATCTGATTCATCAGAGCGCAGGAATCCCCTGATATCACACAGTTCTCGTACCAGCACGGTGCGGCCTCGCTGCGGGATTATCTGGATGCCGAGCGTTAGCTATCGCGCTACCGAGTTGAGCTATCGCCAGGCGCTCGCGACCTATATGGGCGATTTGGAGCAATTGCGCAAGGCGATTGGCACGCGCGAATTGCGGTACATTGCGGCCGCACCGCAAAAAGGCGTTGAAATGAAGCGTGAAACCCCGGTTGGAATGGTTCTGTTGCGGCTCCTTACATGCTTTCTTGTTACTACAACGACGCACGTTCTAATTCTTGCGCAAGACACTGAACCAGGCACAAAACCGAGACTCGCGCTCGGAGTGCTAATTGATACCAGCCCGCATCAGAAAAACGTGGTCGAGCTTGAACGTGAAGTTGTAAGGTCAATCGCTGAGCGCTTTGATGGCTTGGAGGTGGAGAGTTTTATCATTACCTATGCCAACAAGGTGAATTTGTTGCACGACTGGTCTCCTCTCGAAACTGGTCTCGAAGAAGCCTCTACGCAAATCGATTTGGAGTTCGAGGATGGTAAGAACGGACGAGCTCTACTTAATGACGCGCCCAAAGATGCCCTGCTGAAACTGGCAGCGAGGAATGGTCCCGATACCAAGGCTCTGATTGTCATAGGGGAAGGCAATGATTTGGGTAGCACGACGAAATATTCTCAAATTACAAAGCTGGCAAAATCCAGCCATGTTCAGTGCTTTGCGTTGCTGGTCGCAAGTCATGAACTCATAGCGGGCCGAGTCAGACATTTTGGGTTTGACCTCTATGATCTGGCGGGTGCCACCAAAGGAAATGCTTACGATGTCGGTGCCAGTCGTAAGCATTTGGACAAGGCAGTAAAGGACATGCTGAGGAGAGTTCATTAAATGCAGAAAGCCGGCGCCCGCCTGTGGCAGTACGGCCGACCCAGAGGAAGCGTGGTATTCGACTTCCGTCTAGTACCTAGTTGCATAAGTTAGAGTATGACATTTTAGGTCGTTTCTGAAAGACGGTTTGCTTGCTCCACTCGAAGGGATGAGCCGACTGGTTGTAGGCGGCAATGAAGTCATCGATA
>JBEKNL010000059.1:0-23526 GCA_049522855.1 Candidatus Korobacteraceae bacterium
CTCCGCCTCCGGTCGGCTCACCGAAGGCGACTATAGATGTCGCTGGGAAGTGATGGCGGTAAATGTCGTTGATAGGGAGAAATAGTTGCCGTCTAAGGGAACGAATAGTTGACGCCGATCAACTGGAACTGCCCGTTCAACATCTCCTTTCGGAGCCTCGATTGAAGCTCCAGATCCTCCAAGGAAAGAACCCCTCTTTTCCTGAAGAGACACTCGTATCGAACAAACTCCGTGCAAGAAAAGAAACACTTCGAGGCGACCGCCCGCGCATATAGAAGTCGTGAGGACAACACGTTCCAGACAGAGCACGTGTCGGTAACATTCAGCGGATGAAAATGAGTGGGGTCAACCGGCATATTCCAGACTTCTTCCAAGCAGGGCGGCTATGTCCCGGAGTTCTCTTTCATCCACCAGAAGCATTTCCGCGAGCCTAGCTGCAGAAATCGCGCCTCTCTCGTACCCATCCAGACAAATTCCTACGTAATAATCAGACAACCCACGACGAAGCATATTCTCCTTACGCTCCCTTGATTTCGGGCTCAGAGAGATAGGCAACTCGGGGTCAACTTTGCTACTCGAATCTACACGAACATTCTTGATCGCCGCTTGCGTATCCTCAGAAACGAGGTTGGCTTCTCTTAGTGCGATTGACAACGCCTCTGTACTGACCTTGAGTTTGCTTGCCCACTCCAGAGCTTTTGGCGTTGGCCAGTCCGTAGGGTCCGGTATTTGTCTGAGAAACTCCGGAGGGATCAGATAGTTTGACGCAAACGCGTTTGCACGCACTTCTCGCAGATTCGCAATGCGCCCCGTGTAAAAAGAGACGACCACTTCTTCATCCTCGTCAAGGAAGGCGTGAGCCACTTCATGTGCTGCGGAAAACCGTTGACGGTATACGTCTTCGCTGTAGTTGACGAGCACGCAATTGGCAGCGACTGGGTGCCGGATGAAAAGCCCAGATATGTTTGAGTTGTCCAATGTTCTTCGGAAAATATGGCACCCAAGCCGCCGAAAATCAGCGTAGACGTCCATTGGCACCTCGGTCGACTTGTAGCCTAAGTGCTTTCGCAACTCAGCAGCTGCTTGTTCCGCATGACCTTTGAAATACCCGCCCTTTTTCTGGATCTGGGGAACTGGTTCACGCGGCTTCTCCGAGGCTTCAATGAGAAACTCCTCACACTCGCAGAGGAACAGGAACTCCTGAACTCGCCGTCTGTCGTCCTTGCGAAACTCTTCGCCGTAGCGACGGTACAGAGTCTCAGTTTGCTCGAAAGAAGCCAGCTTCTCGTTCGAGACAAAGAATCGGTAGTCACAGTGAAAGAAATCAGCGAAGATCAAGATCTGGTCTCCAGTTGGAGTTCGCTCACCGTTCTCGAAGGCGAGTATCATCTTGCTATCAATGCCGGTTCCGGCTTCGACCTCTTCGATTGATAGCTGGAGTTGTTCTCGATAGCGCCGCAACTTGGAGCCGAGTGCTTTGAGATCGATGCTCATGGTAGCTTCACTGTGCGTGTCTGGGCTCTATGCCTTTGATTTGTTCGAGTTCTGCTCGACGATGCGTTCCAAGTATCCCGCTGCAATTAACGTATGAAAATGAGTCTCAACTGCCCTGGGAAGCGACCCACCCTTGATAAGAACACCGAGTTCCATGTTCAGGTTAAATGCGAATTCTGTCAGATTCGCGCTCGACAGAAAGAGCAGAGTGCTGTCCACAACGGCACACTTCGCATGGAGGCTACCGTAGCGCCCAAGCGAGTCTTTTGGCCGCTTAGCCATTGGCCATACAAAATTGTGTACTGAAGGTGCCAGACCGAGCTGCTTAACAGGCGAGAACGAGATCTTCCCGCCACTCGCATCGTGGGATTCAAACACACACACCACATTCGCTCCGACACTAGCTACCGTGTTGATGGCCTCAACTAGTTCAGGGATCTTGTAGGCGGCGAATGCAACGATAAGCAGAGACCTCTTGGTGGACTCGACCAACTCAAGCAAAGCCTGCTCAGTGCGTCGAAACGGGAGACTACTCACATCGGGCCCAGTCCAAATTAGCTGTACCTCTTCACGATGCCGGTGGTGCTCGTCAACCTCCGATGCAGACTGCAACGCCAAAGCCATAGATCTCGGTGGTAATGCAGGTTCTTCTTCGTTCCAGCAGCGAATCAGGTCTGCGACCATCTCACGGGGATCGCCTTGCGAGGCCGTGTAACTGACCGCCATTCGCTCAGCGAAACTGGACTGTTCATCCAGAGCCGCCACACGGTCCACGAGCTGCGAGAGCATTGCTTTTGGCAATTTCTCCGCGACTATTGCTACGAGTTGTGCCGCTCGATGCGTGTCCATTAGCTAACTCCCAAAGAATGGCCAACCGCCCTCTTTGAAGGTAGGAACAAGCAAGGTTCGATCCATGTACCTGTTGCCGCGCTCACACGATGTTTCAGGGACAAATAGGCAAGCATGGCAGGCGGCTCCATGCAATGTGACGCCGTCTCGAACAGGGTGGTGTTCAACGCAAAGCGGGTCTGACGCACAAAGCCTCGCTTGCTCCAGAGCTTGCTCTATGTGTCTGCCGAGCGACTGGGGCTCGCCAAGCGCCACAAGTCCGCCGAGAGTTCCCTCGCTGTCCGAAGCAGCGGTGTAGAGAAGGATACCTGCCATAGGTCCACCTTCTTCTTCAGGACCTCGGGTGTAGATTCTTTCTCGTATGCTGGCAGTTGAATAACCACACTCGATTGCTAACTGCCTCATCAGCACATGAGCAAAAGAGTGCAGAAGCACGTACCGACAGCCGGGAAAGTCCGCAGCAGCAGGTTCGATTTTCCGAGACTGACGCCAGCGACGATGTGCTTCTCGAAATTCCTTCTCTCGCTCTATAGTGGCTTTCTCACTCAACCACTCACCGAGCACCTTTTCGTTGAATTGCAGAAAAACACCCTCTCCACGGACTTCCGAAGCTGGAACCCAATCAGGAGGCCTGCGTGATAGCGATCCGCGTTTCTCAGGCGCAACGTCGGGTTCATCCGCCAAGTCACCGGGTGATTCGATTCGAGTAAAGCCTATGAGTGCCCGAACTTCGCGCAAACGCTCCGCAAGCACAACTCGGGAGAGAAACTTGGAATACGCCGTCGGAGCTTCCACTTCTCTCAATTTGAAGTCTGCGCGGTTGTGGTCTGCATCTGGCTTGGACAACACTTCCCATTCAGCCAGCTTTAGATCCGGCAGTTCTCCACCCTGCTCGCTAGCCCCTGCTTTCTTGGCCTTTATTGCGTCCCACAGCTGTGCATCTGAGTAGTCGTGGAAAGCATTCAATTGACCGATGTTCTTGAACGCGGAGATAATCTCGACACTCGTAGCCTTTTCCAGTACGACCCAGTATTCATCCACAAGCTGCTCCAACTTGTTAGATTTTGCGGGAACGGAGAGTGCCGACAGCGCGATTGGGAACCAGCTGTTCGAAGCACCTAACAGAATCGTCTGCGCGGTTTCGGGGCACGGTTTCTCATCGAAATCTCGCAAGTGCGGACGTCGCCCCCGACACTTGCCAAGTATCGGTCCGGCATCATCTCCAAACGCTCGAGCCATGCTCTGGGTCGAATTGCAACCATCGCAAGTGACCCAAATGTCCGCCGCCTCGCCAGATATGCCTTCCTCCCTTAAGCGCAATGGGCCGTTGCACATGGGCTTACCTTGATGCACGTACTTCAGCCAAGGAAAATCATCGACGTGCCCATGCTCACATGCGACAAGGAACCGGGCAGGAATGACTGCAGGAGAACTACCAGCTTTGGGGCAGTTCGCGTGGACGTACTGCGCTCTGTCCGGTCGGTACGGATCGGTCTTCAGCTTGTACAGACCAGTGCTAAGGGGCGCTAAGAGGTTGCACCAAGGGCAGCGCATCCAGCGCGGAAACGGGACGACTGGAACGCCTGTCCTCTGGTCCTTGTCGAATGGATTGGTAAAGAAACCGCTGTCCTCTTCTGCGGGGGGCAGGTTCAGCTTTCTTACCTGCCCCCCAAGTTGCTTTCGAACAGCCGCTAGGAGTCGCTCTTCCCCGATTTCTTTCAGCTGCGATCGCTCCCAGTCATCTAGCCCCATCACCATCACGGAGAGGTGCGGCAGATCGACAACCGAGCCGATACCAAACGAAAATAACAACTGGCTGGGGCGAAGTTCTCCGACTCTATGTCTCTCAGCCACTGGTGCGGGACTCATGAGGAGAGGCCTCCAGGGTTTGGTGCTGGTTGTGCGACCGCAGGTTCGTCATCGAAGGTACCATCGTCGATCACTAGGTTTACGGTCGGCTCGACTTCGCGGAGTGAATTCAAGCATGAGAATTCCTCCCAACGCCCAAGCGTTGGCTGCTGGAGAAGACCTCTCGTGAGTCCGTCCTTCCTCTCCTGATAACCCAGCCTGCTACCGCCTGTCTTTATTGCCGCCTGCGCCAACCAGTAGTCAAGACGATGCTTAAGTTCATTGAGGATCTCGTCGCCTGCTTGTTTGCTGCCCAGCACGAGTTCTGCTCGGCTGGCGATCGTTTCAATTGCCCGTTTCACAAATTCGTGATCCCACTTAACCGCCGTGGCACCATCGTTGCGATTGAAATTCATCCCAGCGAGTCTAACAAGCGAAACAAGTAGGGCGGAGAGCCCGCGATCGATGGCACGAGGTGCAAACGGCGTTACCGAGAGGGCCTCCACGTGTTGGTAAAAAGTTGCATGGTAATGTTCGAATCTTTCGTAGTGGGACAAATCACGGGGCCGAGCCCAGTTCAGCACGGTACAAACCAGCCCCGGACGGCTTCGACCGACGCGGCTGGTGGCTTGAATGTACTCCGCAGTTGCTTTAGGCTGGCCCCCGACAACCATCAACCCCAATCGCCTCACATCCACGCCGACGGACAACATGTTGGTCGCGAGCAGGACGTCGACAGGATATGGGGATGTAGTTTTCTGTCCGGCCTTCCGCTCCGCTTGACGCTTAGCTTCCAAAACCGGATCGAAGACCGCCTCTAAGAGTTCGAGAACCTGTGGGATATCAGTCGATGCACGACGAGACGTTAATTCTTCGAGCTTTGGCGTTCGCCTCTTTGCGAGTCCGCGACGATCTGTCTCCTGCAGGCGGGTACGAACATCATCGTCCACCAGACGCCGCATGCCACCGAGTTCCTGCATGGCATTGAAGTAGCCGACGAGCGTCATCCACGGATCTGCTTGAGTGCCGTATTTATCATAGAGTTGCTGGCTGGCAGCAAGGAACGTCACGTAGACGCGGATCAACGCAGCCTTCAATCGTCGCCCCGAAGCGCATATTCCCATATACCTGCGCCCCGGATTCTCCTCGCTTGGCTCCCGCTGAAGCGAGAAGAAATTGTCCTCCATGGTGATGCCGTGCGGCGGGAAGACCGCAACGTTCCTCAGGAACAAACTACTAACTTGATCTTGTGCTCTTCGGATCGTTGCCGTGGACGCGATAACCTTCGGGCGTACTCGTTTGCCCTTAACTGTCCACGAGCAAAGTTCGTCTACTGCGGTTTCATATAGCCCGACAAGGGTTCCGAGCGGCCCACTGATTAGGTGAAGTTCGTCTTGAATGATCATGTCCGGAGGGCGCAATGGCGCGTGCTCAATGGTCTTCGTTGCTGGGAAGTCACCTCGCCTCACATGAGAGTCGGTATCCTCGATCTCGGGCGATCGAAAGCCGTGTCGAGGACAGAGGCCGTTCACCTGCCCGAAGAGCATTGAGGTCTCGCCCTTCCACGGCATCTGTGCGAATTTGTCCACCGTCGCGATCATCAAAGAGGGAACGAGCCGATAAATCTCTTCGTCAACAACCAGAACCGGTAGCCCTTCTTTCGGCGAGTTTTTCGGACTGAAAAGGCATTGCCCGAGTGGGTCACCACAGTAGATGAGCGTTCGACCTCGACCTTGACCGTAGATCTCAACCTTGATGTCTCTTCCGGGGTTTATCTCTGAACCACACCACGGACATGTTCTTAGCTGCGCTGGTGATCCTAACCCTCCGCCGTGCCAAAACTGCCCGTGTGCCTGCTTGACGGATTCGGCACTCTGGTCAGTTGTGTTAGGAGTTGTTCTGTAGCCGACCCACAAACCGATCCTGAACGGAGTCTTGCCCCACTTATCCTCGTTGTCCGGGTCTCGGCGAATCTGCTCACACGCACAAATCAAGGTAGTTGCACGTTGGAACTGTTGAATTGTCAGCAATCGCAGGGTGTAGCGCATTAGGACAGCAATGCCGTCATCGCCCGAGCGACCCTCCACGATGCCTTGAAGCCGACGAATGGCTATTGTGTACGCGGTCAGTCCGAGATACGCCTCAGTTTTACCGCCGCCTGTCGGAAACCACAGAAGGTCAGCAGTCGCATTGCTGATCTCAGTGCGATCGGGGTGGTTTAGGTCTGTAAGGCTGGGCAGGTTCAAGAGAATGAAAGCCAACTGAAACGGATACCACGAAGGCTTCTCCGTGTTTTCGAATTTGCTCCAATCGACGGTTTCGCCGCGACGTTTCGCTTCGGCAGCAAGCGTGTGAGTCCGCTGCAAATGCATTGCCAGATTCGCGAAGCGAAAAGCCTCGGCAGCAGTTGGGTTGGTTGTTATCAGTTCCAACCCCTCCCTTATCCGTTTCAGTGCGACCGAACACCGGGAGAGCGATTCCTTTGCTGCTTCCTCGTACTCCTTCAATCCCTCGGCGGGATTGGCAATCTTTGCCTGTTGCTGCTTGATCCACTGCTCATAGGCATCCGTGAGTGCGGCAAGCCTTTTCGGGAACTCAATGTCCTGTGTTTCTGCTAAATCCTTCATTCCGAGCACGACGGAACCGAGCGCGGGGATGTCTTTGGCATCGGGTGGCGTCGTATTGGGGACATCGTAAACAGGAATGATGCGGGTACGGACCTGCACCGCCTGCGTCGGGTCACTCGGGAGCGTTTCGGCATGCACGGCAACACCGTGCCCCACGGCAAACTCGACATGACGGCGATAAAGCATCGCCATCGATAGCTCTTCCATGTAGGAAAATGGGTCGATCTTGCTGGGATCGCGGAGCCTCGAGCGGCGGAGGAAAATCGGCTTGGAATCGGGCGATTCAACAACCAACTCAGGCTGGAAAACCCATGCAGCATCCCGATTTTGATCCGGTTCCTTCTGGTTGTTGACAAAGAACAGGGTGACGACCCAGTGGTTGTCGCTCTTCCGGACCTTGCCTCGCACCACAACATCGGGATTATCCTCCTCTGCTGGTGACCACGGACCAATGGCCCCTTCCGATAACGCGAAGCTGGTTTCGCCCCTCTTTTGGTTGCGTTTCCAGATGCGTTTCGGATTACCCTTTAGGGTTAGGAGCGTCTCGCTGGTTATCCGTTCGTAGGTTCCCCACGTAGCGGTCACCTTGATTTCGGTGGCCGTGCCGAACACACAGAAGCTCAGACCAAATGATGACGGTGAAAGGTTGTCGGTCTGGGCTATCCCGGCATCCGGTTTCCCGTCCTCTGTATTCGCTGTGGAAACAACAGCGATATCGCCTGCTTCATCGGCTGGAAAAGATTCGATATTGGAGCGTCTGCTGCGAGGGGCCAGCATCCCAACGAGATAGCGATCGCGTGGCCGTTCGTCGAGTTCCTCGTCAGGCCCACCCGCAGGGCCGAGAAAATCATTCACGACGGTCTGTTGCAGCTGTTCACGAATTGAGTAATGGATCGGCAGCGCGAGTGTATTGCCCGACTGGTCAGCCTGCGATCTTTGTGTGCTTTCTATTGAGTTCATCGGCAACCGTGTATGTGTGGTGCGAACGACTATCTCGTCGCGAGCCCAATCCGTCAGAAAAGAGTGGGTTCGTGAACACTCGCTTTCTTCCGCTTCTTCTTGCTTTTTGCAGTGGCCCCCGCGTCAACTTCTGCCGCATGATGCTCCTGATTCAACTGTAAGAGTTTATCGAGAGCAAAGCGACGACTTTCAGTCGACATCGTGAACCGTACACCTTGTCTACTTTGGTGGAACCCATGCCCGAGATCCAGATTTTTCCATCCATAAACGGAAGCAACTGCATAGTCCATTTCACAATGCAAGTGGCGGAGTTCTGTTATGTCGTCGTCGTGGTTCTGTTCATTGTGGAACCGGTTGTAGATTTCAGTGAGCCCCCGCTGGCGACCGAGTGTGATTTCACGACGACGACGGTGGTATTTCTCGCCCGGCTGCCTGAGAGTTGCTGAGCTTTCGGGAAATGGGAAAGTCTGAAAACTGCGCTCAGGGAAGTACGTTCCTCGGGTTTCATGCGTCGTACTACCCGGGCGCGAAACCCACAGCTCATGTATTGTTGAACCAAGCAGTGCAAATGCCTCAAATGTATCGAAAGCAAAAACCACCAGCCGATCTGACAGCACTACACCTTTGTCCGCAAAAGAGACGAAATGGTGAGCACTGACTCGCGAACGAACTAGCACGCGTTGCAGGCTTGCGATCGTTTTATACAGCAAGGGGCGTTTTTCGCCATAAATCCACCACTTCTCGTAGAGCGGATACCGCAACGAAAACTCCCCATCCGCCTCCTTCCGCGTACGCTCGGGTTTGACTCTTGTTTCGATGATTTTGAAGCAATCCGAACATTCCATCGCCCGCTCGACAGGCCAATCGTGAAAATTTATTACCCAGCGACTGGGCGACTGGTCAGGGCGACTGTTAATATCCTCACCGACCAAGTACGGCATGACGACATCTCGATTTCGTTTGTCTTTTGCTATGAGCTGTTGGGCTTCGTCCGGTGAGAGTACAAAACCAATGCCAAGGAGTTTTGAACCCTCGAAGGACAGGTCTTGATTTGCCTCTAACAACGCGACTGTGCCAGCGACCGCAGAGGGTGCTGTAAGCTGCGCGGTAATACCGGGCACTTCCTCACCATCTACCACGAAGCCTCCGAGCCACGGTCCCTTATGCAGCCAAAGCTCGGCAACTTCAAGATTGGCATCACCGGGCCATTTCCGGCTCGAAATAGCACGGATGATAATTGCGCCTTTTTGGAGAAGTTGCTCAAGTCCGACCTCAAGGGATTCTCCTTGCGCGATGGAATTGGTCGCCAGCAACCCGCATCCGCCTTTTTCGACCAGCAAGTTCCAAGAACGCAATAAGAAGTAAGTACAGAGATCAGCTGAACCGCGCTTGCCTGAGGCGATGAATCCGACCAAGAAATTCCGGTAATCAGTTCCCAAGGTCCCCGTAATCTTCGAACCACCCATGAAGGGTGGATTTCCAACGATCGCGTCGAAACCACCGCGTTCTGCAAGTACCTCTGGGAATTCCACAGGCCAATGGAAAGGGTGTCGAGCAGAACCTGCGAATGGCTTGCCTTCGTTCAATAGTTCCTGAGCGATCCTGTCCATGCTCACCAAGGCGTCCCTCCAAGACTCGACGTTTTCGTCATACTGATACGATTCCATGAGCACCTGCCACATCACGGCACGCTTCTTATCGAAGGCATCTCCCTTCTTGGGAGGTTTGCCCGTGGCAGTTGATATTGCAGCTGCGGTCAGGAGATCACAGAGAAGTCGAACCAGCGACGTTGCTTGCTCGGCCCGCTTAAGTAGCTCTTCTTTTTGATGGACGTCCTCAACAGTCATGACGGGCGAGGCTTCGAGCTGTTGACGGTACTGGAGTGCCCGGTCGAATAAAACCTTCGATGCCTTTTTCCAAAGCGAGATCTGTTTCTCGTCGGTGGAATGCGGCTCAAAATCGAATGCCTCCACCTGTTCCTGCCGAGTGACCCCAAGGAGAGAGTCGCCGCACTTGATTGCATGATCTAGGAACGTGAAGGCGCGGTTCTGCTCCAGCGTCAGTAGCCAAAGCGAGAGTTTTGCCATTTCGACCGCCAGCATGTTCTTATCCACACCATACAGGCACTGCTGCGCGATTAGTCTTTGTGCGTATATCTGGCGTTCGTTCACGTCCTTGGGGATGAGCAGCTCTGCGGGATCGCCGCTGGATGGTTTGCCCTCCGGTGTGATGCGGACGGTTTCGGGATATTGCTTTTCAGCCAGATCCCAAGCCTCTAAGAGGCGATCTGCGAGATAGCGACAGGTCTCAACCAAGAAAGCACCGGAACCACACGTCATGTCGCAGATCTTGAGGCTCAGAAGGTCGGCAGCTGAACGAAGCTGCCACTTGTCACGGGGCTCTCCTTCCGCAGGTCCTACATAGACCAGTGGCTCTAACGTGTGCCGGACGACGGGTCCGGTAAGGGAACGTGGCGTGTACTGAGTTCCAGTTGTGCGGCGATCCTCGCCCTCAGTCACGTAAACACTGCCGGGATGGACAATAACAGGGTATCCGAAGGTATCGTCGCGAACTAGGCCTGCAAAGGCCTTCACACGAGTCCATAATGCGTTGTCATTGCCGCATGCGGCGTGAAATCGACTGACATCATGCCCCTCAAGTTCAGCAGTCAACGCGTTCTTGAGTACACTCTCGCTTCTGCCCGTTTCCTCCCTCAGCCACGAATAAAACTCCTCTGGACTCTCAGCAAGCCTGCGTTCCAGTTCGGCGAGTGCGATCTCGGGCTCTTTATCCTTTGTCCCCCGAAGTCCAAGAATTGGATCCGACGCCCGTTTCGCTGTATGGTCGAGCAGTCCTTCGTACACATAGCCGATCTGCTCTACGTCCAGAGCGCGGAAGCTCAGTCGCCGGCGCTCGGCTGTCCCGCCACCGGTTACCTTTACCTGCAGGAATTGCAATGCCTCAAGTGCGTGGAGCACGGTTCGGTTGTTGACTGGAAGCGGACTCGCTGGTGTCGTCTTCCAAGAAGTCTCTGACTTGCGTCCCTCCAGAAACGGGTAGCGGTCGGGATCGAATAGGTGCCCGCCGTATGCAGGCAGCGTCATGCGGTCATGCTGCATACCAGCGTGGACGGCACGGAACGTCGCCAGTAATCGAAACCATGCATCGAAGCGATGCTCGAGGATTTCCTCGCCGTGTTGATCGGCCGTCTCTCGAAGCTGAGCTTGAAGAGTAGAGATGGCGTAGTGCTGGTCGTAGATGGGGTCGCCGAGTAACAAGAGTTTGCGTTCCTCGGCAGACATCAGAAATACGAGCCGCATCATGACCGCCAGAGCCGCCTCATACAGCACCTTCTCGCTGATGCCTTTTGCCAGCTCTCGCCCACAGTCTTGATCGGCCTTGTCGATGGACTCGACGAGCACCTCGACTGCCTGCCGAACCTGATATCCGAGCTGCTCCGTTACCTCTTGCTGATTGACGGCGCTCTCGGCCAGCATTGCCTCGAGTGTCTCCTCGGCAGCAACAGCAAAGAAGCGGTGTCCCGAAAGCAGGCTCCTGAATGACCTAAGAGTGATTTGCTCTTCCAACCATAGGGAGGCGTACCAAGACGCGAACCCAGTGCTCTCGCCTCGGGGTGCATCCACCAACATCCAACGCTCGCCGTTCGTGATCAGCCCGAGTCGGCAATCCGTCCCGTGGAGCAGTTCCATCATCCGCGTTGCGGGCATGGCTTTCCAATGCTTAAAGGAGAGCGGTTTCTCAAGGTCTGTACCGTGGGGATATATCTGAATCAGAAGTCGGGGCTTCGGGTCGGCACCCGGTTCGTAAATCGCAAGATCCGGTCTTAAGGTCTCGCTCTGCTCTGGGACGTAGGTCTTCAGGGTCTGTGGAATGGTTTGGCCTTCTCGAATGGTCTCCTCGGGAACCTTGAGCACGCCAGTCAGCACAAACCGAATGAATTGGCCGTGAACAGCGGGATTCGGATGTTTCCCCGTTTGGTCGTCGTCCCACTCTTCGTATGCGAACCGCAGAGCTCGGGATATCTCAGGATCGTGCACGTCCAGTCCTTGGGGGAAAACTTTCAACAGGACTGGCATGCTCAGAAATGGGCCGGACACTTCAAGCAGTGACAACCACTCGGCATGATGGCGTGTGACAGACATCGAATTATCCGTTTGAGAGTTTGGCTGGGACCAAGAACGTTACTGCGACCGGAAATAGTCTCGGCTGCGGGTTACTGAATCTCTGCCGGATTGCAGCCGTTTCCTTCTCGATCTCCGCCGGAATCGCTCGAACCCGTGCTTCCAAACTATGTATGTTGCGCTCGAACTGCTCCCGTTCTGCGGAATTGAATTCCATCACAAGCTGTGCATTTTCTGGATTTTTCAGTTCGGTGGAGATGCGCTTCTCAAGCTCCCTCATGATGCTGGTTATGTCCCCCACTTCCTTGTAGGCTCGTTCAGAAAGGAGCTTTTCCAGACCAGCCGTCCGCTCTTTGACTCTGGCTTCGAGTGATTGCATCAGAGGAGCTTCAATCTTCTTCCACAGAAAAGTGAGCCGTTGCTTCACGGCCTGCGACGGTTCCTGTGTAGTCCGTCCCGCTAATGCGTCCCGAACCTCGCCCACATTCATGCGCGAAAACCGACCTTCGCGGAGGATCCCACCGGAGACTATGACTTCCTCGTGCAGTCGCTGGCTGTCTCCACCGATCACGACGAGCCTTCCGTGAGCGAAAACCGCTGGCGAATCTAGAACATCATCGGGAACGGTAGCCGCCGCAACCCGACTCAGCTTCTTCTTGCCAGCAGGCGACCAGACTTCGGCTCTCAATAACCGCAAGCTCATCTGAACGAGTACGTGATTCATATGGGCAAGCACCACATCGTCACGTCCGTTCGCGAGCGCGTGATCAAAAACGATGGGTCGTGTTTCCCCAGTGTGGGGATGCACCAGTCCTTCAGCGGCTCGTGCCCAGCTTCCTTTTAAGGCAGGTAAATGGAAAATAGGACACCCTTTGCGGTTGGCATCAGGCCAAATTCCCTCCAGCCTCGTCGGGATGAGGGGCGGTTGGCCCGCAAGGGTGAGCGCAATTTCCACAACGGCTTGAATGTTTTCTGGATCGAGTTGCAGCTCCTTCTTGGTCTCACGAAGCTGGTCGTAGTGTCTGGCAATCTGCGTTTTGAGATCGCGCTCGAACTTCAGTAGCTTTCTAATGGGTTCGCTTTCCATCTCAGCCCGAGCAGTGTCGAGGATACGTGCGCCACCGAGCATTGCAGCTTCAACCTGCTCGGCAATAACAGGACCGACCTTTCCAAGATCCTCGCGAATGGTATTTACCTTCACCGCAGCACGCATCAGGAATTCAAGGTCTGCTTCAAGGTCGCTGACGCTCGTTGCCATGCCAGCAGTGGCTTTCTGGTAGTCCTTTCCGACAAAATGATAGACCTTGACCTCTTTGGCGCGTTGACCATGCCGATCGATTCGACCGTTCCGCTGTTCCATTCGATTCGGGTTCCACGGGATCTCAAAGTGAAGGAGGCGGAAACAATGATTCTGGAGATCAATTCCTTCCGATGCAGCGTCAGTCGCGAGAAGAATTCGGACGGGGCTATTGGCAGGATCGAATTGAAACGCAGCCTTGATCCGTTCCCGCTCAGCGGGATCCATTCCGCCGTACAGAGTCATCAAGCGATCGCCGCCGGCAAGCCCTTCACTTGCCAGAAACGTCTGCAACCATTTTTGGGTGGCTCGATATTCCGTGAAGATAATTACGCGCTCGTTCGTCCACGTGCCGTTTGGACGCACGATATCCTTGATCCATGACAGAAACGCCCGCAGTTTGGAATCACCTGAAGCTGATGCCGAATGGGCCCACGCTTTCATTTCGCTGAGAATCTGCAGCTCATCCTTGCTGGCGCTTCTGATCAGAGAGGTCGCAGCGTCGATCGCTTCCTGCGTGTTCTCCTCTAATTCAGCATCGTCGCTATACTCTTCATCCACACGGTCAATAGTTTGCTGTAGAACTCTCATCGAGGGCTGAAGGCAAGAACGTTTCAAGCTGCGGAGTGATTTTTCGTGCTGTGCGAGCGTACTCGCAAAAGCGGATGGCGATGAAAACAGTCTCTTTTTCAGCAGCTTGAGAACGAATTCTGTTACGTACTGCTGTTGCTGACCCTCAGCACTCTCTTTTCGCAGCTTTGTGTATTGTTGGAGCAGTGCGTGAACCCGCTTTTCCTCAGCGGAATAGGCCACTTCCAGCGGCTCCAACTGGCGCTTCGGGAACCGAGGTGATCCATCCCAGTTTGGCGGTAGCTCCGATTTCAGCCTGCGAACCATGATCGCCTGAAGCTGTTTGGGATCGGGATCGATTCCGCGAGCAAAACGCTGGTCATCAAGAAGCTCCAGCAAAGCGGAAAAACTCTCACGATAGCCGTTATGCGGGGTCGCGCTCAGAAACAGCTTGTGTTCAAAGTGCGGTGAGAGCAGGCGAATTGCATCCGTGCGCAGCGAGTCAGTTGCATACTTGCCTCTGCCGGAAGGCGCGACATTGTGGGCTTCGTCGAGGATCAACAGATCAAACAATCGCGGATAGGACGGAGCATCCCCGGATGGCAGGATCTCCCGGAAAAGCCTCATCGGACGTTCTCGTTTAAGGAAGTCGATGGATGTGATCAGCCGGGGGTAGTGCTTCCAAGGGTTTGCATGTAGACCTCTGGTCCGCCGGAGTGACCTCATCAGGTCACTATCGATGATCCTGAACTCTAGGCCAAACTTGTCGCGCATCTGATCTCGCCATTGAATTTGAAGCGAGGATGGACATACGACAAGCGCCCTACGGGTGCGGTGCCGCAGAACAAGCTCCAGCAGGACCATCCCAGCTTCAATCGTCTTTCCGAGACCGACATCGTCGGCGATCAGAAGATTGACCCTCGGCATTTGAATCGCCCGGACGACGGGATCAAGCTGGTAGTCTTCAATGTCTATTCCGCTTCGAAACGGCGACTGTATGGATCTAATATCAGCAGTGGACGCGGCTCCCCATCGCACCGCATTCAAGAAAGCTTCCAATCTCGCGGGCGGGTCAAATCCTGAAGGCTCAGGCAAGGAGAGGTTCTGCTGCACTGATGTGCCCAATTCGAGTTCCCAAACCACTTGGAGTTCTTCACCAAGGGCATCGTCCTCAATGGAAGAAAGTGTAACGAGATGTTGTCCCGTTGGTTGGGTTGATGAGGTCACGTTCGTTGCAATACTGCTTTGGCTTACGTCGGTGACTGTGTAAGTGCGCTGGCGGACGACGACCAGCTGGCCTTGTTCTGGGATGGGAGCGATTCTGGGCTCTGCAGACTGGGTGGCCATGTTAAGTAGCGTATTACCAACGCTCACGATTCTACTCTCAGCCCACAAAACAGGGCATACAATTGTCCAGATGAACTGGCAGCTTTCCATCATCTTGTCCACAAGGCGAGAAGGTCTGTGGAGTTGGGCGGGCGATTGGCCCAACTTCTTCGTCTCTCGACCGGCTATCGCATCGCCGTCTGGGTGAACCAATGGCAAAGATTAAAGAACTCATCGCAAAAGCAGGTGGCGCGGCAGAAGATGCGGTGGCTTCTGCAAAAACCCACTACGTTGATCAGGTTCGCGCCATTCTGCGTGACCTGACGCGGCTGAAGTTTACCGACAGGCAAGGCGTTGAATCTCAACACACCTCGGTTCCGATCAGGGTGATATCCGGTCTGCCTCAACCTCTGGAGAAGATTGGGGAGGAATACGTACCCAGCGGCGAAATGCTGGGAATAGAAACCATCGGGTTGTGGGCGCACGACATTAAATCGCTACGGAGTGTCTCGGAGCGTTTGAAACCACTTGTCGTGGCACTTGCTCAAACAGATGCATGGCGGCAGCGAGCGGAGCAATACAGCACCAAATTGAACCAAGTGGTCGGGTTGGCAGATGAGCTTGCTAGTTATGCTGCTCAAGCCGGATTGCTCAAGCGGCTTACTGAGATCAACGAAGACATCTTGGGTGTGTACATGCCCACCGCACGCCTCATTCCTGACCGGGGACAGATCGAAATCTATTGGGTAGTCATAGGCGCTGTAGCCCGCCTTTTGGGTGTTGACACTGAGGCATTAGCTGTCGTGGTAATTACGCATGAACTGGCGCACGCCTACACACACGTCGGCCTAGACTCAAACAGCAATCGCTGGGAGGAGGGCTTCTGGGGGTGCGACGGAGGGATTCTGGAGGGACTGGCGCAGTTCTATACCCACATGACGGTTCTCGCCCTCAAGGATGAGCGCGGATACGAGCGTGTGTGGACTGCTTATGACCAGCTAACAAGACTGCAGGGAGTCAACGGTGCTGATTTGTACGTCAACCACTTGAATTGGGTTGATACCATCTCGCCGGAAACGATGAGGCAGGTTTTGCTTGATTTGAGGAGAGGCCACATTGAGCGGGATTTCGATGCGTTTTGTGCGGCAATGAAGCACTTCGCCGACCGCTATCCTCTGAAACGAAAGCGAGCACATTCCTAAAAGCAGGAACGTGGTCTACCAGGACTTGGTCGATTCATTACGTAATTTGATTATTTGACCTTTGGAATCGGAAGGATTTATGAAGCCGAAGTTGGCACTAGAGATGCGTCCAGCAGATACGCAGGAGATGCAGCTAATCTGCAACTGCTGTGGACAGCCCTATTATCCAAACAAAGCTTGGGAAGACCGAATCAGAGCAATAATCTTTGGAGCCGAGGATTATGCCGTTTGTCCGTTATGCACTCAGGCGGTGCCTGATGACATTCTTCACGATGAGGGTTACCGACAGCGGTGCCGTTACAAGGTCGAGCGATTGCGAGAACTGTTCGAGGCTGAGAATGCGGCCCACTCTCAAAGGAGACGGTCCACATCAGAACCAACGTACGAAGAACTGAAAGCGAGACTCGCAGAACTGGAAGCCAAACAGCAACGCGGCCTTACGTTTAAAGTGAGCGACAAGGGCGGCGTCAGCGTTTACGGACTTGGGCGCTTTCCCGTTACTCTGTACTACGAGCAGTGGGTTCGGCTGTTGGATATGTCGAAGGAATTGAGGGAGTTCATTGAGCAGAACAAAAGCAATCTGAAGATGAAAGATCAGTAGAAATCATCATTGCCGTATCCAGTGGATCGAGGTAGACCTCGCGTTATCGTGTGACCAAGTGCGCCAACCCCCAGCCATCACGCTGGCAGGTCAAGGGGACCGGGCCTCGGAGCGCCAGAATCCACTAAACCCACGCGAAAACCAGCCGATAAATGAACAGCCTGATCGAAACATGGGTGTACAGACTTTCAAGCAGACTCTACTGAAGGAGATCTTGCGGGAGATTGACCAGAGCAGCGAACTCGCCTGCCAAAAGAAGCGCCTCACGATACAGCGGTAATGTGCCCACCTCTGCGCATGCGCCCGTGCCAGCCTTGACAGAAAACAGTTGCGGCACAGAACGGAAAGGCGGTACGCTGTACTCGCATTTCATTAAGCATGAGCCAAGAGAAACAAACCGCGATTATCGCCGGTCTCACTATCCTTGCGATTATCGTCGGCCCCCTGCTCGCTCTCTGGCTCCAGCGCCTCGCAGAAAATCGCCGCGAAAGGAAACAGGGCAAACTCTGGATATTCAAGACCCTGATGATGTATCGTGCGACTCCGCTTGCGTACCCATATGTTCAGGCTTTGAATTTGATCGATGTTTCTTTCCATGCCGACAACGACAAAGAAAAAGCCGTACGTGCCGCATGGAATACACTCCTCGACCACCTCACCGTTCACAAAGGCCAGCCTGACTTCCTTGAAAACACGCGCACACTAACGGCAACCCTTCTGGCGGCAATGGGTAAATGCCTTGGCTATGAGTTTGAGGAGGTGTATTTAAAACGCCACGCCTACCAGCCTGAAGGCCATGGAAAGCTGGAAGAAGAGCAACAGGAGCTTCGCGGATTACTCCTGCAAGTCTTGAGGAATGATCGCAGGATACCTATCGCACTTTTTCCTGATGACTTTCATCCGATAGTGCTTCCCCCGAATGAGGTGATGCCGATTAAGAAGCTACCCGGTTAATCAAGATTTGCTCTCCGCACCAATCTTGCCTTAAGGCCAAAACCCGGGGCGGCCAAAGTGGATGCTTGCCCTTGTAATTCATCCTTGCCGTGTGTCCTCAGCTCAAACTTCAAAGTGAAATCACCCTTGATGCCGAGTACGTTTCCGACCAACGGGTCGAAATTCTGCACGAGAACATCCGCTTTGAGGCCGCCTTCAACTTCTTGGTACGTTCCCAAATATGTGAATGCACTGTCGCCCCCGAATATCTTTCCCTTCATGAAGACGACCACTCCACCGCCCTTGCCTTCCATGCCCGCAAACGTCACGATCCAAAAACCATCGAACATAATCCTCTACGCCTCTGCGCATATGATATAGCATCGGCCCGAAGGATCAACCGACGAGTTTTCTCCCCAGTGATTCCGCACTGCAGACTCTCTTTCCAAATGGCGGGAGGAGTTCTTTTCGTTTTCACTGGCAATAAAACGCAATAACATCAGCGTAACCCAGTAACTTGGTACCATGTCTCTATGGGTAGATTCCTGCCAGCAAATGATTTTAGAGCGAGGCGTGTTGTCCTAACACGTGCAGATTTTGGATACGCACCCAAACCCGCGCCACCTCCATCTGATGTAATCGACAAGGTGACATGGCGAAGCCTCATTAGCTTGCCCGATGACGTTGCGATCAGAACGTCGAATTACCACGGCACCACAGTGAAGCAGTTGAACGATCTCTGGAGAGCGTGGGTCGAGTCTTTCGGCAGGGAACGGGATTGCATGTTTCCCGTCATGCTCGATGCGGGCGACGATTTTCAAGCGGCAACCTACACTGCGTTGACGGGCTTCTATAGGCTGTCAATCGCTGCCCTGCGAAGCGCACTGGAACTCGTCACCATCGGCGCATGGGCGCAGGTTTGCGGCAAACATCAGGAGTTCCGCGATTGGCGAGGGGGGGATTTTTCTCTCTCATTTGGACAAGCCTGCGATGGCCTCCTCGGGGCAACGGACGCTTTGCGGGCGCATCTTCGGGCAACCGTAAACGACAGCCTTTTTGCTCACAAGACTCCAAACGGTGAGGGTGGCTTTGCCCGGAGAATATACAACGGCATATCAAACTTCTCCCACTCACGTCCGGGTAGCACTGATGGCGACATGCGCAGGAGCAACGGCCCAATCTATGTCCGCTCAGCGTTCAATCATGCGGCTTGGGTACAATTTGAAACGCTCGGCTTATGCTTTGTGCTGATTTTGCTAACTCGTCCTGAGGCGTGTTTGCCTCCGGCAGCGGTTGATCTATTCGGTGATGTGAAACGGGTCAAATCGAGAGTGACCCGCGCTGCATTCGAATTTCTTTACAACCCCGCCCGATGATGTGGAGTGCTCCTTAGAACCATGACGGGATACAGATTTTTGTTTGACCGGGATGCTGCGAAGGCAGCAGAGTTGTTTCCAGCCCAGCGCGTAGTGATGCTGGAGGACGTTGGGCTGCCTGAAACCGCAACCGATTCTGAGATTGTTCGAGCGGCGTGTGACCGAAAGTTCATCGTGGTGACCTGCAACGGCGACGATTTCGTGAGGGAGTTCAACTCGTATTTGGCACAAACTAAAAAGCTTGAGTGTCACGACATGTACGGTCTCGTGGTTCTGCCAAATGGGTTTGAGATTCAAAGACGTGTCGTCCCGAAACTGGTCGGCAGGCTGAGACTGGAAGGCAACCGAATCTCGTGGCGCGAAGTGTGGGAAAAAGACTGTCTCGTGAAGATAGGCAGGAACGGTGCGGTCGCCACATCTCGATTCCCGCGCTGTCACTATTGCAAGAAGAGCGGGTTGGATTGAACTACCCTTAGAATTTCAGCAGTTGCCACGTTTCTGAGTCGAAGGTGTCCCGTGTAGTGTGAGGCCGCAAGGAAACGCTAGAGTTAACCGTCAAAGTTCTTTAATCGGGCGATGCCGTGCCTGCTATCTGCACCACACGAGCTGAGAACCGACTGCTGCGGTGCACGTGTGAATAGAGGACTACGTTTTATGACTCTTCACTCACGGCAAGGGCGAACGCTTCACGCAAAAACGGAATGATCGTGCGTAGGTCCTTGGCGGTCCGGACAAGGACGACGTGTGAGACGCGGTTGCCGCTTGGCCCGATTTTGATGAAGTACGGTGCGCTCGCCTTGCGACCGAGGTGAATCACCACGCGAAGCGCATCCCGCGTTACCGTCAGGTCCGCAAAGATGCGTGTTGTCCGGAACAGCGCGTACCGGTCACGTATGACTACCTCCACCTCGCCAAAGCCCCTAACGGAGGTCTCGAGTTTCCGGTAGAGATCGGTGAGTGCCGGTGGCCTACTTTTGAGTAAGGTCGCGGCGCTGCCGACCCCGCACGCGTGACGTTGATTCACCTGACGAAAGGTCCGATCACACCGCGGACATGCCCAACTCATAGGGTTTTAATATTAACCGGAATTTCCATTTTAGCTCCCAACAGCCCCACACTATATACCCATCGAGGAATTCCAGCGCACTATTTGTTCTGCGGCTGGCCATTGCGTGCGCTGCGGATTATTGCCCGTCAAGAAGGAAGAACAGCACTCCCGTGACCGGGGTCACTGACAGCGACTCCCGTCTGTGTAATATTCAGTGTTATTGATCGGTGTTCCTGATTGGTAGGGAAGCCCGCAGGGATTATCGGAGTGGATGACCCAGAGAACCATCTGGCGGACTCCGACAAGCCCCTGCGGGCTTTCTTTGTTTCTTAAACACACTCTCTCGTGATGTGCCTCACTGACGGCGGTCACAGCACTCCCGTAGCCTAGTACCGACAATCAGTCAGGAATCTTGTCCGAGAGCGACGAAGATGAAGATACCCTGATGGGTCTCAGCCCGTGACTAACCCCCACGGGCTGTACTTTTTGCTGCTGCTGCATTGGCGCATTTGTTGTTGTGGGCAATTTCAAGCTGCGGCAATCGTATCGGAACTGCTGGCCTCGTGATAACATCCCAGCAAGAAAAGGGATGGAAGTGCTAATGAATTCAAACAGGATCGCTCTTCTCGCTAGCTCTTGCCTCATGTTGGCTGTGACCGTAAACGCTGCCCCATTGCCGTGCCTTAACCCCGGCACCGAACGATGGCCTGTAAAGATCACTTTGCCCACCGACGCCAAGAACCAAACCATGACCTTGGCAGATGCGCTCGCACTGCAACGGCTCACGGACGTCAAGAAGAACGATCCGCGATATCAGGACGTGCGCATTACGGATCAACCAGTAAAAGAGAACACGCTGGTGACCATCTCCGGATGGCTTTATGTGGTTGCATTTGAAGCGGACGACTGTGACTTTCACATTCAGATCAGTCCGCAGCCGCGTACATCGACCAATCCGCCTTCAAAGGACGACAACTGCATGATCGTGGAAGTCCCCTCCGGCGAATACGCAACGACTATCTCCAGCCAAGTGGAAGGTGTGCGCCAGTGGGTGATCGATAATCTGCTGGGCAAGACCTTACCGAAAATCGGCAGTGTTCATGTGATGAACCATCCTGTTTATGTCACCGTAACCGGCGCGTTGTTTTACGACGATGCCCACGTATATATGGCAGACGGCGGCACGGGACGTGGCAAGAAAGGCATGGAGTCGAAAACGCTATGGGAGTTACATCCAGTGACGTCGATGGCTTTCGCTCCGCCCCCACAGGGGAATTAGCGGCTTGTGTCGTGGCTTAGACGATACAGAACTATACTGATTTTCGGGGTATTACCTGCCCGACACCCGCTACTAACAGAACGCAAAGACGCCTCAGAAAAGTCGTCCCGATTTGACTGGAGCCTTTGCTGGTAGGCCAAAAAGCTGGTACTCAATAGGCACGGCGATGGGGTTAAGGGCTGGTCAATAAGGCTCCAGCAGGGTTTACGGCCAAAGAATGACCCCCAACCATCACCGCCGCCCCCGAGCCCCTTAAATCGACGATGTGGCAATTTCATCCAAATTCATCGTACACTGCGCATGACCCCTGCAAAGGCCGCTGGCGTAACAGATTGGCTGTGGGATGTTGCGGATTTGGTTGCCCTGTGGGAGCAGTACGGGCGGAGGGTGGAAAGAGCGGCGTGATTTTAGGGAGTATTGGGGGAGGGCTTTTATGCGAATGTTCAAACTCGATCCGAGCGAATATCGAACCACTATCGGAGATGGAACTGAGGTCATCCACCTAAATCTGGATTACATAATGTTGATTACAGAAGGCCATCCGGGATGGGGTGGCTGCTTGACGTTGGTCGGCGGCAGCACATACTTCCTAGAAACTGGCGCTTTTAAGCGGCTCATGCAAGTTATTCAGGCAAAGTAGCCCGCCACCCAAAATTGGACTGGAGCCCTTGCCGAATGAATTTGAGCGCCTTGTCTTGCTGCCGCTGTGGAGAGAACTCCGTCAACCATGCGTCACTAAATTACGTCCGTCTTTGGCGGATTACTCGTAGAACTTCTCGAAGCACTTGCTCCAAATTCGCGTCTTCAAGAATGCGAGCGCGTATTGGCGCGAATTGCTGATGGATATGTCCGCCAACCAACGGGTCGCCCTTCGCCCTCGCGAGCAACTGGTCTATCTGGTACTGTGGCGGCAAGTCCTTGCGGAAATATTTCATGATCCATTGAAGCGCCACGTTCTCGGTATGCACGCCCTCCAGTGCGTCGAGTAGGCGGTTTGCCAAGTCCCTGTCCGTCGCTCGTTTGAAGGAATGCGTTTTGTCTGACGCACGGCGAGCCAGTTGCGCTCGCACCGCCTTTACCTCCCGTTCGACAATATCTGGCACTTGTGATCCTCCTTTACTTCTTGACGCTCATGTCAGCAGTGATCCGCTTGACCCCGAGCACAGCGCGTCGACAGTTTTCCCACCATCCATGACACTCAATTTAGCACCGGTGTCAATCCCCCCGCCACGGTGATGGTGCAACGCCCGACCGGAGCCCGAGATGTGGTTGATAACTACGTAATTCTAATCATCTGGTTTGGCGTCTTTGTCTTTGCCCACGACTGGATGTACCGAATGCATGGCCATTGGTTTAAGCTCTCGGTTGAGACTTTTGATGCAATTCATTACGCGGGTCTTGCTGTCTACAAGGTGGGCATACTTTTGTTTAACTTGGTGCCATTGGTCGCACTCTGGTTGGTTTCGTGAGGGGGTCGCCTATCGCATATAACCCGTCGTTTGTTGCCCCAAAACTTGGTCTGGGATGATATCCAATTGCACAAGCAGCCAGATCGCGAATCTGTGGGGGGATATCGAGGGGCTCAATCCTTCGGCTTTTGGGGTAAGACAGATTACTTCCTCGGGGCTGGAGTAGATGAGTCGTTTGCAAGTTTCAATGCGTTCTGCATTATTTGATTCATGGCATCTTGCCCCACTAATGCGCGAACAAATAGGCAGAACTGGATTGCCCTCACAGGAAGAAGTTCTGTAACAGTTTCGATGTCTTTTTCTGAGAGCGTGTAAACGTCGGTATGTGCGCTCTGGGTATCAAGATCGCAGAAAGCCCACTTCAAAGCAGAAATGACCCGCCAAACATATTACTCCGAGCACTAAATTGGTGACACACTGATCAAGCTGCGTATTGGACGTGGCCTTCGTGAAAGTATCTTTTTACCCGTTTCGGACTACCTTGCGTGATGCGGAGATAGGAACG
>JBEKNL010000060.1:0-37878 GCA_049522855.1 Candidatus Korobacteraceae bacterium
ATTGACCGATTCATAGCCGCATACAACAAAACCGCCACGCCCTTCGAGTGGACGAAACGCGAGATTCGCAATGTGCATCCCCATTTATCTTACGCTAATCTACGCAACTAAGTACTAGCGCGTTTACCACTACTGATTCCAGTAAGATCTCGCAGAAGGGGCCTTCTTGGGGGTAACCCGCTTACTACAGCTTCGCGTATTCTGCCTTGGCATCTTGCAGGATGGGGATGTCGGGGTCGGCGTCCTTCCAGAGTGTGAGGAAATCCTGATATGCAGTCTTTGCCTTTGCTGTGTCGCCCTGTAAGGCGTAGGCGCGACCAAGCTGCAGACGCGCGAGAGCGCCAATCGGTCCGTTCAATACGATTCCGCGATGGTCGAGAACTTTCTGGAACTCAGCCGCGGCTTCTTTGCCCTGATGGGCGGCCAGATAGGCTTCTCCGCGAGCATAGACAGGATAGAGGGCCGTCCAGGGGAGGGTGCTGTAAGTCGTCCGTCCCAGCTCATACGGTATGGCGGCTCTCAGAGTCTCCAAGGCTTCAGAAGCATTTCCCTTGCTGACCGCAAGCTTTGCGCGGAGGGTCGGCAGGTAATTGAACTGCACGACTGTAGCTTCTGGGAATCCCTGGCCCAGATCGTCGGTAAGTTCTTGCGCTCGGTCGTCGTCCCCAGCATAGACCCACGCAAGTGCGGTAGCGTACTGCAGATCGTGGCCTGCCGGATGCCTCATTGCCGAAGTGGCACGCCGTTTTGCTTCGTCTGCGTTGCCGAATAAGCCCTCCCGCAGAGCGGAAAGGGCGGAGTAGGTTCCAGCCGCTTCCTTGTCTCCAGCTCGTTCGGCAGAATCTACTGCTTGACGGGAAAACTCTCGGGCGCTCCTAAGCCGCCCGGAGTAGGCAGCCGTATCGGCCTCGTCCGCGAGCAAGATAGCTTCGAAGCCCGGCGTTCCCGCCGATAACGATACCTGCTGCGCCATTCCCGCTGCATCGTTCTGCAAAAAAGCAATCTCATAAAGCGCAAGAGGGAAGAAATGGTTTTTCAGTTTGCGACGGAGAGCTTGCTCATACGTGGCCTTCGCCTCATCGATGCGATTCATCCCTTCGTAGTCAGAAACCGTGAGTGCGTACGCGGGGGAATAGTTCGGACTCAAGCGGATTGCCTCTCTGCCTGCTGCAGCCCCTTTCTCATATTGTCCTATATTCGGGTAGATTGCCCCCGCCAAGTAAGAATGTGGGACCGCCGCGCGGGGATAAGCTTGTATCCAAAGCTGGAGGGCTTCTTCGGCCTTCTCCAGGTTCCCGGTGACCACCTTATGGTACCGGGCCGTGATGAAGTATTTCTCAGGCTCGCTCGTCCGGTCGCGCAGTTCGTAAGCCTTGCGGGTACTCTCAACATCCATACTGAGTTCACCCATATCGTTGTACCCGATGCCCATCCACGCGTAGGCGAGTGCGAAATTAGGGTCGAGTTCGATGGCCTGTTTATAAAACGGAATAGCCGCAGCATCTCCGGCAGTCATCTGAATTTGAAAACCCGAACTGAAGGATTTCAGGGCTTCCAGCGATGGGGTGGTCGCTTGTTCGAGAGGAGTATCGAATTTCTGCACCGTGCTCAACGACTCGCCAAGTTTGTTCCGAATCTCCGAAGCCGTTTTGCCCAGTGCATCGAGAACATGGTTCTTGTCGCTCGCCTGGGCTTCCGCGCTTGCTATCGACTGGCCGGTTGCGCAGTTGACAGCGTTGACGGTCAAAAGATACGGCGTGCCGATCTGCGTTATCGAGCCGTCGAGGACAGCGGCGCTGCCCGTCCGCTGGCAGAGTTCCCGCGCAATCTCCGTCGTGAGCCTCGCATCCCGCTTCTGGCCCATCATCTGTAAAGTCTGCTGGACTTGCTGCTCGGGCACAATGCTGAGGAATGGCGACTGTTCCAACTGCACGGACAACCCTTGCCGCAGAGCGCCGTCAAAGACGGGGTCACCCGTCGAGTTGGTGAAATCGGCAAGGATAATCGTGTCCTTATTTGTGAGTTTTGGGCTTTGGCGGAAATAGAAGTAACTGCTAACCGATAGAGCCAGCACGGCCACGACAGCAGGAGCAATGGCCTTCCAACGTCTGGCGACGCCCCTTGAGGCCTCGGGCCTCGTGGTGGTTGTCAGCCGCCCGGATTCCGAGTCCCGCTTCAGTCGCTGCAGATCGGTGCGCAGATCCGAAGCGTGCTGATAGCGGAGGTCTCGATCTTTCTCCAGACACTTGAAGATAATTCTCTCCAGTTCGGCAGGCAGGTCGGGATTGAGCCGCGTCGGAGAGACCGGTGCCCGATTCAAAATGGCCTCGAAAATTTCTCCAATGCTTTCCCCGCGGAATGGCAGCGTCCGGGTGGACATCTCGTAGAGGACTGCGCCAAAGGAGAAAAGATCGGTACGTGCGTCCAGCTCCTTGGCGCGAACTTGTTCCGGCGACATATAGTTCACCGTGCCCATTGCTGTTCCGGGAGTCGTCAGAGATTTTTCTATGGTGGAGGCGTCGACACCAATGTTTTTCCTCCTCAGAATCTTGGCCAGTCCAAAATCGAGAACCTTCGCATGTCCGCGCTGGGTGACAAAGATGTTCGCCGGCTTGATGTCGCGATGGACAATGCCGGCGGCGTGAGCGGCATCCAGTGCGTCGGCGATTTCGATAGCGAGCGCGAGCAGAGACTCAGTTTCGAACGGACGGCCCGAAATGCAGTGCTTCAGCGTCATCCCGTCCAGAAACTCCATGGCGATGAACGACTGATCATTGTGTTTGCCGATTTCGTAGATCGTGCAGATGTTGGGATGGTTCAGGGCAGAAGCAGCCCGGGCTTCAAGGCGGAACCGTTCTAACGCTTGCTGGTCTTGGGCTAGATCCGCGGGCAGGAATTTCAGAGCGACAAAGCGGCCCAGGTCGGTGTCTTCCGCCTTGTACACCACCCCCATGCCGCCGCCACCCAGCTTCTCGATTACCTGGTAATGCGAGACTCTCTGGCCAATGAAGGAGCCGGCACTCTCGTCCGCAACTTTGTTCTCGTTGCAGGCGAGCGCTCGCGCGGCCACTTCGATAGCCGGACGATCGAGAAATCCTCCAGCCTCTTGTTGTGCGGTCAGCAGAGACCGTACTTCGCGTTCCAGCGCTTCATCGCCCGCGCACGCTTGACGCAGAAACGTCTCGCGCTCCTCGGGCGAACGTTCGAGCACGGACTGCAACAGGCCATCGACTTGCTTCCAGCGCTCGCTATCCATCCCCTGTCCTGGTCATAAGCTCCCGGTAGAGCCAGGCTTTGGCGGTGCTCCAGTCGCGCATCACAGTAGGCGCCGATACTTTCAGTACCTCAGCCGTCTCTTCCACGCTGAGTCCGCCAAAAAAGCGCATTTCGACAACCTGTACTTTGCGCGGATCCAGCTTGCCCAGCAGGTTCATGGCGTCGTCGAGGGCCACTAGATCTGCGGCGCGTTCGCTGCCCACCATCGCCGTCTGGTCCAATGAAACATGTTGCACGCCACCCCCACGTTTCAGGTTACGACGTCGCGCATGATCAACCAGAATGCGCCTCATGAGCTGGGCCGAAACCGCGAAAAAATGGGCGCGATTCTGCCACCGCATGTTCTTGTAATCCACCAACCGCATATAGGCTTCGTTGACCAGAGCGGTGGTTTGCAGGCTATGATCGGAGCGCTCACCTTTCATGTAGCGTCGCGCCAGGCGACGGAGTTCTTCATAAACGATTGGAGTCAGGCTGTCGAGAGCAGCTCGATCTCCATCACTCCAGGCCCGGAGAAACTCGGTCACTTGGCCACCCGGTAGCGTTCCGGCCTCATCGTGCGGTGGTGTGGATTTCCGCATTGCAACGACCTCAGGACCCTCGCCCGCTCATGCGGTCTCTTCACGAGAAGCAATGCCTGAATGATAGTTCTGTCCCGCCGTTTGCGCCTACTTATATGAGACCGATAAAAGCCGCTCGGCGCAACCCTTTGCCCGGGCGCAGGAATGAGGAGGCAATATGAAATCGAGAATATGCACGTGGATGGCAGGAATCAGCTTATTTGCTGCGCTGGCAATGCCCGCTTTGCTGGGCGCGCAGGAACCGTCAACCACACAGGCTTCACGCTCTGTTCGATACAAGATCACCGACCTGGGCACGCTCGGAGGCAGCTTCAGCCTGGCCTATGGCATCAACGACAACGGACAGATCGACGGATTCTCCACGTTGCCCGGCGACACCGTTCAACATTCCTTTGTAATCGAGAACGGGGTAATGACCGACCTTGGAACGCTGGGGGGACCGAACAGCGAGTCGTTTGCCAACCTGAACAACGCGATACAGGTTGCGGGCACGGCCGAGACTTCGATTTCCGATCCAAACGGTGAGGACTTCTGCGCTTTTGGCACCCACCTCGTCTGTCTCGGTTTTGTCTGGCATCACGGGATCATGAAGCCGCTGGAACCACTCGGCGGCGGCAACAGCCAAGCCGCCGCCATAAACGATCGCGGTCAGGTAGCCGGATACGCCGAGACTGGGACCGCTGACCCGAACTGCCCGGCGCCCCAGGTGCTGCAATTCCGGCCGACGCGCTGGACCGCGGGCCATGCCCGGGCTCTTCCCTTGTATCCGGGCGATACCGAGGGAGCTGCCTTCTGGATCAATAACGAGGGCGATACCGTCGGCGCATCGGGTTCTTGTGCGCCTTATGACCCGCGCTACGCGTTACCTCTTCAACCGCGGCACGCGTTGCTATTTCGGCAAGACGCGAGACCGATTGACCTCGGCAACTTGGGCGGAGAATTAGAAAACGCTGCCTTCGCCATCAACGACCGCGGCCAGATTGTCGGCGCATCCGACATTTCAGGCGACACCTATCAGCACGCGTTCCTATGGCAGAAGGGCGTGATAAACGACTTGGGTACGCTGCAGGGGGACGTCGTAAGTGCCGCCGTCGCGATCAACAACAACGGACAAGTGACCGGCGTCTCGAGCGATGCCAGCGGTAAGAACTTGAGGGCATTCCTTTGGCAGAATGGGATGATGTACGACCTCAACAGCCTCATCGCCGGCCAGTCTCCCTTGTACCTGCTCCACGGATTCGGCATCAATTCTCGAGGGCAGATCGTGGGCTTTGCCTTGCAGACGAGCACTGGCGACGTTCACGCGTTTCTGGCGACCCCTATGCGGGCAGAAGGGAATCTCGCAAGCGTCTCACCCACCGCAGAAAGCGAGATTGGAGCAACTGCGAAGTTCGCACTCCCCGAGAATGCCCGCAAACTGCTTCAGCAACAACTGCGCTTCGGCCGATCTGGAGCCCGGCTCATGAGGCTGCAATAGTGACGTCGTCTTATCGCCAGTGTCCGAGGGCCAAGAAGTGATAGAAAGGTGGTGCGGTTGAGAGAGCAGGATACCTCCTGCTCTCTCTTAGTATGTCTCTCTCAGCTCGAGATCGAAAACTCATTCCCGAGAACTGATAACTAAGCGGCTCAGGCGGGTCGTTGGGAGAGCCGGCAGCAATTCCAAGCCCCTTCAACCCTTGCGCACTCCTGGGACGAGCTTCGAGGAAAGTGTTTCCGGATTAGGAACGATAAGTCGGCCAGTGTTTACGAATGTCTTTCTTTTCATCTGGCCGTATAACGCCCTACACGTTGAAGTGACCCCGGATAGCTCCCGAATGGTCGGCAACTCTTACCTAATTCGGTCAATCTCCGGTTTGCTCGTCCTCGCTTAATGGATGCCCCATGGCCGGTATAAGCGATGCCGTAAGGGGGTTCCGTGGCCAACAGGGGGCGCTACAGCCGTCCATGAGCCTGTCCAGGGCCTGGGAGTCGAGGAAATCGCCACAAATCAAATGGTGCGATTTCCCCGTTCTGGGAGCGCGACGGATCCGCCACAGCTGCCCGGGCGCGGTTTTCCCCTTGCGCCGCAGGATGTCGGCATGGTCCAGCTTCGCCCGGCGGCGTTTGCGCGTCATGAGCTAAGGTGCCCAACTGCGAAAATCGCAGTTTTTGTAAAGTTGGATCGTCTTCGTCCAGCCAATAGGGCTCAAAGTTGTGCCACTCAGCGATGTCCTGACTACCCACACCGTTCCTTGCACTCGCGCAGCAACTGCCGAACTTGCCTTGCCTCCCGGTCCGCCGCTGCAGAATACAAGCCGTGCTTCCAGTTGGCCCGCCTTGAACGGGCAAGCCCTTCCGCGGTGCGTGGTCCTGTGCTTGCTCCGCCGTGCAGGCGACATCGCCGCTTGTCGCGCATGGCTGGGCAGCGACACGGCGTTCCTTTTCGCGTCTTAGCACCGCATCGGGGCGCGGCGTTGAAGTCCCCCGGGGGGTTGCCGTTTTTCAGCCATCCTCGCCGCTGTGCATGAGGTTCATTCGCGATCTTTTTTTTCATCCCCACCCCCACCGGTGGAGTGAACATTCCCAACCACCGCTTGACCGCCGGCATTCACGGTCACGTGCTCAACGATCATTTTTTGTTGCCCGCCGCCTCGATGAGTCCTGAGAGTTTCCGCTACAGTTGCAAACGTCCGAAGAAGACGAGTCGCACGGTTCACGTTTCGATCTACACCCTCGATCGTCTGATCGGGGGCCGCAGCCCGCCGCAGGCACTCCATTCCAAAGCTGTGAAGGGCGACACACTGAGAACAGAGCAATGCTTCTAGGCCGTCGCGCGGTTCGAGCACGCCCATTAGCTCGAGAGCGAAGTTCCATCTCTTGGGGTCCGTTGCATCACTACCGAAGGGTAGGGCACCGGTCACCTGACCCAAAAGAACAGCGCCTAAGTCAAGATTTGCGGTCGCAAACGACTTCGCCAATTTCTCACTGGCCCGAAGAGGAAAAATCAGCGTTCCGTTTTCATCCCGCGTAACCTCCTGTGGGGATCTATCCTTTGTCAGTTCCCCCTTCTCCAATTGTGGCGTGCTCGCGACGGCCGCGTCGGCTGACGTGAGCTGCGGCTTCAAAAGCGGCCTGCGGAGCGGCTTTTTCTTCCGCCCGATTTTCTGACTGTGACCGTTACCTGCCTTCATCTGCACCCATCCCTGGCTGGTTTGCTTGACTCTCGCCCCGCCGCGCAATGCCGTTTTTCTAGTCGTCCACAAGCAGTCATTCCCTGTCACCTGCGGACACGTCTTCGGGTTCCCGATTGTCCGTAGAATGTCCGTGAACGGCCGCCGAAAGCAGCCCAAACGAGCCAAAACGGCGACGGCCTTTTCTATTGTTTTGTTGGTTGTAGTTGGTTGGTGTTGTTGGGTGTAGCTGGAGAAATTGGGCTACGAACCAGAAGGCCGGGAGTTCGAATCTCTCAGGGCGCGCCATTTATTTCGTTCCTGCCGCTTGGGTTAGCAGGCGTCCGCCGTTTTTCTCTTCACCGCTAGAAATCGCACTGTGCCCAGAATTGTGCCCACCCAGCCGCGAAATGGCTGTGAGCACGGCATCCTCGGAAGGATGGACATAGCGCGCTGAGATTGCGATGGAACTGTGCCCAGCGATCCGCGCCAGTGTCCAAACGTCGCAGCCGGACTCGCCCACCCGCGTTAGAAACGTGTGGCGCATCGAATACAACACGAAGGTGCGCACCTTCGACAGCCTGACCGCCTTGTTGTGTTGCTTCTTGAGGCTTGACGCTTCGACGTGCCCGCTGTGGGTCGGCGCAGTCCACACCCAGCCCTCCAGGGGCCGCCCAGCGGCTTCCCAGCGCGTTTCTAGGATGACTCTGACTCGCTGAGTCATCGGGAGCACGCGGCGGGCAGCAGCCGTCTTTCCATGTGTGACGAGCAACGTCCCGTTGCGGCCATTAACCCAGGTGATGCCTTCCCATCTCATGCGATAGCACTCTTCAGGACGAAAACCAGTGTCCGCCAGAACCGTCGCAATCGAGGCGAGCGGTTCGGGGGCAGCGGCCAAGTACCGCGCCTCTTCCTCAGACGTGAGCACGAATTCGCGGTGCTGTTCGCCGCTAATCATCCTCACCTTGGCGACTCGCTCCACCACACCCCATTCCAGAGCAAGACGAAGCATCCGGCGCAACACTTGCAACTCGCGGTTGATGCTCGAAACTAACAGCCCCTCGGATTGTCGCCGCGCCACGTAACCCGCAACTTGTTCCCCCGCGAGTTGATCTATGTTGCTCTCCGCGATCTCACGGCACGCCAGCAGGCGACGAACTCCGTTCCGATACCACAGCCACGTCTTAGGCTTCGCTGCAAACGTTGCCTCAGCCCAAGGCATGAATTGCAACTTCGCGAAGGCGCCGAGTGTTAGCGACGGTTTCTTATCGCGGATGCCGACCTCTCCCTTCGCCAGCGAGGTCCTGTGCGCCGCTTCCATCTGGCGCGCAACCTTGTCATTCCCCTGCTTCGTGGACTCCCGTACGACCTCGCCCTTCCACATGAACTTGTACCAATACACATCACCACGTTTGTAGATACTCATTTCTTGCCGCCTTTCTTCTTGCCACTGCCTTTCGGACGCCCGCCCAGCTTGCCCCATTCGCGCATCTTCGCCACAAACGCACGCTCGCCCCACTTCTTCTTGCGGACCTCTGCGCTGCGACGGCCCATGAGACTCGCTGCGCTGCTGGCGTCCTCCGGTTTTTTTGGTTTCATACTCGTTATAGTATCCTAACGTTAGGATAATGTCAATACTTATCTCTCCGTCTTGACTGTCAGAATTGCGGAGGTACACTCAAGGCTGAAGTCGGCTAGGGTCGCTCCTGAACGGCGGGCGCATCCCGGCCCGCCTGCCGACCGCCTCAAACGGGATGCCACGCGGGAGGTGGCTGCGATCATCAAGCACGCCAAGAACGACAGCACCAAGAAGCCGAGAGGCGCAGCCGAACAGACCGTCGCCGACGTAGAGTCCTTCTGGCCCAAGATGGACGCGCAGGCGCGGCAGCGGATGGAGCAACTGAACGAGGCTTTCTCGCTGCCCCTGGAAAAAGCACTGGTTGCCTCGGACTATGAGGTGCTTAGGCAGTTACCTCGCTCGGAGATGATGGCAGGTCTTTCGCGGTTGGAGGAAAAGATCAGCGAAGGCGTAGCCACGAGCGAATTGGAGACGCTGCGCAGGGCCGGGTGTAGCCGCCAGGTTTTGTTATGGTTGTTGCACTGGTTATCGAATGAACCCATCTTTCCGCTACTCAAGAATTGGTTGTATGAACCGGGGGTGCGGACTGTCGAGCGACTGTTCGGAATTACGCCGAAGCAGCTAGAAAAGCTGGTCACCCAGGTGAACGATGTCGCCACGCAGGTTGAAAAGGTGAACCGGAACTTTGAATTTGGCATACTGCTGTCGGTTGCCCCCCTTGACCGATTGTGGAACCTTTCACACTTGCTCCGAGTGTATGCAAAGCTCTTACAAGATGGAGCGCGGCACTTTGGCCGGGGTTCTGACATCTACCACAATATCGCCAAAGCCCGCTTGACGACCTATGTCGAGAATCGGACGGGGAACTTTTATGACAAAGAAGTTGCGGCCCTAGTTTCCTCCGTATCGGGTAAGGGGGGTTACGATGAGACCTCTCATCGGGTGTGGCGCAACAAGCATTACGCGCGCCTGAAGACGGTCGATCCTTTGCTGGCGCGTCTCGGGAAGCTACTGCCTCAACTCCCGGAAGGATAGCTTTCTCAGTATCTCCCCAAAGCATGAAAAGCGACCGTACCCGAGCGCACGTTTGCCTCAACAGCACCTTGACCCCGCCTGCCTTCACGTAACCAGGAAAGTCAAAAACGGAACATTTCCGCTTCTGTTCTGGAGAACTGCTCCGCGCTATCTTGACGAACAGAGGATTCTAGAAATGGAGACAACGCCCCAGATGCTCACTGAAAGACAGGTCGCTCGCGCCCTGGCGGTTTCCACCGCTGCCTTAAGACGATGGAGACGTGAGGGACGCGGCCCGGAGTTCGCGCACGTGGAACGGTGCGTACGATATCCCGTGCAAGCTATCGAGCGGTTTCTAACAGAGAACTCTTCAGCCAACAAAAAAGCTGCCGACGGCAAATCGGCAGCACAGCGGGAGGTGCGTGTTGCAGACGCAACCACCCACGTCTGATGCTACTGCAACTCCAGCGCGGGCGACAACTGGCACGCCGGTGCTGCCATCCCATGAGCAGCAATCCAAGGCATGGGCCAAGGTCGAACGCTTGTTGCGACAGGATTACGTCGATGCTGATGTTGATGCCGTGAGGATAATCTGTAGCTGCGTCGCGGCGCATCGCATTACGAGCCATCCCCCGGTGTGGGCAATGTGCGTGGCTCCAAGCGGCTCGCTTAAGACTGCCATCCTACAGAGCCTCGATGGCCTGCCAACTGTGCATTTCGTCGATGAGGTGACGCCGAATACTTTCGTCTCCGGCAGGATTCCCGAGCGCCAGGAAGAGGGGCAGAGGAAGCGGAAGCAGAAACGTGAGCCTGCCAGCTTGTTGCACCGCATCGGCAACGACGGTTTCTTGGTCTCTGCGGACTTCAGCACGATTCTGTCGATGGACGAGCGAAGTCGAGCGAGAATACTTGCCCAGCTCCGTCGCATTTACGACGGCCACTTTTCCCGAGAATTTGGAACCGAGGAAAAACTGGACGAGCGAGTGTGGAAGGGCCGGCTGACATTCATAACAGGGGCGACGCCTGACATCGATGCTCATTACCTCGTATTTCGTTCGCTTGGGGAGCGATTCGTGCAGACACGTTGGCCTAGAGCGGGAGGCATCGAGGCCGGGATCAAAGCGATGCGGCAGCGGGAAAATGCTGCAAGCGATTTGAGAGCTTCAGTCCACGGCCTCTTGCTCCCCATCTTGAAACGCTCCTCCGTCCCGAGTCCCGACTTCCCGCCAGAGTATGAACTCAGAGTGGCCCATCTCGGTGAATTTGTGGCCCTGGCGCGCGCCCATGTCCTGCGCTCGCGCAATGACCACGAGCTCCTAGCATCGCCCTCGCCCGAAGGAAACACCCGATTGCCCCAACAGTTTGCCCAGATCGGGCGCGGGGCTGCCGTACTGGCGGGGCGAGAAGAAGTGAACGAAGAGGATTTCGCGCTAGTTTCGCGGGCAGCTTTTGACTGCATCCCCGGAGTCAGGGGTGCCGTTATCCGAGCACTTCGCAACGCAACTAGCCCTTATTCAGTCGGTCTGCCGTCCAGTCTTGTCTACCGCACTCTGGACGACCTAGAGGCACTCGGGTTAGCAGCGAGACCCACGGATGCCGAAAGAGACCACACGCTCTCTGAGTGCGCTTTGCGTCTGCTGGCGGGCATAGGCACTACTTTCCCCCAAAATGCATATGAACGATAAGGTGGTAAGGAGTGATGGTTCGCAGATTGGGGGAAAGTGCAGTGCGGCTCTGCCGCTTGCGGTCTGGGCCTTATACTTGCGCTCTATGAACACGCTTTACTTTCTTGAGTGCCATTCGCCGAAGCGGCACCGAATTGATATCCCTGCTCCCACCCTAACAGAATCAATTGGCAATCAACCGGCGACAACCACGGACGAGAAGGGTGCAGCTTTTGTATGCAATCAATGCGGCTCTGTGTCTTCTTATTCAAACCTGGAGATCCATTCGGAAGTCTCTCCAGAACCAGACCCGTTTCGACTCCACGCTTATAGCCTTTTCTGCATAGAGCCCGAATGCGATGGCCGAAACTGCGTAGCTCCAAAACGAATCCATGAAGTCTGGCATACCGCCAAACGAACATATCCCCGCGTGACTTCAGCGTGGAAAAACGACGGTACGGCCAAGTGTGCCGCTGGTCACTTGCTTTTGTGGAATCCGGATCGGGGATACAGCTACTTGCGGTGTGAATCTCCGTTTTGATAGACAAAACAATTGCTCCATGCGATGATTCGCTTGGAGCGGCTAACCGCTTTCCCGACTGGCGTCGGGATCATCTACGCTAGACCGATTCGCTTCCAGCCTGCCAGCTTCCGAGCGTTCCGGCCTTTCTAGTCTGAAGTGTATCACGTGGGCGGAAAGGCGGAAATGCCATGCGCCAAGCGCAACGAGTTAAGACTCCATCTTCGGGCTCGCAAGCGAGGCAACAATTTTCTCTGTCGCGTGTCTCTGCTGCTTCATTCTTGCGTCTAACTCTTCCCTTGTTAGCACGCCTTTATCAATCAGCAAAGATTCCAGTGCCTCGCAACTCGCTATTACTTGAGTACAGATTTGCAGCATCTGCTCCACCACCGCAAGCAAGGTTTCGGGGTTTATTGGACTCGGATTCCCGCTCATGTATTACACCCCCTGCAAGAGTTGAGAAAGTTGCCACACCTCGGAAGTTAGACCCGCAGCCATTGCGGGCGTTACGCGCAGGCTCGAATGAATCCGGCAGAAATTATAGTGCGCGAGGTGCAAAGCGCAAGCGCTGACCGGAACAAAGGGGGCACATGATGGCGAAGGGCGATCTACGGACGTGCAAGCGCTGCGGCGGCTCCTGGAAGCAGCGGACGGACCAGACGCCCATACGCTGCGGTAAGCGGGCGTGCCAGAACCCGTACTGGGACCGCGAGCGTCAGGAGCCGAGGCCGGAGCCGGAGGAAGGAGGAAGATGAGGACGATGTTGCCGACCATCTACACGCCTGAGAAGCTGCGCGAGCTGCGCCACCGCGCTCTGCTCACTCAGCAGGACGTGACTCGCTACACCGGCCTGTCGCGCCAGTCACTCACCCATCTGGAACGCGGCCACAAGCGCCCCCGGTACAGCACGCTGAGTCGGCTGCTGACGCTGTATGGAACCTGCATCAACACGATCGAGCAGCGGGAGCGGACTTGGGAGACGGGCGAAGAGCAGACCGGAGCGCCGCCAGCGGCTCAAGCAAGCCAACCTCAGCCGACGGCGGGCCCGGCACAATCGCCCGGACGACCGCAACCTTACCGACGCGGCGTTTATCGCTCGTTCGGAAGGTTAATCAACTATTGAACGCGCTACCAGTTTGCTGCGCGTCAACACGAATGTGCGAGGCGGGTTGAACTCGCCCTGAATGGGCGTAAACTGTGGCCGTACGCGTTGTGAGTGGACCCCTAGAAAGAAAATCCCCACGGAAAGAACGTGACCCTAAATTGGCGACATAAAGCGGGGCTATTTCTTGCTTTGACCGCGGCAGGGCTTGCACTGCTCCTAGACCTCAGTGCGAAACAGGCCGCGGGAATCGCGCTGCTCATTATTGCCTTCGCATGGCTTATTGGGAATTTGACCCTGCGCACGTTCGGTCTAACCTCGCTAGTTCTGATTTCGCTCTTGGGATTTTACGTAGCAACAGCGCCCGTGTGGGGGGATTGGCGCTCGTTCCGAGAGTCAGCTAACGAGTACGATTTTGCAATCATCGAGCTTCACTCAGTGGTGGCGAAGGCCAAGCCAGGAATTGATATTTCCGCTGGTTTCGTTGGCATGGAAGAGAGCAAAGGCAACGGTTTTTCCCTATGGATACCGGTTAAGTCCAACCAAATCGATTGGGAGCAATATGCTGAGCCCGCAAGTTCCGCAGCCGGTCACTCTCCAGCTAAACAGAAAAAAGGCATACGCGGCAAAACGGTTCCGATCCCTAAAGGCGCGCAGATTGATACAACTTCCGCATGGACACCGGTTCCTGAGGTACGCAGCGTGGAGCTTCCCGAGGCGGCAGAGAAGTGGGTGAGAGCGGAGCAGCAAGCCTTCCAGGATTGGTTTGCTCAACATGCTCTTGCTACTACGGATCTGATACTGGTTACATTTCCGGGCAACATGTCCGATACTGACATCATGCGAGCATTTGAGACGAAGATCCTTCGACCGCGACCCACGTTCTCGTTAGCGACCGCCCTCGGCGCTCACTTGTGGTCGCTCCTTGTTGGGCTTGCGCTTTTCGCTTCCGGTTTGTTCGGCTGCGCATGGATGCTGCAGCAGGGACGCAAAACGAGTCAAGATTCAGCATCCTAGCCATACGCTCCACGCCTCAGGCTGTTCTTGGGGGTTCCGGCGGGAGTCCGAAAGTAATGCTGTTCGACCGATTGAAGAGAGGGTATTGGGCTTTCTGTGACGCAACCTCGCCGGGCGCCAGGGTGCTTGCTGCATTTGTCGTGGTGTTTATTGTTTCGATAGGAATAATGGCCGTGCGCGAGTATTTCGATGAGTACGCGTTCAATCACCTTTCGCCTGCCGAGCATTTCTTTGTCTTTTTGTGACCTACCTCACCGACGGACGTCACTACGCTCCCGTACCTTGGTTACTGACAATCAGTCAGGAATCTTGCCTGAGAGCAAAGGACGAAGAGCGAAGATACCCTGATGGGGTCCAGCCCGTGGCGACCGCTGCGGGCTGTACTTTTGCCCCCACTGATTTCATAGCAGCCAGGTAGAATTTCACTCCTGCGGGCTGCGGTTTGTCAGTGACCTGTCCCGCAGGGGCGAGTGATAACGGCAAGACCAAAAAGTGCTGACACCGCAGGATGATACCCCTCGCCTGTCGTTACGACAATCAGTGATGCATCAAGCATGTCTCATGAGGCATGGATGAGGGGTCGAAGCCGCGCGCGGCCCGCGCATCCCGGACAAATCCGCGACGGGAGCGCGTGGTAGTGTCTCAGTTTGAAAATCAATAAATACTGCCCAAGAGGTAGCCTGCGTATTGGCAGTCTTTGCAGCCGCAGCCAGGCTCGTCCGGGTTCATGGTTTCCGTCTCTTTAACCCATTCGGGTTCTTGCTCGGCAGCTTTCCGGTGATCTTCGAGGAAGGCTTGTAGGGCCTTTTGCAGCTTTTCGACTACATCTCTGTTTCCTGTGTGTCTGGACATAGAAACGCCTCGCTAGTCTAGAAGTGTAATCTCTTCGAGCGACCAAACGTGATCGCTTATGCCAGCCGCGGGGATTTATCGACAGTTATCGACAGTTAACAAACGTCTCGCTGCTAAACGGTCGGCACTTGGTGCGCGATCGCTGAGGATGCATAACCTCGTCACATACTTTTCCTGATTTTCCGCTACCGATCCTGGACGGCGTGCAATCTTGAATTTTCCAGCGCCCGCCGCTTGGACAGAAACCTGTGTCCCAATCCCGCACAGTATCGCGGAAGGGAACATCTTTCCTCACTGGGATCTCTCTCCGATTCCGACCGTGTGATCTAACCTCCTGATAACAAGGCATCTTACTTGCTCCCTCCTGGTGTCTTGTGGACATTCACGTGCCCTTACCCATTTTGTTCCCGAGAGCCATCACAGGCGGGATCTGCAATTACAGGGAAGCAGCCACTTCGCCTCTCGTTAGGCTCTCGGGAACCAGGTTAGGTGTTTCTCATGCGGCTGGAGCTTGGAGCTTGGTACTCCCTTTCTCCGGGGAAGCGAGCGAGGGTCGCATTGGCGCTAACGTCGCCCTTCCTCGCATCTTGAAATTCCAGCAGCAAGAAGCACAGCCCTTGAGGTGAGTCACTGGCCGTGGTTGACTGGCTTCCAGAAACGCTCGACTCCGATGAACATTCTCGCGAAGAGCAACATTCTCTTCGCGCACCTGACATTTGCGCAACCTGTGCCGAGAGGGGACGGCCAAATGAGCCTGTCTACAAGATGGAGATGTGCGAATTTTGCTATAAGGGGCGGCCACATCCCAAGGCGACCCGAGAGCAACTAGCCACAGAGAGAGTGGGTGGAAGAACTGGCAGAGGACATCCTCTTCCGGACGATAAGGCCTGCTCAACTGGCTGACGAGGTCGTCGGCCAACCGGAAATAGCTCCCACAGATAGATGTTGCAATCAGCCCATCTCACACGTAATCAGGATCAGCACCGGCACGAACCCACACTCCGCCCACTTGGCCCTGTCGCAGATTGAGGCGATTCACCAGCAATTCACCGCATTCGGGGGAGTGCGAGGCTCGCAGCCGGGGCGACGCTGCCCCCTACCCCTGAGCCTCGGACTTGTAGAGCTACATCTCCGCTCCTTGCGAGGTTCGATCTGAGAGGGCAGCAAGGGAGCCGAAGCCGCCGCGCCTTCGCTTTCCGGACAAATCCGCGACGAGAGCGCAGGTCGGAGAGTGGGTTCAGGGGGAGCGCACACCGCATCCCTCTGCGCTCGCCTTTTCCACACGGGCGCACCCTTGGCCGGGGCTGAGTGGGGGCAGAGGCGCATGATGGCCGGGCGCGGCCCGATCCCAAGAATAGGGGGCAGCCTGCCGCAGAGGCACGCGGGTGCGGTAGGCGGGATGCCGCACAGTGAGGGCAGAATGAGGGCAATCGGGCGCGCCCAAGCTAGAAATCCGTCGAGCGGCGACGGGAGCGCGGAGGCTACCAAAGTTCACGCTAAGTTCACAAAAGGGAGCGCCGGGGGAGGCTGTGCCACACGGTGAGGGCGGAATGAGGGGGCAAGCGCGGGCGCAAGCGTCGCGCCCAGGGATAGAAAGGCGAGAATACCGCGCGCGCGGCGACGGGCGGGAGCGGCTGGGGCTGCTGCTGGGCGAGGGCGGCGAGGGCAAGGGCGAATACTACCAAAGTTCGCAGTAAGTTCGCACCGAGGAGGGTGCGCCGGGGAGGGCGCCGGGAACTTGCCGCTCCCGATGACTTCGGCGACTGTGCCCAATTTTGTGCCCACCACCAAACCCTACCCGCTGTGACCAAGTGTTCGCGGTGTACCTGAAACCCGCTGTTTACGCATACTTGAGGACACTTGGTCACACGAGAGCACCATCGGTCTATGTCGTTGATTTGTCGTGCGGCAACGGCTACGAACCAGAAGGCCGGGAGTTCGAATCTCTCAGGGCGCGCCATTTATTTCGTGCCTGCCGTTGGGTTAGCAGGCGTCCGCCGTTTTTCTCTTCACCACGCGCTACTTTGAAACTGTCTGCTTGGCCGCGATGTCGCGCTTCAGTGCCTGCGCGGTCGGGTCGGCGGGTTGCAAGGCCAGGGCATGATCCACCTCGCTGGCAGCGGATTCCAACTGGCTCTGTTTCAGATCAAGCCGGGCCAGCACCAGCCAGGCGTCAATGTTGGGCTGCAAACGCACCGAAGTCTGCGCTTCCGTCCGCGCGCCCGCGAGATCGCCCTTCTTTTCCAGCAGAATCGCCAACTGCGCGTGCGCCGCGGCATTGTTAAGGTCGGAGCTGATCGCAGCGCGGAATTCACTTTCTGCCTGGGTTGCCATGTTCTGCGCCAGCAACTCCTTGCCACGATCTACGTGATAGGCCGCGCGAGTGTGCCCATCAGTCTTGGCCAGCCGCGCCTCGGCCAGCTTGTCGATCTCCAACTCGATTTGCCGATAAGACGCTTCGTCATAGTTGCGCTTGAGGCGCTCCATGGGAATGCGAGGCTGGTTTGGCAGCAGTAAAGCGTTGCCGGAAGTCGCAGTCACGTTCGGGTTCACGGAGGGAGGCGGCGTACCACCGCGGTTGATCAAATCAAGCAGGGCCCTGGCTTCGCCATCGCTTGGGCTCCGCTGTAACTGTTCGCGCAATTGGCGCGCGGCCCCGGCACCATCCCCGTTCTTGAAGAGAGCTACCGCCAGGTTGAAGCGGTAGTCCGGGTCGTTGGGGTCGGCACTGACCGCCTTGGAGAAGTATTCGACCGCCGCCGAGCGCCGGCCTCGCCGGGCCTCCACAACCCCCAGGTTATTGTAAACCTCGGTGAGGGGCAGCCGTGTGGCCAGATAGTTGAATGCGGTGAATGCCTTCTCGAAACTTCCGCGATAGAACTCCGACATGCCCAGCAGAAAGTTGGCTTCGCCGGCGACCGGGTCATCCTTCGGTATGCGGCTGAACCAGGCAGCGGCCGATTCGTATTCGTGGGCGCCGTAATACGTCTTGCCCAACTGCAGCGTGGCCAGGGTGTAATTAGGATTGAGCTTTACCGCATTCCGCAGATAACGAATCTTCTGCTGCTGGCCGGTGGCCAGGATTCCGCGGATATAGCTCTCGAATGCATCGAGGCGGATAGGCCTCGAGCCTTTCAGGAATTGATCGCGGGTGATTGCGGGCGGGGGAGCCATTTGCTGCAGCAGCTCCCATGCCAATGCCGTCTGCACATCGATCAGGCTGGTCAAGGCGCCGCTGCTGTGTACCTCCGGGTAAAGGTGCAGCTTCTTCATGTCGAGAAGCTGCGCATTGGCCTTGAAGGTCTGGCCATCGAGACTGTAGTTGCCGAGCACGACGTAGTCGGCGTCCATCTGTTCAGCAACCCGATAGACCGTCGCCCGCGAGGGCCGAACGGTCAGCGGAATGCCGGCATGATCGAAGGCGTAGCTGCGATCATCGCGGCTGATGACGTACAGGCCGGGCGACTCCATGCGCTGCGACAGGACTTCGGGAAAAGCCTCAGCGACCCACTCCAGTCCCGGAGCGGTAGTTTGATTTTCAAACGGCATGACCATCACGGTGCGGGTTCCGGCAAGCGTCTGGCCCACGCTCAGAGTACAAAGCAGGCCGCTTGTGGCCAATAGAAGAAGGCCACGGTAAGTGAAACGAATGAGAGAGTGTTGCAAAGCGCCTTGATTATAAATGCTGCAATCGCCCCTACTTCGATACTGCCGCAAACAGGTCCGACTTCAGCAGCGCCGAGAAGCGCTGATCGTCGGTCTTAAAGTGCATTTGCAGCATATCGTGGGAGTTGTCCACGGTGGTGTTGTCCAGCGCCAGCTTCTCGGCCGGAGTGGCAGACATCTTGCGATACAAAACTCCCGCCTTCAGCAGCGAGGCCATGGTGGCTGCGGTCATGGTGTCAGAAGTCTTGACATTCAGGTCGAACGTTACCCCATTGGTGAAGTTCATAGCGTAATCCGACGCCAGCAGCCGCTTCCTTACCACGTCGTAATCACCCAGCGAAGCCGCCTGCCCCAGCGCTGCCCTCATCATGTTTTGCGTCCCCGCCTGATCGAGCACGCTCCAAATCGCCGAACTGTCCACGCTGGTGATCAGATCGTCAATCGTGTTGTTGGATTCCAAAGATTCGGCACTGTTGTCGCGCACGTCGATTGCGCCTTTGATGGAATCACTCTCGCCGAACAAGATGGTGCTGGGATCGAGGAACACCAGGTGCATGCCCGTGCCCATCGGGTAGATGTAGGAAAGCAGATACTTCTCCGGCCTGATTTTCTTCAGGCGCATCTTTTGCAGAAATTCCTTCTGCTTGAAGGGCCCCTGGGCAATGCCGATGCTGCGCAGACCGCCTTTGGCCAGCCGATAGCTAACGAAGGTGAGTTGCTCCATGTCCTTGTCAGGGTCAATGCCGGCGCCCTTCAGCGCGGTCTCGAATTGCTTCAGGTTGTCGGGCAGGACGCGGTCCTGGAGAGCGCGCGCCGATGGCGAATCCCGCAGTGCGCGGTAATCGATCGAGATGATCTGCTGGACCGCCGATGGAACCACGGTGCGGGCATTGCTGCTCAGGGGCGCCGCGAATGCGGGCAGGCAGAAGACGGCGCTCAGAAAAAGGCCTGTGAGGAACTGCTTCATGCTCATAATTCTACTCGACAATCTCAGAAGAGACGCGATTGTTGGCGTCCGTTGCTTCTGGGGCTGTTCCGCATCACCTAGATTGGACGCGCGAAAGCGCCAAAGATCACTGCCTCAATGCCGCCACCCGGTGCCGCACATCCGCGACAAACGCCTCATCCTTAATATCCCCAAGATTGATCTCCACGTTCGCCAGCGCGCCTTCAACGGCGGCTCGCGCCAAGCACACACCGACGGCCAAATCCGAGGCCATCTTCGGATTGGTGATCGGGCGCAGTGATTCAATAATCTGCCGCACTTCCCTTGCCCGTTCGGCAACCACCAGCGGAACCAGCGTCGCCTTCTTGGTTGCCACCTCGACTTCGGCCTTCGCCTCGGGATGCTCTTTCGCCTTCTTGAATGCCGCCATCACCTGGTTGAACGATTCGGCATCAGCGTCAATGGAAGCTTTGAATTGCTCCCGCAACTCGGCCAGCCGTGCCAGAGCATCGCTTAACTGGCGCTCGTACTGGGCATAAGCCTTCTTGCCGCGCGACATTCCAGCGACCATGCTGCCCAGCGCCGCAGCCATCCCTGCAGTTGCAGCCGCTGCGCAACCGCCTCCGGGCGCAGCCGTGGGCGCGGCGAGCTGCTCGATAAACGGCTCGACCCCGGAGCGAATTCCTCCGACCGCCACTTTTCCGCTCATCACCGCGGCCAGGCGGTTCTCCAGGATCAGCGACGAGTCGAAGTTCTCGATCTGCAGAAACCACTCCGCCGCATCTTCCAGCGCCTTTTTAGGGATCAAGCCGACGATCTCGCTGGACACAGGCATGACTCCATAGCGCGCCGCCTCGCGCCTCACGTACTCGAATACGCGCGCGATTGGCGTCTGGTCGGTGTCGGTCAGGTTCATGGAGACCTGTGCCAACCCGCGCACCGGCACGCCCATTCCCTTCACGTAGCGCAGGCCGCCGTTGGAAAAGCGCACAGCCTTGGCAATCTTTTTCGCGATCTCGACATCGGGGGTATTGAGATAGACGTTGTAAGCGACCAGAAATTTGCGCGCGCCAACAATGGTCGCTCCCGCGGTCGGGTGCAGCTCGGCATTGCCAAAGTCGGGCCTGCGCGCGGGATTTGTTTTCAGCTCCTCACGAATGCCTTCGAATTGGCCACGGCGCACGTTCTCCAGGTTCTGGCGCTCGGGCGTTTGCGCGGCAGCTTCGTACAGGTAAACCGGCACCTGGTATCGCTTCCATATTTCTTCGCCGACGCGCCGGGCAATGGCCACGCAGTCTTCCAGTGTTACACCGTCAATCGGAATGAACGGGATCACATCGGCAGCGCCCAGCCGGGGATGCGCTCCGGTGTGCTTGGTCAGATCAATAAGCTCGGCGGCCTTGCCGACTCCCCGGATCGCGGCCTCCGCCACGTTCACCGGATCGCCGACCAGCGTAATGACACAGCGGTTGTGGTCGGCGTCCATCTCGCGGTCGAGCAGATACACGCCATTCATCTTCATGGCTTCGAGGATGGCGTCGACTCTGGACTTGTCGCGCCCTTCCGAAAAGTTGGGTACACATTCTACGAGTGCGGGCATAACAGATGAGGATAAAGCAAGGCGCTAGCTGTTACCTAATCTCTGTGTGCATCAGAAGTCTTGGAGTGAACTGCCGCTGCATTCTGGATCGAGTATTTGAGCCACCATTCCGTAAATCTTTGGAATGATGGCGGGGTCGACGGGACTCGAACCCGCGGCCTCTGCCGTGACAGAGTAGCGGTATTAGGTTTTACAACGACTTACAAGACCGCGGGGACTGCCTAAGTACGCGGAAGTCGTATAAGACATCGCATTTTGTGGGTTGGGCTGTGGGTTGAGAAATCAGCAGTCCTCGGATGCTAAACTGCAGCTCTCAAATGTTCCTGCCCGACCCAGCGCCGTAGTATTGGATGGCCTGCTTTATTGAGTAATGACGGGTGCCACACTCACGGCGTTTGTGTTCTTAACAATCTGCATGGCGGCGGCGAAGGCCAGCGTCTTGATTCTGTAACTCTCTCCGAACCACACACCGTCTAACCACTTGCTGTCACGGGCGCTGGTCAGTCCGTAATCCGCGTATTCGGCCACTCCGTTGTAAGCGGCCCACAGGGTTCCCCGCACCTTCGGCACTTCATTCCCGCGTCCAGTCTCCCACAATTCTCGCGAACGCTCACGATTCCGCTGCATCCGGGCTTTGGCGCGCTCATACAATTTGCGATCTTCACCCGCAACAGGTTCGGGAAAGACTGCCTGCAGGTACTTTTGGAGGCGATCAGTGTTGAGCTTCACCTCGGCCATTTTGCTGAATGCCTCCTCGACCCTCTTAGACTGTGCCAGGACGCGGGAAAGGGCTTCAGCCGCCTTGTCCAGCCGCGCGTACATAGACTTAAGTGTGGGCCACGCGAAAACTCGGACCCTCGCTCAGTGCTTGGTTAAGGGTGTTCTGGCAGACAACGCGAACGGGTGTGAACTTTACCTGAATGGCCCCCGTTCCGTCATGCCGATGGGTCAAGAGCAGGTAGCGCTCTACTACGTCGCCCACGACCACCTCCATGTCCTTGCTGAGCTTGGCCATTACCCACACACATTTGCCTTGGTAGAGCGCGCCAGCAGATTCATATAATGCTTCTCGCTTCTTGATCATCGGATCAAAGAACTGGAATGCGTCGATGTTCTGGAGAGGCTCGTAATCCTCACTGACCTGGCCGAATATTGATTCCTCTTCGCCCAAGCTCCAGCGATCCTCGCGCACGATGGCGAACTCGCGTGGAAATGGCCGCCCTTCCTCTCTGACGTAGAGCTGCTTCTTCTCGACGTGCCAAGTTAAATGCGCGGCTGTGATGGCCGCAGCAGCAGTTGCAGGTGGATGTTGGAGAACCGTCCCGAGTCGATGCCAGGGCTTCTCGCCTACGCACATCATTTCGTACTTGCCGTCGGGGTTCCGAGACAAATCGTGAGACATCAGAGTCCTCCATGGTTGGAGAGAACTGTGTGTATCATGCGAACCCCTGCTCTGGATCTGTCAATAGGCTCGCCGAGTCGTTGCACGTGAAGCACGCTTCCGCAGTTGGTATTTTCCACGTCGCTGATCTTCGCTCCAGCGAAATGGCAAGTCTGTTATTGAAGCCAATCGTTCATAAGCACTTGCGCGTTAGGCGATCACCTCCGAACTGATCGGTTCTTGGTTACTTGACCATTATGATCGCGTCGTAACTCGGCAATCACATTTCCTTTACCATCATGCACTCTGACACCCAGCCCCGTGTCTCCAGGGAAGGCGTGAGTCGCGCACGCGTTGCAAGGGTCGTACGCGCGGAATGCCATCTCGATTTTGTTCAACACTGCTTCTGGAACGTCGCCGCCATGGATCAAGCCCTTGGCCGCTTTGTCCACGCTCAGGGCAATGCGCGCCGAGTTGTTCTGAGTGGCCACGATGAGGTTCGCGCGCAGTACGATTCCATGCTCGTCAGTGTGATAGTGGTGGATGAGCGTTCCGCGTGGTGCTTCCACGACTCCGACTCCTTCGGTCGGGAGTGCGGTCGGCAGCAGCCGGTATTCGGGAGCGAGCAGGCGGTCGTCATGCGCCAGCTCGCGCATGCGCTCAGCGGCGTACAGCAGCTCCACCAACCGAGCCCAGTGATTGGCCAGAGTATGGTGCACAGGCTTGCCGCCCAGAGTCGTGAAGAAGCGGCGATATTGCTCTTGGGCGAGCGGCGTGGCCATGCCATCGGAAGCATTTAGGCGCGCCAGAGGCGCGACGCTGTAAATGCTCGTATCGTTGCCGTCAGTGCAGCCTTTCCAGCCCAGGGGTTTTAAGTAGCAGAACTTTGCGTAGCTCCAGGGTTCAACATGCTCGGCGATAACCTCGGCATAATCTGTTGCCGGGAACTTCTTCCACTCCTGCCCATCCGGCGTAACGATACGGATGTTGCCATCGTAGAAGTTGACATGATTCTCGTCGTCAACCAGCCCCATGTAATAGGTGCGATGGGTGTAGTCGGCGGAGGTGATGAGTTCGAGGTATTCACGCTTGCTGAGTACAAGATCATCGAAGACCTTGAGCGTGAATGCGGCAAAGGCCACGGCATCTTCGGCCGCTTCCTGGAACTGCTTCTGCATGTCCGGGGTGAAACGTTTGGCGACCCCGCCGGGAAGTCCGAAGACCGGATGTACCGGCTTGCCGCCCACCAGAGCAATCAGTTCGCGCAAACGGCGGCGCATACTGATTACCTTTTTCGCGTTCTCGATGCCGACAGCCTGTATCACCCCCAGGATGTTGCGTTGCGATGGCGCAGCATCGGGACCGACAACGAAATCGGGTCCGCCAAGGTAGTAGAAGTGAAGAGTGTGGTCCTCGACCATGAAAGTGGAGTACAGGAGTTCACGGATCTTCTTCGCGGCCTCAGGCGGTTCAACATGGTAGAGGGCATCCAGCGCTTTGGTTGCCGCCATGTGGTGCGCCGTGGGACACACTCCACAGATGCGCGATGTGATCTGCGGCATCTCTTCAACCGGACGGCCTTGCACGAACTTTTCGAAGCCTCGCAGCTCTGGTACCTGGAAATAGGCGCGATCCACCTCGCCAGCATCGTTGAGAAAGACTTCGATCTTGCCGTGGCCCTCCAGACGCGTCACTGGGTCAATGGTGATGCGGCGATGAAGATATTGTTCGCCCGCTTTTTTGGCGGCTTGGCTCCATGCTTTTCCGGCAGTTGTTGCATCGGTCATGAGACACCTCGAAACAGAACTTCCTCGATCAGGTCTAAACCTTACGGCTGTGTGCCAGCAGCGAAGCCGGCAGGCTGTAGCGATAGAAAGTGCCGACTGGGTCCGGAATACTAGCCAGGACGGCGTCAATTTCCTGTTCATCCTGGCTGTCCACGAGCGAGGCGATCGCCGACAGTGCCTTGGCTCCCTGGTCCCGCACTCGTCCTGGTGGACCGCAGCAACCGGTGCACGGCATGTTGCCCAGCACGCAAGGCGCCTCGCATCCCGCGCGAGTTGCTGGTCCCATGCACAGCAACCCCTGCGCAAGCAGGCACTGGGTTTCGTCGATCAGGATCTCCTGCGGCCGCTTGAATGACTTCAGCGCAATTTTTTCCGGCTTGGAATCCTTACGTGGACATTCGGTGCAAAGCGCTTCATCAGGAGCCAGAACACTTCCCTTCTCCGGCAGATGTTCCCCGAGCAGCGTCGCCACGGCGCGCGTGATAATCCTCGGCAGCGGCGGGCAGCCGGGCAGGTAGTAGTCGACCTCGACAACCTGGTCGAGCGCGCGAACCCGCTCCGAGAAGTAAGGGAGCGTAAGTTTACCGTTCCCATCTTTCCCGGGTACGCCAGGAAGTACACAGTCAGGATTCTCCGTGGTGGGAGTTTCGAAATACACCGCCTGCAGGATGCTCTCGCGAGTGAAAAGATTGGCGAGTCCGGGAATGCCGCCCAGGTGTGAGCACGAGCCAAAGGCCACAAGCAACTTCGATTTGCGGCGCAGCAGTTTGGCCATCTCCTCCTGTTCCGACGTGCGGATTGCGCCGTTCAGGAATGTCGCCAGAATGGAGCCATCTAGCATCTGCTCGACGTCGCGGCGTTTGAAGTCGAGCGCGACCGGCCAGAACACGATGTCCGCGGTGGCGACCACATCGAGGATTTCCTCTGCCAAGTCAACCACAGCCTCCTCACAGCCACCGCAGGATGCGCACCAGTAGAACGCAATTTTTGGTTTTTCCCGTGTCATACGGCCACCTCCTGCAGCTCATGCTCCTCCGGACTGAGCGGTCGGAGCGGCACTTCCTTCTTCATCTGTAGCGGCCCGAGCGCCCGCAGCTTCTCCACCATGTCATTGATGACTACTCGCACTCGATCGCCTTCGGCCGCTGAAATCCATTCCAAGCGAAAGCGATCTTCTTCGATGCCGAGTTCCTCGATTACGCGCTTAAGCAGGCGGACGCGGCGCAGGCAGTTGTAATTGCCTTCCTGGTAATGGCAGTCACCGGGATGGCATCCGCCGATAAGCACGCCGTCCGCGCCGTTAGCGAAAGCCGCCAGCACGAACTGGGGATCGATGCGTCCTGAGCACATCACTCGAATTACCCGCACATTGGGGGCATACTTCATGCGTGAAGTGCCGGCGAGATCGGCCGCCATGTAGGTGCACCAGGTACAAAAGAAGGCCACTACTCGGGGTTCGAAAGCTGGCTGTTCAGCCTCGAGCGGCACAGCTTGTGACAGGTTGGAACTTACATCAGGCATAGGCTAGTAACCCCTCGATTTCGGCAAAGATCTCCTCGTCCTCGAACAGGTTCTGCTGGACCGATCCAGACGGGCATGAAGCGACACAGGTCCCACAGCCCTTGCAGAGCACCTCGTTGATCTCGGCCTTCTTCTTGTTCTCCACGAACGATATGGCTTGATAGGGGCAAAGTGGGATACAAGTCTTGCAACCGGAGCAGACCTCTTCCAGGACATGGGCGGTGTTCGGCTCCTGTTCGATGTAGCCGATGTCGATTAAGGCCAGGGCTTCTGCCGCGGCGGCGCCTGCCTGCGCTACCGTGTCGGGAATATCCTTAGGACCCTGGCAGCATCCTGCCAAGAAGACGCCGTCAGTGAAGGTGTTCACTGGAGCCAGCTTAGGATGGCGTTCCAGGAAGAAGCCTTCGGTTGAACAGGTTATGTGAAAACGGCGGCGGACATCCTGGGCGTCGGGCTGCGGCTCCAGTCCGGTGGAAAGCACGACCATATCCACGGGGATTTTGCGCACCGTGCTCATAAGGGTGTCTTCGGCGCAGACGAGCAAACGGCCGCCATCTCCAGGATTAGGGTAGATGTCAGCCACCCGGCCGCGTACGAAGTGCGTCCCTTCATCGGCCACGCGGTTGTAGAACTCCTCGAAGCCTTTACCTGGGGTACGCATGTCGATGTAGAAGTTGAAAACTTCCGCCTCAGTCTTTTCTTTAATCAGATGGGCCAGCTTCAGGGAGTACATGCAGCAAACCCTGGAACAGTACCGATTCGTGTTCTCGTCGCGGCTGCCAACACAGTGGACAATGGCCACTCTCTGTGGTTTCCGACCGTCCCGTAGGATCACCTCTCCGTTGGTGGGACCGGCGGCGTTGATCAGGCGCTCGACTTCGAGCCCCGTGTACACGTTGGGGTAGATTCCGTAGCCATAATAGGGAACACGCTTGGCGTCAACCGTAAAGAATCCGGTGGCCAGGATGATGGTCCCCACCTCGATTGTTTCGGTGGTTTCCTGCTGCTTGAAATCAATGGCTTTGCGGTCGGCACAGACCTCCACGCAAGTCTTCTTACATTTGCCTGACTTGAACTCGATACAGCTTTCCCGATCAATGACCACCACCTGGGGGACGGCCTGCGGAAATGGAATGTAGATTGGCTTGCGCTTGCCGAGGTACATGTTGAACTCGTCGGGCACCTTGGCCTGCTTGTAGACGCAGGCGTCAATGCACTCCATGCAACCCACGCACGCATCTTCAATCACGTAGCGTGGCTTATGCTTGATCGTCACCTGGTAGTTGCCGACGTAGCCGTCCACCTGAGTGACCTCGGACAAGGTCCACAAAGTGATATTGTGATGGGACTTCACGGCGGTCATCTTCGGCGTGAGGATGCAAGCGGCGCAGTCGAGGGTGGGGAACGTCTTGTCAAACATCGCCATGTGCCCGCCGATGGTGGCGTCGCGCTCGACGAGATAGACGTGCTTGCCGGCATTGGCCATGGTCAGCGCTGCGTGAATACCGGCAATACCTCCGCCCACGATCAGCACTGCCGGATTGATAGAGACGCGCTTCCTCTCCAGGGGCTTATGCAGCCGCACACGGCGCACGGCAGCGCGGATGAGATCCTTACCCTTCTCCGTGGCCGCCCGCTTGTCGGTGTGCACCCAGGAGTCGTGCTCCCGGATATTCACCATCTGGAAGTAGTAGGGATTGAGCCCCGCTTCGGCCACGACGCTACGGAAAGTCTTCTCGTGCAGACACGGTGAGCACGCTGCCACGACAATTCGATTGAGTCCGAGTTCGTGGATGTCGCGCTTGATCAGTTCCTGGCCCGGCGTGGAGCATACATACTTGTAGTTACGCGCCATGGTGACGCCCGGCAAAGTGGCGACATACTCGGTCAGGGCCTTTACATCTACAGTTCCGGCGATATTCGTGCCGCAATGACAGACGTACACTCCAATCTGTATGCCGTTGCGATCGATGTCCTTGCTCTCTGCCATGGGAAGTGCTCCTACCTAAGCTGCAACCGCTTCCTCCACGAGTTCCGCAATGTCCTTAACCAACAACTTGCCTTCCAGTCCCGTAGTCTTCAGAGCATCGGTGAACATGACGTAGTCTTTCGGACACGTCACCACCAGGTAACGAACTCCATCCAGACTGGCGGCCTCGCGCACCCGGCTTTCGCTGGGGCGAGAGTGCACCTGGCCAGCCTCTTCCATCCAGATACGACCACCGCCTCCGCCACAGCAGAAGCTCTGCCGACGGGAACGAGGCATCTCCGCCAGTTCCACCCCAATGGCCTGCAGCACCCTTCGCGGCGCATCGTAGACTCCGTTGTAGCGGCCGAGATAACAGGGATCGTGGTAGGTCACCCGGTAGGGCAGCTTGTGCGACGCTTTCAACTCGCCATGATCAAACAGAGTCGCCAGCAGTTCCGTGTAGTGGCGGATAGGATGCCGGCCATGGTTCAGCTCAGGGTATTCATTCTTGAATGTGTTGTAAACGTGCGGATCAGTGGTGAAGAGGCCGTCGAAGTGCGCCTGTTGCAGCGTTGCGGTGTTCTTTTGCCGCAATAGCTCGAAGAGCCCTTCTTCGCCAACCCGGCGCACGTCGTTGCCCGAGTTCCGCTCGGACTCATAGACAATGCCGTAATCCACTTTAGCGGCATACAAAGTGCGAGCCAGCGATCGCGTGATGCCCTGCAGCCCAGGGTGATAACAGGCGTACTCGCCCAGGTACCACAGCCACTGCACCGTTTCCTTGCGCGCGTCTCTGGGCTTGAAACCCAGGCCCTGGGTCCACACGGCACGCTTGCGTTCCGACTGCCCGAAGGAGTTGCCATAACGCGCCAGGTTGTTCAGCACCTCCGGGAGACCTGGCGGGACCTGGCCTTCCGAGACAAGCTTCCGCCGCATCTCCATCACAAGGGGGATGTGTTCGTTGAAGACCGGGCAGCGGTCCATGCACGAGGCACAGGTCGTGCAGGCCCAGATGTCTTCTGGCCGGACCACATCGCCCAGAAACGTCTTGCCATTGCTTGATACAGAATCCGGCGTCAGTACAAGCTCCTTGACGTGATGGATAAGCTGCTTCGGAGACAGCGGGTCCCCGCAATCAAAACTGGGACATGCGCGGTCGCAGCGGCCGCACTCGGCGCATGCCAACCCGCTGAAAAGTTCCCGCCAGGTGAATTCTTCCAAGCGGGAGGCTCCTTCGGACGCTGGCGGCATCTTGCTGGGCTGCAGAGAAGCAAAGAAGACGCTGAAGGGCGAAGCCAGCAGATGAAGGTGCTTGGAGTATGGCAGGTAGGCCAGGAATCCAAGCACCGTGATCATGTGAATCCACCAAGCCGCCAGATAAAGAGTCGGCGCATGGGCGGGGCTGACACCAAGATAGGCAAACAGTCCACCCAAGAAGCCGCCTACGGACCTAGAAGATCCTCCTCCTGTGGCCGCCAATCCTCGGAATCCAGCACCGGCAAGCGAGGACAGAAGAACGAGGGCGATGAGGACAAGAATGATCGCCGCATCCCACGATCGCTCCAGGCTCACCGGTGTGAAGATGTATCGTCGCACGGCTGCCACACACAGCGCGACGATCGCTAACACCCCTATCACCTGCACCGAAGTGGTAATCCAGGCTACTTCGTCGGGATAAGGAATGGCCATAGCAGGAACCAGACCTCGGAACAAACTCCAGAAAAATGTGCTGGCATAAAAGATGAAGGCCCAGAAGATCACAAAATGAGCCGTGCCAATCAACGGTTCATCGAAGAGCCGCCGCTGGCCTAGCACGTTGGTTACGACCAGCCCGATCCGCTTGCCAAACTGGTCCCAGCGATTCTCGGCGCGTGCGTGTGCCAGGACTCTAACATGGCGCGTCACCTGTCTCCCGAAGACAAGAAAGGAGATCAAGGTGAGCAACCACAGCAATGAGTATCCCGGCACTCCGAAATAGTTGAAAGCCGCCGGATCAGGCATGGCTTTTGACCTCTTTCCGGCTGCGCACTGCCTCGGTGAGCGCGGGCAGCAGATCCATAACGTCGGCGGCGATGCCATATTGCGCCACGTGGAAGATGGGCGCCTGCTCATCGGTGTTGATGGCAATGATGAGTTCACTGTTCTTCATGCCTTCCACATGCTCCGGCGCGCCGCTGATACCGGCTGCCAGGTACAGCTTCGGCTTCACCACCACTCCAGACTTGCCCACCTGCCGGGAAAGCGGCAGCCAACCCTGATCAATCACCGGACGCGACCCGCACACCGCGCCACCCAATGCTTCGGCCAGCTCCGCTGCCACGGCGACATTATCGGGGGACTGAAGCCCCCGGCCCACCGATACCAGGACTTCCTGTTTGCTGATATCAACATCGCCGATTTCAGGCTCGATGTAGCGTTTCCAGCGAATGCTGGATGACTCTTGCACATCTACGGTCACGTCTTCGACGGGCGGCACAGTTTCAGTCCGCCCCTCGTCAGGCGGGCGAACCCCGGGCAAGATGCCCAGAATCGCAGGCCTCTGCGCGGGCTTGACGATGGCCTCCATCTTGCCGCCGTAGAGGACGGATCGGGTTTGCAGGCTGCCATCCACCGCGCGCACATCCCGGCAGAAATTGACACAGCCAATCCCAAGCTCCTCGGCCAGAAGAGACGCAACTCCCAAACTCACGTTCGTAAGCGGCATCAGGATAGCTTGTGGACTCCGGGCGCGTATGATCGGCATCAAGGCCTGGGCGAAGGTCTCGGCCACCGGCGTGGCCAGCGCAGAATGGTCGAGGCAAAGCACGGAATCCGCCTTGCCCAAACTCGCAGCCAGCGGCTTGACGTTGTGACCGAGGAGTACCGCCTGAAGATCACATCCCAGAGCGGTGGCCAGCTCCTTACCCAGCGCCAGGACTTCGTACGTAATCTCAGAGAGCTGGCCTCTCCACTGTTCAGCGATTACCCAAACATTGCCTGCCATAAGGCCCCCTTTCTAGACCAGGCCGCGAGCGGCCAGAATCTCGCAGAGTTGATCGGCAATCTCTTCCGGAGAGCCTCGGAGCATCTGCGCGTGCTCGGTTACTTCGGGCTTGGCCATCTCTTCGATCTGCAATGACCCACCATTGTCGGCGACGGGGGGAGCAGGTACCGATTGGATAGCCTGGGATTTCATGGCCGCTAGCACTTTGGCCACAGGCACATAGCGCGGCGGCTTTTCTGCCGCCTGTATTCCCAGCACTGCGGGCAGCTTGATTTCGTACTCGCCGCGGACTCCGCCTGGGAACTCTCGCAATACGGTTGCGACTCCGGCGGCAGTGTCCACGCTCACCTTTGTGACGATCCCGAGTTGCGGCAATCGCAACAGGTGCGAGATCAAGGGAGCGGTGAGTCCGTCCAGATCGTCGTTCGCCTGCGCCCCCGTGAGGATGAGGTCGGCAGGCAACAAGCCTTGAATTGTGGAGAGCACCTGTGCCAGGCGGTATGTTCCGGCACGAGTGCTGAGCGCTCCACTGCCATCAGCGATTTTGAATGCCTGATCGGCGCCCTTGGCCAGGGCCGTGAACAGCGCATCGTCCACCTCGGGAGCGTCCAAGGACACGACGGTCACGGTCCCGGTGTATTTCTCCTTCAGAAGCAGTGCCTCTTCCAGCGCCTGAGCGTCGAGTTCGTTCGCTATCAGGCGCAGAAACTCGCTATCAAGGGTTTTGCCATCGGCGGCGACTTCCAGTTCTTCGACTACGTCGGGAACCATTTTGAGTACCACAATGATCTTCATGGTTTATACCTCTATGGCTTCGGCCAGCAATTCGGTGATGTCACGGACGACCATTTTCTTTTCGTATCCCAGGACCTTGAGAGCATCTTCAAATCGCGAAACTTCATAGGGACATGCGACCGCCAGAACATCCGCTCCGGTGGCAATGGCTTCCTTAACCCGCCGTTCGGAGAGCCGCTCGATACCTTTGGTCTTGTAATAAGTGTCCAGCCACATGCCTCCTCCGCCGCCACCGCAGCAAATGGTGTTTACGCGGTTGTGGACCATCTCAACCAACTTGACGCCCGGGATGGCTTGCAGGAGGGCGCGAGGCTCCTCATACAAATTGTTGTGACGGCCCAGGCAGCAGGAGTCGTGATAGGTGATCGTGTAGCCCAGCTTGCGCTTTAGAAGGACTTTGAGTTGCGGAAGATATTGCGCGAGAAACGGCGGCACCGGACTGATGTTGTACTTGAAGCCCACGATCGGATAGCGATAGCGGAACGCGTCGTAAGCGTGTGGGCAGGAAGTGACGATCATCTTGAACTGGTATTTCGCGAACACCAACATGTTGTATTCCATGAGGGTGTTGTACAGTCCGCGTTCCCAAGACAGACGGCCGCATTCACCGGCGCATTTCTCCTCGTTGCCCAGGATTGCGAAATCAATCCCCAGAGCGTGCAGCAGCCGCGCGGTGGCGCGCGCGTTGTCCTGTCCCCGTGGATGGTAGGAGGTATAGCACTCAACGTACCAGAGGACTTCTGCCGGGCGGGGATCTTCGGACAGGATACGAACAGGCACGCCGGCGGTTTTCACCCAGGCGGCGCGCTTTCGCGGCGATTCTCCCATGGGGTTCCCATAGCGGAGCTTGTTTTCCAACGCCTTCTGTAACTCTGCTGGCATCACCGGCAGATGCAAGAGTACTTGCTCCTTAATTAACGGCAAAAGCACGCCCGTGAGATCGATCCCGCGAGGACACTTCGCCGTGCACGCATAGCAGGCAACACATTCCAGCAGACTGTCGCTGGTAAAGACTTTCTCCAACTCCCCAGCGCGCAACATGCCGATAATGCGCCGCGGCGGGTACTGCATCAGTTCCCCGTAGGGGCACGTGCCGGCGCAAGTCCCGCACTGAATACAGGTCAAGACGCGCCTGCCCTCGGGAAACTCGGTAAGGTTCTCCAAGGTCATCTCGCACGGCAGCGTTTTTGATTGCGTAGCAATATTGTGGCTTGCAGTACCCATCGGTGCACCTACCCAAAAGAAAAACTGGCTTGTGTTCCCGCATCGACTTCTGACAAGACGGACAGATGCTTCACTGCCAAAGCGAAAGCCCCCACGCCCACTGCCACCAAGCTGTAGGCGATCAGGAATTCGCCCCAACGCGGCAAGTAATTCTGGCCTGTCCCGGCTTCGAGCGCGGTAATCGCAGTATTGAGGCGATTTGCCATTACCCCCGCGATGATCAGGGCGGAACCAACAAACAGTTCGCGCGGTTTATGCTCATTGCCCTTGATCCACATCATCCCGATGAGGAGGACGACAATCTCCAGCAGGAGCAGCAGGCCTTCGCGCGTCATGGTGAACCGGGATGAGAACAGCCCACGTTCCAGTAAGTCCATCAGTCTTACGAGGAGATAAACGAATACCGCGGCTGTAAGGGCGCGCGCGATTACCGGCAGCACCGACAAAAGAAGCGTTCTACCGAAAGCAACCCAACTCCTCCAGGAAGCGAAAAGGAGTACCGCGAGCGCCCCCAGCACCGAAGACGTGTAGAACATCAGGGACAAACTGGGACCCGACCACAGGGGAGAGAACCGTGTTCCAGCAAGCACGATCAGGCGGTTCAAGCCGAATTGATGAAGCACCGCCAAAATTGTGACCAGGAACAGCAGTGGCAGTTCCAGTCGCTGGAATTTCACAAACCACCACTTACGGATTAGCCGGAAAGAGTGATCAGGCAGGAACTCAATGAACAACAGGGCGGCCAGCAGCAAACAGGTCCAAGCTGCTCCCGATAGAATCGACCGCGGTGTCCATCCGCGGATCAGCGTTGAAAGCAAGTGGTTGTTGGGGGCTTCATTGGCGATGGTCCCCAGCATCGCGACAACGTAACCGATTGACCCGGTCAAGAGGCTCGCCCGCCCGACGATTCGCCAGTCGCCGCCACCCACAACAAACGCAACGATTGCCCATGTCAGCGCGCCTGCCGCCAAGGCGATGCCGCAGAAGACATTCAACCCAAGGCAGAGACCCCAAGGAATTGCATCGCTGAGCCGCGTTGTGGCTCCCAGCCCGTGTCCCGCTGCCAAAAAGCTCGCAACGGCCCCCCCGGAAATCATCACCAGGAATACCCAGCGCCAACCATCCAAATGCAACCGACCAGCCAAGGCTGACATCGGAGCACTTTCCGAACCGGACGCCTGACCGGTTCCGTACGCTGTACACCAACTACTTGAGTGTCAACTTCATGGCACAATTTTCATTCCGCCGCGCCCCCCGCTCGCTCGTGATTTTTGCCCGCCGCCGGTACAGGCAACTGTGTCCACCTAAATTACGAACCAGGCACTTGTCTCGAAAATAAATTCCGCAGTGCAGACAGATGTCCTCGGGCTTCGCGCTGTGATTCACCATCTCGACCGTAATCTGGTCCATGAGCGTGGCCATCCTCCGCAACTCCCCCAAAGATGCCTTGTCGAACACCTTTGCCAGTTTTTGCTGACGCTTCCGCTCATAGACCGCAAGCAAATGATGGGCCCGACGTGTCAGGGCAACGTGCGCTGCTCGTCTGTCGCTTTCCGCTGTAGTACGAGACACCCAACCGCTCTGAACCAGTTTCTCCACTGTCTTGCTTGCCGCGGCGTTGCTCACCCCGAGAAATGCAGCCAATTCACCTATGGTCTGGGTTTTGGCAATTGCCAGTAGTTGCAAGAGCTTCAACTGCGAAAAGCTCAGATTCGTCGCGCCTGCTTCCCGCAGCAAACGATTTTGAAGAATTTCGGTCAACGCGGAGGAAAAGAGATGGGCACTTCCCACGAACTGTTGAATGGGGCCCGTTCTCCCGCCTCGAGTCATAGGACATCCTCCTCGAATAAAGAATGGGCGATTAGCTTATGTTGACTCAATTATAAAGAGAAGTTGAATGTTAAGTAAGTTAAATTCATATATCTATGTTTCGCTGATTCCCAAAATGGCACGCTCGGCCCAAACCCCCTCGCCCGTACGGACTTGAAAGACGGGAGAGCTGGAGGGACAGGTATCGTTAGTGGTTGGTCTTGGCGGGATAGTCGGACGCGCGCAAAAGCTCATCGTCATTAGCCAATTCCTACCTGCTAGTCCCTGTGCCCTGTTCCCTGGCCATGGCCTTTCGCGTCTTCGCTCACAACCGGTTGTGACCTGCGCACTAGTCTTGGCGCGGAAATGAGCACATGCTGAAATTGGAGCCGGTCATAATCGCTGCCTAAGAGTTAGTGCGTGTTCATGTGGAAGGCGGCATCGTAGTTGCCAACTGAGTTTACTGCCCGCCGCTGCATTGTGAAGCAGCCCAAGTTGCGTCCGCGCTTTCTCCCCATACACGCAAATTACGTTCATCGATTCGGAGGCCCCCATGGCAATTACTAAGCAGGATGCTCTCGACTACCACTATGGGTCACGGCCGGGGAAAATAGAGGTCGTTTCCACCAAGCCTTGTCTTACACAACGCGATCTCAGTCTCGCCTACACACCGGGCGTCGCCGATCCCTGCCTGGAGATCGAGAAGAACCCGCAAGATGCATTCAAGTACACCGCCAAAGGCAATCTGGTAGCGGTGGTAACCAACGGGACCGCCGTATTGGGACTGGGCGACATCGGCGCCCTGGCCGGCAAGCCGGTGATGGAAGGCAAAGGTGTCCTGTTCAAGAGGTTTGCCGACATCGACGTGTTCGACATCGAACTGAACACCCATAATCCCGACGAGATTATCAAGACCTGCCAGTTGCTTGAGCCCACCTTCGGCGGCATCAACCTGGAAGACATCAAAGCGCCGGAGTGCTTCTACATCGAAGAAACCCTCAAGAAGACGATGAAGATCCCCGTCTTCCACGACGACCAGCACGGGACGGCCATCATCTCCGGCGCGGCGCTGGCGAACGCGGTGGAACTGACGGGCAAGCGCATGGACCAGATCAAAGTAGTTGTTAATGGCGCTGGCGCTGCCGGCATCGCCTGCGCTGAGCACTATGTGTGCATGGGCGTGAAGCGCGAGAACATTACCCTGGCTGACACCAAAGGCGTCATCTACAAAGGCCGCAAGGAGGGAATGAATCCCTACAAGGAGTGCTTTGCGAAAGACACGCCGATGCGGACTCTTGCCGAGGCCGCCCAAGGTGCCGATGTGCTGCTCGGACTTTCCGTTAAGGGCGCATTCACGCCGGAGATGATCGCCTCCCTGGCCCCGCGCCCGGTGGTGTTCGCCATGGCAAATCCCGATCCGGAGATCACGTACGAGGAAGCCCGTGCGGTCCGTGACGACATCATCATGGCGACCGGGCGCTCCGATTATCCCAACCAGGTCAATAACGTCCTGGGATTCCCCTTCATTTTCCGTGGCGCTCTGGATGTGCATGCCACCACTATCAATGGAGAAATGAAGCTGGCGGCGACGCACGCGCTCGCTGCGCTCGCGAAAGAAGATGTTCCCGACTCGGTATGTCGCGCCTATGGCGTGGAAACTCTGAAGTTTGGCGTGGACTACATCATTCCTAAGCCGTTTGATCCGCGCGTACTGGTTTGGGAGGCATCAGCGGTTGCGAAGGCCGCAATGGACACCGGCGTGGCGCAAACCCCAGTGGATATGGCTGAATACCGCGAGCAACTCGAGAAGCGCTTGGGCAAGGCGCACGAGGTGATGCGCTTTATGATTCACAAGGCACAGGCGAATCCGAAGCGCGTCGTTTTCCCAGAGGGCTCGCACCAGAAGATCCTGCGCGCCTGCCACGTCCTGATCGAGGAGAACATTGCCGTTCCGATTCTGCTGGGTCACGCCGATGAGATCCGGCGCACGGCGGCGGAGTTGGGGCTGCCGCTCGACGGGATCACGATCATGGAACCGGCGACGGCTCCGCGGCGGCAGGAATACGTCCGTGAGCTGTATCGCCTGCGGCAGCGTCGCGGTGTCTCACTGGGCTCCGCAGATAAGCTGATGAACGATCACAACATTTTTGGCTCGATGATGGTCCGCATGGGTGGCGCCGACGCTCTCGTCTCGGGCGTGACCCAGAACTATCCCGATACGATTCGGCCGGCGCTCCAGGTGATTGGGGTGCGTGAAGGGATCCACAAAGTATCGGGCGTATTTCTCATCATCACCCGCAAGGGCGATCTGTACTTCCTGGCCGATGCCACCGTTAACATCGAGCCCACCCCCGAGGACCTGGCCGAGATCGCTCTCTGCGCAGCCCAGGAGGCACGGCGCTTCGATACGGAGCCACGCGTGGCCATGTTGTCCTTCTCCAGTTTCGGCAGCACCAAGCATCCGCTGTGCGACAAAATGCGCCGAGCCGCAGAATTGGCCCGCTATGCCGATCCGACGCTCATCATCGATGGCGAATTGCAAGCTGATATCGCGGTCAGTGCCAAGAAACTGGAAGCCGCCTTCCCGTTCTCGCCGCTGCAGGGCGGCGCCAATGTCCTGATCTTCCCCGACCTGGAAGCGTGCAACATCGCCTGCAAACTGCTGATGAGTGTGGGCGGAGCCCAGGCGGTTGGGCCAATCCTCATGGGCATGGCAAAGCCGGTTCACCTGCTACAGCCGGGCGTTGAAGTGGAAGAAATCGTGAACATGACCACGATCGCGGTGGTGGACGCTCAAGACTCCACGACGCCCATTGCCCGCGACCTCGAAGCGGCAGCAACCCGTTAACGGCAGCCAGCCTCTTGGTTACCCGACCAACACTTAAGCGCGCCAGTAATGGCGCGCTTTTTCTTTAGTTGAATACCTGGATCGATGCCTGTGGTTCATCAAAACTAAACGCCGCCGAGTCTTTGATGCAGGAGGCGCCTCCTTGGAAGGCAGCGCTTTGCATGGCGTGGTCTTCGACCGCTCTGCGCGTCCCCAGAAGCGAGCGGGAGAGGCTCGACTGCCAGGATCCGGGCGTGAATCTATCTCAGATCCTGACAGGGAAGGAGTTTAGTTCGGAGCTGGAAATTGTTAGGCCGCGACTGTGTAGCGGTGATGCAGACCACCCTGATGCTGGAACTCGACCACCGGGAGTGTCCTTCCCAAGTCCGAGATGAGTCCGGTCCTCGTGGTAATAACGGGCGTACTCATTCAGCAACCGTCGCAGATGTTTCCGATTCAGCACGATCACATGATCGAGTAAGTCCCGCCGCACGCTGCCAACCCAGCGCTCCGCAATTCCATTCTGCCAGGGACTGCGGAATGCGGTGCGCACTGGCTGGGAGCCGATTGCCTTCACGGTCGAGACCACATCGGCACTGAACTTCGTGTCCCGATC
>JBEKNL010000061.1:0-35427 GCA_049522855.1 Candidatus Korobacteraceae bacterium
CCACATTCCCACCGCCTCGACGACTGCTAGACTGTTTTTTAAATTCAAACCCTGAAAGGAGCTTTCCTCGGCCACCCGCTCAGGCTTCCTTCAGGCTCATTCTTCGATTAGAAAAGACTGGAAGCGCCGGACGGGCACCTATTCTCCGCTGGGCTTACTCAGCTTGGAGGCCACCTTCACGCCGCTGAGTCCCCCGGCATATTTTGCGACGCCCTTGTACAGCGACTCGGCGATTTTCTCCCGATATTCCGGAGTTTCCAGCTTTGCGGCGTCAGTGGGATTGGAAACAAAAGAGATTTCCGCCAGGATGCTGGGCATGTTGGCGCCGATCAGCACCACGAAGGGTGCTTTCTTGACGCCGCGGTCGCGCAGAGTGGAGTGTTTACTGGCCAGTCCGTTGTAAAGCGAGTGTTGTACGTCGCTCGCCAGTTCATGCGATTCCTCGATCTTCTCCTTCAAGGTGATTTTCTTGACCAGGTCCTGAAGCTCGAAGATTGACTTTTGGGAGACGGCGTTCTCACGAGCGGCGACTTCCAGCGCACTGGGATCGGAGGTGAAGTTCAGGTAGTACGTCTCGACCCCGCGGGCCGACGGGTCGGGACTGGAGTTCGCGTGTACCGAGATGAACAGGTCAGCCTGATGCTCGTTAGCGACGGCGGTCCGCGTTTCCAGCGGAATGAAGGTGTCGTCGTCGCGGGTGTAGATCACGTCGGCGCCGAGACGAGTTTCCAATAAGCGGCCCAGGCGCAAAGCCACGTCGAGGACCAGGTCCTTCTCCATGATTCCGTTGGGGCCGATGGTTCCGGTATCGTGACCGCCGTGCCCGGCATCCACCACGATGCGTCCAATCTTCAGTCCAAGGGCGCGGGTCAAGCTGCGGTCTCCCGCGGACGTGGGTTCGGCCTCGTGGGTGGAAGGCACATCCGGGGCTGCGACTTTGCTCGTCTTCTTGCGACCCTTGGCACGAGGAGCGATGGCCACGGCGGTTGGAGCGGTGGTGGGCTCGGTCGTGGCCTTCAGTTCCGGACCCTTGCTATCGCCCGGGCCGGAGAAGAGCGGGTCGTTCGGATTGACCGCGCGGGCCACGGTGGGCTGGGTTGCTTTCGCAGTGTGCGGCTTTGCGGATGAGGGCATCGCCGGAGGCAGATCATCGGTACTGACCTCATCGTTTTCGTCCACGACGACTTTGCGATGGGGGGGGTTGGACGACTCCGTAGTGGCAGCGGAGGTTGGACGGGTTGGCTGCGCGGCAGCATTGGCACTGGCGTTGTTGTCGCCGCCCATTTTGGCGGCGGCATTCTGTTTTGCGCTACTGTCGCGGGAAGACTTCGCCGTGGTCTCAATCTTGCGGCCGGAGGGTGCAGCTTGCTCCTCATTGCCAGCCGTGGGTTTCCCCAACTGGGCTACCTGCGTTTTGGAATGAGGCTGGCGACCGTGAATATCAATGATGAGGCGGTATGGATTGGGCAGCAGGAACGCCGAATAGTCGGAAACGTCGGCAACTTCGAGAACGACGCGGGTGTATCCCGGCTGGTACTGCGCGACCCGGATCTTCTTCAGGAAACCGTCTTCCACATCGAAGCTCTTGCCGACCAGGATCGACGCCAGCTTGGTGTCGGGCAGATCGAGGAAGATGCGATCTGGGTCGGGAACGCGTCCAGCTTCATACTTCACTTCGCGGTCCACATCGATCGCTACCCGTGTGTAATCGGGAGTTGACCAATGACGGATGCCGGTCACCATGGGCAACGCCGACTTCTTCGCAACCGTGGCTTGCGAGACGGTCTCCGTGGCCGGGGCTTCCGCAGGTTCCGCGCGCGCTTCCTCCACAGGCTTCTTGCTCGGCTTGGGTTGGTCCAACTCAGCCAGCGCCTGTTTCGCCTCCCGCGCCAGGGACTGGCGCGGATATCGCCGCAGAAATTCCTCGAAGGTCTTACGCGCGGCGGCGTTATCGCCGAGGTCTTCCGCGTAGATCTGCCCAATCGTGAACAGCGCCTGGAAGCGGTACTTGCTGCCCGGATACTCATGCCGCAGGAATTCATATTCGCGGATGGCCGAACGCAGGTCTTTCTCTCCGGGCTCGAACTGGCGGCCCATGGCGGCCAGGATCTCGGCCACCGCGATCACGCTGGCGTCGGCTTTGCTGGAAGCGGGCGCCACGTAATAGACCTTGCGATACGCGTCGGCGACGCGCTGGTAATCGCGACGGGTGCGTTCCTCCTCTGGGCGGCCGTTTAGCGCCTCACGCATCTGCTCCGCCTTGGCAAACTGGCTGGCGGCTTCCTGCTTACGACTGGCCGCACTCCACGCGAAGGCGTTCCGCTCCGCGCTGGCCAGGAGTAACAGCAAGACCATGGCACCCAATGCTTTGCAACAGCGCCTCTTGCGGCGAAGGTGGAGTGAGGAAAGGCGGCCCGCGGATGGTAGCGCGCCTGCTGCGGAGAAGAGCGTCGCCATAGGGACATGCTTCCGGATACCCGCGTACCACAGCCGCGATCTCAGCGCGGCTACGGTCAGGTGCGATCCGGCGGAGCCTTTGTCGTCCAGAGCACCTTAATTATAGGTGTGGAAGAAGCGGGCACAAGCAAGAAAGAGGACGGAATCAGGGGAGTGACCCCACCCAGCAACTCCTGCCAAGGTGATCAGGCGGGCGGAAGTGCGGGCTTTTGAAAGAGAACTCTGATCTGCGGTTGCATCAGGTACCAGATAATGAGGACGCTAATGGCAATTCGGAACAGGCGAAAGCCGCCGAAAAACAGGCTCAAATGGAGCCCCATGAAGAACAATCCGGGAAGAGAAAACAGCAGCGAGATGGCGGCCAGCCCGATGGATAGAATGCGTCCCCACTCGCGCAGGCTCCAGATTCCGTAGCCAGCAACGGCGGCGATAAGAGCGAGAACCACGAAGAACACGGCCCCCACCATCCCAATTAAAAGGCCAATGTTCAAGCCACCCATGGTGTTCTCGTGACCGGCGCCGAACATGGCGCCGAGAACGCTGCCGCCGACGACCAGCGAAACGGCAAGAAACACCAGGAACAACGCGCTAATCAAGTGATACAGCGCAATCAGCACAACTCCGGTCGGGCGCATGGCTAGTCCTCCGTGCGCCGGTTAAACCGGCGAGGTGTAGTGAATGAAAGTTTCATACGATAAAGAGCTAGCGACCCATATCGGCCCCGAGTCATGCGGAGTCACCCGCGAGGGTGGCGCCGAAGCGTTGACAGGGGAACGTGCGGGCCGGGTATTCAGCCGCGAAAGAGCCATCCTCCGGGATGCCGACGCTATGGGGGATAGCGGAAGGCCCCATCGGACGCACCGATATCGCGAGGTGCAGCCGAGTCCCGCGCGGTCAGAGACCCCGTGCACGTACGGAAGCACCTCGCATGGGAACCGGGAGATCCCGTGTTCGCCCAGAGCAGACAGTGAACTGGGACGCATCGGGAAGTCTAAGGACGTACGCCGATGATGAACGAACACGGGAAGTCGGACAGACCTGTAGTACCTGAGAAGTTCCCGAACAATGCTGGGAAACCGGTGACGGAGGGAACGGAGGGAAGGGGTCTGACCAAAGGGAACCTGCCTCAGCAAAACGCGTCCCGGACACCGAGCCGGAGCAACGCGCCCAGTGCGCTGGAGCGGGTACGTCAAGCAGCAAGCAAGGATAAGAAGTTGCAGTTCACGGCGCTCTTGCACCACATCTACGCTCCGGAAAGGCTGCGCACGGCCTACTCGTGTTTGAAGAAGGAGGCTGCACCCGGCGTGGACGGAGAGACGTGGCGGCACTACGGCGAGACCCTCGGGGAGAACCTCCAGGATCTCTCCCATAGGCTGAAGTGTGGAGCGTACCGAGCGAGGCCGGTGCGTAGGGCATACATCCCCAAGGCGGACGGGCGGCAGAGGCCGCTCGGAGTTCCGGTGCTGGAAGATAAGATCGTCCAGCGCGCGACCGCCGAGGTGTTGAACGCTATCTACGAAACCGACTTTCTTGGTTTTTCGTACGGATTCCGAGCGGGGCGAAGCCAGCATAACGCGCTGGATGCGCTCTACACGGGCCTGTTGACGAAGAAGGTGAACTGGGTGCTGGATCTGGACATTCGCGGCTTTTTCGATGCGATTTCGCACGAATGGCTGGTGAAGTTCGTCGAGCACCGAATCGCGGACCAGCGCGTGGTGCGGCTCATCCAGAAGTGGCTGAACGCGGGCGTGCTGGAGGATGGGAAACGAATACGGATGGAGGAGGGAACGCCCCAGGGCGGCAGTGCCTCGCCGCTGCTGGCGAACCTCTACCTTCATTACGTCTTTGACCTGTGGGCCCAGGCGTGGCGCCGGAAGCGAGCACATGGCGACGTGATCGTTGTGCGATTCGCCGACGACATCGTGGTTGGGTTCCAGGTGAAAGCTGATGCCGAACGGTTCTGGGCGGAACTGGTCGAACGAATGCGGAAGTTCAGCCTCGAGCTGCATCCCGAGAAAACGCGCCTTCTGGAGTTCGGACCGTTCGCGGCCGCGAACCGGAAGAAGCGTGGAGAAGGGAAACCGGAGACGTTCAACTTCCTCGGCTTTACGCATATCTGTGGAAGGAAGAGGAGCAACGGACGGTTCACGGTGGTGCGGCAGACGATTCGTCAAAGGCTGCAAGCAAAGCTGAGTGAGGTAAAAGCCGAACTCAGGGGACGCATGCACGATCCCATCCCGGAAGTGGGCCAGTGGCTGCGCTCGGTCGTGGGTGGACACATCCGCTACTACGGCGTGCCGGGGAACGGCACGGCGCTGTACGTGTTTCGGCTCAAAGTTGGCTGGCTCTGGCATCGCACGCTTTCGCGGCGCAGCCAGAACGCTAGCGTGCTGTGGGACCGGATGCGGCGCTTGATCGACCGCTGGTTGCCTCCGGTGCGTATCCATCATCCTTATCCCCTGCGCCGCATGGGTGTCATTACCTGAGGTAAGAGCCGGATGCGGGAAACCCGCTCGTCCGGATCCGTGGAGGGGGTTGTGAGCAATCACGATCCCTACTCCGACTTGGGTTCGATTCAGGCAGACAGTAGTGGAGGCTGAGAAGTAAGTCAAGCAGAAGCGCGGCTGGGTGGTCACGGCAACAGGACTTGATGGTGCAAGGGATGATGGGAAGGCCGGTTGCTGCGGAACCATCACTCGTCTTCAGCGGTTATACTCTTGCTACGCTCATGCCCACCAAGCTGGAAGAGATCGTCGCCGCCACGCGCGAGCGAGTTGCCGCCGCTAAGGCTTCGGCCAATCTCCGGGTGGTTAGCCAGGCGGCACAACAGCATCGGCCGCGCGGGTTCCGCGAAGGTTTGCGAAGGGCGGCCGAGTCAGGCATTGCGGTGATCGCCGAGTTGAAGAAGGCTTCGCCGTCGAAAGGGCTGATTCGCGCGGATTTTCCAGTGGCCGAACTGGCCCAGGAACTGGAAGACGCTGGAGCCGCGGCCCTCTCCGTGTTGACCAATGAACGGTTCTTTCAGGGCTCGCTCGAGAATCTGGAGATAGCATCGCAAACGACCCGGCTGCCGTGCCTGCGGAAAGACTTCATTCTCGATGAGTTCCAGTTGTTGGAAGCGCGGGCCCATCGCGCCGATGCCCTGCTGCTCATCGTCGCCGCTCTCACGCAAACAGAGCTGGCCAACCTGCATCGGCGGGCCAGTGAGCTGCAACTCGATGTGCTCTGCGAGGTGCATGACGGCGTGGAATTGCAGCGGGCTCTTGACGCCGGCTGCGACACAATCGGTGTAAACAACCGGGACTTGCATACTTTTCGAGTTGACCTGAACATTTCGCTCCAACTGGCCAAGTTGATGCCTCCCGGCGTGGTTAAGGTCGCTGAGAGCGGTATCGAAACTGGCGATGACATTGCCCGCCTGCGCGACGCCGGATTCAATGCGTTTCTGATTGGCGAATCGCTAATGCGCGCGCCGCGTCCCGGCAACGCATTGCAGGCGCTGCTGGCGCAGGCGGTCGCAGCCCGATGATTTGGGTAAAAATTTGCGCAACCACGAATTTGCCCGACGCGCAGGCCAGCCTGGCCGCCGGCGCCGATGCCTTGGGGTTCATCTTTGCGCCGAGTTCGCGGCGAATCGGGATCGAGCAGGCGGCAGAGATCATCTCCAGCCTGACCGACGACATTGATAAGATCGGTGTTTTCGTGAACCAAACACCCGCGCAGGTCGCCGAGGTTGCCGAGCGGGCCGGATTGACCGGGGTCCAGCTTCACGGCGATGAACCGGCGGACCGGATGCCGGAATATCGGCAGGCGGTCGGACAACGCAAGATCATCAAGACGCTGCAAGCGCGAGAATTGCTGAATTCGCCGGACAGCCTGAAGGGTTATCTCCGGTCCCGGCAAAGCATTGACGCGATACTTCTGGATGCGGGCTCGCCTAACCAGCGAGGCGGAACGGGGCAGACCTTCGATTGGACCGCCGCAGCGCCGATTGTGGCCCGCGTTCGCGCGCAAATGCCCGTGATCATCGCGGGCGGATTGAATCCCGAAAACGTCGCCGAGGCCATCCGGCTGTTTGCGCCCTGGGGAGTGGATGTGGTTTCCGGCGTCGAGCGCGAAGTAGGAAGGAAGGACGAAGCCAGCCTGCGCCGCTTCGTCGGGGCAGCGCGTCAAACACAGGCGACATTGCGGTAGAAGGGACCATGGAAGAAACAACCAGCAACGGGCAGAGTTCCGAGGCGAGTCCAGGATTCGGAAAGCCGGGCAAGCGGCCGCGTGTGCGTGCCATCCCTGGGCGATTTGGTTCCTATGGCGGGCGGTACGTTCCTGAGACCTTGATGGCGGCGTTGCAGGAACTCGAGGCTGCCTATGCGGTGGCGCGCAAAGACAAAGCATTTCGCGACGAATTCCACCGCCTGCTGGCCGATTTCGCGGGGCGTCCGACACCGCTGTTCCTGGCCGAGCGGCTCACCCAGGAGCTTGGCGGCGCCAGGATCTATCTGAAGCGGGAAGACCTGCTGCACACCGGGGCGCACAAGATCAACAACTGCATCGGCCAGGCGCTGCTGGCCCGGCGCATGGGCAAGCACCGCATCATCGCCGAAACCGGCGCCGGCCAGCACGGAGTTGCGACGGCAACCGTGTGCGCGCTCTTTGGTATGGAGTGCGTAGTTTACATGGGGACGGAAGACATGCGGCGGCAGGAACTGAACGTCTTCCGCATGAAGCTGCTGGGCGCCGAGGTGCGCGGCGTGGACTCGGGTTCGCGCACGCTGAAGGACGCCATCAACGAAGCCATGCGCGACTGGGTGACCAATGTCCGCACTACGCATTACCTTCTGGGCAGCGTGTTGGGAGCGCATCCCTATCCGACGATGGTGCGGGACTTTCATCGCGTCATCGGCCAGGAAGCCCGCAAACAGGTGCTGAAGGCTGAGGGCCGGCTGCCATCGGCTGTCATCGCGTGCGTGGGCGGCGGCTCGAATGCGATCGGCGTGTTCTACGAATTCATCAAGGACCGCGAAGTGAAACTGATTGGCGTGGAAGCTGGCGGGCGCGGCCACTCGCTGGGAGAGCACGCAGCGCGCTTCGATGGCGGGGGCCCAGGCGTGTTGCAGGGGACGTATTCTTACGTCCTGCAAGACGCGGGCGGGCAGATCGCATTGACGCACTCGGTTTCAGCCGGGCTCGATTACCCGGCAATCGGTCCCGAGCATGCCTGGCTGCACGATCAGGGGCGCGCGGAGTATGTGTCGGCCAGCGATCAAGAGGCGCTCGACGCGTGTCTGAAGCTGGCGCGGATGGAGGGCATCATTCCCGCCCTGGAGTCGGCGCACGCGATTGCCGAATGCATCAAGCGAGCGCCGAAGATGGATAAGACGGACATTGTGATCGTGAACGTGTCCGGTCGCGGCGATAAAGATATCGGGATTTTGCGGGAGAACCTGGCGTTCTAGGAGCAATTTGGCCATCATCTTCAAGAAACGGCCCGGGCTGGTCGCGTACATCACCTGCGGCGACCCGAATCTGGATATATCGCGCGAGGTCGCTTTGGCAGCGATTCGCGCGGGCGCAGACGTGATCGAGCTGGGCGTTCCCTTCAGCGATCCCGTCGCCGACGGCCCGGTCATTCAGCGGGCCAGCGAGCGGGCGTTGCAACATGGGACAAGCCTGATCGGCGTCCTGGAAGTAGCGAAGCAACTCCGGCAGCAGTCGACCGCCGGATTGGTTATCTTCTCGTACCTCAATCCTATTTTGCAGTTTGGCCTGGAGCGGTTTTGCGCGGCTGCCGCCCAGTCTGGCGTGGACGGCGCACTGGTCACCGACCTTCCGGTGGAAGAGGCCGCAGAATATCTGCGCGCCATGAAGGCGCACAAACTCGCGCCCGTGTTTCTGGCAGCTCCCACCAGCCCGGAGAAGCGTTTGCGCGATGTGGCGAAACATTCGCGCGGATTCGTGTATGCGATCTCGCGCACCGGCATTACCGGCACACGGCAAGAGCTTGCGGGCGACGCGCGATCGTTGGTCGAACGGCTGAGACTTCACACCAAGCTGCCAATCGCGGTCGGATTTGGAGTTTCGACGCCCGAGCAGTTCGCCGAGGTCGGGAGTTTCGCCGACGCGGCCGTGGTGGGAAGCGCAATTGTGCAGAGGATCGAACAAAATCCTGGGCGGGAAGCAGCGGCTGTATCGGAATTCCTGTCTTCCCTCACCGGAACAGCGCAGGAAGCCGTGGGCAGAAGTTAGGTTTGCGGCTGCGTAATAGCACGAGGCGATTGGCCATGGACATCGAGGATTGGCGCCGGAAGATCGACGATCTTGACCGCCAACTGGTGCGATTGATGAACGAGCGCGCCCAATGCGCCCACGAAATTGGCCGGCTCAAGCGCAACTCAGCCATGCCCATTTATGAGCCGGACCGCGAGAGGATCATCTTCCAGAACATCGCGCGCGCCAACGCGGGTCCGCTGTCAGATGTGCAATTGCGCCAGGTCTACGAGCGCCTGGTGGACGTGATGCGGCAGATTCAACGTGAAGAGATGGCGCCCGAAGCGGAAAATGAGGGAGAAGCGACTGAGCTGGAGCCGAACGACTGAAGGCAGTGGTTAGGGGCTAGGGATTAGGGGCTAGGGGTTAGTTTTGAAGGTTCAGAAGCTGTTGCAGGTACGTTCAGATTGCTAAGGACTAAAGAAGGTGTGTGAGAACTGTGCCGTCCCTGAAGGGACTCGTTATTCTTCTCCACCTTACCCAGGGCTTACGCCCTGGGCTAACTTCAATTCCGCCCCTGCGGGGCTAGATCTTGAGCAATCGTCCCCCCGCGCCGACTCAAAACGGGTTCTCACACACGCTTTTAAAGGCGAAGAGCGAAAAGCGAGAAGCGAAGAGCGAATAGCAAAGAGCGAATCATGATTGTTGCGATGTTGGAACATGCCAGTGAAGACCAGATCCAGCGGGTGACCGATCACCTGATGAAGATGGGCTTTGCTGTGCACCGCACGACTGGCGCGCGGCAGAGTGTACTTGCTGCCGTGGGCAAGCGTATCGATTTTGACACGCGTGACCTCGAGGTGCTGGCAGGCGTGGAGCGCGTGCACCGTATTAGCGCTCCTTACAAGCTCGCGGGACGCCAGTTCCATGAGCACAACACCGTCGTCAAGCTTCCCAACGGGACCGAGATCGGCGGCAAAGAAGTGGTCGTGATGGCCGGCCCGTGCTCGGTCGAATCGCGGGAGCAACTGTTGGCTGCGGCCGAGGCGGTGGGCAAGTCCGGCGCCAAGGTCCTGCGCGGCGGAGCGTTCAAGCCGCGCAGCTCGCCGTACACCTTTCAGGGCCTCGGACTAGCGGCGTTGAAACTGCTGCGCGAAGCTGGCGACCGCTACAGCATGGCGGTCATCAGCGAGGTCATGGAGATCTCGCAAATCGAAATCATGCTGCCCTACATCGACATCTTCCAGGTAGGTGCGCGCAACATGCAGAACTTCAATCTGCTGCGCGAATTGGGCAAGGCGCGCAAACCAGTCCTGCTGAAGCGCGGCATCGCGGCGACCATCGAGGAGATGCTGCTCTCGGCCGAGTACATCCTGTCCGGGGGCAACTACCAGGTCATCCTGTGTGAACGCGGCATTCGCACCTTCGAGACCTACACCCGCAACACGCTCGACATATCGGCGATTCCGATTGTGCACAAGTTATCGCACTTGCCTATCACCTCCGATCCTTCGCATGGAACTGGATTGCGCGACAAAGTTGCGCCTATGGCCTGCGCCTCGGTTGCCGCCGGCGCCGACGCCTTGCTGATCGAGGTGCATCCGTCACCCGATGAGGCGCTGTCGGATGGCGCGCAGTCGCTGTATCCGCAACAGTTTTCCGAACTGATGGAGCAGTTGCGGATGATCGCTCCGGCGGTAGGGCGAACGATAGGGTAGGTCCGGCCATGGCGATTCGGCAGATCACGATCGTAGGAACGGGCTTGATCGGCGGCTCTTTCGGACTTGCCTTACGCCAACAAGGATTCCCGGGGACCTTGGTTGGCTGCGACCGGCCCGAGGTGCTGCACGCTGCCGTCGTCCGTGGCGCAATCGATCGCGGAGACCCTGACGTAAGGCAAGCGGCCCAGGGCTGCGACGTCGTGGTTCTTGCCACACCGGTTGGCGGCATTCTTTCCACCTTCGAAAAGCTGGCCCCCACGCTTCCCTCCGGCACGCTCATCACCGATACCGGCAGCACCAAGCTGCAGTTCGTGGAACGCGCGCGCATGATATTCGGCGCGGAGGCGGGAATCCACGTGCTTCCCGGACATCCCATGGCCGGCAAGGAACACAGCGGAATCGAGAACGCGGATGCCGATCTGTTTCGCGATACCGTGTGGCTGATCACGCCGATCAATGCTGAACAGCAGTACACAGAGCGGCAGCGAGAGTACATTGAACTGCTGGAGTCAATAGGCGCACGAGTGGTTGCGACGGATCCAGAGCGGCATGACCGCCTGTGCGCGTGGATCAGTCATCTGCCGCAGATGATCGCGACAGCGCTGGCTTCCGCACTGCGCGATGAACTGGGAGAAGATGAAGCGATTAAGGAAATCGGCGGCCGAGCTTTGCGGGAAATGACGCGAATTGCGAGCAGCCCGTACTCGATGTGGCGCGACATCGCGCTAACCAACAGCCAGAACATCGACGAAGCGCTGCTGCGCTTTGAGCAGCAATTGGCGCATCTGCGCGAGAACCTGCGCGGGCCGGGGCTGCGGGAGATGTTCGAGAGCGCCAACAAGTTTGGGAAAGGCAGCGGCTAGGGTTAGCCCTCATCTCATAAATCGTTCCCTTCAAAGCGCGATGTCCTCATGAATAATGCAACGGAAGGCCCGCACTACCCGTGCCAGTGGGTACACCAATCCTGGAACCGCGCTAGCCATGCCCGCCTCCGCCGCTAAGCTCGCGCACGATCGAGCCGACAAACGCTTTCGCGTCACCGAACAGCATGAGTGTGTTGTCGAGGTAGTAGAGCGGATTGTCGATGCCGGCAAATCCCGGATTCATGCTGCGCTTGATCACCATGACCGTACGCGCCTTGTCGACGTCCAGAATCGGCATGCCGTAGATCGGACTGCCCGCGTCGCTGCGCGCGGCAGGATTGGTGACGTCGTTGGCTCCAATCACCAGCGCGACATCCGTCTGCGGGAAATCCGGATTGGCCTCATCCATGTCCATCAACTTGTCGTAGGGGATGTCGGCTTCCGCCAGCAAAACGTTCATGTGACCCGGCATGCGGCCGGCGACCGGGTGAATGCCGAATTTCACGTCCACGCCCTTCTTGGTCAACAAGTCATACAGTTCGCGAACCTTGTGCTGCGCCTGCGCCACCGCCATGCCATAACCGGGAACGATTACGACTTTGTTCGCGGCCGAGAGGATCGCGGCGGCCTCTTCCGGAGTTGCACTGTGTACGGGCCGGGCCTCGACCGCGGCAGCGCTTGAAGCCTGTACCTGTCCGAACGCTCCGAACAGCACATTGGTGAACGACCGGTTCATCGCCTTCGACATATTGACGGAGAGTATGAAGCCCGACGCTCCATCGAGCGAGCCCGCCACGATCAGAAGCTTGCTATTGAGAACGAAGCCCATGGCCGCGGCGGAAAGTCCGGCGTAAGAATTCAACAGCGAGATCACGGTCGGCATGTCGGCGCCGCCAATGGGGACGATCATCATCACGCCGAAGACTAGCGCGATTCCCACCATGAACGGGTACAAGACCACGGCCTCGGGATGCAGCACGAGACGAACGGCGATGGCGACGGCTATCGCCAGCATCGTCAGGTTGACGAAGTTCTGCCCCTTATAGGTGATTGGCCGCTGCGGCAAGATTTCCTGCAGCTTGCCCGCGGCCATCAAGCTGCCGGTAACGGTGAGACCGCCGAGGATGACTTCCAGGGAAAGCACCGACATCATGAACGGCGGAACATTGGGGGCGCGCAGGTAGAACTCCGCGGTTCCCACCAGGGTTACGCAAAGCGCGCCGAAGGCATGACTCAATGCAGTTCGCTGCGGGACCGCAGTCATCCCGACGTTGCCGAGCGGGACGCCAATGATCGCGCCCAGGACCAGCCCGATGGCGAGCCACTTGTAGTCCACGATGCCGTGATACAGAAGGGTGCCGGCAACCGCCAACACCATTCCCGCTTCGCCCGCCCAAACGCCGCGCCGCGCAGTGACTGGCGAACTCAGCCACTTCAACGCGAGGATGAAGAGGACGGCAGCGACGATGTAGGTGATCTCTATGACATATTCAGACGCTGGGGTCATGGCTTCTGTGTCCGGCTGGATTTGAACATCTTGAGCATGCGGTCGGTGATGATGAATCCGCCCACGGCGTTGCTGGTGGCCGCGACGATTGCAATCGTGCCCAGCACGGTGGCGAGCGTGCTCTTGTGCTCGCCCGCGAGAATGATGGCGCCGATCACCGCGATCGCGTCCAACGCATTGGTCAACGACATCAATGGGGTGTGCAACAGCGGCGACACGCGGCGAATCACTTCAAATCCGATAAATGCCGCGAGTATGAAAACGTACAGGCTGTTGACCAGGTCAGCCGTAACCATTAGCTTGCCTCCTTGGATTGCGACACCAGGGCGGGCAGCGAGTAGAACTCCCGCACTCGTGGGTTCACCACTTCACCTCCCTGAGTGATCAGGGTGCTGCGGGTGATTTCATCTTCCAAATCCAGCACCAGTTTTCCATCCTTCACCATGTGCAATAGGAAATTGGTAAGGTTTTTGCTGTACATCTGGCTGGCATGATACGGGACCGTGCTGGCCAGGTTGATGGTTCCCATGATGGTGACACCGTGCTCGACCACCTGCTCGCCCGTCCGGGTCAGCTCGCAGTTGCCTCCCCGTTCCGCCGCCAGATCTACGATGACGGAGCCTGGCGCCATGCCGGCCACCATCTCCTTGGTCACCAGCACCGGCGACTTCTTCCCAGGAACCACCGCCGTCGTGATCACAACGTCGCTCTCGGCCACTACCTTTCCCAGCAATTCGCGCTGGCGCTGATAAAACGATTCGTCCTGCGCCTTGGCATAGCCACCGGCATCCTGGGCATCAGCCGCCTCGAGGGGCAGTTCCACAAACCGTCCACCCAGGCTGTGGACCTGCTCCTTGACGGCGGGGCGCAAATCGTAAGCCGACACCACCGCGCCCAATCGGCGGGCGGTCGCTATGGCCTGCAAACCGGCAACACCGGCGCCGATCACCAGCACTCGCGATGGCGTAATGGTGCCGGCCGCGGTGGTCAGCATGGGAAAGAGCCGGGGCAGCGTGTCAGCGGCAATCACCACCGCCTTGTAGCCGGCGATGGTGGACATCGAGGAGAGCGCGTCCATACTTTGAGCGCGAGTGATGCGGGGCATTAGCTCAATGGAAAAAGCTGAGACGCCAGTCTGGGCAATTGCCTGAACGCTATGGATGTCGCCGAGTGGCCGGAGAAATCCAATTAAAGCCTGACCGCGGTGAAGCAGGGGCAAATCCGCAGCGCCAGTCTGGTCATTCGATCCGTAGCACAGCACTTGTACCACCACATCGGCGCGGAATACTTCCTCGCGCGTGGCGACAATCTTTGCGCCCTTATCGAGATACTGGGCGTCGGGGTAGCCGGCTGCCATGCCAGCTCCGCTTTCGACCAAAACTTCCACGCCAACCTTGGCATAACTCGGGATCACCGCAGGTATAAGGGCTACGCGCCGCTCCCCCGGAAAACTCTCTCGGGGAACACCAACCATCATGGAGTCTCCTCCCTCTTCTGCGCCTTCTTTTTTGGCGTCAAGACCAGTCGATGTGCCAGGTCCTTGAAATCGACTGGAAGGAAGCATTCTATCTAGAGTCCTGCGAAAGTTCACCCCAACCTGATCGAAACCGAATCCCAGGACGGCCTGCCGTCGTCATTCCGGTATCCACTAGCCGCCATCTCGCGGAGATCTTTTATGCTGCTAAACCAATGGACTTGCCGGATGGAGGTTCCCGCTGCAAGAATCAGGGGCGCCAATCCCGACCGAGCAATCTAGCACCAGCAGAATTCTTTCGGTAAACGTCGGGCTGGCTCTGGCTATCCGCGAGCGTTCCTCCTCGTGAAATGTTGTCTAAGTCATTCAATGCAAAATAGTTATTGGAGTAACAAGCGGGTTCAGCTTTGGCAATGGAGTGCTTATCCAGACACCTTCTGTGGCAGAAATACAACAACCGAAGGCTTGCTAGAACTTGTAATCTTATCCTCTGCGCTGCGGTCAGTCTTTCTCTTTGGTCTACGAAAGAACAACTCGGAATCCCGCCGAATGCAGCGGCGTCGGTCTCCATAGCGGAGCACCGGTTCGTCTACGCATCCTGCCTGCCCCCACCGGCACCGGCATCGTCTTTCGTCGCACCGACCTCGACGGCTATGAAGTGGAAGCCATCAGCCGCAATGTTGCGAAAGTCAGTTACGCCACCAGCTTGATGAAGAAAGGCGTGCTCATCTCCACCACCGAGCACCTGCTGTCGGCGTTCATCGGGATGGGTGTGGACAATGCGATCGTGGAGCTCGACAACCTCGAACTGCCCATCCTGGATGGCAGCGCGCTACCGTTCGTGGAGATGCTCACCCAGGCGGGCTTGCGCCAGCAACGGCGCAAACGCGTCTATCTCAAGATTCTACGTCCCTACGAAATGCGCGAAGGTGACAAGTTCATCGGCGTCTATCCGGCGGAACGGTACTCCGTCAGCTATGCGATTAACTTCCCGCATCCACTCATCGGCAGCGAAAGATTCCAAGTCGAGCTTTCCAATGGCAGCTATGTGAAGCAGATCGCGTCGGCGCGGACGTTCGGTTTCCTCGAGCAGCAGCACGCGATGCTGAACATGGGTCTCATTCGCGGCGCCTCGCGCGACAACTGCATCGTGCTTACCCCCGAAGGGATTGACAATCCACCACTGCGCTACACTGACGAGTTCGTGCGGCACAAGGTGCTGGACCTCATTGGTGATCTCGCCTTGTTCGGCAAGCACATTCTCGGCTACGTCAAAGCCGATCGCGCCGGACACGCCATGCACACCGCCATCGTCTCCCGCATTCTGCGCGATCCCACCTACGCGGAAGAAGTCACCCTCGACGAAGCGGCGGTGGCCGATTGGCCGGCCGAAGCCGTCGTCTCCGCCGCCGACTAGCTGGACTGCAATAATCCATCCCCACTCTTGACTTGAAACTTGTAACCCGAAACTTGAAACTGTCTCTATGCGCCTATTCATCAATGGTGACGAAAAAAGCTTTGCCGACTCCCTGTCGCTGGCAGAACTGATCGAGCAGCTTGGCATGAAGGGCGATCGCGTCGCCGTTGAACTCAACCGCGAGATTGTCTCGCGTACGCAATGGAGCGACACTCCGCTCAAGGACGGCGATCATCTGGAGATCGTGCACTTCGTGGGCGGGGGCTAGAAGCAGTTTCGAGTTTCCAGTTTCGAGTTTCGAGCCGGCAAACCGAGCTGTCTTCTCCGCTGCATAGGTTCCGAAGCATCGCGAGGCTGCCGTATCGCTTTGGCAACTGCCGCGTCACTGCCAAATGCCAAATGCCAATTGCTAAATGCCAAGTGCCAAGTGCCAGTTGCTAAATGCTGCTCCCCACTCGAAACTCGAAACTGGAAACTTTTCTTTGTGAATTGCCGATGAACACCCCTTTCGCGCGGTTGACAATCAGCGTTAACGATCACTAAACTCAAATGTTTACCTGCACTTGCTGGAAGGTTTCTGAGTGCTTGCGCAATCATGCCGGACTTTTATTTTGCACGCTATCTGCCTTTGCTGATTCACGTCCTGGTTGCCGGAGGCGTGGCCTCGGCGATTGTGCTGCTCTCCTATTTCATCGGCCAGCACAAGTACAACAAGTCCAAGATGTCGCCCTATGAGTGCGGCATGGAGCCGGTCGGCAATGCCCGGCAACGCTTCACCGTGAAGTTCTACCTGGTGGCGATGCTGTTCATCCTCTTCGACGTGGAAGCTGTCTTCCTCTATCCATGGGCGGTCGTGCAGCGCGACCTGAAATCCACCGGTTTGGGCATGTTCTGGTTCTGGGAGATGCTGGTGTACATCGGCATCGTGCTCGCCGGTTACTGGTATTGCTGGAAGAAGGGCGTACTCGACTGGAACAAACAAGCTAAGGCCGAGAGGATCTGAGGGATGGCACTGGAGCCGGCGATCACCGACCTCGAGCAACTGAAAGATCGTCCTGAACTGGCGCGCCTGCTGGCGTGGAATGCGGGCGCGATTACGGGCGCGAAGTTCGACCGCAACGAGCTCACCATCTGGGTGGACCGCACTTCGCTGCGCCAAGCCTGTCTCACGCTGAAGAACGATCCGCAGTTGCAGTACAAGGCCCTGGCCGACATCACCTGCGTGGACTGGTATCCCAAAGACCCGCGCTTCGAGGTGGTGTACCAACTGTTCTCCATTCCCAACAAGACCTATCTGCGCCTGAAGGTGAAGATTTCTGGCGAGGATGCCAGCCTAGACTCGCTGGTTCCCATCTGGCCGGGCGCGAATTTCTTCGAGCGCGAAGTCTTCGACCTGTTCGGCGTCCGCTTCGACGAGCACCCCAATCTGAAGCGCATCATGATGCCCGAGGATTGGGAAGGCCATCCGCTGCGCAAAGATTATCCCGTCGAGGGCTACCGCTAATCATGGCCCACATGACCCCAACCCCGGTGCTGGATCCGTCTGACGACAAGACGATGGTCCTCAACATGGGTCCGCAACACCCCTCGACCCATGGCGTGCTGCGGTTGCTGCTGGAGATTGACGGCGAGACCATCGTGCGCATCATGCCCGACATTGGGTATCTGCACACCGGCATCGAGAAGACCTGCGAAGCCAAGTTCTACCAGCAGGTCGTGCCCCTGACTGACCGCATCGACTATCTCTGCCCCATGACCAACAATCTGGCCTACTGCCTGGCGGTGGAGAAGTTGCTGGGGCTGGAGATTCCGCCCAAGGCGCAGTGGATTCGCGTCATGTTGAACGAGCTGACACGCATCAACTCGCACCTGGTGTGGCTGGGCACCCACGCCATGGACATCGGGGCCATGACGGTCTTCCTGTATTGCTTCCGCGAACGCGAAGACGTGCTGCGCCTGTTTGAGGCGGTTTCCGGGCAGCGCATGATGACCTCGTACTTCCGCATTGGTGGACTGGCGCTGGAGCCGCCACTCGGCTTCTTCGACCGGGTCAAGAGTTTTAACGACCGCTTTCCTCCGAACATCGATGAGTACGAGAGCCTGTTGACCAGCAATCCCATCTGGACGGGGCGCACCAAGGGCATCGCTTATTTGTCGGGGGAAGATGCCATCGCTCTTTGCGCAACCGGCCCGACCCTGCGGGCCAGCGGCGTTGATGTTGATCTGCGCCGCGATAAGCCGTACAGCGGCTACGAAAAATTCCAGTTCAACGTTCCGGTGTCGAACGATGGCGATGTCTTTGCGCGTTACGTGGTGCGGGTGGCCGAGCTTCGCGAGTCGCAGAAGATCGTAAAGCAGGCGCTGGAAGGCATTCCGGAGGGCCCGGTCAAGGCGGACGCGCCCCATGTGGTGTTGCCCGACCGCGAAAAGATGAAGACGCAGATGGAAGCGCTCATCTATCACTTCAAGATCGTGACCGAGGGTTTCACCGTGCCGGAAGGCGAAGTGTACATGCCGATCGAGTCGCCACGTGGCGAAATGGGCTACTACGTGGTGAGCGATGGCACTGCCAAGCCGTACCGCGTCCACATGCGTTCGCCGTCGTTCGCCAATCTGCAAACGCTGCGCAAGATGTGCGAAGGCCGATTGATCGCCGACGTGGTCGCCGCCATCGGCAGCATCGACATCGTGCTGGGGGACTGCGACCGGTAAGCAGCGGTTAGGGATTAGGGGCTAGGGACTAGGAATTAGGGGTTAGCGACAGAGTCTTAACGTTGTTGTTTGTCATCCCGAGCGAGCCCGCCGCGGCGGGCGAGCCGAGGGGTCTGCGGTTCTGGCGAGGGTACTACGATTCGTCCCTGGATCGCCCAGGATGAAAGCTGACGGCTGATAGCTGAAGGCTGACGGCTTCTTACATGAAATTTTCCGACCAACTCGAACAGCGCTTCTCCACCATGGTCACGCATTATCCGACCAAGCGCTCCGTCCTGGTGCCAATGCTGCTCTACATCCAGGACGAAATCGGCGCACTGACGGATGAGACCATCCACGAGATCGCGCAGCGCACGGACCTGTCAGACCTGGAAGTGCGCAACGTCATCAGCTATTACTCGATGCTGCGTACGCGTCCGGTCGGCAAGTACAACCTTCAGGTCTGCACCAACGTGAGCTGCCTTCTGCGCGGGGCCGACGACATCTTCGAACATTGCAAGAAGAAGCTGGGCATCGGCAACAAGGAATCGACTCCCGACGGGTTGTTCCACTTGGAGGAGGTCGAGTGCATCGGCGCATGCTCCTGGGCGCCGGCGCTGATGATGAATTACGAGTTTCACGAGAACCTGACGCCCGCGAAAATCGACGAGCTGATTGACGGGCTGAAGAAGAAGGAAGAGCAGTAGCGCCATTCGCTCCTCGCTATTCGCTTTTCGCCAGAGGGCGGGAGCGAGTGGAAGAGCGAGAGGCGAATAGCGAATAGCGGATTTAGCGCAGGGCGAACAGCGAATGGCGTACCTGGTTTCCCATCCCGATGAGGTCAAGGTCGTCTCCAAGCGCTTCGGCTTGGGCGCGACCAATCTCGACCGCTATCTCGAACTCGACGGCTACAAAGCCGTGCAGAAAGCCATCTCGATGGGCGCGGACGCCATTATCAACAAAGTGAAGGCGTCGAATCTGCGTGGCCGTGGCGGCGCCGGCTTTCCCACCGGATTGAAGTGGTCGTTCGTACCCAAGCAGTCGGCCAAGCCGAAGTACGTTTTGTGCAATGGTGACGAGAGCGAGCCCGGCACCTGCAAAGACCGGCTCATCTTCGAGCACGATCCGCACGCGGTTATCGAAGGCGTGATGATTGCGGCGCTCGCCGTCGGCGCCAAGTCGGGCTACATCTATCTGCGCGGCGAGTACCGCTACCTGCTGGAGATCATGGAGAAGGCCGTGGCCGACGCTTACGCACGCGGCTTCATCGGCAAGAACATCTTCGGCTCGGGCGTTGACCTCGACATCTTCACCCATTCCGGCGCGGGCGCTTACGAGGTCGGCGAAGAGTCGGCGCTGATGGAATCGCTCGAAGGCAAGCGCGGCATACCGCGCATCCGTCCTCCCTTTCCGGCGGTCGTCGGATTGTGGGGCGGGCCAACCGTGATCAACAATGCCGAGACGCTGGCCAGCGTGCCACACATCATCCTCGGCGGCGGCGAATGGTTCGCGAACTTAGGCACGCCCAGAAACGGCGGCACGCGCCTGTTCTGCATGAGCGGGGAACTCGAGAAGCCCGGCGTGTACGAGCTGCCCATGGGCTACAACCTGAAAAAAATGATCTACGACGTCTCAGGTGGCATGACCAAGGGAAGGAATTTGAAGGGCGTGGTGCCCGGCGGATCATCGGTGCCGATTCTCACCGCGGACGAAATCGACGTCGCCATGGATTTCGATTCGATGATGAAGGCGGGCTCGATGCTTGGTTCCGGCGGCGTGATCGTGCTCGACGACCAGATGTGCATTGTGAGGTTTGCGCTGCGCGTGACCAAGTTTTACCAGCACGAGAGCTGCGGCTGGTGCATCCCCTGCCGCGAAGGTACTGACTGGATGAAAAAGACGCTGACGCGGTTTCATGCCGGCGGCGGTGTGGCCAAGGACATCGACAACCTGAAGTACCTGGCGGAGAACATGCTGGGCCGCACGTTCTGTCCGCTGGGTGACGCGGCGGCGATGCCCATCATTTCGTACATTCAGAAGTTTCGTAAGGAATTCGAGGACCACCTCGACGGCAAACCGTGCCCGTACGAGAAGGCGGCCGAGCCGGCATTGGTGAGCTGAAGCAGTTGTCAGTTGTCGGTTGCCAGTTTTAAATGCCGCTACGCACTTTGCGGCTTCAAGAATTCAGTCCCGCTTGCGGGACGAAAGACGATAGCCCAGCGCTTTAGCGCTGGGTGAGCGTGAATAAAGATCGGAGTCCCGTAGGGACGGCGCAAGAAGCAGGTCCCTCGACTCGCCCGCCGCGGCGGGCTCGCTCGGGATGGCAACACTTGATCGCTAAAGGCTAAGAGCTAATAGCTAAGAGCCACTAGCGAAAGGCGAACAGCGAATAGCGGTTTCCATGGCTGATGTAACCCTTACTGTCGACGGCAAGAAACTCACCGTTCCCGCGGGGACGCTGCTCATTGAGGCCTGCAAGAGCACGGGCATCGAGGTGCCGTCTTTCTGCTATTACCCCGGCTTGTCGCTGCAAGGCGCCTGCCGCATGTGCCTGGTGGAAGTCGAAAAGATGCCCAAGCTGCAGACCGCGTGCACCACGCCGGTCGCTGAGGGCATGGTGGTCACCACCGAGAGCGACAAGATCAAGCAGGCGCGCAAGGCCATGCTCGAGCTGGTGCTCGCCAACCATCCGCTCGACTGCCCAGTGTGCGATGCCGGCGGCGAATGCGAACTGCAGGACATGACCTTCAAGTACGGCGCGGCCGAATCTAAGTTTATGGACATGAAGAACCACCGCGACGAGCAGCAATGGTCGCCGGTGGTGTACTTCGACCGACCGCGTTGCATCCTGTGCTATCGCTGCATTCGGGTTTGCGGCGAAGGCATGGATGTCTGGGCGCTAGGGGTTCAGAACCGCGGCACCAGCTCGATCATCGCGCCCAACAAGGAAGACCACTTGGAGTGCGAAGAGTGCGGCATGTGCATCGACATCTGCCCGGTCGGCGCGCTCACCTCGGGTGCTTATCGTTACAAGACGCGTCCCTGGGAGATGAAGCACGTGGGCACCGTCTGCACCCATTGCGGAGACGGCTGCAAAACCACCCTGGGCGTGCGCCGCGCCGACACCGGCATGGAAATCGTGCGCGGCGACAACCGCGATAAGAGCGGCATCAACGGCGACTTCCTCTGCATCAAGGGGCGTTACGCGTTCGACTTCGCCAATAGCGGCGATCGCATCCAGCAGCCGCTCATCAAGCACGAAGGCAAGTTCGTTGCTGCGACCTGGGAGCAAGCGCTCGAACGCATCGCTTCCCGGTTCAAGCAAGTGCTGGCCAGCGACGGTCCGAACGCCGTCGGAGTTATCGGCTCCAACCGCACCAGCAATGAAGAAAATTACCTGCTGCAAAAGTTTGCGCGCCTGGTGCTCGGCACTAATAACATCGACCATCATCGCACCGCCGACTTCCCGGCTTTCGCTTCAGCGCTGGCTGGCAAAGCCAATGCCACGGCCTCGATGCGCGATGTTTTCGACGCCCCCGCGATCCTGCTGATCGGCAACAATCCTACCGATCAGCGTCCCCTGCTGGCGTGGCAGATTCGCACCAACGTCCGCTTGCATCGCGCCAAACTCTATGTAGTGAACTCGTATCCCATCAAGCTGCGCCGCCAGGCGACCGCTTTCGCCCAGATCGCGTCTGGATCGGAAGGCAGCCTGGTGCAGTTCCTCGGCGGAAACGACGCAGCCGCGGACGCCGTCGTTACTCCCCAGTTCTCGCGTGAAGCTTTGTCGCAGATGCGGGAGGCGCTGAAGAACGAAAGAGATATGGTTGTTATTTTCGGCTCCGAGTTGCGCGGTAACGACGTGACGACGCTGGTGAACTTCGGCCTGGCGCAGGGCGCAAAGTTCGTCTGCCTGGGCGATTACGCCAACTCGCGCGGCGCCGCCGACATGGGTCTTTATCCCGACATGCTGCCGGGCTACGCTCCCGTTTCCAGTGCGACCAGCTTCCACGAGGATTGGGTTGACGAAATTCCCAAGTCGGCCGGCTTGGACCTGCTGCAAATGATGGATGCGGCTAAGGACGGCAAGCTGAAGGCGCTATATGTGGTCGGCTCCAATCCCATCGCACGCTACAACGTCGATCCTTTCGCCCTGTCGAAGGCCTTCGTCGTGGTGCAGGACATGTTTCTCACCGAGACAGCCAGCATCGCTGACGTGGTGCTGCCCATCGCGAATGCCTACGAAAAAGGTGGGACCTTCACCAACACTTGCGGCGACGTGCAAATGCTGAAGAAAGCCGGCGAGTTTGCAGGCGTGCGCAACGACTTCGAGTGTATCGTCCGCATTGCCGATCGCATGGGATACGACGTGCACAAGCTGGTGCCGTTTGGCGGAGGAGGCACGCGCGCCGATATGGGCCAGAGCCGGGGCGCGCAATCGGGTGAAGCCGACCGGCACGCGGTGTGGCTCGCCGAGCGCAACCTGGAGCCTAAGATGAGCCCCTACGATCCGACCGCAATGCTCGACGAAATTCAGCGGCTGGTCCCGGGGTATGACATCTCGCGCATCGGCCTGCTCAGCGGTCACGACGAGCACACGCAACTGGTGCAGATCACCGGCGCCACTGGTTTGGGACATCCCGAGCTCGTGCTGCCGTCCAACGACACGCTGTTCACGTCGGGCACGCTGGGCCGTTATTCGACGGTCTTGAATTCGGTGATGGAGCGCTATAGTACGACGGCGGAACAAGTGGCTAGTGATTAGTGGCTGGTTTCAAAGTTTCGAGTTTCGAGTTGCAAGTTGCAAGTTTGAAAAGCAGGTCCCTCGACTCGCACGGGATGACAGATTTGTTTTGCTAAGGGCCAAGGGCTAAGGGCTAACGGCTAACGACTGAGAGCCCCATCACGAATACTGGCTACTGATTACTGACGACTGAGAACTGATAACTGATAACTGATAACTGATAACTGATAACTGATAACTGATAACTGATAACTGATAACTGATAACTGATAACTGATAACTGATAACTGATAACTGATAACTGATAACTGATAACTAATAACTAATAACTAATAACTGATAGCTCAATGGGCATTGGAACTTACATCCTGGTTTCGCTGGTCAAGATCGCGATCGCGCTCCTTGTCCTGCTGACGGCCGTGGCCTACACCACGTTGCTGGAACGCAAAGTGGTTGGTCACATCCAGAACCGCTGGGGGCCCTCGCGGGTGGGGCCGTTCGGCATCTGGCAGCCGCTCGCCGACGGCTTAAAGTTTATCTTTAAGGAAGACATCACACCACCTTACGCCAATAAGCCCTTGTACATGCTGGCTCCGATCATCGCCTTGACTACGGCGCTGACCTCGATCGCGGTCATTCCGATTGGCCCATGGATCAGGCTGGGCAGCATTAACACGCCGCTGCAGATCGCCGACGTCAACATTGGGCTGCTGATCATTTTGGGCGTCACCTCGGTTGGCGTGTATGGAGTGGCGCTGGCGGGGTGGTCATCGAACAGCAAGTACTCGATGCTCGGCGGCTTGCGCGCCTCGGCCCAGATGGTGAGCTACGAGATCGCTCTCGGCCTGTCGCTGATCGGCGTGCTGATCTACACCGGCAGCTTCAGCCTGCGAGATATTGTCGACTCGCAAGCGGGGACATGGCTGGGCTTCATTCCGAAATGGAATCTGTTCCGGGGACAGTTTGTCGCGTTCTTCATTTACATCATGGCGGCCTACGCGGAGACCAACCGCATCCCCTTCGATTTGCCGGAGGCGGAGACCGAGCTGGTCGCCGGATATCACACCGAGTACAGTTCGATGAAGTTTGCGATGTTTTTCATGGCCGAGTACGCCAACATGGTGACGGTTGCCTGCCTGGCTTCCATTTTGTTCCTGGGCGGATGGTCGGGGCCGGTCTTCGGGCCGCCGATTGTGCAGTCGCTGCTGCCGGTATTCTGGTTTGCTTTGCGTGTGTTCGCCTTCATGTTTATTTACATCTGGGTCCGCGGCACGTTGCCGCGTTTCCGCTATGACCAGCTCATGGCCTTCGGCTGGAAGTTTCTTCTGCCGCTGGCCATTGCCAACATCGTCGTCACCAGTCTGGTCGTGGCGCTGAAGTAAAGCAGCAACTAGCGGGGTTCGGTTGGATGATCGGAAGACTCCATCACCGGTTTATGGCTGAATGCAGATTACTCAAAGCTAATTGCTAGTTGCTGATTGCTAGTTGCTCGTTGCTGATTTTTTAACGGATCACCATGTTGCCCCTGATTCTCTTCTTCATCTTCGCGGCGCTGTGTGTGGGTGGGGCCATCAACCTGCTGGTGCAGAAGCACCCCATTAACAGCGCCCTGTCGCTGATTGTGGTGATGGGTTCGCTGGCGCTGATTTACTTGCTGCTGGGCGCGGAGTTTGTGGCTGTCGTGCAGGTCATTGTCTATGCCGGCGCGGTGATGGTGCTGTTCGTCTTTGTCATCATGCTGCTGAACGCCGGAGTGGAAGAGCGCACCGAACATGCCAGCCGTGTCGCGATGGTGCTGGGTGTCCCGGGACTCATTATTGGATTGAGCCTCGCGGTGTGGGTGGTCAGCCATCTTGCCGGGTTGGACCGCATCGCCATTGGCGGGCCCATGGTGATGAATGGCAGCGACGTGTTCGGTAATCCCCAAGCCATCGGCCATCTGTTGTTTCGCGACTTCCTGCTGCCCTTCGAGGTGACATCGGTGCTGATCCTGATCGCCATCATGGGCGCCGTGGTGCTGGCGCGGAGGGAGGAATAAATGGTCCCTCTTTCCTACTACCTGGTGTTGAGCGCAATCCTGTTTGCCTGCGGAGTTGCCGGCTTCCTGATCAAGCGCAACATCATCACCATTTTCTTGTCGATTGAGCTGATGCTGAACGGCGTCAATCTTTCTTTCGTCGCTTTCGCCGCGCAGTTGAAGTCGCTCGACGGCCACATTTTTGTGTTCTTCGTGATGGTGGTGGCTGCCGCCGAAGCGGCCGTGGGACTGGCCATCATCATTTCGGTGTTCCGTACCCGCGAAACCCTGAATGTGGATCGCGTGAACCTGCTGAAGCTGTAAGGGTGCTCTGCGCGCCGTTATCGGGGCGCGCCGCTACACGCGAGACAAGCTATGCACTTGTGGATTATTCCGTTACTGCCGCTGGCCGGAGCCGCCATCAACGGGCTCTTGGGCAAGCGCTTCTCCAGAGCACTGGTGAGCGCCATCGCGCTGGGCTCCACAGCGCTTGCGTTTGCCATGGCCTTATGGGTGGCCGCGCAGTTCCTCGGTTTGCCGCCGGACCAGATTCCGCACATCGAGCGCTATGGCGCCTGGCTGAGTGCGGGCCCGTTTTCGGCGGAGTTCGGCATTTATCTCGACCAGCTCTCGCTGGTGATGATGCTGGTGGTCACCGGCGTCGGCTTCCTCATCCACGTTTATTCCGTCGGCTACATGGAGCATGAAGGCGGCTACTACCGCTATTTTGCTTATCTCAACATCTTCATGTTCTTCATGCTCACCCTGGTGCTGGCGAACAACTACCTTCTGATGTTCGTCGGCTGGGAAGGCGTAGGCCTAGCGTCGTACCTGCTGATCGGATTCTGGTTCCTGAAGAAGTCGGCGGCGGATGCGGGCAAGAAAGCCTTCATCACCAATCGCGTCGGTGACTGCGGCTTTCTGATTGCGCTCTTCCTGTTGATCAAACATTTCGGCACGCTGCAGTACGACAGTCTGTGGCCGCTCATCAGTAGGTACCCGGTCGAAAGCGGCGCTGCTGGCTTGTTGACGGCGATTGGCCTGCTGATGCTGGTGGGCGCCACCGGTAAGTCTGCGCAGATTCCACTGTATGTCTGGCTGCCCGACGCGATGGAAGGCCCCACGCCGGTATCGGCGTTGATTCACGCCGCAACCATGGTGACCGCCGGCGTGTACATGGTCGCTCGCTCGCACCTGGTGTTTAATCGCGCGCCCGACGCCGCAATGGCGGTGGCGATCATTGGCACGCTGACTGCGATCTTCGCCGCATCGATTGGCATCGCGCAGACCGACATCAAGAAGGTGCTGGCCTATTCCACCATCTCGCAGCTCGGTTACATGTTCATGGCCTGCGGCGTGGCGGACTACGTAGGCGGAATTTTTCACCTCGTGACGCACGCCTTCTTCAAGGGGCTACTGTTCCTGGCCGCGGGCTCGGTGATTCATGGCCTGGGCGGCGAGCAGGACATGCGCAACATGGGCGGGCTGCGAAAGTATCTTCCCTACACCTTCTGGTGCATGACGATCGCCACCTTTGCCATCGCCGGAATACCGCCCTTTGCCGGCTTTTTCTCGAAGGACCAGATTCTGTGGTCGGCGTGGAGCGGCGGCTATCACGCCCTGTGGCTGATCGGCATCATCACCGCCGGCATGACTTCGTTCTACATGTTCCGGCTATGGTTCCTCACCTTCTTTGGCGAGTACCGCGGGCCGAATCCTGAGACCGCCGCTCACGGACACGATGCGGATGCGCAGCTTGCCGGGCATACGGGCGCGATCCATGACGCGCAGGATGCGCACGCTGGCGGCAGCCACGGACACGGTGCTCCGCATGAGAGCCCGTGGGTGATGGTGGCACCGCTGATGATCCTTGCGCTGCTGTCGTTCGTTGGCGGATGGATTGGCGTTCCCCACGTGCTTCATGGCTCCGACCATTTTGGCAGCTTCCTTTCGCCGGTCTTCAACGCGACGGCGGCGCCCATCGCCGAAGCAGCCGCGGAGCAAGGGGAATCCACCACCGAGTTGGCGTTCACCATTATCTCGGTTGCGGTTGGCTTGCTTGGATTACTGGCTGCCTGGTGGCTGTATTACAAGCGGCCGGAATTGCCCGCAAAGATGGCCAAGGCTGCCGGCGGGCTCTATACCTTTGTGCTCGACAAATACAAAGTGGATGAACTCTACGGCGCGGTATTCATACAACCGCTGATTGCGCTGTCTTCGACCGTGTTCTGGAAAGGCATCGATCGCGGGCTGATTGACGGCGCGGTGGACGGCAGCGCGGCAGGCGCGCGCGAAGTTTCCGACGAGATGCGCCACATGCAATCCGGCAATATCCGTTCCTATGCGGGTTGGGTCGCCATCGGCGCGGCGGCCGTGATCGCCTTCATGGTGTGGAGGGGTGTGCGATGAATCTCATCAACAGCAACATCCTCACCATCGTTATTTTTCTGCCGCTGGCGGGGGCCATCCTGCTGCTGTTCTTCCCGCGCCGCCATCGCGATATCCGCTGGTTCGCGCTGGCGGTCTCGCTGATCACCCTGCTCGCCTCGCTGCACCTGCCGTGGTACCTGGTTCGCGGGCAGAGCGGCTTCCAGTTCGAGGAGAACATCCCATGGATTGCCCATCCCAACATTCATTACCACCTTGGGATCGATGGCATCTCCATGTGGCTGGTCATCCTGACCACCTTCCTGATGCCGATGTGCGTGCTTATCTCGTGGAATTCCATCGGCGACCGGGTAAAGGAATTTTTCATCCTTATGCTGGTGCTCGAGACCGCAATGATCGGCGTTTTCGTCGCGCTCGACCTGTTCCTCTTCTATTTCTTCTGGGAAGCCACCCTCATTCCCATGGCGCTGATCATCGGCATGTACGGGCACGGACGGAAAATTTACGCTTCCGTAAAATTCTTCCTGTACACCATGATCGCGTCGGTGTTCATGCTGGCGGCGGTGATCTGGCTATACGCCAAGACCGGAACGTTTGATTTTGTCGAGATCCAAGGCAAGATCCAGTCGGGCCAGGTGGCAGGATTCGAGCATGCGGCGTTTTGGCTGTTCCTCGGCTTCTTCGTGGCCTTCGCGGTGAAGGTGCCGCTGTTCCCGTTACACACCTGGCTGCCCGACGCGCACGTGGAAGCTCCCACCGCAGGTTCGGTGCTGCTGGCGGCCGTGCTGCTGAAGATGGGCACCTACGGTTTGCTGCGCTTCAACCTGGGACTCTTTCCCGACCAATCACGGCGCAACGCTCCGTGGATCATTGCGCTCGCCATCATCGGCATTATCTACGGCGCGCTGGTGGCGATGGTGCAGCCCAACATCAAGCGTCTGGTCGCCTACACCTCGGTCAGCCATCTTGGCTTTGTGGTGCTGGGCATCTTCAGCTTCACCCAGCTTGGAATGGACGGCGCGGTGTACCAGATGCTGAGCCACGGCATTTCCACCGGTGCGCTGTTCATGTTGCTGGGCATGATCTACGAGCGGCGCCACACTTACGACATCGGCGAGTACGGAGGGCTGGCTACGCCCATGCCGGTGTACGCAACTTTCTTCGCGTTCATCATGCTGTCGTCGGTGGGATTGCCGCTGCTGAATGGCTTCATCGGCGAGTTCATGGTGCTGAGCGGCGCCTTTCAGGCGAAGCAGCTCTACGGCATTCTGGCGGCCACCGGCGTGATCTGGAGCGCGTGTTATCTGCTGTGGATGTATCAACGCGTCTTCTACGGAACCATCACCAACCCGGCCAACACTTCGTTGCGCGATCTGGACGCCCGCGAGCGCGTCTCGTTGTGGCCGCTGGCGATTGCGGCGCTGGTCATGGGAGTTGCTCCGATGCTGTGGCTGCACTCGATTGATCCCGCGGTCGCCGCGACGCTGAGGCAGTTCTCCGCCGCTGTCCAGGCGCACGCAGCTCATGCTCCCGGGTCCCTGTTGCGCGCCGACGTTGCGCGTAATGGAGTGCAAGCTCTACTGCAGGTGATCGGACGATGATTCCGGCCGTTGACTACATTCGGATACTTCCTGAGCTGGTGCTCAGCATCTTCGGCATCATTGTCATGATGGTGGACCCGGTCCTTCCCGAGCAGGGATCGAAAAAGCGGCTGGGCATCGTGGCGATGGTAGGCACACTTGCGGCTCTCGCCGCAACCGCCTATCAGACGGGCTTCTACGGCGAAGCTTTTTACCACATGGTCAGAGTTGACACCTTCAGCGTGTTCTTCCATGTGGTCGTGCTGATGATCGCGCTGGTGGTTATCCTCGCCTCGTATGATTACCTCGATGTGCAGAGTATCCGCGCGGGCGGCGAGTATTACGCTCTGATTCTTTTCGGCACGGTCGGCATGATGCTGATGTCGTCCGCCATTGAGCTGGTGCTGATTTTCATTGCGCTGGAAATTTCTTCGATCTCGACTTACATCCTGGCCGGCATGCGCCGCCGCGCCGCGGAAAGCGCCGAGGCCTCGCTGAAGTATTTCCTGCTCGGCTCCTTCGCCACCGCGTTCTTCCTCTACGGCGTGGCCATGATTTACGGCGCCACCGGGACCACCAACATCTACAACATCGCGAACGTCCTGCATACCCAGCAATCCACATTGGCGTACCTCGCGGTGGGACTGATGTTCGTCGGGCTGGGCTTCAAAGTCGCCTCGGCGCCATTTCACGTGTGGACTCCCGACGTTTATGAAGGCTCGCCAGCGCCGGTGGTTGCGCTGATGTCCACCGGCCCAAAGGCGGCGGCATTTGCGGTGCTGCTGCGCGTGCTTTTCGCCACCGGCGCGCCCGGCTGGTTCTGGATGGTCTGGGTATCGGCGGCGCTCTCCATGACCCTGGGCAACATCGGCGCGCTGGTGCAACAGAACATCAAACGGTTGCTGGCTTACTCGTCGATCGCCCACGCCGGATATCTGCTGGTTGCTTTCGCGGCTGGGCAGCAAGTCGGCATCTCAGCCGCGATGTTCTACGCCGCGTCCTATGCGGCGATGAACGTCGGCGCATTTGCCGTAGTTAGCCATTTCGCTTCCGCCGGCGAAAAGTACGTCACCCTCGACGACTACGCCGGGCTAGGACGCCGTTCGCCCTTGCTGGCCGGCATCCTCACCATCTTTCTGCTTTCGCTGATTGGCATTCCCGTCACTGGCGGCTTTTTCGCCAAATTCTACGTCTTCTCCGCCGCGCTGCAATCCGGCCTGGTTTGGCTCACCATCATCGGCGTCATCAACAGCGCAATTGCCGCTTATTATTACTTGCGCATCATCATCGTCATGTACATGCGGGACGAGCGCAGTGAAGCTCCGGTGGCTCGCATCCCGGTGGGGCTGGGGATTGGATTGGCGATCAGCCTGATCATGACCATTTACCTCGGCGTGCTGCCCGGACGCGTGCTCGAGTACGCAATTCAGGGCGCGCAGGACTTGTTGAAGTAGGCGAGGTAGTGTGGGGCTCAACCTGGATTATTCACCACGGGAATGATCTTTAAGCCTGTCATCCCGAGCGCAGCGCCCGCAATAAATTTACGACCCGCTTCTTTTGCGGGTCGGGCGGGTGCGGAGTCGAAGGATCTGCGGTTGTTCCCGGCGGCATTCGGCAGCTGTACGGGCGTCTTGACGCCGCGAAACGCTCGGCTACTCTTTGGATTCCATTTCAGGCACGAGACTATTCTTGCTGACGTAAGGCCATAGACAAAACGCCCCGTCCGAAGACGGGGCGCGGCAATGCGGTCGCCAGCGAAAACTAGACAACCTTGACGAAGATAATCACCAGGGTGAACAGCACCAGCGACTCGATGAAGGCGAGACCCAGAATGAGGGCGAGCTGGACCGCAGGTCGGGCAGCAGGATTGCGCGCCATGGCTTCGCACGCGGCCCCACCCACTCGACCCTGGCCAAGAGCGGCCAATCCGGCGGCAATGGCCATGCCGAAGCCGGAGGCTATGGGGACCCAATTGGTCGCCGGAGCAGCGGCGCTTCCGCCCTGCGCGTACGCTGGCATGGCCATCAGCATCATGGCTCCCAGCGAAAAGAATATGGTCATCAGTTTCTTCATTTTTTCTCCTTATGAATCGCTGCCAGTGGGTGGTTGACGTTCACCGTGCTGACGCCCTCACGCTGACAGCAAACTTGTAAGTAGCACTTAGCAGTTGGCGGTTAGCACTTAGCTAAATGCCGATCGTCGAAGGCCAATTGCTAAATGCTAAGTGCCAACGGCCACTCTTCAATGCTCGTGCGCCACCGCTTCTCCGATGTACACCGTCGCCAGCAGCACGAAAATATAGGTCTGAATCACCGCTACGCCAATGTGCAGCAGGATGAAAACAACCGGCAGGGCGAGCGGAACTAAGGAAAAGAACACCAGGATCACCAAATCGCTGGCGAACATGTTGGCGTAAAGACGGATGGTGAGCGACATCATTCGTGCCAGGTGACTGGCCGTCTCAATCAGCAACATCAGCGGCGACAGCCACATGACCGGTCCCAGAAAGTTCTTGATGTAGCTGAAGCCGTTCGTGCGCACGCCCTGAAGGTGATAATAGAACCAGGTCACTACCGCGCAACCCAGCGGCACCGACGGAGTCGCGGTGGCCGTCTCAAATCCCGGTATTACGCCGATGAGACAGCCCAGCATGATAAAAATTCCCAGCACCGTCAGGTAGCCGACGTATTTCTCATAGCCGTGGCCAATCACTTCGTGGCTCTGCTTGGTGACGAAGGAATCGAGCTCCTCCATCAGGTGCTGCATCTTCCCAGGATCGTCCACCGACAGGCGCGCCCGCACGACCACAAAAAACAGAATGATCAGCACAAACACCACTAACTGCATGGCCACATAATTGGGGATGGGGGCTCGCGGATAGGTCGCGTGCAAATGAAAGATACCTAGGAGTGCATTCACCACGCCGGCCAAATATTTATTCAGGAGGGCAGTTATCCAAAGTTGCTCAGGCATGAAGGCCTACTTGTAGAAAGATCGGATCTAATACTGCGATGATTGCTGCTTGACACGCACGCAGCGTCAGCCGGTACGCGTGCCAAAGTTATTAGGGAATCAGAATCCGCGCCGCAAGGTAACAAATATTTCCACCACGACTTCGCAGGCCACAGCCACAATCGGAAGGCACACGCCCCCAAGGAAGCCATAAAGACCTGCGCGAGAAACATTAAATATAACATAGGCCCCGATGGCGATGAAGGCATATCGCAAGGCAGCGCGCAAGACGATTCCACCTCCCCGCTCTTTGCTCTCGCCGGTGGTAATGCGCTCTCCCAAGGCGTCCACTGCGCGCTCCAGCCAGCGATGATTGACGTAGGAGACGATCGCTCCCGCCAAGAATCCCGCCGTCACCGGCCAGCGGAAGAAAACCAGGCACACCGCCAATCCTACGGCCGACGCCGCGACCATGTATCGGCGGATGCGCTTCAGCGCTCCGGCAAAAAATTCATCCGCTGCCGAGGAAGTGGGTTCAAGCATCGTGGTGGGCACACATCAATGTACCTCGCAGACCGCTCGCGGGCCATTCACAGGAATGAAAATCAACCACGGAGGCACGGAGATCACGGAGAACCTCGATGAAAACGAAAACTCCGTCCCCTCCGTGTCTCCGTGGTAACTGACTTTCGGCGAGGGTGAAATCCAGGGCTGTAACTGACCCGCAATTCTTGCTGCCGTGGAGTCAGCCGTCGCTATTCCTTCCGCGGACTCACCATTCGAATCATTTGCACGAACCCTAAGATGGCTCCCACGATGACTCCGGCGATGAACAGCCAATGAGTGTGCAGCCAGTGATCGAGCAGTTTGCCGATCAGTAATCCAACCACCACCGCGGCGGGAATGATGAAGGCGATCTCCGAATAGCGCGCCCACAGGATCGCCGCGTTCTGTATCTTGTCGTCCTGGTGCTCATCAGCCATGAACAGAGGCTACCATCTGCGGTCAAGCTCGGGAAGCATTCACCGGGCAGATCGCACCAGCGGCCAGATCGAGCGCCACATCGAGAAGATTGCCTGCTGCATTGAATTTTCGCCAGACGGCGTTCCCGACCTCAATAAACTCGAACCGTAGGAGCCGTTCCCCGCCCGCCTCCAAATTGGACCCGCTGCTGAATTCAGTCCAGGGGTTGTTTGACCGCAGATGCAGCAGACGCTATGATCGAAATGCGGGGTGGAGCAGTCTGGTAGCTCGTTGGGCTCATAACCCAAAGGTCGGTGGTTCAAATCCACCCCCCGCAATTTGATTTCAAACGACTTGCAGGTTTTGGGCAGAGATGGTCGGTACACAATCGGTACACAAAAGTTGCTGTACCACCCGCTGATTCGCTGTCCGCTTCGGTTCCGGCATCGCCTGCGTGTAAACGTTCATCGTGGTTGCGATGTTCGAGTGCCTCAGAAGTTCCGATTGCACCTTGATGTCCGTGCCGTTTGCGCGGAGTAACGTCGAGTAGCCGTGCCTTAGCAAATGCCATCCGACACGCTTGCTCAGTCCGGCGCGTTTCGCGGCAGGCTGCACATGCTTCTTCAGCAACGAGTCCAGCCAAACTGGTTCCGCGCCACCCTTGAGTTCAGAGGCGAAAACCCAGTCCGAGTCCGCACGATATGCAGTGTTCCTGCGCCAGTGTTCCAGCACAGCTACGAGTTCGGGAGCCAGAGGAACCGGCTTGCGACGCGCCGTTGTTTTCGGATTGCCGACGTGACAGTTGACGACGCCGCGCTGAATGGTCAGCACCGCATTCGTCCAATCGAAGTCGCTCCAGCGCAGACCAGTAAGTTCAGATCGTGTGAGTCCGAGGCATCCTGCAAGAATCACCAGCGTCCGCACGCGTAGATCGGTGATCGCATTCAGCAACGCTTGAAACTCTTCCACGGTTAGAATCTCTGGGTCTGCTCGCCTGCATCCACCTTGACGAACGCGGCTGATCGGGTTGGCTTGGATTAACTCCCACCGGGCCGCGCTCTCGAATACCACGTGCATGAGATTGCGGATGTGCCGTTTCGTGGTCGGTTCCAAGGTCAAGTCGCGCAGCCATTGCTCGACGCGCATGGTGTGCACTTCTTCCAGCCGATGAGCGCCCCACGCAGGTAGAATCCAGTTCTTCAGGAACGACGTGTAGGACAGCTTCGTCGAAAACGCCAACCGCTCCTGCTCCAGAGGGTCTTGCTGGTAGCGGTCGATCAACGTCGCGACAGTTATTGGAACCGCTGTGGGCAGTTCCGAGTTCACTTCGAGGCGAATGGCGTCGGCAACCTGTTGCGCCTGTTTCTCTGTCGGGTATGCTTCCACGCTTCCGATGAGGCGGCTGCGCTGTACGCTGTGTCCCTCGTCGTCCACGTCCCACCAGCGAAATTGCCACATGTCAGGGCCGTTCACTCGCTTCCTTCTGGTCAAACATCCTGCTTGGTATCGCGCCTTTGTCAATTTGTCCTCCGTTGACAAGGCACGGACGGTTGATCGCATTCTACCGTGTCACCGCTTGCCAGCCAAGAATCAAGTTCGCTCGCTCGGAAAAACCAGAAGCGTCCAATTTTGTGAGAGGGAATTTTCCCCATCCTCGCCAAACGCTGCAACGTCTTCGGGTGCATATCGCCCAGCAAATGTCCTGTCTGTTCATCGTTCAACAACGGTTCAAAGTTGAGTGGTGCTTCGTATGCCTGCTGTTCGTTCTCAACCAATTTATGAATCCTCTTTTCCTGATTTATTAAAGTTGTGCGGTGTGGTCGATTTCTTGCTGCGTAAATTTCAGAACTAGCTTCCTTACCTTCGGCGCATTGAGTGCGAAGATCGCGCATCCCGGTGACCCAAGCCCAGCATTTAGGGCGACCAGCGTACAGTTGATTTTCTTTGTACGTAGGAGAGCCATCAGCCGACGCAAGCGATCAATCCCTGCTGTGTCACGGTAGTAATCCGTGACACGATACTTGGCCGCGATCTCGATACCTAAGTCGCTGTCACCGAGATAGCAAGTGGGAATACCAGCTAGTTGTCCAACCTTCGGTCGATCCTGAGCGAAGTTGTACAGCGCCTTACCGCCGCTCAAGGCTTTCTCCACAGCCTCGCAACCAACCTACAAAGTAACCAGAAGCGAGTTCGCAATTCGTGCATAGTCCTCCGGGAAAAACGGGCCGCTCCCAGTTTCGGGAAACGGCCAAATTAAGCTCTAGGACGTGTTATCGGGCTTCGGATGGGTCGCAGGTCATTTCGGGGTTTTCGTTCGCCACAGGGCTGATCAGCGAAAATTAAAGTTCCTGGCCGGCGACAATTATTTCTCCCTATCTGAAGTAAGTTGAGACCATTGGGAAAGCGTTCCAGGAGAGCGCTTTCCGAATGGTGACAGACCAGCAGA
>JBEKNL010000062.1:0-23192 GCA_049522855.1 Candidatus Korobacteraceae bacterium
GCTGGTGGGCCGGCGCGCTACAGCTTGCAGATGAGCCTGCTCTTCCGGTGTCAGCGTAACCGTGTGTGCCTTCATGGGCACAGTATACGCAGTACGCTAACTTATGCAACTAGATACTAGGTTATCCGAAGGGAGAGTCGGTTGCCTTGGTGGATATCAATCCCTTACTGGCATTGGTGATGAAACCCCTATCACCTGTACTGCCTGAACCGTGTCAGTATTTTGGTATCGAGGTGGTTCTCGCTTGCACGCTGCAGTTCTTCTTCGCCTTCAGGCTCTTCCGGCTTTTCTTGGGATGGAACCTCCTAGGAATCGCGCTGTGCAGCGTCTTCTTCCTGCTTGCACCTCCATTCAACCTGCGGTTCCGTGCGCATTTTGCTTTGACCAATCAGTGGCTGTTGCTCGCGGTGCTCCTGGTGTTCGTCCAAGCACAGCAGCAGTCCTCTCGATCAATCCGGCGATTTGTGCTCTCGGCGGCTCCATTGGCAGCGGTTTCGGTTGCCATCAATCCCTACCTTGCATTTCAAGTCTTGCTAATCTTGACCACAGTTGTCGTGAGCCTCCTGTGGCAAAGGAGGATAACTCTCTCGCAATCCGCTGCCATTGTGAGTCTGCTCGTGGCGGTGGGCCTAGTGACGTCGTACGCCTTCGGCCTGATCATTCGCGGCGGTCGAGGCTACGCCGGCGGCGGGTTCCGTTACTACTCGATGAATTTGCTCGCGTTGTTTGATCCGCTTGATCGGGGGACCTTGCTTCGTGGCAAACTTCCGACTGCAACCCCTGGCCAATACGAGGGCTATAACTACTTGGGTGCCGGCGTCTTACTCCTGGCAGCTGTTGTTGTGGTAGTGGCCCTGGCTCACCGGGGTAAAGTATGGCGACCCGACAGGCGCTGGCTCATACCTTTGTCATCTTGTTGTCTGCTCCTTGCGCTTCTAGCGCTTTCTACTAAGGTGACAATGGGAGCGAGGACTCTTGTCGACTTGGATCCAAAGGAATCGTTGTCTCCCTACTTTGGCGTGCTGCGGTCGAGCGGGCGTCTGTTCTGGGCCCCCTACTACGCAATCTTGGCGGGGACACTCGCTGCTCCCTCTCTGTTGTTTCGCAGGAAGTGGGCAAATCTGCTGATCGCCGGAGCGCTGGTTCTTCAGTTCGTCGACACAAGCGCCCTTCGGCGGAGGGTGCATACCACCATAATTGAGCATCATCCATCGCCCTTGAAATCGCCCATCTGGTCAGAGTTAGGCACTCTTCATCAAAATCTCATCGTGCTTCCGGCTTTCCAATGCGACTTCACCAGCACGTCCCCTTGGGGACCCGACGGATACAGATTTTTTGGTTTTTTGGCTGTCCAGCAGAAGATGCGGATTAACGGTTATAGATCCGGCCGCTACACTCAAGTCGCGCAGGACTTCCACTGCTCTCAGTCGGTCGCCGAGCTAGCGCAACAACCGCTCTCCCCTGATTCCGCTTACGTCGTAACGCCTGAATTGGCGACAGCCATCGCACAAGGTCCCACCGGCCCGGGAAAGTGCCACGATGTCGACAATTTCATCCTCTGTTCTTCCAAGACCGATTTCGGGCTTAGCCCTCTCCCGATGAGCAGTGTGGTTCCTGCTACGGGGTCTGCAGCAGAACCGAGGTAATGTGCGATGACATCAGCCCGGACAGGTTCGGCACTTTCGATCTGGTGATGTTCTTCTGAGTCCTGTACCACCTGCGCCATCCGCTCCTGGCATTGGAAAAAATTCAGGCTAAAACCTCCGCCATATCTCCCAAATAGTCTCTCAGGATGAACCTGGCGATCACGGCTTAGAAGCTTTCGCGTTGCCGCACCGCGCGGTGGGCCAATTGGTTGGCCTCGCAGTTGTCTTCGCGCTGAATGTGCTCGATGGAGAAGTCAACCGCTCGCGCCAGTTTGCGGCAGGTCCAGTTCAGAGAATGCAGGCGCGGGCTGCGGCAGGCGTATTCGCCGGTCATCTGCTTGACCATCACTTCGGAGTCCGAATAAACATGCAGCGTCCTGGCGTTGACCGCGATGGCGTGCTGCAAGGCCTCGAGCAGGGCGACGTATTCGGCTACGTTATTGTCCTGATGCCCGATCCAGCGGGCGATTCGGGTGATTTCGCCGTCGTGGCTTTCAATGACGACGCCAATCCCAGAGGGCCCGGGATTTCCGTGCGAGCCGCCGTCCACGTAGGCTACGAGATCGGGCATTCCACTCCTACGTACACACAATGCTTCAGTATGTCGAATTCGTCAAGAACCAATTTTGGTTCGTCGCTAGACTATCGCACGGATGCTACAACTCTGTGAAAAAGATGTGAATTGGCGTCGAATAACAATCGAAGCCTTGCAAAAGGGGTGTGATTTCTGTGGTTTACGCGAAAAGATTCGCACACAAAAATAAACTGCACTTGCACCAACCTTGGGCGTTGACAATTTCTTATCCTGCTGTAGGATCACACATGTCGACGGCAGAAAAGGACAGGCAAACATAATAGTCAGCCAGTCCGAAGTAAGCTGGGTGATCGGTTCCACGGGGCGACCCGGGGGCACCGCCAGACCCGAAAAAACCGACTGCGCTGCGAGGTGTCAGCCGGGGTCTGGAACCGCGAAAGCGGTGATCGCACCAAGGGCTGTGACGGTACATGCGTCCACGCCGGGGGCTCCCTCGCAGGAGTCGTTGGCTAGAGCATAACCAATGTCACAGCCTTTTTATATTGCTCGGCGTGCTCGGCGGTCCTCGCCGGGAAGTTCTCTCCAACCCAAATCATGGACTCGACCGCTCGCATGCCCTTGGCGTCGAGGGCTATCGACTTTGATACAACTTCGCTATCGCCGACGTTGCAGGCTCTCGGCTGCGGCGAAACATTCCTGAGCGTGTGCCGTATCTCCGAGATCGCTGTAGGCACGGCCCACGTTCTTCAACGCGGCGAACCTTAAGCGGGCGTCGCGCGAAGAACTCAGGGCTTTCTGGTATCGCTCGATGGCCTCCGGCAGGTTCCCGCGCTGTTGCTCGTAGGTACCGAGGTTCATGTTGCTGACCGGATCGGCGGGGTAAATTTCCGTTGCCTTGAGGAAGTGCGACATGCCTTCCTCGACCCGGCCCTGGCTCATCAGGATTTTGCCCAGATTGTTCTCGGCCAGCCAATTGCGGTTGGTGACTTGCAATGTGCGCGACCACAGCGTCGCACTGTCGCTCCAGTATCCGATTTGGCGATGCGTCACTGCCGTCAGAATCAATAACACTGCGAAGCTGAGACCGGCCAGCCAGGCGGTGGAAATGTGCCGTCGCTGCGCCCACTCCGATACTCCCCAGCAGATCATGATGAACAATCCGATGAACGGCAGATACGCGTAGCGGTCGGCCATGCCTTGCATGCCCTGGTACCCCACTCCCTCAAGGCCGATCATGGGTACCATGGTCCCCAGGAACCAAAACCATCCCATCGCGAGATAGCGCTGCCGCCAGCGATCGATGACCAGCGCCGTGATGGCCAGCAGAAGCAGAAGCGCTCCGCCAACCTGCCAGGCGCCCAAGGAATTTCCGGGATGCGGATAGAAGACCGCCAGACGCGTGGGCCAAACCGCATCGCGCAGATACTGCGCGTAGGAGACAATCGCGTTCTCCAGCCGAATGGAAAGCGGATACCAAACCTTGTCGCCACCTGCGTGTTGCGCTTTCATGGTCATGAAGGCGCTGGCCGCAGAAAGCGCGAGCAGTGGCAGTTTTTCCAGCAGCAACTGGGAGAGAGTTCTCGGCGGGATGATGGTTTGGGTTGCTGTCCCGGAATCCGACTTTCGCGCCGAAGCAAACATGCGCCGCAAAGGCCAGTAGTCCCACAACAGCAGAACGAAGGGGAAGGTGATCACCTGCGGCTTGGCCAGCAATCCAAGCGCATACAAAACTGCGACCACGGCATACCGCCCGACTCTCGGCCCGCGCGCGTACCAGCGATATGCGCCCAAGGCGAGCAGAAAAAATAGCATGCTGAGCGGGTTCTTGCGTTCGGCGATCCAGGCCACCGATTCGACGTTGATGGGATGCAGCGCAAACAGCGCGGCCACCATGAAACTGCGTCCGGCGTAACCGGCGGCGCGCAGCAACACCCAGAACAGCAGGACAACATTCATCGCATGCAGCAGCAGGTTGACGTCGTGGTGTCCGGCCGGATTCAGTTGAAAGAGCTGGCAATCCAGGGCGTGGGAAAGCCAGGTCAGCGGATGCCAGGTGCCCACGTCAAACGTGGTGAACGCCCACGAGACTGTGTCCCAACTGATGCCGCTCTGGACCCGGATGTTGTCGGTCACGTAGAGGCTGTCATCGTAGTTGACGAATGGGTGCCCGTGGACGGGATAGTAAAGAGCAACGGTTGCAATCGCCAGGAGAAGCCCGAGGAAAAATGGCTGGGTAAACCAGCGTGAAGCGGGCATGGAGTGCGCTTCTTTATTGGCTGGTGAAGCAACAGAAGTCGGGCTACCCATGTTGCCGACGAGTATAGCCGATCAGCGATTCAGCTAGTCTGCGAAGACAAAGGCAAGCGGTTGTGAGCTTGCAAGCAGTGGCCGATACCGTGTACTCCAACGGTCCCTACAATGGCACCACCGATGGTTGGACCATCAACTTTGGTTTCTCGGTTAGCGACTCGTTCACCACGCCCAGCGGCTCCGGTATTGAAGGCCTTAACATTGTTTACTGGGATGCTTCGAGCTCGGACCTTCTGACAACCGTAGACATGGCGCTCGGCTCTACGTCATTCAGCGGCACTCCGCAGACCTTGGCCGGCGTCACCAACACCTTCCTGGGGGTCAACCAGTACGGTTACAACCTGTTCCGGGCCGATTACTCGTTCGCGTACATTCCGTGGTCGGCCGCGGGCTATATGACCCTATCCAATGCCTGCTCCACCTCCGGTTGCTCGGTCAGCAACCCGATTTACTGGGATGAGAACAGCGGCATCGGCTGCTATGCACCGTGGGGACAGTGTCCGTCGTTGGCCTATTCGAGCCAGGGTGGCCAGATTCCTTCCGAAGCGTTCACGTTGACCGGGGATTACTATGGAGGCGGTACTCCCGAGCCCAGCAGCATCCTGCTATTCGGATCTGGCGTGCTCGGCCTCGTCGCAGTGCTGCGGCGCAAGCTGGGCCGCTAATTTCTATTGCGCCGCCGCGTAGTATCCCTGGCGGGCGTGGACCTGCGTTTTCTGTAGAGTGCGCACCTGCACTTGCAAGGCGTGGAATCCCGGCGTTACTCGTTGCGGCGGGAACGACACATAATACTGGCTGCGCAGCTCCTGCTCGATCTCCGCGAACATTCCTTCCAAGTCCCTGCTGGATTGCGCCACATAGAACCGGCCGCCGGTCTGCTCCGCCAGCCGTTGCAGCACCGCGTCGCTGCGAGACACCTGCTTTCTGCCACGCAGCGCCAGGGCATAGATCTGGACTTCGCCCCGCTGGGCAATCGCGACGACATCGGGCAGACCGTGGAAGCTTTGGTTGTCGTCGCCATCGCTCAGCACGACGATCACGCGATGCACCAGGCTGCTCTCGTCGCCATACGACGGATACTCATTGCAGGCGGCATACAGCGCGTCATAGAAACTCGTACCCCATCCCGGCTGATGCAGCCGGCCCACCGCGTCGATCAACCGCGCGCGATCGGCGGTGGAAGCCTGCCCGATGCGGACCTCGCCGCCGAACCCCATCACGAAGGCGCGATCGCTTTGCGGCCGCAGGATGCGCTCCAGGAAATTGAGCGCCGCCGCCTTCTCGTCCGCCAATACGCGCTTCACGGAATCGCTGGTGTCCAGCACGATCCCCAGGTGCAAGGGGAGATTCTCCTCGCGCGCGAAGTCGTTGAAATGCTCCACCGGCACGTGATTGTCCAGAATGCGAATGTCTTCCGCTGCAAGATCGTGTATCAGGCGGCCATGTTCGTCGGCCACGGTAAACTGCAGCCTGACTTCGGGCACGGTGCGGCTGATGGTGTATCCCGGTGTGCTGGCGGGAGAATAACTGCCCGCCGGAAGCAAGTTCATCGGCATGGGCGCAAGGGCAAGCACGCGACTTCCGGCGTTTTGCCCGGGCGCGGCAACCGAGGCGCTTGAGGATGCCCCCGCAGAATTGCTGGATCCGCCCGCCGCCCATTCGCCGATTCCTGCCAGCGTGGCCGCGCTCAAAGCCAGCGTTAAACCTATGACCATCGCGGACTTGTGCACATATGAGTTATCGGCGATGCGGCCCAGGAGCTTGAGCAGGAGCTGGCAGCCGCACGCAGGAATGCCTTCGCCGTCGTCGTAACGGGAGATTCGTGAAGCGCCCTTCTCCAGTCGCGCTTTGCGCGACTGGAGCATCACATGTTTAGTTCGGAAGCTGCTTCGGATCCACTTCCTACATTTTCTTGCGACGCGTACCCCGCGCTGAAGGGCGGGGCTATCACCTTGCGTCGCGCTGGGAGCGACTGGGGCATCGCATGTTTAGTTCGGATGCTGCTTCGGGTCTATTTCCTAGCCACTAGCCACTCGTCCCCGCTACACTCGCTAAGTGAGAAGAATCCGCCCGAATGCCTGGATCTTCGCCTGCGCATCAGGCGTTCTCCAGGTGCTGATCTTCCCCAAGCCCGCAATTTATCTGCTGAGCTGGGTGGCACTGGCGCCGCTGATCTACGCCATCCTGAAGTGCCGCGAGCAAGATGTGACCCTGGCGCTGGCCGACGGCGGACTCTTCCTTGCGCCCGCGACGGCGTGGCAAGGCTTCCTGCTCGGTTATGTCAGCGGCGTCATCTGGTACCTCGGCAGTTGCTATTGGGTCTTCTATGTAATGCACGTGTACGGCGGGATTGGCGTCGCCACCTCGCTGCTGTTGCTGCTGATGTACGCCCTGTATCTCGCCCTGTATCACGGGCTATTTGGATGTCTTCTCGCCCTGATTGCCGCGCGGCGCAACGGATTCAGCTTGCGCGCGCTGGTTTTCACACCGTTCGTCTGGGTTGCCATCGAGCTGGCGCGCACCTACATCACGGGATTTCCCTGGGACCTGCTGGGCACGACGCAGATCGACAACATCACGCTCTCGCGCGTCGCCACGGTCACCGGAGTGTACGGCCTCTCCTTCGAAATCGTGCTGGTGAATACCGCGGTTGCAGCCGCCTTCCTGGTGCCGCACGCGCGGCGCAAGGTCTTGCTTACCGCGGCGCTGGCGGCAGCTATCGCTCTACATGCCGGCAAGCTGATAAAGCCCGCGGCGCTACCCGCCGCCGACGGTGCGACCCTGGTGCAGGCTAATATTCCCATTCTCGATTCCGGAGCGTGGACGCTCGACTATCTCACGCAGACGCTCGACTCGCTGGCGGGGCTCAGCGTGCCCCCGCAGCACAACAAGACCGGCACGCCCGGACTGATCATCTGGCCGGAATCGCCGGCGCCATTTTTTGTGACCGATCTGCATGTGCGCAGCACCTTGGCCAATGTGGCCCGCGCCACGGATTCCTACATCGTCGCCGGCTCGCTCGGCATCGAGCACACCGGCGAAGCGAACCGCCAGCCCGACATCTACAACTCGGCGGCTGTAATTGCGCCCAGTGGCGCGTGGACAGCGCGTTACGACAAAATCCACCTTGTCCCCTTCGGCGAGTACGTGCCGTTCGAGAAACTGTTCAGCTTCGCCAGCGGGCTTACCCGCGAGATCGGGACCTTCGCCCGCGGCCAATCGCGGCTGCCGCTGCCAGTCGGCGACACGAAGATTGGCACGTTTATTTGTTATGAGTCGATCTTTCCTGATGAGGTCCGGCGGTTCGCGAAGAACGGCGCTGAACTGTTCGTCAACATCTCGAACGACGGCTGGTATGGCGAGGGAGGCGCTCCGTGGCAGCACCTGAACCAGGCACGCATGCGCGCGGTGGAGAACCATCGCTGGCTGCTGCGCGACACCAACACCGGCATCACGGCGGTGATTGACCCGCTGGGGCGCGTGGTGGCAGAAGCTCCGCGCAACCAGCGTACGCAGTTGCAGGCCGCGTATTCGCTGGTGGAAACCACCACGTTCTACACCCGCCACGGCGACTGGTTCTCGCTGGCGTGTGCGATAATCACCTTGTTGGGACTGTTGTTGCGCGTCTTCGCGCCGGCCGCGATGGCGCCGCCGGTGAGCGGGTGATACAAAATCCGCCCCGAATGGAGCCCAGCGCGTACCGGGGTCCCCAAGCCACGCCGCTTTTGCGTGGATTGGGGTGGTTCAGCGCTGGGCAGAGTGGGCGATAATACCGAGTCCCGTAGGGACGACAGAGGTTGCTCTTTTGCAGTTGCAAAAACAGATCCCGCAGGGGCTGAAGCCCAGATCGTTGCCGGCCGGTTGCGGCACGGCTGAAGCCGTGCCCTGATACAAAACGATTTCAGAGAAGGCTAGACTTTAAGAGCTAAGAGCTAAGAGCTAAAAGCTAAAAGCTAACAGCGAAAAGCGAAAGGCGAAAAGCGAACCGAACATGGTCGAAGAATTAGAGCAGGAATACGCAGCGCTCCGCGACAAGGTGCGCGATCTACAGGAGTATCTTTGACGCGCCCAAGCTGCGCGAAAAACTGAGCGCGATCGAAAAGCAAACCGCCGATCCCACGCTCTGGTCGAATCCCGAAAAATCACAGCAAGTCATGCGCGAGAAGAAGCGCCTGGATAGTCTGCTTGCTACCGAGACCGAACTGGCGCGGCGTTCCAGCGACATCGCCGCCTACTTCGATCTGGCGCGCGAGGGGGAAGAGGTCTCTTCCGACCTGCGGCGCGAAGTTGATGCGCTGCGCGGCCTGGTCGAGAAGCTGGAAACCGAGACCCTGCTGTCCGGCGAAAACGACGAGCGCAGCGCGATTGTGACCATTCATCCCGGCGCCGGCGGCACCGAGTCGCAGGATTGGGCCGAGATGCTGATGCGCATGTACCTGCGCTGGGCGGAGCGCCAGGGTTTCTCCACGCAGCTCTACGAGTACCAGCCGGGCGACGAGGCGGGCATCAAGTCGGCAACCTTCGGCGTCAACGGTGAGTACGCTTACGGGCTGCTGACCAGCGAGATCGGCGTGCACCGCCTGGTGCGCATCTCGCCGTTCGACCAGGCCAAGCGCCGGCACACCTCGTTCGCCAGCGTCTATGTCTCGCCGGAAATTGACGAGACCATCGAAATCAACATCAAGCCGGATGACATTCGCACCGACACCTACCGCTCCGGGGGCAAGGGCGGGCAGCACGTCAACACCACCGATTCGGCGGTGCGGATTACGCACCTTCCGACCGGAATCGTAGTCGCCTGCCAGAACGAACGCTCGCAGCACAAGAACCGCGAGCGCGCCATGAGCATCCTGCGTTCGCGCCTCTACGAGTACGAACTGGAGAAGAAGCGCGCGGTCACCAAAGGCATCGAGGATTCCAAGCTCGACATTGACTTCGGCTCGCAGATCCGGTCGTACGTGCTGCAGCCCTATCGCATGGTGAAGGACCTGCGAACGCGAGTCGAGATTGGCGATGTCGATCGTGTGCTCGACGGAGATTTGAACGAGTTGATCCGGGCGTATTTGCAGTTGCGAAGGAAAGAGCAGAGGGAGTAGCCGAGTCCGCAATCATGGAATCTACAGTGGTCCACACAGGTGTTTGGATTCACTTGTCTTCAGGGATTAGGAATGCCCCCGGAATTCCGCGGTCCAGGGTTGCCAGAATCGCAACGTGCGCCTTGGCCAGTTGAGCGAGGTGACCGTCCGTAATTTGCTTTGGGAACTTGACCCAGCCGGGAATTTGGGAAATATCGTGGTCGTCGGGAATAAACCTAAATGTTTCCGCGTGTCGCGCCTTTATCTGCAGCAGAAGGGCACGCGCCTCAGGGGCAGTGAACCCGTAACGTGGAGTCTGCGACACGACGCGGGCGAAACCAAGTTCCGTGATCGAACACGTGGCCAGCTCAATGCTTGCCTTAGAGCTTAGTCCGTTTAGCCAAGCAGCGACTCGCTCATGAAACTCGTGGTCGACAATGCCAAACGCGACAAGCGTACTCACGTCGAGCAGATATTTCATGGAAAATCGGAGAGTATCTCCTTCACTTCCTTGTGGGTCAGGACTGGGGCGCCTGGGCCCAGGGTCAGGGCAGGGAACCCGGTAAGCGGATCAATCACAATCTTGCCTTTGGTTTTGCGTTTCTTTTGAGGTGTTAAAACGATACGTTGACCCTCGACCTTAGCATCCAGGGGATCGCCCGCTCGCAGTCCGAGCCGGCGGCGAATCGGGCTGGGCAAGACAACTTGGCCTTTGGTTGAAATGCGGGTCTGCATGGTAAGACGATCTTACCACAGCGATCTAGCTTGACACGGCGGAAATCCTCTTTGATGGGCTAACATCATCCTCATGGACGATTGCCTCTTCTGCAAGATGATTGCGGGAAAGATTCCCGTGAAGAAGGTGTACGAAGACGACAAGGTGTTCGCCTTCGAAGACATCAACCCCAAAGCGCCGACCCACGTGCTCATCATTCCCAAGCGGCACGTTGCCGGCTTGAAGGAAGCCACGCCAGAAGACGCCGAGATCATCGGTTACTGTCAGTTGGCCGCGGCGAAGATCGGCCGCGAACGCGGCATCGAGGACGGATATCGCACGGTGTACAACGTGGGTCCGCGTGCCGGGCAGTCGGTGTTCCACTTGCATCTGCACCTGCTGGGCGGACGAGATATGACGTGGCCACCGGGGTAGAAAAGCAGGGGCTAGGGGCTAGTGGTCAGTTGTCGGTAGGAAGTAAGTTTGCACCGCGTCTTCAGTGGCTGGCCGCTCCGTGGTTATGAACCGCAGATCCTTCGACTCCGGCGGCCAACGGCGGGCCGCCTCCGCTCAGGATGACAGCATGGGTATTACTAACTGCTCGGCGCTATCGGCTGCTGCGCTTTCGGGTTCCACGGGACCGAGAACTGGCGCTCGATCTTCTCGCGATAACACGGGCCCGAGTTGTAGGTGCAGAAGGGATACAGCTTGCCATCGGGCGTGGCGTAGTGAATGACGCAGCGCTTCACCCGTTCGATGTCGTAGTTGTAGGCGTCCTGGAAGTGCATGCCCGCCACCAGCAGGGTGCGATAGGTGAAGGTGCCATCTTTGCCGTCGCGGCCGAGCTTCTTGTTGGTCATCCCTTGCAAGGTCTGCAGGAATTTCGTGAACGTCAATCCCGGCGGCGCAAGCTGCTGCTTGAAGTGCTTCTGCAGCGAATTCCACGCCTTCACCTTGCTGTAGAGCTTGAAGCGCGCCTTGCCGGCTGAGCGCGACAGCTCTTCCATGTCTTGCAGCATGTTGGGCACGTCAACAAATTGGGTGATGGGCACGGCCTTCTTCGACTTCTCGTCCACGAAGAAGTAAGTCCCGAGCGAGCAATGCGGGTGCGACGAGATGGTGGGCACGCCGGTGCCGCGGAGCGCGGCGGTCAGCTTGGAGAACGGGGTGACGCAGGCCAGCGGGAACCAGTCGGCGCGCGCGTCGGTGATGCCGGTCTGCTCGCTGACGCAGCGCGCCAGATCGGAGAGGGTAAACCGCTTGGCCAGCAGTTCGTGTTTGGCGATGCGTCCGGTGAAGGCCACCGGCTGGAAGCTGATGCCGGAGACCGTGTCCACGTTCTCGATGGCGCAGCGCACAATGTCGCCGACCTGATGGTCGTTGACGCCCTTCACGATGGTGGGCACGAAGACGATCTTCATGCCGGTGGCGCGACAGTTCTCGATGACGCGCATCTTGGTCTCAAGCAGCGCCCGCCCGCGGGTGCGGAGGTAAACGTCATCGCTGATGCCGTCGAATTGCAAGTAGAGGGTGGCCAGCCCGGCCGCCTTGGCTTGCTTGGCGAATTCGAGATTGGCCAGCTCGATGCCGTTGGTCGCAGCCTGAATGTGGGTGAAGCCCATCTCGCGCGCCATGCTGAGGATCTCGAAGAACTGCGGATGGATGGTAGGCTCGCCGCCGGAGAACTGCACCACCCGGCCGTCCACGGGCCGCTCACCGCGCAGCGTCTGCAGCATGCCGCGGATTTGCTCAACCGAGGGCTCATAGAGATAGCCTGCCACGTTGGCGTTGGCGAAGCAGACCGGGCACGTCAGGTTGCAGCGGTTGGTGAGATCGACGTTGGCGAGAGCGGTGTGGGAGGTGTGCATACCGCAGAGGCCGCAATCGTCAGGACACGACTTTCCACCTTCGATCTGTGGATTGGCGAGTCCAAGATTGTCGCCGAAGTTCCACTCCTCCATCTTGAGGTAGAGTTCGACGTCGCTAAAGATGATGTCGCGAAAGATGCCATGCTCGGTGCACGACTTTTCCATCACGACCTTGCCGTCGTCGGCGAAGATGTCCGCCCGGATGACCCCATTGCATTCCGGACACAGTGACTCGGTTTGCTTGGGCAAACCTTTCTGCAGCGGCTGGATAGGCGAGCCGGTGTAGGTCACGTCGGGTTGCAGGATGCGCAGAGTGGGCCGCTTGATGGGCGATAGTTTCTTCTGCTGATCCAGGTCAGTTGGGAAAATTGGGATATTAACTTCCGGCGACAACGTCTGAGTGCTCACGTGGCTATTCACCTCGGAATCATGGGACAGCGCGACGGGCAAAGGAGAATGAGGAAGAGACAACACCCCGCCGCGCCACCTCATCCTTGATTGTCGCGCTGGAGGCTGCTGCCGCGCTGTGTCGTGGCTCACCCGCAGGAGTGAAGCAGGTGCGCAGTGAACGGGAGGAATGCGCATCCATTGGGTCTCTCGTGACGCTGAACGGAAGCCAATTTTCGGGTTAACGTTATTCGGCCTGGGCCGGTTGAAAGAACACATCACCGGGGAATGCCTGCGTCTGCGGCTGCCGTCGGCTACAATCGCCCGATGACCTCCGATCGCTTGGAACGCGTGCAGGAGCAGCTACGGCTGTACGAGCATCCCCTGGTGGAGTTTGACGCGCGCCGCAAAGGCGAAGCCGTGGAGGTGATCATCCGGCCGCGCTTTACCGACCCGCCGGTCCACACCTACTACTTCGAGCTGCATCCCCGCGATCTGGACGATGCGCAATTCGAGTGGGCCTTTCAGCGCCAGCTCTTCGACTGCCTGCACGATTACCTGGTGGAGATGTTCGTGCGCACGCCGCAGCACCGCAAAGAGAACCAGCAGATGGAGCGCGAAGGCAAGCTGTGACCATCAGCCCCAACCAGCCTGAGAGTGACACTGGTGGCGAATCGCGCCTGCGCCAGCGCATTGCGGACGAGATTCGCCGCGATGGCCCAATGCCGTTCTCGCGCTACATGCAGATGTGTCTCTATGAGCCCGAGCTTGGCTACTACTCGCACTCGCGCGAGCAGTTCGGCAGAGCCGGGGACTTTTATACTTCCAGCGACGTTCATGCGGTGTTTGGGCGGCTGCTGGCGCGACAGTTCGAGGAGATGTGGCGCGCTCTGGATTCTCCGCAACGCATTGACGTCATCGAACTGGGTCCCGGGCGCGGCCTGTTCGCGCGCGATGTGCTGGATTGGTCGGCAAAGCACTTTCCGGAATTCTCGGGTGCCCTCCGTTACGCGCTGGTGGAGCAGTCGGCGCATTTGCGCGCTCGATTGCAGGAACGGCTGGCCGAGCACGTCGCGGTCGAAAGAGCACGTGTCTTCGACTCGCTCGAAGCGGCGGCTTCGACAGCAGGCGAAAACATTATCGTCTTCGGCAACGAGTTCTTCGATGCGCTTCCGGTCGAGGTGGTGGACTATCGGGGCGGCTTGCGGATTGGGTTGGAGAACGGGAAATTCGTGGAAACGTTCGTTCCGCCAGCCAAAGCGGAGGTCGAATTTCTCGATCGCTACGGTGTTCATCCGGAAGAGGGCGAACGCGTGGAAGCTACGCTGGTGTCCTTGGAATGGATGGAGCGCATCGCCGAGGCATTTCGACGTAAGCGAGGCTTCCTTGTCGCGATCGACTATGGCTACACGCGGGAAGAGCAACTGGCAGGACGCCATCGCGACACCATCATGAGTTACCGTCAACACACCGCCAGCACGTCGCCTTACGAAGCGCCAGGCGAGCAGGACATCACCGCCCACGTAAACTTTACGGCGATACGCGCGAGAGGCTTGCAGCGCGGACTCGATCCGGTAGCACTGCTCACCCAGTCGCAATTTTTGATCGGCATTGGAGAGGAGACGCGATTCGCGGACGCATTTCAGGATTGCAAACTTCCTCAGGAGCGCGCCAAGGTGGCGTTGCAACTGAAACACTTGATTTCACCCACAGGTATGGGTGAAACGTTTCAGGTACTGCTGATGTCAGCCGGAGTGACAAAAGAAGAGGCCGCTGGGTTGAGCGGATTGAAGCTGGGGCAGTTCCGAGGTTAATGCCTCCCGGCTTCAGTGGAATGTGCCGTCCCTGAAGGTTAACGGAACCTGATGTTTTTGTCTGCCATTCTTACTCGCCCCCCACACGTCCGAGTAGCGTGGCTGACACCATTGGATACTTGGGAAGCCGTTTGGCGATCTCCTCCGGAACACTTCCTAGATCAACGGCGTATTGCGAAAGCGTGTAGTAACCTGCAATCGTCCTGTGATCAGGGGTGATCACAAACGGGACCGCCGCTCGTTTTTTCAAGTCTTGCCCTGCTTGCTTCTGCAGGTACGAATCCAGTTCTTTACTGCCGCAAGAAAAAGCCGCCCGGTCGTGTTTAGCCCCGAGCGGCTCAATGACGAATTTGGGTTCCTGACTTTCCTCAGCCAATTACAATCCCATTTGTGCTCTGTATCGCGCTGCAGCAGCACGAGCAGCTTGGTTTGGAGCAGGAGGATTGAGGACCGCACGGATGAAAACTTCGCGAGCCTCATCCCGGATCGTTAGCGTCTCGAAATCTTTAATTGTATTGGTCGCGGCCTGTTGCGCGCTCACAACCACAAATTCCGTAATTGTCGTGCCCCGCAGCTCAGCGGCACGTTCGATCAATCGCTTCTGGTCCGGAGTTACTCTGGCCTCCAACCGCTCCTGCTTACGCGAGCGTGGATGACGCCTCAATGCCTGTGCCATAACTCCTCCTACACACAGAGTGTACGGCGATTAGCCGCACACGTCCAGAAGATGTACGGCTGTTAGCCGTACCGTAGATTAAATATCTTTAGAATCTTTGGTTTGAACCAAATATTAACCAAACATTTTGTGGGATGGCTAGATAGATTTTAAGCCAAAATTACTACATGCCGGGCTTATCGGGGCTCGGCGGCTGGTATGGGGATTGCAGATATTTGCGCGCCTCATCGAGCGCATTCTGAGTATTGTCGTTGGTCTGCAGGGCCTGGCGATACTCGTTGGTGGCGCGCTCGCGCTGCTGGGTCAGGTCGAAGATCTTACCCAGTTGGATATGGCTCCAAACCTCGGTCCAGCGCGGCTCGCCATCGCCGTTGAGCGATTGGCGATAGGCGTTGGCGGCTGACTGGTAGTTGTGCTGCAGGAAGAACACCTCGGCGATACGATAGTGCGCCAGCGAGCTGTTCTTGTTGATGTCGAGCGCCTTCTGGAATTCCTTCAGCGCTTCGGTCAGGTCGCCCTGTTCCACGTCCTGCTGGCCGCGCATGATGGAGGTGCGCACCTGCAATTCCTGGGAGTTCTGCAAGACATCATTGTTGGGATCGATGCTGATCCGCCGCGGCTTGCCGAAGGTTTCCACCGCATAGGCGGAGTTCGTGCCCGAAACTTCCACGCGCTTGGTCTCGGTTTTGCCATCCGTGTCGATCCTCAACTCCACCGGCATGCGGAAGAGGTCCATGTCCTGCTGAATCTCGCCGACCACCCGAAAGCCCTTCTGAGTGCGATACACCGTATATTTGTTCTTGAACTCAGGCGCACCCGTGGAGTCCAGCCATTGGGTGAAGAACCAGGTAAGCTGCTGTCCTGAACTCTGCTCCGCAATCTTGCGAAAATCGTTCACCGAGGCGGATTTGCCCGCGTACTCGGTAACGAAGGTGCGCATGGTTTTATCGAAGGGGTTGTCGCCAATCACCCAGCGCAGCATTTGCAGGATCATGCCTCCCTTGTCGGCCACCAGCGATTGGAACTCGGGCGAAAACGCATCCAGCTTCCCGACATCCGCCAGCGGGACCGATAGGTAAGCCAGCGCGCCCACCGACATGTCCTTGGTGACCTCCTGGAAACCAGCCCGACCGGCAACGTGCTCCACGTAGAGGGCCTCGGAATAGCGGGCGCAGCCGTCGTTCAGCCACCAGTCATTCTTGGTCGCCGGACTCACCATGGTTCCGAACCACTGGTGCGCGATAGCGTTGGCCAGCAGCCGGTAATTAATCTTGCCAACGAAAGAGCGCGAGGCCAGCGCAGCGATCTCCGGGGCCCATGCGGACGGGACGGTGTCCTCGGGCAACTCGACGACGTTCAGGGTGCTGCTGAACGGAGGACTATAGGTCGAGGTGTAGAAGAAAAATTCCTTTACTGCGGTGTCGGCGTACTGGGTGGCGAGCGCCTTGTGCTCCGGCGTGGTGTACACCGTCACATTCAATCCGCCTTCGGTGTTCTTGGTCGGCTCCCACTTGCCGATCAAAATAGTTCCTGGAAAGCTGGGCTTATCTTCGTACCTGAAAGTGACCGTCTTGTATCCGGCGGGAACAGCCAGCCTGGTAAGCGTCTCATGAGCTGCGCTGCCCTTGCGGACGGCAGCTTCGGTTGCGATTTCAGGAACCGCGCCCGAGCTCTGCTTGCCGCTGCCAATCACGTGGTACTCGGAGGGAACGCTGACGCTGATGGTCGAAGTGAAGCGATCGACGCCATAGCCGACCATGGGGAACCACCGCCCAGAGTAGAGCAGATACGTTATGGGATCGCCGATGTAGGCGAGCTTCAGTCCCGGCACCGGGCTGTCGTCTCCCGACTGGATCGCTCCTTCGTATTCGAAAGTCAGAGTGTCGCTGCTGCCCTTGGTCAAGCCATTGGGCAAGGAGATGCGGATGGTCGAGTCCTGGCTGACCCGCTCCACGGAAAGGGGCTGCCCGCTGGCATCGAGCACGCGCGTCGGCCGCAGCGCATTGTGTAACTCAAAGATGGCGATGGTGATGTCGTCGAGCGCCGTGAAGCGAACGCGGGCCTGTGCCTTGATCTGATGGGTCTGCGGAGAGACGACTGCCTGGATGGCGTAGTCGTTGACCTGGAGGCGCTGCTTCTCAGCCGCCAAGCACGGGAAAACCAGACCGAAAACCGATAGCACCAGAACGACGCGCACCAGAGATCGCGCTGCGATTTGCATTAGGGAGATTGCTCCTGCTCTTCTGCTCACTATAAATGATGGAAAACCTGCCGCAAAGGTGCGTACGGATCTACCACAGAGACACAGAGGAGTTACGAGTTTCGAGTTTCAAGTTTCAAGTTGTGAACTGGAACGATTCAAACCTAAAGAATTCTCTGTGCCTCTGTGGTAAATGTTTTCAAATTGAACGGTTCACCCTGACGGTTCGAAACTTGAAACTCGAAACTTCTCTTTGTGGTGAACTCGACTCATCCTGACGATCCCACGATTGCAAGTACGGCCTGGGCCGCCCGCTCGGATGCAGTGCCGCCCGGGCCGCTGGGACGCAAACGCCGCCGCACTTCGCCAAACGACGCAATCATGGTGTCTCGCGCTTCCCCTTGCGGAATGAGCCGCTGCAGCTCGGCGCCAACCCGTTGCGGCGTGAACTCGCTCTGCACCAGTTCCGGAACCACGTCACGTTCCGCGATCAGGTTCACCATCGCGAAGCGATCTACCTTTACTAGACGGCGGCCGAGGCCCCAAGTGAGCGGCGCCACGCGGTACACCATCGTAAACGGCGTTCCGATCAAGGCCGCCTCCAGCGTGGAGGTGCCACTGGCCACCGCCGCCGCCCGCGCATGCAGCAAACTGGACCGAGCGTCGCGGGTGAACGCAATCGCCGGGCCCTTGTAGTCGCGCAAAAACGAAGCTACCCAGCCTGCATCGAGGGTGGAAGCAACTGGCACTGTGTAAACGTATTCCGGTCCGAGAAGTTGCGCTGCTTCTAAGAGCGTGGGGAGAATGCGCGAGACCTCGCCGCGCCGGCTGCCGGGCAGCAAGGCAATCCATTCACGGGCCGGATCAAGCTTGTGTTGCGCGGCAAACTGCTCCCGCGAAACCTGCGGAGATGGCAGGTCGGCCAGCGGATGGCCGACAAACTGCGCCTCAATGCCGCGCTCGCGATAGAAGCGTTCCTCGAAAGGGAAGATCACCAGCATCTTGCGAACGTATTTGCGCACCTGCTCGATGCGGCCTTGCTTCCATGCCCATAGTTGCGGGCTGACGTAGTAAATGACCGGCACCCCAAGCTTGTGCAGTTCGCGTGCCAGGCGCAGGTTGAAATCGGGAAAGTCGATAAGCACGGCGGCGTCTGGCCGCCGCCGTTCGGCCTCGCGCACCACTTCGCGGAAGCGGCGATAGATGAGCGGAATGTGCTTGATTACCTCGACAATGCCGACCTCGGCGATCTCGCGCGCATCCACCAGAAGATCGCAACCGGCGGCGCGCATCTGGTCTCCGCCAACGCCGAAGAACTCCAGGTCGGGCGGCGGAGTTTGATGGGAGAGTTGGCAGCGCAAAGCTTCCATGAGCTTGGCGCCATAAAACTCGCCGGAGGCCTCTCCCGCGGAGATGAGGATACGCACAGTGGGATTATGACAGGCCGGAGCTGTCAGACGGCGGTTTTCGGACAAGCAGCGGTTTCGCGGGTAGTGTACCCCGGCTGCGGGGGACTGAATTTGGCAATTGGGGACAATCGCGAGGACGAGGCCTAATAGCGGGCCACCGGGAACGACTCCTTGAGGATGTGATTTCGCAGGCAGCGAGCAATTGTGACCAGATTAAGTCGCGGTGAGACCCATACCATAGACACTGACCAACTTAATCAAGGAGAATCGAATGAATTTCAAGAAGCTATTTGCTGTTATCCTGGGGTCGCTCGTTGTGCTCGCCCTGTCCCTGCCGGTACTGGCACAGAGCACCACACAATCCAGTTCCACTACGACGACACAGAATCCACCTCCCGCTCAGACGCAGAGCACCACCACCACGACTTCGCAGGATGCGGCAACTCCGCCGCCGGCCCAGACTACTCAGACTACCAATACCACTACGAAGTCCAAGCACCACAAGGTAAAACAGTCCGATACGACAACCACCACAACCACGCCGGCGCCGCAGGCGCAGAAAGACACCACCACGACAACGACCACAACCCCGCCCCCGCAATAGATCGGCAGCCACACGGGTCCCAGATACGTTGCTCCCACCCTTTTAGCTATCGGAAGAAAGGGTGTGGAGCATCCTCTGGTCTAACGCATTCTGATAGGCGGTAGAGGCGAAGGGCAGGAGCGTCTTCAATAGTTCACCGTGGCGTCCGGCGAGCCATCCATGCGGCGTTTGTGAATGCTGTCTAGTCGTCCGCCGAGACGTTGACGCCCGGACGCGGAATATTCGTTCGCCGCAATTACCGCAGCCGTGGGAATCTCCTGATCTTTGTACTGGAGCTGATACAGCTTCCAATAGATGCCGCGATTGGCCAGCAACTGCTGATGCGATCCGATCTCGCGCACCTTGCCCTTGTGCATGACGGTGATCTTGTTGGCGCGCTGAATGGTGCTCAGGCGATGGGCGATGATGATGGAGGTGCGGCCTTCCACCATGCGCGTGAGCGCCTCGCGGACCCGGAACTCGGTTTCGGTGTCCACGCTCGAGGTGGCCTCGTCGAGGATGAGGATTTTGGGATTGTGCGCCAAGGCGCGCGCAAACGAGATGAGCTGTTTTTGCCCGGTGGACAGCGTGCTGCCGCGCTCGCGTACTTCTTCGCCAAAGCCGCCTGGCAGCGAGCGAATGAAGTCCGCAACGTTGACCTGCTCGGCGGCATGCTCGACCGCATGATCTTCAATCCAGTGCGAGCCCAGGCGAATGTTGTCGGCCACCGTGCCGGAGAACAGGAACGGGTCTTGCAGCACCACGCCGTAGCGCCGCCGCAGATCGTTCAAGTTCATGTCGCGGATATCGACGCCGTCAATGCGGATGGCGCCCTTCTGCACGTCATAGAAACGCAGCAGCAGCGAGATGATCGTGGTCTTTCCTGCGCCGGTGTGTCCGACGATGGCAACCGTCTCGCCCGGCTCGATGGTGAATGACACATCGCGCAGCACCCAGTCGTATTCCAGGGCGAGATCGCCGTTTGCTGCGACGGCGGGCTTGAGCTTTTCCCCTTTGCTGGCGGCCTCTTCCGCGGCCTGCGCCAGGGTGCGGTAGGCGAACCACACGTGATCGAAGTCGATGCGCCCCGGTCCGGCGGGCACCTTCGGCGACGCGGGGGTCACGATCTCTGGTGACGTATCCAGCAGCTTGAAGATGCGCTCGCTCGAGGCCATCGCCGACTGCAGGATGTTGTACTTCTCGCTGAGGTCCTGAATGGGGCGGAAGAAGCGCTGGGCGTATTGCATGAACGCCACCAGCACGCCCAGGGTCACCAGGTTGCGCATGACCTGGCCGCCGCCGAACCACACCACGCCTGCGATCGCCGTCGCCGAAAGGACTTCCACTACCGGGTAGTACACGGCGTGGGCCATGATTGCGTCTTTGAACGCGTCCATGTGAGTGCGGTTGATCTTCTCGAAACGCTCGTAGGCTTTCTTTTCGCGATTGAACAGTTGCAGGACGACAATGCCGGTCACATGCTCTTGCAGGTGGGCGTTGATCCTGGCGATGGCGATGCGAATGCGCCGGTAGCTCTCGCGCACTTTGCGGCGAAAAATCGAAGTCGCGTAGAAAATGAGCGGCAGCACGGCGAAGGTGATCAGCGCCAGACGCCAGTTCATGTTCAGCATGATGACCAGGATGCCCAGCAGCACGAAGATGTCTTCGAAGATGGAGACCACGCCGGCGGTGAACATCTCGTTCAGCGCGTCCACATCGCTGGTGACGCGGGTGACGAGGCGCCCGACTGGGTTGCGGTCGAAGAAGGCAATATGCAGGCCCTGCAAGTGGCGGAAAATCTGCGCCCGCAGATCGAACATCACCTTCTGTCCCGTCCACTGCATGATGTAGGTCTGGGTAAATTCGAGCAGGAAGCTGAACAGCAGCAAGCCGACGTAGATGGCCGCGATCTGTGCGATGCCGGTCAGCGGCCGGGGGCTGAGAAAACGATCCAGCAGCGAGTGGGCTTCGGTATGGCTGGCAAGATATTTATCGATAGCGACCTTGGTGAGATAGGGGCCGAGCACGTCGGCGCCCGCTTTCAGCACGATGGCGATCAGGGCGATGACGACCTGCACCCGATAGGGGCGCAGATAGGTCAGCAGGCGCTTCATCAGCCTGCTGTCGTATGCCTTGCCTAGTACCTCTTCGTCGTGGATGGAAGCCATGTCCCTGATGCGATTGTAAACAAATGCCGGAAGTCATGTAGACGAGAACGGCCGGCGGCGGGATGGAAAAGATGGGGCGAGACAGCGCCTGCTTGGGGTGCTGCTGTGCAGTGAGACCAGCCCGAAGGGCGGCATTTGTGTTAGCCGCGGGCGTACCGGGGTCCCCGACAAGCGCCGTTTTTGCGCTTGTTGGGGTGGTTGAGCCCGCGGTGAGGATCTCACAGCATCCGAGCCGCGTAGCGGCGGCAGCGTTCCACGGGTTCTTGTGCCGCCGCTGGCGCGGCTCCGTTTCTCTACCGGCACCGAACCACGGGCTTACGTCCGCGGCTAACGCAAATATCGCCGCTCCTCCACCCCAACACGCGCGGCGCGTGTTGGGGACCCCGGATGCGCGGCTCCCCTGAGGGCGAACTCAGCTTATCTTCCTCAGCACCAGCGCGGAATTCTTCGATCCAAAGGCGATGCAGTTGCAAACCGCATGTTCGATCTCGACGCGTCTTCCTGATTCAGGGACATAATCCAGATCGCAGTCGGGATCAGGCTTCTCCAAATTGATGGTCGGCGGAATTTGTCCGTGATGCATGGCGAGCAGGGTGGCGGCAATGCCGGCTGCGCCGCAAGCGCCTTGGGGATGGCCAATCTGCGACTTCAGGCTGGACATCGGCGTCTGGCGCGCCTTTTCGCCCAGCGCCAATTTCAACGCGCGGGTCTCGATGCGGTCGTTCAACTGCGTGGAGGTGCCGTGCAGGTTGACGTAATCAACGGCTGCGGCGTCGATAGCGGCATCTTCCATCGCCATCTGAATGGCGCGGGCCGGTTCTTCGCCGCACTCCTGCAAGCGCACGCGATGGAAGGCCTCGCAGGTGGAACCATAACCCGCGACCTCGGCGAGGATTCGCGCCCCGCGCGCGCGCGCATGTTCGTACTCTTCCACCACGAACATCCATGAACCTTCGGCGACGACGAAGCCGTCACGATCAGCCGAAAATGGCCGCGAAGCGCGCTCCGGTTCGTGGTTCCAGGACGAGGTCATGATCTTCATCAAGGTGAAGCCCTTCATGATTCCCGGCGCGATGGGCGCATCCACGCCACCGACGAGCATTACCGGCAGAAAGCCGAACTGGATTTGCCGCAAGGCGTAACCGAAGGCGTCGGCCGACGATGTACAACCGGTGGTGATGACGTGACTCATGCCGCGCAGGCCGAAGCGCATACTGACTTCGCTGGAGAGTGTGCCCATGGTCCCGCTGGGAATGCAGAACAGGCTCACCTGTTTCACCTTGCCGGTCAGCCACAGCCGAACCTGCTCTTCGGAAAACTCCTGCGCTCCACCGCCCGAGCCCAGCACCACACCGATTTCACGTTGCTGCGCCAGCGAGAGTTTCGCCGGATCGATGCCGGCAACGGCCAGGGCTTCGGTGGATGCGGCCAGCGCCAGCGGCACGGCGCGCGAGATGTGTTTGCGCTCGTGCGCGTCAACCCATGCCAGCTCGTCGAAATCCTGCACCTCGCCGGCAATCTGCACCGGCAGATCGCTGGGATCGAAGCTGCGAATGCGCTTCACCCCGCTGGTTCCGGCCAGAACAGCGCGGCAGAAGGCCTCGTTGCCGATGCCGTTGGGGCTGACCACGCCCATTCCGGTGATGACGACGCGTTTTTTCATGAGGAGGTACTTAGCAACTAGCAATTATTACTCCGAGCACTAAATTGGTGACACACTGATCAAGCTGCGTATTGGACGTGGCCTTCGTGAAAGTATCTTTTTACCCGTTTCGGACTACCTTGCGTGATGCGGAGATAGGAACG
>JBEKNL010000063.1:0-22660 GCA_049522855.1 Candidatus Korobacteraceae bacterium
GCGGGTTTCGTACTGGAACACTTCTCCGCTGGCACGGCAAGCACTCCACCTTGTCAACATTCCCTGTAAGTCTTCAGGATGAATGAAAGCAGTCCAGCCCCAGCCCTGCAGATCTTCTTCAGTGACGCCGAGGTATTCAAGCCAGCGGTGATTGAAAAAACCGAGATTGCCGTCAGGGTCAGAACTGTGCAGAAACGCAGGAGTAGTGTCTATGACACGCCGCAGTAGATCGTCGGCGGGAGTTGTTGGCTGAAGCTTACCTGTATCGCGTGTCGCCGTATCGGCCTCGTTTCAGGAAAACTCTTGGGAAGTAATTGTAGGACACGAGGGCCAGGGGTCAAGCGAAACCTATCGGTCACGGGTTTTTGGGGAGGAGTTGAACCCCAGTGCGTGGATCGTCGGCAAACAGGAAACTATCCGGTTTTCGTCGCAAGATCAACCTTCACACTGCACTCCCGTCGCTTGGTTCATGGATGCCGGGCGACCCACGCAGCGGGAGTAGAGTCTGGGAGGCACCGGATCGGGAGATCGGCAAGTCCGGGGAGAATCGTGGAAAAGTAATCGCGCACCGGGACTTGCAGCCGACGGCAGCTTTCCACGACCGAAAGAATCGCTGCAACCTTCGGTCCTGCCAGTGGGCTGCCGATGTGCAACCAATTTTTTCGACCGGGCGCAACCGGGCGCATTGAATTCTCCGCAAGGTTATTGCTCAGCTCAAGTTCCGGATATTCCAGAAATCGTGTAAGTTTCCCTCCAAAGCGTGAGCGCGTACTGGCAAGCCTTGCTGAGTGCGCTGGAGGGGATCCCGGAGAGGACATGCAGTCGTCCGGCCCAGATTCGGACAGAGTTATTGATCGGAGCCCAAGCTTCATTGTCCGGCTATCTTAATGCACGGGGTTAACGCGGCAAAAACTCGCTCGCTGGCAATCCTTTTGCCTTCTCCCGTGCCTGCCGCTGCTCCACCGCCAGCTTGTAAGCGACGTAGTACTTATAGATATTGGCAACGTAGGTGACCGTCTCCTGCCCAATTTCTTTGGACGCAACCAGTTCCACATTGTCGAACCAGACGTTCGGGTCAAGTCCCTTATTCACTGCCTCTTTGCGCAGCTTGGCAATTCGCTTCGGTCCAGCATTGTAACTGGCGAACACGAACAAGATTTTGTTTGCAGGATCGATCTGTGGATCATTGAAATAGGTGTCTTCAATATTGCGCAATATCTTGACACCGGCATGAATGTTGCCGTCAGGAGTTGCCACGTTCGAAATGCTGATGGGAGCGGCCGCCGCATACTTGGGGATGACCTGCAGGATGCCCACCGCGCCGCTTGGGCTCCTCTTGCTCTGGTCCAGCATAGATTCCTAATAACCTTGGGCCGCAATCATCAGATAGTCGAAGTCGTACTCCCCAGCGTATTTCTTCAGCAGCGTGAGGATGGTATCGAACTTCTTCATCTCCCCCGCAGAGGTTGAGTTCTTGACCCATTTGGTATTTTGCAGATAGCGCCGCAGCAGGGTGCTGCCGAAGGACGTTCCTACTGAGTGCGACGAGACAAACTCGTCGACCAATTGCTTGAATTGCGGGTTGTTCTTGCGCATGACCCACGCCAGTTGCCCTCCACGTGCGATCACTAGGTCAGGATGCGGTTGAATCTGATCGAGCACTTTCGACCAAAGGTCGGCCTGTCGTTTGGTGGTGACCGTCGCCGGAATCAGTCCGGCATTCACCATCTGCACCAGATCGTCGTCCATCAAGGTCTTGTCTGCCGCCTTGATGACGATCGGCGTCTTGCCGGCCTTTTGGAGCTGCTCTTTTGCCTTTTGCAGGTTTTCGTAATAAGTAGTAAGCGGATTGGCGTACACCTCTTTTCCACCAAGGTCCGCGAGGGTGGAGACCGGACCGAAACTTGATCCCGTCACGATGATCTGGGTTACGTCTGTCTGTATCGGCATCGAGAAGGCAACTCGCTTTTCACGATCAGGCGTGACGGCGATTCCGGAGGCGATCATGTCTCCCACCCCCTCGGTCAGAGCTGCTTCAATCTGATCGACTCGCATGGGAATGAATGTGACTTCCACACTTAGCTTGCCTGTTTTCAGCTTCTGGTTGGCGAACTTCTGGAATTCTTCGAGTGCCTCGTACATCACGCCCCTCGGCAGCCCTTTGGCGTAGAAGAAACTGATGGGGTTGAGCAGGACCAGTGCGCGGATATTGCGCCTCTTCACCATCTCATCCAGATCGCCGGTTCGACGCGCGAAAGCCGGGCCTAACTTGATGTCGCTCGACGGCGCGGGCGGTTCGTCTGGTGAAGATGCTGGTGGAGTAGCCTGCTGCTTCGCGTGCTCCGTATTGGCTGGGGGCGCAGCTTCCTTCTTACCGCAGGCAATCAGGAGAAGAAGAGCGGACAAAAGTAATACGAACACGAGACCCTGGCGGAACGAAGTTGAGTTCGTGGTCATTCAGCTCCTCCCTACCCAGCATAAATTGGAGGCGCTTCGCCGGTCGCTTGATGAGTAGCTGGCGATCCAGAAGTTGAGAACTGCAGCCCGCAATGCTGCTCGGTGTTCGACAACCGGCGACTCGTCTGCGATGTCGGTAAGGTCGAGCCCAAACGATTGCATCTGACTCCACGACTCTCGTCTCCAAGTGAGATTGCCGACGGACGCCACCAATGGCACGCTCGCACCGCGAATGGGCACCAGCGCCACATGTAGGGCAGCGCACTGTCAGGGCTTGGGTTTCAATAAGAGCGCCGGATATCATGCCAATATTATTGATGCAGCAGGGCAAGAGTGATTGGATCTAAGTGCGATGGCCAACATACAAGAAATGTCCCCTCCCAGATAGGAGGGATCACTTCCGGCGTTTCGCTCTTTGCTCGGACTAGACTTTGCCTTCCGCCAACCGCCTGACTCCCATCGAGACCATTAGGCGAGTTATGCCAGAGAAGAAAATGCTGATGCCGAACAGCGTGCCCACGACCCACTCCGCGTTCACTGGCCAGTGGGCCCAGATCATAACGCCCAAGAGAATTGTGATGATGGCATCGAACAGGATCCATCCCCAAGGCTTCAACGGGCGCAAATGAAACGCCAGCACCAGCGCGAAGATTCCGTACACCACCAGCAAACTTCCAAGCAGCAGGGTCAGGGCCAGCAGGCCCCCGAGGGGATGACCCAGCAGGAAGAAGCCGGCGACGATGTAGACCAGCCCCAGGATCACTTCCAGGAACGTGTGTCCACCTTCATGGGTTCGAATGGCGTAGACGACCTGGGCAACTCCGCCGAAGATGGCGGACCATGCGATGATGTACACGGCGACGACGCCGGCCACCAGCGGGGCCATCATCGCGACGATCCCGAGTACGATGATTAGCACGCCCAGAACGATGGACCAGCCCGTATCGCGCTTGATGCCACCAAGAATTGACTCAGTCATAATTCCTCCTTATCCTCATTGTCACTTTTCTCATCTCAGCTTTTCTGCACATCGCCGCCAAAAACTTCAGTGTTTATTTGGCTGCGACCAACCGGGGCAAGCGTCCGTCGCTAGTGCGTCCAGAATCTTTTCCGCTGCTGACGTCCTCCGCCTTATAGACGACGCCCATACCACCACCGCCGAGTTTCTCGACGATGCGGTAATGCGAGATGATCTGGTCGATCATTAAGAGATGTCGGAGCCTGTGTGGGTCACCTCATCTTAAGGACGCAGCAACTGACCGTCAACGAATAACGGCTCTGGCACGAACGTTGCGAACTAACAATACAAGGCGTCAGTTGCTGGAGTGCGTGAGGCGAACTCCCAGCTTCCGCGTATCTAGAAAAAGTTGCTCACAAAACAGAGGTCGTTTCGCCCTACTTTCGCAGGTTTCAGACCCCTAAGCCTATTGATTTCAATGGGAGTTAAGCCCAGGGCTGGATTTGGACCACCGACCTTTGGGTTATGAGCCCAACGTCTTCTCTTGTTTTCGACGGCGCGATTTCGGTTTTTATCTGGACCAGAGGCTCCGGTGCCATCAAGGAGAGGGAGCTTAATTCCCTGATAAGCGGCCGTGAATTCCCTGATAAGCCACTGATAATTCCCTGTTCTATTTAAGGCAAAAACTCGCCTCTGGCAGCAGAAGTCACGCAAAATGAAGCGATTACGGCCACTAACGACCGGAATGAGTCAGCCAAATTCACGAAATTCCCTGTATTTTTCCCTGTTAGCAGGGAATTTAGGGCGGAGAAGGGTTCGCTCGTGACTGCATCCTCCGCCAGACAGTCTTGAAATCTGTCTCCGAAATGCGCTCCCTTGCACACGCGTGCATCCGCGAATTTCGTTCACCAGACGGAAATTCGCCGGCTGATGGCTCGCGCTGCGAACGGCGCCAGCGCAGGATCACAATTCAATTGAAATTCAAACCTCCTAGCCGGATAGTCCAAGTCCCAGCCTCGATAGTGCGGGCTTGGGCGATTTCCGAGAGTCTGCGCCCAATTCCGCAGCATTGCTGAGTTCAATCTCTACACCGGGTTGGCCGATGACCGAACGCAAAGGATGGCAGCTCGCCGTTTGATATTGGGGATGAATTTGGCGGCGCAGACCGCGTCCCCGCCCAATCCGCCCAATCCTGATCTAACAGCGATGCAAAATCAGCTCAATGCGCTGAACCTGCAACTGCAGACGATCACCGTACAGAACCAGATCCAGGCAGCCAAGGTGGGAGCGCCTGCGGTCACACCGGTCCAGCCGCTGGCCGGCAACATCACGCAGCAGGACGACAAAGCATTCCCCGAAGCCAGCGCGCTGGCCTACAACGCTATGCGCGCCGATGCGAAGCTAATGCTCGTTTACCACCATAACGAACTACATGCGAGAGAAGACATTCAAGCAGAAGTTTGGGACAGAGGTGGTGCAGTAAGGTTAGGGTCGTTTGCGCTAGGATTCCCGCGGTCGATCCAGCCGGCATCAGAAAAGCAATTCCCTGATATGCCTCCGACAATGGTGCCTACGGCAGTCAAGCGCTGACTGCGGTACCGCTCGCTAGCGGCGGTTGCGCCTCCAGCCAGGCGTCAAAACCGCCGATCACGTTGATGACGTTGTTGTAGCCGGCCCGTTGTAGCAGGCTGCATGCGATAACGCTGCGATAACCGCTCTTGCAGTGGACGGCGAGCGGCTGCTTCGGCTCGATCGCCGGGAGTGCGGCCTTGAAGCGATCCAGGGGATACCAATCGGCGCCGTTGATGTGTCCCCCCTCCCATTCGCTCTCGCGGCGGACATCGAGCACCTGCAGAGCGTTCGCTCGCAGGCGCGAGTTGAGTTCCTGCACCGTGATCTGTGGCAACTGCTGCAAGGCAAATCCCGCCCGCTCCCAACCGGCGGGCCCGCCGTCGAGATAGCCAGACAGATTTTCGATCCCGACTCGCGCCAGACGCAGCCGCGCCTCGTCCAGTTGCTCGGCAGTTTCGGCGATCAGCACCGGATCTGCCGACAACCCCAGCACCGCCCCTGCCCACGAAGCAAACTGCCCGGAGAGCGCGACGTTGATCGAGCCGGGCACGTGGCCCGCGGCAAACTGATCGTTAGGGCGCACATCAAGCGCAATCGCGCCGCGCTCCAACATGAGACCCAACTCGGCTGCTGAAATCGGCTTCAACTCGGGCAATTCTGTCAGCGGCGTGGCCCCGGCGCGGTTAATCGCCGCGTCCTCCAGAAAGTAATCGGGCCGCGCCGGCAGATTGCTGGTCATCTGCCGGACAAAATCTTCGCGACGCTTGATCTGCAGCGCATAGTTGGTGAGCCGTTCGGTCCCGACCGTGGAGAAGCGTTCCGCGCGCATATTCCGCCCGCAAAGCGAGCCGGCTCCGTGCGCGGGATAGACCAGCACGTCATCCGGCAACCTCAGCAGCTTGCCGTGCAAGGAGTCGTACATCAGCCCGGCGAGTTCCTGGGGCGTGTGCGTCTTCGACAGATCAGGACGGCCCACATCTCCGATGAACAGCGTGTCGCCGGTGAGCACCGCCCAGGGCCGCTGCGATTTCTGTTCGTCGGTGATGACCAGGCAAATGCTCTCTGGAGTGTGGCCCGGAGTTTCGAGCCCGTCGATGCGCAGCTTTCCGACGCGCAACGCGAAACCATCTTGCACCGGGACGTGCGGAAACGTGGCTCCGGCGTTGCCGCCGATGTAGATGGCGGCGCCGGTCCGGGCGGCCAGCTCTTTGTGGCCGGAGACGAAGTCGGCGTGCAGGTGGGTCTCGAAGATGTGACGGATGCTGACGCCCTGTTGCTGCGCCGCTTGCAGGTAAATCTCGACATCACGCTGCGGATCGACGACGATCGCCTCGCCTTCCGATGCCAGCAGGTATGAAGCGTGGGCCAGACATCCCAGGTAGAACTGTTCGAAGTACATGGATACTCCCGCGCGCAGATGGCAATCGGAATTTCTGGCTTAGATCCAAACAGCCTCACACTATATACATCATGGAATTTCAGCGCATTAGATTTCTCGTTCTACGTGCGTGTCCGTTATTCAACCCGCGAGCTGTCTCACCCATACCTTAGTGCCTATTTAATACTGCGCTTTTAGGCTAAAAAACTATAGCCTATGCTCACAATACGTTCCCTTTCCAATTCCTCTTACGGCCCCTACGAGGTTTCCGTACACCAACAACGCGTTGTTCACCGCTCAGCAGGGGAGTTTCGACGCCATACTCATGCAAGTCAGCCCACGTGGTAGCTGGTTGGGCTATTCCACTTTCGTCGGCGGGTCAGGCAATGACCGCGCCTACGGACTGGCCGTCGATCCCGCCGGCAACGTGGTCCTGACGGGACTTACCTCCTCTTCTGACTTTCCTGTGAAGAATCCGGCCCAGCCCTGGCCGGGGATCCCGGGTGGGCAGAACGCCTTCGTGGCCAAGTTCTCTTTTTCGTTGCCGTAACGGAGATGGGAAATCGCTGGACCTTCCTGAGTTGTAGTGTGGTCGTGACACTACAAGTTACTCGGTTCGAGGAAGGACCAGAAGGAACATCTACTCTTCGACACGGGTCACAACATCCCGCGCAACGAACTCATCAAGCAACCCCTGGACTGGCTGGACCAGTATCTGGGGCCGGTGAACTAGGTCATCGCAGACCGGTCGCCGACCAGCGATCCCGCGAGCCTTGAATTACGAACAATTCATTCAATGCGGGAGGATTGCAGCGTGCCCCCGCTTTCGGTGTGGTCGGCAACCCTTCTCCAATCCGGCAATGTCAGAGTCGCTCTTCATACGACCGGAATCGGCTCCCTAGCTCCCAGCAGCCGACTCCGGGACAAGTTAGCGATCCGTCTCCCGACGACACCCGTTCTCCTCTGCAGGCCCTATGGCGCGAAGTAGCTGGAGATGTCGAGGATCAACTGCGTGATCCCCGACGCATAGGCATCGACGTTTCCGTTCGTGCTGGGCACGATCGCCATGTTGTTGGTGATCGAGGCATCCAGTGCGTTCAGCGTCGAGACCACCGGTTTCGACTGGCCGTCCGGCCACAGTGTCAGGTAGCCCAGTGCGCCTGTCGGGACAACCGTAGCGTTGAAGACATAAGCCTGCGCCGCGGCCGGCGGTTCGCATTGACTACCCACGACATTCACCGGAGGGCTCAGGGTCCCGCTGAAGGGCTGACCGCTGCCCTCGTGGCGGGTGTCGATGACCCGGCAAGGCGCCGCCGGATACAGCGACAGTCCGCCCGTCCCCGCTGCGAAGTAGCATTGGTCCCGCCTGCGTAGGTGGTGCCGTAAAAGTTCCCATCGCTGGCCTGCACCAACGGGGGCCAAGGATTTTCACCGTCGGTCGGATATCCAGCGAAGGCATGCAGGCTGGTGAAGGTGCCGCTGGAAGTGATTTTGAAGACCGTGCCGCGCGCAAACCCTCCTAGGGTCGCCACTCCGTAGAAGTTTCCGTCGGTGGCTTGGATCAGCCCGGCATAAGGCTGGGCCCCGTCCGAATACCCTGTGAAACTGTGCAGGGTGGTCAGTGTGCCGCTGGGGGTAAGTTTGTAAACCGTGCCGCTACCGGCGGCGCCGTATTGGAACGTGGTGCCGTAAAGGTTTCCGTCCGTAGCCTGCACCAGCCGGCCTAAAGGAAATCCACCGTCATTACCGCCGGTGAAGCTGTACAGCGTGGTCAAGGTTTGTGCGGGCGAGGCAATCGCCGTCGCGGCACAAAACATAAAGACGATGCAGACCATTTTCCATGCGCTGGATTTCTTCATACCGCCTCCTTTTAGGCTTAGACCGGGTACAAGACTGGCAGCCCTCAAGTGCGCAGTTTCTCGATTGGAGATCCGGAGCAGAGAAAGGAGCCGAAACTTCCATCAGAAGGAGCGGGCGTGAGGTCTGCACGGAGTGGATACGAGGCACTTTGCCGCACACAAGCAACAATGAATAACTGCCAACCGCCCCGTTTGTCCGTGAACTGCGTCACCGCTTGCGGTGACGCAGTCGGGAAGTAGCACTGGGCTGGGTTGTGAGCGAATCGTGGCCGGTCTTACGGCGCAAAATAGGCGGAGATATCCAGAATCAACTGCGTGGTCCCGGCGGCATCAACGTCTACCGCCGATCATCGCTGATCGGAGTTGAACCGAACTCCGATGATAGGGCGTGCGTAACGGGCAATTCATTGTTGCTAAGTTCGTCATTCAACAATCACCGGCCAATCGCAAAACCATAGTTGGCCAGAAACGTGGTTCCGGGAAGTGTCGGATCAGGGTCCCGTCCGGTTGGTCGGCAACCTTCCCTAATCCGGTAATGTCAGAGTAGCCCGAGTCTGCGAATTGACCCTACTGTTCCTGATGAGGTTTGGACTTTGCCAGAATGTCGTACACCGGCTTGTTGTCGGCGTACACTTGCCACTCCTTCACCAAGCCCCTTTCCACCACAGCCCGCCAAGCAGCCGGCGTCCGCCATTTATTTTCCGGGGGAAGCTTGCCATTGGCGGCGATGGTGCCGCCCGCCGAGCCGAACACGGCCACAAGGTTTCCATGTTGAAAAATCTCCTCATGGGAAACCCAGTAGTCTGGGCAAAATGCGTAGTAGCCTCGCCACCCGGCTCGCATCTTCTCGCGACCCTGCACGGATTGGCCGAGCGAGTCAATGAAAACGTGGTCCTCCGTCATCAACTCGGCCAGCTTGTCCACCTCTCGCTGGTTGATGCGGTCCAGAAAGTGAAGAACAGTCTCAACGGGACTCATAAGACACTCCCCTGCACTTTGCCGGTTAAGGTGCTCCGAGCCGGGCGGCGTTGGAGTCAGCAGCAAAGCTCAACCTTGCGCTGCTGGTGCCGACCAAGCAACAGGCAATCTTCGCCCTTCAACAGATGCAGCTAGATTCTGGAACGCCGCTTTCCCGGCGCGAACGCGTGCCATGCCCGCGCCTCAGCCCACCTTTGGCCCTCTACAGGCTGCGGAAAAAGTGGTCACACTGAAAGGAAACCGCAGATTCCTCGGGGTTGAACTTTACCCCAACAAGCGCAAAAACGGCGCTTGTCGGGGACCCCTGTTCGCCCCTCGGAATGACAAAAATAAAGGGGGTTACAACGGCGCACCTAAAGGTGCGCCCCTTCAAAGCGAGATGCAATCCACTTTTTCCGCAGCCTGTTTAGGCGTGATCGAAGTTCCTGTCGATGAAAGCATTCGGTCAGGAAACCACCGTTACTGCGTCTTCCTCTGCACAAACAGCGCTGCCCTTTTCCGCCCCGCCTGCCGCCTCGGCAATAGCATTGAGAGCTTGACGCAGATCGGCGATCAAGTCCTCCACGTCCTCAATGCCGACCGAGTACCGGACGAGCCCGTCGCTGTAACCGGCCGCGCGCCGATTGGCGGGAGATATGCTCGCGTGCGTCATCGACGCCGGGTGTTCGATCAGAGTTTCCACTCCGCCCAGCGAAACCGCCAAAGTTGCGACTCGGACGTGGTCCATGAGCAGTCGGCCGGCTTTCATCCCGCCCTTCAGTTCGAAGCTGATCATGGAACCGAAGCCGCTCATCTGCCGCTTGGCCAGATTATGCTGGGGATGGGATTCCAACCCGATGTAACGTACCGCACTCACCTCAGGCTGTTTCGCCAGCCAGCGCGCAATCTCCATTGCGCTTTGCTGAGCTCGCTCCACCCGGATGCCTAGCGTCTTGAGACCGCGTAGCACCAGGAATGCCTGGTGTGGATCCATGTTGCAGCCGGAGTTCACCATCGCCTTGCGCAGGCGCTGGTACACAGCCTTGTCTTTTGCCACGATAATTCCACCCACGACATCGGCATGGCCGTTGATGAACTTGGTTACGGAGTGCAGGACCACATCTGCGCCCAGTTCCAGCGGGCGTTGCAAGTAGGGGCTGGCGAAGGTGTTGTCCACGACCACCAGGCACCCGTGAGCGTGCGCCAGCTCCGAGATGCGTTCGATGTCGCTGACCTGCATGGTGGGATTGGCAGGAGTTTCCAGGTAGACGAGTCTGGTATTCGGCCTCAGCGCCTGCTCCACCTGGGAAAGCTCAGAAGTGTCAACGTACGTAGATTCGACTCCGAAGCGCGAGAAATCTTTCTCCATTAATCCCCGGCTGGGACCGTACACCGAGGCTGTGCTGACGACGTGTGCGCCCGCTTGCAGCATAGCCAGATATACGGTGCAGACTGCGCCCATGCCCGAACTGGTTGCAATGCCTCCGCAACCGTTTTCCAGTTCGGCCACGCTGTCTTCCAGGGCCTGAATAGTTGGATTCCCAATACGCGTGTAGATGAATCCATCTTCCTCCCCAGCGAAGAGCGCTGCCCCATGCGCGGCATTCCTGAATGCAAACGTGGAGGTCTGGTAGATGGGAACGTTCACCGAACCGGTGGCGTCCGGCTTGTGGCCAGCGTGAATCAGCTTGCTGTTGATGCCCAGGTCTTTCGTATCCATGAGCTTTCCTTTCCGGCCCTTTGCCGGCGGCCGCCTCGAGGTACGCAACGCCGCACCTGTACAGCTTTAAGAACCAAGCAGTATCGCGCATATCGCATCTTCAAACAGTGACAATCGGCACAACCTGCCGTGACCGCAGGGCCGGTACGCTCACTCTGCATGACGTCGGCGCTGGCGGGCGCGCCCTGATCTCGCGTGATGCCATGCGCGCTGGCGCGATCGGCCTGGCCCCAGGGGAGAACAAAGAACGCGACTTGAATTGGCAAAGATTGGACGGTTCCCAGCGACGTCTCCGAAGAGGGCAAGCCGCTTCTGTTCGTCGAGGCCGGGGAGGCGGGGGGTGGCGAGTACGCCGCTCTTATGCGGGAAACGAATGGTGCCTCTGCCGTCCGTTTGGGCGAGGAACCGCCGCTTGCCCTTTTGCCCGATGGCAAATGGGCCCTGGTCCTGCGGGAGAATATGTCTCCGCCAGATTTCGCGTTGCTCCTCGCCGGAATTAGAGCGTGAGGGGCAGCCACATTCACCCTTGGCCTCGAACGATCTGCCGGCGCGAGGACAACTGGACCGAAGGCGCTTCAGGCGATGCTTGCGCTACAGCGCCTGGCTGCCTCGGAGCAGTCTTCGCTCCAAGCTGACTCATAGGTAGCAGCCAGATAAACTAGTGCAATGTCTAAAAGGCGACAGGTGATCTTGCAAGATCCGGAATATCGAGAAATCCAGCGCGTGGCCCGCTCGCGCCGCATGTCCCTGGCAGAGTGGGTGCGGCAAGCCTTGGATTCGGCAAGCCGCCAGGAGCCCACGGGCAGCCTCGGCAAGAAACTGGAGGCTATCCGTAGGGCCGCGGAACATGACTATCCCTCCGGAGATATTGACACTATGCTTGCGGAAATCGAGTCCGGATATGGAAGCAGTGCGCGCTCCTGACCCGCGCCGGCACAGTTTCGGTCCGCAAGGCGATTGGTTACGCGATTCAGATCGCCCGTGGGCTAGCTGTCCCTTAATTATTCCTCAAAACAAGGACTGCCCCGGTGACCGGACTTCTGATGGTCCTTAATGATGTGGCTCAACTCCGCATAGGACTTTTCCAGGGCCCTTCGTTCGTCGTCGGTTAAGGATGGGTCCTCCAGCGCGGTCACAATCTCGTCGAATTGTCCCTCAAGCAGTTCCAGTTCTTCGCAAAGCATGGCGACCTCCGTATCATGAGCGCCGTTGCGTCACGGAAGCGGTTCTTGGGTGAATTGGCGGTCGCTCAACGGCCGAACGACCGCCGAGGGCTGCGTTACGGTTAACGATTCTCGAATCTCCGACCCGCACTAACCGGCGTCATGCGCCGGCCCTGGCCAGCAATTCCTTCTTTCCGAGTCCCAACACCGCGTGCTTCTCGCCGACCTTCTTGAAGGCCTCGATGGCAAAATCCAGGTGATGTTTCTCGTGCGCGGCAGACAACTGGGTGCGAATCCGGGCCTGTCCCTTGGGCACGACCGGGAAGAAGAAGCCGACCGCATACACGCCTTCGTCGAACAGGTCGCGGGCGAAGTCCTGTGCCAGCTTGGCGTCGTAGAGCATGACGGGCACGATCGGGCTTTCGCCTTCCTTGATGTCGAACCCGGCATCTTTCAGCAGTCCACGCCAGTACTTGGCATTCCATTCCAGCTTGTCGCGGCGCTCCGTAGTGGCGGTGATCAGTTCCAGCACCTTCAGCGCACCAGCCACAATGACCGGCGCCACTGAGTTGGAGAAAAGAAATGGACGGGCCCGCTGGCGGCACATCTCCACCAGTTCGCGACGCCCGCTGACGCAGCCGCCGGAAGCGCCGCCCAGCGCCTTGCCCAGAGTAGTGGTGATCACGTCAATTTTCCCCAAGACGCCGCAATGTTCATGCGTCCCGCGTCCGGTGCGGCCGATGAATCCGCTGGCGTGCGAGTCGTCCAGAAAGACCATGGCGTCGTACTTTTCGGCCAGCTCAACGATTTCATCGAGCTTGGCCATGTCGCCGTCCATGGAGAAGACGCCGTCGGTGATAATCATCCGCGAGCGCTTGTCCAAGTGCTCTTGCAGCTTCTCCTCCAGATGCCCCATGTCGGAATGCTTGAACGTGTCCTGCATGGCCTTGCACAGGCGCATCCCATCCACGATGGAAGCGTGCACGAGCCGATCTGCGATCATCACGTCCTGTTCGTTCAGGCAAGCCTCGAAGAAGCCGCCGTTCGCGTCCATGCAGGAAGGAAAGAGGAGCGTGTCTTCGGTCCCGAGGAATTCCGTGAGGCGGTTCTCGAGTTCGCGATGGATATCCTGCGTGCCGCAAATAAAGCGCACCGATGACATGCCATAGCCGCGGCTGTCCAACCCGGCGTGCGCCGCCGCGATCACCTCAGGATGGCTGGACAGTCCCAGATAGTTGTTAGCGCAAATGTTTATGCACTTCTTGATTTTCGAGCCGGCCGGAAACTCGACCTCAATCTCCGACCACTGCGGTGAATGGATGTAGCGCTCTTCCTTGAAGAGGCCGGCGGCCTTGATCCCGTCGATCTCGGCCTGGTAACGATTGCGAAATGCATCAATGAAGGCCATGATGTTCCTCGATAACTACGATATGAGTGCTGTGCCGGCGGCCCAGACGCCCCGTCCAGCGCCGCAGACGCAAGCAACTTCGGTTGCCGACATATTTGTGCGGTGCAAACGCGTCTTCACACCGTGACGGGTTGTGCTTTCTGAAACCGGTGTACCAGCGCAACAATGCTCTGCACGGTATCGAAGGCGTCAGGCGTAGCACAGGCGTCGGGAATCTGAATGTTGCACTTTTTTTCTAGGAAGCGCTTGAGCGATACCATCGAGAACGAATCCACAATCCCTCCCGAAATCAGCGGAGTGGTCTCGGTGATTTCGCGCTCGTCGCCTTCTTCCAAATACTCCCGGATCACGTAATCGCGAACTAGTTTGGTGATTTCATCCATGGTCGTTGTGTCCTGCTTCCTTGGTTGTTGGCCTAGTCATCCATGATGGTGGAGAGGTCCCCCACCGGTTCGTTGAACTCCTTGCAGCGCAGAACGCGGCGCACGATTTTGCCGCTGCGCGTTTTCGGCAGGGAATCAACAAACTCAATCGCCTGCGGCATGGCCAGCGGCGACAGTCGCTTGCGAATGTGGTTCATGATTTCCAGTTCCAGATCGTCGCTCGGTTCATAGCCCCGTTTCAGAGTTACAAATGCTTTCACCACTTCCATATTGACTGGGTCGGGCTTGGCGACGGCGGCGGATTCATACACCGCGGGGTGTTCCAGCAGCGCCGACTCGATCTCGAAGGGTCCGACGAGATGTCCGCCGGTGTTGATCACATCATCGTCGCGGCCCATGAACCAGTAGTAGCCATCGGCGTCGATGGAGGCGCGGTCCCCGCACAGATACCAGCCATTCTTGAATTTGGCCTTGAATCCGGCTTCATTGTTCCAATAGCTCCGGACCTGCGACGGCCAGCCGGGACGTAGCGCGATCAATCCCGCAATCCCCGGCTCGGTGATGGGTTCGTACGTCTTCGTATTCAGCACCGCCGCGGTGATCCCCGGGAACGGTTTCCCCATGGAACCGGGTTTGATCGGCATGCCGGGAAAATTGGTGATCACAATGCAGCCGGTCTCGGTCTGCCAGAAAGTGTCGTGGAAGGGCTTGCCGAAAGCTTCCTGCGACCAGAGAACGGCTTCGGCATTGAGTGGCTCGCCCACGCTTGCCAGGTGGCGCAGGCTGGAGTGGTCATGCCGGCGCACGACCTCGGTGCCTTCTTTCATCAGCAACCGGATCGCCGTAGGCGCCGAATACCAAACCGTAACCCGGTGCTTCTCGATGAACTCGTACCATCGCTCTGCGTTGAAGCCGGAATCGAGCACCACCTGCGTCGTGCCGTTCGACCAGGGGCCGATGATGCCATACGACGTGCCGGTGACCCATCCCGGATCGGCGTTGCACCAGTAGATGTCATCCGGCTGCAGATCCAGCACCCATTTCGCCGTGAGATACTGCGAAATGATGGAGTACTGCACGTGCTGCGCGCCTTTGGGCTGGCCGGTCGTGCCGGAGGTGTAATGCAGGACCGATGGCGACTCGGCCACGGTCGGATAAACCGCGAAGTCTTCGACCCTCGGCGCCCGCTTCATGTCGAACGACACTTCGCGCGGTTGCAGCGCAGAGTCGCTTGCATCCACAACGATGATGTGCCGCAAGTTCGGAAGCTGCTCGCGAATCCTGCGTACCTTGTGGAGGTGTTTCTTCTGCGTAAGGATGGCTGAGGTGCCGGCGTTTTGCAGCCGGACGAGCAGCGATTCATCGCCGAAAGCCGAGAACAGCGGCTGTGCAACTGCGCCCGTTTTCAGGATGCCGAGAAACCCGATGTACAACTCGGGCACACGGTCCATAAACAAGCAGACGCGTTCGCCGGGCTGGATGCCGAGGTTGCAGACAAACTGCGCCACAGTGTTCGACAAAACCCGCAGATCATCGAACGTGAACTGCTGTTGATTGCCCTGGTAATCTTCCCAGTAGAGGGCCACTTTGTCTGCCATTCCCAGGTGGCAGATGCGGTCGCTGCACATCCAGCCAATGTTGATCGGGTCGCCGGGCCTGTAGCCTAACTCGCGCCCCGCGATGGACCAGTCGAAGTTGGCGGTAAGTTCCTCATACGATTTCGCGGTCAGTTCTTCGCAGACCGTCGGGTAGCTCATAGGCATCTCCGATCATCGCGACTATGGCCGCTCAAGACTCCAGAATGACCATTGCGCCAGTTTGTTTGGCAGCGGCGGCAATTGAAACTCTGATGTGCCGTACACCCAACTGTTCCGATTGCGACTTCAAGCGATCATGCAGAACCACTGCATACTCGCCGTTGTTATCTAAGCCTATCTCCACTTCGCGAAACATTGCCCAATCGCTGACTCCGACCCCCAGCGCTTTCAGCGTTGCTTCTTTAGCGGCGAAGCAGGCCGCATAGCGCAGCGCCGGGTCCTTGCCGGTGCTACAGCGCTCGATCTCTGCGCGAGTGAAGACTCCGTTCTCGGGCCGCCAATCGCCCCGCGCGGTTTCCTGCGTGAGGCGGCTGTTTTCGACAAGATCGACTCCCAAACCAATGATCACGATGAGCGACCTTTGGCTCCTGAGGCAGCTCGTGGGCAACGTCCGCTGATCAATCTATGTTGCGCGGACCGTCAGCACGGGACAGTGTGCATGCTGCAACACGTGATGCAACGTCGTCCACGGTAAGTGGGTTGACACCGCGCCACTGGGGTGCGAACCCATGACGATAAGCTCTGCGTTGCGAGCGTCCGCCAGCCGTACAATTTCCTCCGCTGGATCCCCAACTTCAACTTCCATCTCGGGCTGGGACGGGAGATCGATGCCAGTCGGGACCAGTTGCCGCAATCGCTCGCAATCCCGGCGCTTCCACTCGACGAATTCTCCGTCGGACACGGGCAAGCTCTCGATGACATGCAGCATGGTCAATTCGGCGCGATCTTCTTCTGCGAGCGACAGCGCATAGTTTAGGGCCCGCAGAGACCCGCTGGAAAAATCGGTGGCATAAAGAATGTTGCTGAAGCTTTCCAGGGACAGCAATCGGACACGGGGTCCCACGGTGAGCACGGGACAGGGCGCATGCCGCACTACCTTTTCGGCCGTCGACCCCAACATCAGCTTGTCAATCCCTCCGCTTCCATGGGTACCCATGACAATGAGATCAATGTTCTGGTCCGACACCAGCCGCGAGAGCACTTCCCAGGTCTCACCGGCCTGCAGCAGGACTTCATGAGCAAGAGATTGCAAGTCTTGGTCTTGCTCGATCCGGGCCATGTTCTTTTCCGCGTTGCGTTGCGCCGTGTCAATCAACGCGGGCCACACTTCTGCACCCGTAAGGAATGTTTCCTCCGAGATCGCATGGGCGAGGAAAAGCTTCGACTCGTAACGCTTAGCCAGGGAAATGGCGCACTTGAGGGCGTTCTGCGACTCGGGAGAAAAGTCGGTTGCCAGTAAGATCTTGCTAATTGCTATGCGGGAGAATTTGACTTGGGTAGTCAAAGTACACCTCCATGCAGCCGGGAACAAAAGACTATTCTCCCGCTTACTCATTCTCTCGCTGGTTGGTCAAGAAAGTCGGTGACTGGGGTCACGAGATTTGGTGACAGATGGCTGCTCCTATCCGCTTGATGTATAGGAAAAACAAAAATCCGTTGTATAAAGAAAAATGCTCCGGCAGGCACATGTTGAAGCTGATGTTGGCGAGAACCCATTTTGGGAATGGAAAAACCAGTTCCACAATGAAATTGCTAGCAACGCCGCTGGGCCGGCGCCTTCCGACGCCGGCGTTTTTTTTGTGGGTTGACGCGGCGCATTGCGCTCTTATTGACGGCAAGCCGAACAGTAGCCGCCCACCTCTAAGCGGGACACCAGAATCTTGAAGTGGCAGTCTTTTTCCACTTGCTGCTTGAGTTTGTCGTAGGTGCTGGTCACGAACTCCGTGATTTTGCCGCAGCGCAGGCAGGCGATGTGAATGTGCTCGCGGTTCATTCTCCGCTCGTAGTAATGGCCTTCCCCGCGAATGTGCATTAAGTCGAGTTCGTCGATCAGCCCATGCCGCTTGAGCAATTGCAAGGTCCGGTACACCGTGCTGCGGTCCACGGAAGCGTCCACTCTCTGCACCTTGCGCAGGATCTGGCTGGCGTCGAGATGCTTGGTGGCGGTTTCGATGACGCGCAGAACGGCGCGCCGCTGCTGCGTGATGCGAATGCCGCGCTCGCTGAAATAAGCCTGCAGACGGCCTGGAATCTGGGTTTCCGGCAGAGGCATACGGTGGTGTCCTCCGGTGTTGCAACTGGTCGCAAGACGGCTGCGACGAAATCTTCGGCTACTGCTTGACAGCCATCCCCGCTTACCGACAGCATAGACAGGTTAACACCAGATGCGACCGAGTCGCAACTGGGAAACATCTCATAAATCATTTTGTATCAGGGCACGGCTTCAGCCGTGCCGCAATGGGTCAACAAACGACCTGGGCTTCAGCCCCTGAGGGACCTGTTTTGCCAGGGCTAAAGCCCTGATCTTTCCTGGGCGTCGTTCGGCACGACTAAAGGTCGTGCCCTGATACACCCCGTAACGATTTGTGAGATGAGTTGGATGAGTTCTAGAAACATGGCTACGTGGGGACTTACATCGTTGGCACGGGCGGCGTTGGCGCGCATCGGCTGCGCCGCGCTGCTGCTGGGGGGAATGCTGCTGCCCTCCTGCCTTGCATGTCATGCTCAGGAATATCCCTACTTCGTTACCTACTCGCAGGAAATGGAGGAGCCTGGAAATCTCGACATCGAATGGTTCAACGCGGTCGGCAATCCTCCCAGTGGCAGCAGCTTTATGGGCTCGGATATCGAATTTGAGTATGGCCTGAAGGGCTGGTGGACGACAGAGTTTTATCTCGACGGACAAGCGACCCAGAACGAAAGCACCATCTTTACCGGATTCCGCTGGGAGAACCGCTTCCGCCCTCTTTCCCGTGAGCACTGGATCAATCCCGTGCTCTATGCCGAATTCGAAGACATCAGCGCCGACAAAAGCATACGAGAGGTCGTCGGTCACGACGGCAGGTACGATTTCCTGACGCCGAACCGGCTGGCGCACATGAATAAAGAACGCGAGGTTGAACTCAAACTGATTCTGGGCAGCAACCTTCACGGTTGGAACATCAGCGAAAACTTCATTGGCGAAAAGAATTTCGCGGGCGATCCCTGGGAGTTCGGCTATGCCTTGGGTGCAAGCCGTCCTCTGCAACTGGCCGCCAGCGCGCACGAATGCGCGTTGTGCGCGGAGAAGTTTCAAGCGGGCGTCGAAATGTACGGTGGCTTGGGCGACGCCAACGGCTTCGGGCTTCGCCTGACCTCGCAATACCTGGGCCCCACCGTTAACTGGACTGCCCCGAATGGGATGACCGTGGCGTTTTCGCCGCAGTTTGGGCTGAATGGCTACAGCATTCCCGTGTTGTATCGCTTCTCGGTGTCGTATGAATTCCAACAGTTCTTCAGCCACTTCCGCCGGAGCAGGCAATGACAAGCAGGCCGGCTCCATTCTTCGTCGCAGCGTTTCTCATTCTTTGGGGCGCGATTGCCATATTTGCCACCTCCAATGGCGCATGGCTGACGAACGTTCCGCAACGCGAGCGCGAGCGGGTCAATCCCTATCGCGACCAGCCGGACGCGCTGGCTGCCGGCCGCCGAATCTTCCTCGATCACTGCGCCCACTGTCATGGCAAGGACGCGGAGGGAACCAAGAAGCGGCCTTCCCTGAAGAGCGCCCGCGTGCAGCAACAGGCCACCGACGGAGACCTTCATTGGCTGCTGGTGAACGGGAACCGCAGCCAAGGTATGCCATCCTGGGTGAAGCTGGGCGATCCTCAGATTTGGCAGGTGATCTGCTATGTGAAGTCGCTGCATTGAGCCTGCCCGCTCGCAGCGGTTGACTGTGGGTTAGACTGTGGAGTATTTTCCACAATATGGAAACCATCCAGGTAGTGTTGGATTCGGAGCTGCTTCGGGCCGCGAATGCAGCCGCCAAACAGGCGCGAGTCAACCGTTCCTCGTTGATTCGGGAGGCCCTTCGCGAACACTTGAAGGGCCTGCGCGCGTGCGAGGTCGAGGCCCGCGATCGGCGAGGTTATCGAAGGCGACCGGACGTGGCCGACGACGCTGCGGCGTGGGAACGGGTGGCATCGTGGCCGGAGCGATAGAGCGCGGCGAAGTCCGCTTGTACCGGTTCCCTCGTCCCGACAAGCAAAGGCCTGTCGTCGTGCTCACCCGGGACAGCGCCATCGGCTACTTGTCTGCCGTCACGGTGGCGCCCATCACTTCCACCATCCGCGGTGTACCCTCCGAAGTCCTGCTGACGGAGCGGGACGGAATGAAGGACATGTGCGCCATCAATCTCCACAACGTCGTCACTGTCTCCAAGGCCCATCTGGGGCGCCGGGTAGCGATGCTGAGCTCTGAGCGCTTAAGGGAGATCTGCGCCGCACTGGGCTTCGCCCTCGGCTGTGCGTAAGCGCATTCACGTCCATGGCCCCGTTCGTCGAATCGAAGGTATTTTCCACGCAGACCCACTTTTTTAAGGACCGTTTGCGGCGATGAGGCGCTAAAATGGCGTCGATTTATTTGCTGGCGCCGAGTGGCCGCGCGGACTCTCCGCCATCGCGGCGCTCGCTCAGTTTGGTGAGGAGTTGCGTCATGAAGTCTGGAATTCTTACTTCGATTATGGGCTGGGTCGCTCTGCTGGTAATCGGCAGCGGTGTGCTGTGGGGCATTTCCGCCCAGGGACCGGGTGCCACGGTGCAGGACCGCGCTGCCGCGGGCCTGATATTGTTCGTAGGTGTCGCCATGGGGATTAGCTGGATTCTAAGCCGAAAGCGCATTCGAGCCATGGAGTACCAGGCGCGCATGTTGCGCACGCGCTTATACAGAATGCAAAAGTAGCGCCAGAACCGAACGGCAGCACAGTTTTCCGCCAGCACCCCCGGTCCGCGCTTTCGGGCCACCCCCGTGTGCTACATTAGTGGCCCAGAGGTGCACTTCAATGTTCCGCAGTCAACGATCGTTTTTCCCCGCTTATGCGGTTTCGGTTGTGCAGGGCCGCATGGTTGCAGCCACGGCAACGGCCATCGCGCTTCTGGCCTTTGTGAGTGCGCGTCCCGCCGCCGCGCAGGCGACGATCGAATACGGTCACGTCGCCACGGGCAGCAGCGCCGGCGTAGCCGGACTCGGCAGCAAGGTAAACTCCGCGTTGTCCCCGGACAAGAAGTCCGCTTCCGTACCGGCTTCCTACAAGCACGCGGCCGCCGTGACCGGCGCCGAGGACGATCGCGATGAGAACAGTATCGAGGAGGCGAACCGGCGCGCGCTTGAGCAGCGTGCCGGACAGGATGCAGCCAAGCTCAGTTTCAAGTCTGTGCCGGCGAACGCGGTGGTGCGAATTGATGGCAAGCCGGTGGGGGAGACACCGCTGCTGATGTCTTTGGCTCCAGGCACTTACCAAGTTGAAATGGAAGGTCCGCGGATGGAGTTTGGAAAACAGCAGCTTACTCTGGGTGCAAAGGAAACGCGCGATATCGAGCTGCGTCTGTCGGCGGCGCCCCGTTACCCCACCCACATCACGTTGCAATAAACACAGATCTCGAGCGGCGCTCATTTGACCCAACGGCCGCCGGACCCTAGCTCCAGCAGCGGAGGTCAAAGATCCGCCCACCGCGTCGGGTCATTCCATGTCTGTCGCTCCTGTCCCGACGGCGAAATACGCCTCAACTGCAGTCTGCACGGCCTCCCGATCCAGGCTTGGTTCCTGCTGCTTGTAACGTGCCGACCAGCGAATTTGATTCACAATGTCCCGGGGATAGCAGGGCCGCAGCGGTTCCTTCAGTTCGCTTTGGATCCGCTCTATCAACTCATCGACAATGCTAGGTTCATATTGAAGTCGGGCTTCGCTGCAAACTGCGCGGAAGATCTCGTGGAATTGCTGCTTCGAAACAGCATCCACCTTGATCTTGGTCTGAATTCTTCGCAAGAACGCCGCGTCCACCAGGGTTGCTGGATCCAGGTTGGTGGCAAACACCACGAACAGCTCGAACGGAACCTCGACCTTTTTTCCTCCCGCCAAGGTGAGGAAGTCAATTCCGCGATCGAGAGGAACAACCCACCGATTCAGCAGTTCTTCCGGGCGCAGTCGCTGGCGTCCGAAATCGTCGATGATCAGGACGCCATTGTTGGCCTTCATCTGCGCCGGGGCCGTATAGAATTTCGTAATCGGATTAAGTTGCAGCTCCAGCATTTCCGTGGTGAGCTCGCCGCCGACCAAGACGCTGGGGCGATAGCAGAGCACCCAACGCGCATCGCTATTGTGCGTTACCGAGCTATTAACCTGGCTGTGAACATGCGGGTCAAAGACAGAGATCACTTGACCATCCACTTCCACCGCATACGGCACCCATACCCGATCGAACGAGAACGCTTGCGAAAGCGCTGTCGCAATGCTGGATTTTCCCGTGCCGGTTGGTCCGTACAAGAAGATTGAAGTACCCGAATTCAGTGCGGTTCCAAGCTTGGCGAGTGTCTTGGGGTCGAGCACAAGATGGGCGAAGGCGCGGCTGACGTCGGGCGGATGTATTTCCACATTGCGGACGCTCTGTTGGCGAATCTGTCGCACGTAACTCGCTAAAGAAACCGGAGCCGGGCCCGCATACTGGTTCGACGACAACAATTCCAAGGCCCGCGTTCGGCCGGGAGAAGTGATGGCGATCTCAGGAATGTTCCCGGTTATCCCAGTGACTTCGCAAAGGTGCTCGGCCCGCAGCCGGTGAAGCAGTTCCTTCACCACTCCGAAGCTGAGCCGCATCTGCGACGCCAATTCCCGAAGCGACAAGGGACCGCCTACATAGAGGACTTTTAGCGCTAGATCTTCGAGGAAGGCTTGGCGCACGCCGACGTCCGCAACCGATTCGGGAGATGGCGGTGGCATGACCTCAAGTTTTGTTTTGACCGCAGAAGAACTCATGGGTGACTCCCCGCTGCAAATGCAGTGCTGCTATGGAATTTCCAATATACCACCCAGGGACGCGTCGATTACCGATTATTGATTCCATGACAATGTCGGCTCCCACACCCGAGTAGAGTTGGTGGTGCTGAACCAACCAACAGGGCTCGGGAGAAAGGAGCCGAGCAATGATCATTATAGGAGTAGATTTTCACCCCG
>JBEKNL010000064.1:0-22395 GCA_049522855.1 Candidatus Korobacteraceae bacterium
ATTCGAGTGGTGACCAGACGATCCTATGGCTTTCGTACCTACGAAGCTATGGAAATAGCCCTTTATCACACGTTGGGACGCCTTCCGGAACCGGAAACAGCCCACAGATTCTGCTGAGGAGGCAGAAATCCAAACAAAAAGGGGCGCCGAAATCGGCGCCCCTTATTTATCTCCGAAGAGCTTTTTACGGCACTTCGATCAACTCGATTTTGCCGTCCTTCCGGCGATGCAACACCTTCACTTGTCCCTTGGGATCGCGGAAGACGAACACGGCGCGATCGCGGAATTCGCATTCCTTGACCGCCTCCTCGATGGTCATGGGCCGCATCGCGATGGAGTCCGTGGTGTGCACTAAGTGCGCCTCGGTGGTGCGGGCGATGGAGGGAAACTTATGCACCACCACCGGGACCGCGGTCGCGGGGTTGGCGCCCACGGAGATTTGCATTTCGCTTTCCGATGCCACTGGGGCCGTCCAACTCTTGTCTTTCGGTTTGCGGCCAATATTGCGGCGGCGGCCGTTGTGCCGCAGCACTTGCGTCTCGATATGTTCCAGGGCCTGGGTGACGGCGGCCACCATGTCCGTGGCCTCGGCGAGTCCCACCAGGTGGCCGCGACGCCGCTTCACCGTGATTTCCGCGATGTTGCGGTGCTTTTCCACCGACAGGATGACTTTACTTTTGATGTTTTCGCCCAGGATCTTGGTCAGCTTGGTGAGGCCCAATTCGACCTCATCACGAACGGCGGGAGTAATTTCGTATTGCTTGCCGAAGTATTCTACTGTCATTGAGCTCCCTCCTCGCCGCAGCCTGTTTGGTTTAATGCTGCCTTAGCCGCGGCGCTTTCCTCACAACGGCGTCCCTTCAAGTTAGACGCGCCCGGGAACAAAATCCGCGCGTTATCGGAACCGGACGAGGCGCCGGTACAGCCGCTAGTTCTTTACTCTGCGCTGGTGGGTGCTCGGGATGCGCATGTCTTCCCTGTACTTCGCAACCGTGCGGCGAGTGACCTGGATGCCCTGCGACTGGAGGATGCGGGTGATCTGCTCGTCGGTCAACGGCCTGGTGGGATCTTCTTCTTCGATGAGCTTCTTGACTCGGCGCTTGAGGATCAGCAGCGAAGTGCCGCTGCCCTCGGGTCCGTTGACGCTCTCGCTGAAGAAGTATCGGAGTTCGAAAACGCCTTGCGGGGTGTGAGCGTACTTGTTGGCTACGGCGCGGCTGACGGTCGAGGGATGGACCCCGATCTCCTCCGCCACTTCCTTGATCATCATGGGCTTCAGGAAGTCAATGCCATGGTCGAGGAACTCGCGCTGGCGCGCCAGGATCGAATAGCACACACGCAAAATGGTCTGCTTGCGCTGCTCGATGTTCTTGATGAGCTGGATGGCCGATTTATAGCGCTCTTTGACGTAATTGCGCACGTCCTTTTCCGCCACATCGCGGCTCAATAGCCGCCGGTAGGTGGGGTTCAGACGCAACTGCGGGACCTCTTCGTCGTTCATCAGGACGAGATATTCTTCCCCTTGCTTGACGAAGGCCACGTCAGGCTCGATCAGCCGAGCTTCGGCCTTGTTGTAGCGCAGGCCGGGACGTGGATCGAGAGTGCGAATGAAGTCCATGCCATGCATTACTGCTTCCAGGGGCCGGCCCATGGCCTTGGCCACTTCCTTGTAACGCTTGTTCTGCAGGGCGTGGAGATGTTCCTTCACCAGCACGATGGCATCGTCCAGCGCCTCAAGTTCGGCGGCATGACTGCCATTGACGTGCTTGCGATCGACGCGCTTCAAGCCCTGTAACTGCGCCAACAGGCATTCCCGCAAATCGCGCGCCCCAACTCCGATAGGATCCATCTGGCGCACCAGGTCAATCGCTTCGCGCAGTGCATCGCGGCTAAAAGGGACCCGGGCCGGCACGGTCCGCGGGGGCACGAGGGTTGGACGGGGAGCCTCGGCTTCGACTTCTTGAGCCTGCGCGTCACTCGGCGAGGACGCCTCCTCAGCTATGGCCACAGTAGATTCTGAAATCTCCGGCTCCAAGGCATTCTCGGCCGGCAGGGCGGCCGCTGCGGCTTCATCCGGCGGGTCCGCGCTGGCTGCGGACGATTCCGGAGCCTGCGAGGCGAAGCCGGTCGTCTGTTCCTCATCGGCCAGCCCGAGCAGTTCATCGTCCGTCGCGGTCAGGTAGCCTTCCTCGTTCAGGTTCCCGATCACCAGCTCCGCCGCTCGATACACGTCCTCGTTGACGTGCAGCGAGCCCAGCTGCCACATCAGGTGGTCGGTGAGCGTAGTGGGTTTGGAGAGGAAATTCTCGAATGAGGGCTTCTCGCTCTCTTCCATCTCAATCGAGGTGCGCAGGCCGGGATCCAGATATTCCGAGAAGAACGAGCCGAAATCGATTTCGTCGAAGGGATCTTTTTCCTGGGCGGTTACCGGCTGCTCTTCCTGGATGGTAAGGGAGCTGTCGCGCTCCATTTTTTCTTCGCGGGCCGAAACTTCGTCGAGCAAGGGGACCGAATCGTCAAGTTCCTCAAGTACGGGGTTCTCTGTCAGCTCAGCCGTGATCATGTCCGCCAGCTCAAGCTTGTTGAGCGCCAGGACGCTGACCATCTGCACCAGGCCAGGAGTCAGAATCTGCTTCTGCGAAACTTTGAGGTTTAACTTGGGCTGCAACAAAACCATGCAACGGGTCCCTACTGGGCGCGGCGGCCCCTGCTACGAATTCTAAACCAACGAGAAGCTCTCGCCTAAGTAAACTCGTTTCACTTCAGGATCGTTTCCGAGTTGCTCCGGCGTGCCTGTCCGGAAGATGCGCCCCTCGTTGATAATATAGGCGCGATCGGTAACCGACAGGGTCTCACGTACATTATGATCCGTAACCAGCACTCCGATGCCGCTGGCCTTCAAATCGAAGATGATCTTTTGCAAATCCAGTACCGCGATGGGATCGATTCCGGAAAAGGGCTCATCCAGCAGAATGAACGACGGTGAAATGCAGAGACAGCGGGCAATCTCCACCCGCCGCCGTTCGCCACCCGACATCGCGTAACCCCGGTTCTTGCGGATGACTCCCAATCCCAACTGGTCAATCAGCTTCTCCATCCGCTCCCGGCGCTCGTGCCACGAAATTGGCTGCGCCTCCAGTACCGCCAGGATATTGTCCTCGACCGTCAGCTTGCGGAAGATGGATGGCTCCTGCGGCAGGTAACCGATCCCATAATTGCGGGCCCGCAGATACATGGGCTCGTGGGTAATGTCCTGCCCATTGATCAGGACCCGGCCAGTTTCGGCCGGAATGAGCCCCACGATAATGTAGAAAATGGTGGTCTTGCCGGCGCCGTTCGGCCCCAGCAAACCGATCACCTCACCTTGTTTTACGTGGAAGCTGACCTCGCTGACGACCCTTCGGCCGCGGTAGCTTTTGCCGATCTCTTCCGCCGATAAAGTCTGCATTTACTTCGTGGTACGTGCGCGAGTGATGGTGGGAGAAGAGCGTTTACTCTCAACCAAAACCCTATCATCGTGACTGTAGAAAGTCAACGAATCGCCCCATACCGTACCGCGTTCGGCATCAAAAATGCTAGGAGATTTCCCGGTCAAGACATACTTCCCATCGTCGGCCGTATAAACCAGCCGATCTCCCACCGCACGCCGGTTGGGCCCGGTGACTACGACTTTTCCCACCGCAACCATATGATCGATCTGGCTCGGCCCCTCCGAACCCGGGAGGATCAATTTCTTCTGCGCGCTGGGGGGCGCTGAGGGGGTGGCTTTGGCATCCGGGTCCGCCGGTTTCAGATAGACGTCAATCAGGTGCGCATTGATCGTGTTGGTTGCGCTCTTGGCGAAGACGTCGCCGGTGTAACGAGCGCGACGCTCTTCATCCGTGTAGGTCAGCCTGTCGGAGGTCACATCCACCGGCGTAAGCTTTCCGTCCTGCCCCCGCTGCATGAATAAACTCAAAACTTTCTGCGAGGCATCGGACTGAGCGACAATGCTGCGCTTCTGATCGTCAAAGTCCACCTTGGGAGCGCGCACCACGTTGGCCGTCTGCCACAGCCGCACATTGCCGGTGTAGTGCGCCACGCCCGGCTCCTTGTGCGCAGTCATGTGCTGAGCGGTCACGTGCACCGGATCGGAGCCGGCTAGTAACGCTCCATCGGGTTGCGGCTTGAGATCGCTATAGGTCGTTTTCACGTTGTCGTCGGCGAAACCGTCACCGGTCTGGCGATTGATGCGCACCGTCACCGCCGTCGTGGTCATCCCGCCGTCGATCACGCGCGGCGAACCAGTCAGCAACAGCATGGCATCGCTCGGCGTGTAGGTCGCAACCTCGGCGAAAGCCTCCCGGCCGCCTGTGTCAGGCTTGGCAGAAGCCTCGTGATACTGGAAATCGCCCGTCTGCACCAGCTTCTGCACACCGCCGTCCGCAGCGAAGGTGACATCCAGATTGCGGGCCACGCTGACCTTGTCCGGCTCTCCCGGCGAGCTGGAGACGATCCGCGAGTTGGGCGCGCCGTGCAGCGTCTGGATGCGATTGTTGCTATCGAAAGTAGCGTGAAACTGGCCGGCGGTAGCGACGGTTGTGGAATTGCCTCCCATTTCCTTATCGCCATTGCCGGCGGCTTTCTGCTTTTCTGGGCCCGGGGCAGGGAAGATGGTGATGGAGGCTTTGCCGACGGTGTCGCCGGTCTTGATCTGGCTTCCATTTTCGAGCAGGAAATCGAGCTGGTCGGCAGCAATTTCCAAGGGCTGTCCACTGGTACCGGGCTTACCCGGCTTAGGGTTCTGCATCATGCGCGCGTTCTTGACCATGTGTAGCCGCAAGGGCTGGTTCTGGTCGTCGAAGTCAAGAACGAAGGTGTCCGCCGAACCATGCGCAACGCTCGCGCCATGCGACTCGAATTTAGCCCCGCCCGAGAGGACCGTCTGCTGGACGGAATTGTTCGGGCCCATGTTTACATCGCCGCGAGGTCCCGTAATGTCAACGACGGATGGCCCGCGGCTCTGCAAGTGGACATTGCCTTCCGCCACTACGTGTTGCACCGTGTTGTCCGCTTCGAACCGCATGGCGCCTTTGTCGGCGGTCAGGGTCCGGTCCGGCTGTTCGATGCGAGCGTTCTCCAGCGTGGCCTGCCTGGGCGTCTTCTGAATTGTGCCGCTGCTTCCGGTGATGACCGCCGGATGCTGGCCGGTAGTCACGATGTGAACATCGGACTTCAACAGAAGTTCATTGCTCTTGGAATCGTAGTACGCCCCCTTGGCGGACCCGTTGGCCTGGGTCGTGCGAAACTCCACAACCTCGTCGGTGTGCGCGATCCCGGTCTTCTGGTTGAAGGTGAGGGAGTGGGTCAATAGATGAATCGGGTTCTTCAGTTCGTCGGGCGGGGCCTGGTCAGGTTTCTGCGGACCCTCGGCGTTCCCCTGGAGATCGATATGCACTTCACCCACAGCCTGGATGTCGCCCGTCTGCGGATCGTAGGTGAACTGGTTGCCATAAATCTGGTCATAACGATCGTGCTCGTGCCCGTACACCACAATATGAACATTGCGCAGATCGGCGCGGCCACCGGCCTTGAACTGCACCGCCTTGGACGCGCGAATGGTGTAGAGAGTGCGACCGCCTTCGGACTTGGAAAGCGAGAAACCTTCGCTGGTCTGCTGGATGTCAATGCCCAATTGCGCGGGCACGTTGTGCAGAGTGGGACCGACGCGGGAGCGGGCGATCCAGTAGGTCACGCTGACGGCCGCCACCAGCAGCAGCAAAATTCCCAGCAGCCACTTACGTGCGTGAACGATCGGTTGGAACATCTACGTCGATATTACGCTAGCGGGCACGGTCGGCGAAAACCTGGAACCGGACGGCGCAAGAGGCGGCTGGACTAAGCGCTTCCCACCCTTTCGCCAAAGCCGGGCGAAAGGATGGGGCGCCCGGCCCTAGCCAAAACCAGGGTAGAACGGGGCATCCCAGGTCTGGGAAGGTCAGGCGTCAGGCTGGGCCATCCTGCTACTGCCATGCATGAACCGGTTGCCCACCCGTCACCGAGCGGAAAGACAGAGCGCAGCCTCGCTGACTTCCGCACCTGTCCGTAGGGCCGCCGCCACCCGCGACAGCAGGACATTTATGGTGAAGGGCTTCTGAATGTAGTTCGTCATGCCGCCATGCACCACCTTGTGCAGCACATAGCTCTCGGCGTAACCGGACATGAAAACCGTAATTAGGCCGGGCTGCAAACTTTGCAATTGCAGCGCCAGTTCAGGGCCGTTCATTCCTGGCATGACCACATCCGACAGCAACAGCCAATGTGGCCCCGATGCTCGCTTCCCACGCGGAGAGCTTCTTCCGGACCTTTGCACTCCAGCACGCGATACCCAGCATGTTCTAATACCGCACGGGTTACTTCGCGAACCACAGGTTCGTCCTCTACCAGGAGAATCGTCGATTCGGTCTCTTCTGTTTGGACGGAAGAAGCCTGCGTGCTGGCCGGAGATGTTTTCATAATCCCATCGCCTTGACGCGGGTCGCGTAGCTGCGAACCACCGCTTTTGCAAATGCAGGTTCTATGCCAGTTGGCGAGGAGACCTAGGGATCGGAGTAACCTTCGGCGAGCCAAGTGGATACGAAGGGAAAGCGAAAGCGGAGGCTATGGCGCAAGCATGGCCAGATCGGGACAATTCCTGTTTTGAAGTTCGGATTCGGGAACCAGCTTCCTTCGCCGATAATTGCGGTTAAGGTATCTCGCCATGCAATGCGACTTCCAGTGCAGGTACTGCGGAGAGTGGAACTCCACCGATGTCGACGAGTCCGCGGGTCCCCTTCAGCAGTATGTGGAGGACTGCGAAGTCTACTGCCAGCCCAACCTGCTCTCTGTCCGCTTCGACCCACGACAACAGCAGTTCGTGATTTGGGCGGAACGCGAGAGTTGAGGGAAAACTCCGAACCAGTCAGTCCTAGCTTTCGAACACCTTCTCCAGGCTCTCGTAAACAATCGGGATGGTGCACAATTCCGGCAGCATTTGCCAGTAGCGATGCACGTCGGGATCGACTTGCGCTTCGCTGCGCATCTCCGGCGATGTCCAGCGCCGCAAGTGCAGAAAGCGGTCGGGGTTCGATGAATCGCGGTGCAGTGTGTCGCGACAGTAGCCCTTGGCATGCATCATGGTATACAGCTCTCGTAACGTCGCCAGCAGTTCTTCCTGCTTCCCGGGCAGTGCTTCCAGGATCGCCGTGGAAAGGATTTCTTGCGCCATAGTGTTGCCGCCTCTCAGCCCTGAGTCTTGCTTCGGCTTATGGGCTTGCCGTTTTTCTCTTCGAACGCGCTGAATTTTCTCCCGCGGCAATCAGCCGCATGAAGTTCGTGTCTCCCATCAGGAGGCCTTGACCCGTTTCTTCTCGGAGTTGATGTCGGAATGAGCTCCAAAGAGGAAACGGGGATAGCGTAGAGCATTGAATTCGGCGCCGATGAGCACCACCATCGAAACGATATACAGCCAGATCAGCAAGGCGATCGCGGTCGCAACGGAGCCATAAATGACATCGTAATTGGCAAAGTGGCGAAGATAGACGCCAAACAATACGGTAGAGACGAACCACATCACGGTGGCCAGCGCCGCGCCCGGCAGCACCCGATGCCAAGGCTGGGTGCGCGGCACCCCATGATGGTAAATGAGTCCGACCACGGCAATGCTGGTGAGCGCCGCAATGATCCAGCGCAACGCCGTCCACAGTCCCACAATGTAAGGGCTAAATTCGTGGCCCACGTGATACGCGATCCAGGTTTCGATCTGGTTGCCGAACACCAGCAGGAAGGAAGAGAAGCCCATGGGGATCCCGGCCAGCACCACCAGCAGGAAAGCAATCATTCTCTCTTTAACCAGTCCCCAGACCTTGGGCATCTGATAGGCATTGCGGAAGCCCTCCATCCACGAGATCATGGTGCCCGATCCCGTCCACAGAGTGATGACTGCCAGAGTGATCAGCGTCCTCACACTGACTGGTTTGGTGCCGCTGAAGTATTGCAGGACGGCTTGGCTTGTCCCCTCGGGCAGAATCCGCCCGACGGCATGACCAATTTCACGAATGAAGGTCACGGTGGTGTGCGACTCCGACAGGATCGAGGCCGCCAGAAGCACCGCAGGGAACAAGGTGAAGATGGCGGAAAAGGCCGCTCCCTTGGCCACAGCGAACGCGTCGTGCTGAAAGGCACGCCACAGCGCGACCCGAAAGTGTAGCAGGAACCGCCGCATAGACTGAAACGCCGGCCTTTGACTGGAAAGGGAAGTTTACAGCAAGAAGGAGCGACCAGAATCATCGCCCCTTCGCTCGTACGGTTTTGCTTCGAGCTACTGCATCGCCCGGTTATTCTGCCGTCAGTTCCTCGGCCTCGTTTTCGCCTTCGTGCCGCAGCAGTTCCAGCGCGCGTTCGGCTTCCTCGTACGCGGCCGTGACCTCCTCCTGCACCTTGGCTGCGGCCTCCTCCATCTCCTGCGAGAGCCGGACGTTGCGGTAGTACTCCATGCCGGTGCCCGCGGGGATGAGACGGCCCACAATGACGTTTTCCTTCAAGCCACGCAGGTGATCGACTTTGCCCTGAATGGAGGCTTCCGTGAGCACGCGCGTGGTTTCCTGGAACGACGCTGCCGAGATGAATGAATCGGTGGAGAGCGACGCCTTGGTGATGCCGAGCAGCAGCGGACGGCCGGTGGCCGGCTTGCCGCCGTTGGCAATCGTCTGCTCGTTCTCTTCGCGGAAGCGGAACTTGTCGATCTGTTCTTCCAGCAGGAACGAGGTATCGCCCACGTCCTCCACCTTCACCCAGCGCATCATCTGGCGAACGATCACCTCAATGTGCTTGTCGCTGATGTTGACACCCTGCAAGCGGTAAACTTCCTGGATTTCGTTCACCAGGTAGGCCTGCAATTCCTTTTCGCCCAACACGGCCAGAATGTCGTGCGGGTTCAGAGGACCATCCATTAGCGGCTCGCCAGCGCGGATGCGCTCGCCTTCCTGCACATTGATGTGAACGCCGCGCGGCACTTGATATTCTTTCTCGGTGCCGTTGTCGGCCACCACGTAGATCTTGCGCTGGCCTTTGGCAACATCGCCAAACTTCACCACCCCATCGATCTCGCTGATGACCGCGGTTTCGCGCGGCTTGCGGGCCTCGAACAATTCCACCACGCGTGGCAGACCACCCGTGATGTCTTTGGTCTTGGTGGTTTCGCGCGGGATCTTCGCCAGCACGTCGCCCGGAGTCACCGTCTCGCCATCCTGCACCATCAAGTGAGCGCGGGAAGGCATCAGGTAACGCTTGCTGCTCTTGGCCCCCTTGATGATGATGGTCGGCTGACGTTTCTCATCCGGCGAATCAACCACCACATGGCGCGACAGTCCCGTGACCTCGTCCACTTCTTCGTGCAGGGTCATGCCTTCCTGCAGGTCCTTGAACTGCACGGTCCCGCCAATTTCGGTCAGGATGGCGAAGGTGTACGGGTCCCACTCGACCAGGACATCGCCCAAGCCGACCGGTTGACCGTCTTCCACCTTCACCTTGGCGCCGTAGACCACGGCATAGCGCTCTTTTTCGCGGCCCTTGTCGTCCAGGATGGCGATGGAACCGTTACGGTTCATCACCACCAGGTGGCCTTCCTTGGCGCGCACGGTCACCAGGTTGATGAAGCGCACGCTGCCGCTGTTCTTGGCATCGAGGCGCGACTGCTCGCTGACTCGCGAAGCCGTACCGCCGATGTGGAAGGTACGCATGGTGAGCTGCGTTCCAGGCTCGCCGATGGACTGCGCCGCGATGACGCCCGTGGCCTCGCCCAACTCAACCAAGCGGCCGGAAGCCAGGTTGCGCCCGTAACACATCACGCATACGCCACGCTTAGACTCGCAAGTCAGCACCGAACGGATCTTGACCCGCTCGATACCGGCTGCCTGCACCGCGCCCGCCAGGTCTTCGGTGATCTCCTGGTTGACGTCAACGATGATGTTGCCTTCGTAGTCCTTGATTTTCTCCAGCGAGACGCGGCCCACGATACGGTCACGCAACGGTTCGATGATCTCGCCCGACTCCACGATGGAGGTGACGTAGATGCCATCGACCGTGCCGCAATCGTATTCGCTGATGATCACGTCCTGGGCTACGTCCACCAAACGCCGGGTCAGGTAGCCGGAATCCGCCGTCTTGAGCGCGGTATCGGCCAGTCCCTTGCGGGCGCCGTGGGTGGAGATGAAGTACTCCAACACCGTCAGGCCTTCGCGGAAGTTGGCCGTGATCGGGGTCTCGATGATTTCGCCCGAGGGCTTGGCCATCAAGCCACGCATGCCGGAGAGCTGGCGAATCTGCTGCTTCGAGCCGCGAGCGCCGGAGTCAGCCATGACGTAAATGGGATTGATGTCGCCAACTTTGTCGTCTTGCTGCATGGCGCTGAACATCTCGTCCGCCACTTTTTCCGTGATGGCCGACCAGATTTCGACGACTTTGTTGTAGCGTTCGCCGTTGGTGATGGCGCCGTCCAGATACTGCTGTTGCACGGCGATCGCCTGCTTTTCGGCGTCGCGCACCAGACCCTGCTTGCCCGGAGGAATGACCATGTCGTCGATTCCGATCGAGAGGCCCGCCATGGTGGCGTAGTGGAAACCGAGCTGCTTGATGCCGTCCAGCATCCGCACCGTGGTTTCCAGACCAAAGCGCAGGTAGCAGTAGTTCACCAGGTTGCCCACGCCCTTCTTCTTGAGCAAGCCGTTGATGTAGGGCATCTCCGCAGCGCCCCGCTTCAGGTGGTCGTTCATGATGGCGCGGCCCACTGTGGTCGAGATGAACTGCCGCTCAAAGTTGGTGGGCTCGGTGTGGATCACGTCCTGATCGTCATACGCGATGGTCAGATCGATCACGTCGCCCGAGTAACGCAGACGAATCGGGGTCAGCGTTTCCACTTCGCCCCCTTCCTTCGCGAGGATCACTTCGTCGATGTTGGCGAACGCGCGTCCTTCACCTTTTGCGCCCGGCTTGGCTTTGGTCAGGTAGTAAATGCCCAGCACCATGTCCTGCGTGGGCACGGTGATCGGTTGTCCTGACGCCGGCGACAGGATGTTATGCGAGGCCAGCATCAACACGCTGGCTTCCACCTGCGCTTCCGGCGACAACGGAATGTGCACCGCCATCTGATCGCCGTCGAAGTCGGCGTTGAATGCGGTGCAGACCAGCGGGTGAATCTTGATGGCTTTGCCTTCCACCAGCACCGGCTCAAAAGCCTGAATGCCGAGACGATGAAGCGTAGGCGCGCGATTCAGCAGCACCGGATGGTCCTTAATCACCTCTTCCAGGATGTCCCATACGATGGGCTCCTGTTGCTCCACCATTTCCTTGGCCTGCTTGATGGTGGTGCAATGTCCGGTCTGCTCCAGACGGTGATAGATGAACGGCTTGAACAGTTCCAGTGCCATCTTCTTGGGCAGGCCGCACTGGTGCAGCTTGAGGTCGGGCCCCACCACGATGACGGAGCGGCCGGAATAGTCCACGCGCTTGCCCAACAGGTTCTGGCGGAAGCGGCCCTGCTTGCCCTTCAGCGTATCGGACAGCGACTTCAGCGGACGGTTGTTGGCGCCACGCAGCACGCGGCCACGGCGTCCATTGTCGAAGAGAGCGTCCACGGCCTCCTGCAACATGCGCTTCTCATTGCGCACGATGACTTCGGGCGCATGCAGGTCCATCAACTTCTTCAAGCGGTTGTTGCGGTTGATGACCCGGCGATACAGATCGTTCAGGTCGGAAGTCGCAAAGCGGCCGCCATCGAGAGGAACCAGAGGACGCAGCTCCGGCGGTATCACGGGAATCACGTCCAGGATCATCCACTGCGGCTTGTTGCCGCTCTTGCGGAAGGCCTCAACCACCTTCAGGCGCTTGGCATACTTCAGGCGCTTCTGCACTGAAGTCTCGCTGCGCATTTTTTCGCGCAGTTCGGCGGAGAGAGTCTCCACCTCAACCCGTTTCAGCAGTTCCTTGATGGCTTCGGCGCCCATCATGGCTTTGAAGCCGCTGGCGCGATGCGCCTGGTCCAGTTCGCGGTACTTGGTTTCGTCCTTGATGACTTCGCGCTCTTTGACCGGCGCTTCGCCCGCCTCGACCACCACGTAGGCTTCGAAATACAGCACCGATTCCAGCTCGCGCAGCGAGATGTCGAGAATGTGCCCGATGCGGCTGGGCAGTCCCTTGAAGAACCACACATGCGAGCAGGGCGAAGCCAGTTCAATGTGGCCGAGGCGCTCGCGGCGCACCTTGGAGAGCGTTACCTCCACGCCGCACTTGTCGCAGATCACGCCGCGGTGTTTCATGCGCTTGTATTTGCCGCAGAGACACTCCCAGTCGGTTACCGGACCAAAAATGCGGGCGCAGAACAGACCATCGCGCTCCGGCTTGAAGGTGCGGTAGTTGATGGTTTCCGGCTTGGTGACTTCGCCGTGAGACCAACTGCGGATCTTTTCGGGCGAAGCCAGGCTGATGCGGATGGCGTCGAAGTCGGCGATGGCATTTCCGAGATCAAATGGACTGGAACGGTACAAAACGTCCTCCTCCCCTGCGGGGCTCTCTAACGAAAGCTGCAGGGACCTGCGGCCCTTGCGCGGCTGCTGGCGGCTCCCGGTATTTCCTGGTTTCCTGGGTGCTGCCTCCCGCGGGAGCGAAGCAGGCAGTTACCCCAATCTTCTAGTGAAGGTCGGACCTAGTCGGCCGCTAGCGGAGCTGCCGGGAGCACCCTGCGCTCATTGGTCTTGATCAGCTCCACATCGAGGCACAACGACTGCAACTCACGAATCAGAACATTGAACGACTCCGGCACACCCGGCTCAATGGCCGCTTCGCCTTTAACGATGGCCTCGTAAATCTTGGTACGGCCATAAACGTCATCGGACTTCGCGGTGAGCAGTTCCTGCAGGATGTAGGCTGCGCCATAGGCTTCCAGGGCCCACACTTCCATTTCGCCGAAGCGCTGACCGCCGAACTGCGCCTTGCCGCCCAGCGGCTGCTGGGTGATCAGCGAGTACGGTCCGATCGAACGCGCGTGGATCTTGTCGTCCACCAGATGCGAGAGCTTGAGCATGTAGATATAGCCCACCGTTACCGGCTGCTCGAAGCGCTCTCCGGTCATGCCGTCGTAAAGCGAGGTCTTGCCCGACTCGGGCAGGCCACCCTGCGCCAGCAACGACTTGATTTCTCCCTCTTTCGATCCGTCGAACACCGGTGAGCCGAAGTAGACGGCTTCCTTCATGCCATCCGCCACCCGCTCCAGGGTGTCGTCATCAAGGCTGACGAGCTTGTCCACGAACGGCGTGTCCTTGAACATCACCTTGAGTTCCTTGCGCAGACGTTCCGCCGTGGAATTCTCTTTCAGGAGCTCGCCGATTTTTTGCCCGAGCGCGTAACCCGCCCAGCCCAGATGGGTCTCCAGGATCTGGCCCACGTTCATACGGCTGGGCACGCCCAGCGGATTCAGGACGATTTCCACCGGCGTCCCGTTCTCGAGGTAAGGCATGTCCTCTTCCGGCAGAATGCGGGCGATGACGCCCTTGTTACCGTGGCGGCCGGCCATCTTGTCGCCCACGCTCAGCTTGCGCTTCATGGCGACATAAACCTTCACCAGCTTGATCACGCCTGGCGGAAGTTCATCGCCCTTCTGCAGCTTTTCGACTTTCTCGCGGACAATCTTGCGCAGAACGTCAATCTGCCGCGAGGTCATCTCTTCGATTTCGTCAATCTGCTCGTTGATGCGCGGGTCCTTGTCAGGGAACTTCACGCGCTTCAAGTTGCGGGTCGAGATCCGCTCGATGGTGTCGCGGTCCAGAATCACACCCTTGGTCAACAGGCGCTTGTTGGTGCGCTCGTCGTGCAGGTCGGCGAGGACTTCCTTGCCGCCCAGCAACGACTCCAGGCGCTTCAAACGCTCGTCGGTGAGAATTCGGATCTCGTCGGCCAGGTTCTTCTCCAGCTTTGCCACCTGCTCGGACTCGATGAACTTGGCGCGCTCGTCCTTGTCCTGCCCTTTGCGGGAGAAGATCTTCACGTCCACCACCGTTCCCTCGATGCCGGGAGGGCAGGTGAGGGAAGCGTCGCGAACATCGCCGGCCTTCTCGCCGAAGATGGCCCGCAGCAGCTTCTCTTCCGGGGTAAGCTGGGTCTCGCCCTTCGGCGTAACTTTGCCCACCAGGATGTCGCCCGCCTTTACCGTGGCGCCGATGCGGATGATGCCGCTCTCATCGAGGTCGCGCAACGCCGACTCGCTGACGTTGGGGATATCGCGCGTGACTTCTTCCGGACCCAGCTTGGTGTCGCGCGACTCGATCTCGAACTCCTCGATGTGGACCGAGGTGTAATAGTCCTCTTTCACCATCTTCTCGGAGACCAGGATGGCGTCCTCGAAGTTGTAGCCGCGCCAGGGCATGAAGGCGACCAGCACGTTGCGGCCGAGCGCCAACTCGCCCATGTCGGTGCAAGGACCGTCGGCGATGACCTGTCCCTTGGCGACGCGCTGCCCCTTCATCACGATAGGGCGCTGATTGATACAAGTGTTCTGGTTGGAACGCTTGAACTTGGTGAGCTGATAAATGTCGCTGCCCACCTCGCGCGACAGCTGCATGGGATGATGCTCGCCCTCGACGCGCACGATGATGCGCTCGGAGTCCACCGAGTCGATGATGCCGCCGCGGCGTGCCAGCACTACCGCGCCGGAGTCGCGCGCCGTGACCCCTTCCATTCCGGTGCCGACGATGGGCGCTTGCGCGCGCAGCAAGGGCACCGATTGGCGCTGCATGTTGGCGCCCATCAGGGCGCGGTTGGCGTCGTCGTGCTCCAGGAACGGAACCAGCGAGGCCGCCACCGACACCAGCTGTTTCGGGCTCACGTCGATGTAGTCCACTTCGTCGCGGCTGACCAGCACAAAGTTGCCGGCCTTGCGGGCGTTAACCAGTTCGGCGACGATGCGGCCCTTGTCGTCGATCTCGGCGTTGGCCTGCGCAATCACGTGGCGGTCTTCCTCCCACGCCGACAGGTAGAACGAGAATGGCTCAACGTCGATAAGCTTCTTGCGGCGCTCCCGCAAGTCATGGTTGGCCTTGGTCGCCTCCGACTTCTCCATGTGGTCGCCCACGCGGTAGTCGCTGTCGCCGGCGTTGACCACGGTGACGAAGTCCAGCACGCGGCCGTTCTTCACCTTGCGATAAGGCGACTCGATGAAGCCGTAATCGTTGATGCGCGCGTAGCAACTCAGCGACGAGATGAGGCCAATGTTCGGACCTTCCGGCGTTTCAATCGGGCATATACGGCCATAGTGCGTCGGATGCACGTCGCGGACTTCAAAACCCGCGCGTTCCCGCGACAAACCCCCCGGCCCCAGGGCCGACAGGCGGCGCTTGTGCGTGATCTCCGACAGCGGGTTGGTCTGGTCCATGAACTGGGACAACTGCGACGAACCAAAGAACTCGCGAATGGCAGCCATCACCGGCTTGGCATTCACCAAGTCGTGCGGCATGGCGGTGGACATCTCCTGGTACACGCTCATCTTTTCCTTGATGGCGCGTTCCATGCGGACCAGGCCGATGCGGAACTGGTTCTCCAGCAGTTCGCCGACCGCGCGCACGCGGCGGTTGCCCAGGTGATCGATGTCGTCCACCGAACCGATGTTCTTGCGCAGCTTGAGCAGGTAGCGGATGGTCCCGTAGAAATCGTCCGGCTCTAGCGTGCGGTGATCCAACTGGGTGGCATCCTCGCTCTCGAACAGCTTGATGTTGAACTTCAGGCGGCCCACGCGCGAGAAGTCATACTTGCGCGGGTCGAAGAACATGCCATGGAATAGCGAGGTCGCCGTGTCGAGCGTTGGCGGATCGCCGGGACGCAACTTGCGGTAGATCTCGATCAGCGCTTCCTGCGGGGTCTTCACCGAATCGCGCCGCAGGGTGGCGCTGATCACCGTGCCTACATCGTCGCGTTCCGGGAAGAACACGTGCAGTTCGGCAATGCCAGCGTCCAGCAGTTTCGACAACTTTTCCGCCGTAAGCTCGGAATTGGCTTCCAGAAGGATTTCCCCGGTGTTGGTGTCGACCACGTCGGCAGCAACGTACGCGCCTTCCATCTCGCTGAGGTCAACTTCGATCTCGGAGATCTTGTGCTTCTGGATTTCCTTCATCACCGATGGCGTGACCTTGCGGCCGGAGTGAGCGATCTCTTCGCCACTCTTGGTGGCAATCCGGTGCGGCAGCTTCATTCCCACCAGGTTGGTCGGCCGCTCGACGCCGGGTTCCAGCGTCCAGTACAGCTTCTTGTCCTTCAGCGCGATGCGATCCACGGTGTAGAAGGTGCGCAGGATGTCCTCGTCGGAGCGCAGGCCCAACGCCCGCAGGAAGATGCTGCCCAGAAACTTGCGCTTGCGGTCGATGCGCACGTACAGGATGTTCTTCTGGTCGTACTCGAACTCAACCCACGAACCGCGGTAGGGGATGATCTTACCCAGGAAATAGGTGCGATTGCTGGCGGTCTCGAAGAACACGCCCGGCGAGCGGTGCAACTGGCTGACGATGACGCGCTCCGTGCCGTTGATGATGAAGGTGCCATTGGCCGTCATCAACGGGATGTCGCCAAAGAAAACTTCCTGCTCCTTCATGTCGCGAATGGAGCGGTTGCCGGTTTCCGGGTCCTTGTCGTAGATGGTGAGGCGCATGGTGACCTTCAGCGGGGCGGAGTAAGTCATGCCGCGCTCTTCGCATTCGGCCACGTCGTACTTAAGCTGCAAACCGACCGGGTCGCCGCACTTGTTACAGAAATCGGGTGTATTGGCGTTATAGGTGCCGCACTTGGTGCACAGCACGTCTCCCAGATGGAAGGGGTCGGTCTTCACGGTTGCGCCGCAATTACGGCACGTGGTGCGCAGGTGGTTCAGCCCCTTGAGGTGGCCGCACTTGCACTCCCAGTTGCCGATGGCGTACTCCACAAAGTCCAATTGCGAGACGTTGCGGAAGTCCGTGATCGGAAATACCGACTGGAACACCGCTTGCAAACCACCGTCATCGCGCTCGCTGGGCAGCGCATCCATCTGCAGGAAGCGGTCATACGAACGTTTCTGCACCTCAATCAGGTTGGGAATTTGGATGGTAGCCGGAATTTTTGAGAAATCGAATCGATTTCGATTGGCAGTCTTCTGTTGTGCCATGTATAAAGCTCCTATATCAGCGTCGGCCCGCTCGCTCATGCGTGGCCTTGCAAGCCGCTAATGCGGATGTGCCACGGGTAGGACTGCCGTCCCACGGTGACAGGTTGGTCGAAGAGAGAATGGGTTGCTTGAGTGCGCACAAAAACGCAAGTACGCCGCCGGAGACAAAAATCCCCGTCAGCGCCACGTCAGGCGTTCTGCAATCCCATGACCATTTGGTCCGGGATTTCGGCACGAAACGTGCCGCGATGTTTTTCGCTTCCCGCGCCAGTATCTTCAGGCCTTGTCCTTGGCTAGCCTACCGTCGCGCCTGAGCTGACGCGACTCCGGTCAAGCTTGCCGCCTGCCACTCACCTGTTTGATGCTCCGGATCCCCAATAAGAATCCGGCTCAACGATGCCCGGGAATTCCGCAGTCCCTGCTGAGCAGAACTGCTCTACTTCCTCGGCTTCATCGCGCCTCTCCACGGCCGCTCCGACGTGAAGAGGAACGTAGCCGCCGCCCCGATTACCCGCAGGCGGCAGCAGCCTTGACTCCGGTCAGCGTCCCGGAGTAATCGTCCCGCTCCATTGCCGGTTCGCTGGCAAGCGCAAAATGAGCATTTGCCAGCGGCCGGACGAACGGGACGGAACTTTACTTCACCTCGACGGTCGCGCCTGCCTCGGTGAACTTTTTCTTGATGGTCTCGGCCTCGTCCTTGGAGACGCCTTCCTTCACGGTCTTGGGAGCGCCATCGACCAGGTCTTTGGCTTCCTTCAGACCCAGGCTGGTGACTTCTCGGACAGCCTTGATCACGTTGATCTTGTTGGGGCCCACTGCGGTGAGCACGACCGCAAACTCGGTCTTCTCCTCCGCCGGGGCCGCTGCTGCGGCGCCCGCGCCGGCTCCGCCTGCCATCATGACGGGGGCCGCTGCCGCCGCCGAGACGCCAAGGCGCTCTTCCAACTTCTTGACCAGGGCCGCCGCATCCAGAAGCGAGAGCCCTACGATTTGATCTTCCAACTGCTGCAAATCCGCCATGTATTTATCCACCTATTGGTTATTCGTTGTGTTGATTTCGTTATCGGTCTTCGAGGCTTCCAATGTGCCGACCTTTCGGTCTCCCGCATGCCAGACTCACGCAGGCTGCACGCCTCACAACGGATAACGCAACTCTTTGTCCAAGGGCTGGGCAACGCTTCGCTGCTGCGCCCTCGTCCAAACCCATTTCGTATCCCACATTGTGTTACTACTACGATGTGGGACACCAGCGCCTAGGCGCTGACTGCTTCGCCCGCACCAAACTTGTTCTTCTCCACACCCTGGTTGATCACGACCGCCAGATCGCGCCCAATGGCGTTCATCACCGTTACCAGGCGCTGCGCCGGAGCGTTCATCAGGAACAGCAGCTTGGCGTGGATCTCTGGCTTCGACGGCATGCTGGCCAGCGCGTCGATGTCCTTAATGGCGATGACGCGGCCGTCCACGATGCCAGCCTTGAAGGTGTACTCCGGATTATCCTTGGCATACTTGCTGAGCGCCTTGGCCAGGGCCACCGGATCGCCGCCGGTGTAAGCGATGGAGGTAACTCCTGCGAGGCCCTTCATCGCCTCCTCCACCTTGGTTCCCTGGGCGGCGCGCTCCGCCAGCGTGTTCTTCACCACGCGATAATGCCCGCCCGCGCTGCGCACGGCCTTGCGCAGTTCAAAATCTTTCTGCATGGTCAACTTGCTGAACGTGCCCACCACGGCGTGGCTTGCGCTCAGGAACTCTTGTTTGAGCTGCTCGACCTGCTCGATCTTCTTTGCTCTTGTGACAGCCATCTTCGAATCCTTTTTCCGGGCGCTCGAAACGCGCCTCTTTGCGCGTTACCCCTAGGCCCGCGCTGCTGCTTCCACGGCCGCGGTGTCAATGGAAACACCCGGGCCCATGGTGGAGCTGAGGTAGCAACCCTTGATGTATTTGCCCTTGGCTACTGTGGGCTTTGCCTTGATCACGCTGCTGATGACCGTGGCGGCATTCTCCACCAACTTCTCTGGCGGAAACGAAATCTTGCCCACGGGCACGTGCACCAGCGCGGTCTTGTCGGTCCGGAACTCTACTTTGCCGGCCTTAGTTTCCCTGACCGCCGCAGCCACATCGAAGGTCACGGTCCCGGTCTTAGGGTTGGGCATGAGCCCACGCGGACCCAGCACCTTGCCCAGCCGGCCGACTGACTTCATCATGTCGGGCGTGGCGATCACGGCGTCGAAGTCCGTCCAGTTTTCCTTCTGGATCTTCTCCACCATGTCTTCGCCGCCCACGATATCGGCGCCCGCGGCCTCAGCCTCGCGCACTTTTTCGCCACTGGCGATGACCAGCACTTTCTTAGTTTTGCCCAGCCCATGCGGCAGGACCACGGTGCCGCGGACCATCTGGTCGGCATGCTTGGGATCGACTCCCAGGCGCATCGTCAAGTCCACGGTCTCGTCGAACTTGGCGTACTTCACTTTCTGCAAAAGGGGCACCGCGTCCTGCAGCGTATACGAACGAGCTTCGACGGCGGCACGCGCCTTCCCGATGTTCTTTCCGAATTTCCTCATTGTTCTCCTTGTCTCCCACCGCCGTCCCTTGCTGTCGGAGGGCCGTGGTATCTACGACTGCGGCCTGGGCCGCTCAAACTCCCACATTGTGGGATAACCTTAGGCTGTAACTTCGATACCCATGGAGCGCGCGGTGCCTTTCACGCTCTTGACTGCCGCTTCCACCGAAGCTGCGTTCAGATCGGGCATCTTCTGCCGGGCAATTTCCAGGACCTGCTTCTCGGTCACCTTGCCGACCTTGTCCTTGTTCGGCGTACCCGAACCCTTGGCCACGCCCGCGGCCCGCTTCAACAGAATGGAAGCCGGAGGCGTCTTGGTGATGAAGGTAAAGGTGCGATCGCTGTACACCGACACCACCACCGGGATGATCAGGCCGTCGAGTTCCTTGGCGTTGGTCCTGGCATTGAACTGCTTGCAGAACTCCATGATGTTGATCTGCGCCTGGCCCAGCGCCGGGCCCACTGGAGGCGCCGGAGTGGCCTTGCCCGCTGCAATCTGCAACTTCACCGAACCCGTAATCTTCTTTGCCATATTTGCTCTTCAAGCGGGCCTTAAGCGCCCGCAGCTTAATTATGAATTCACCGAAATCGCCCGCAATGCCAACATTACGGTCGGAATCAATTTTTTCTGCACCGGGTCGGCAGCGAGGCCCAGTCCTTCGATACTGTGGGCGCCGATCACTTCCATTTCCCCGGGTTCCGCCATCACAACCAGGTCAGGGGCGGTGTAGCCATCCGTGGCCACGTAAACGATCGCCAGTTCCCGCTCCAGCACGCGACCCTCAATTGTCCGAAACTGCATTCGGCGGCTGGGCGTAACTTCCAGACGTTCAAGGCGCGTACGTGCAATCCAACTGAATGCTGCGCCCGTATCGACAAAGGGCTCCAGTTCCTCCACCCGTTCGGGATGTGCCGGGTTCCACACTCGCAACTTTGCTGTAAAGGTGCCCATGCTACGTAATAACCTTTTCAACCTGCCCAAAGCCCAGTTCCACTGGGGTCGAGCGCCCAAAGATGGTGACCATCACCTTCAGCGTCTCGCGGTCTTCGTTGACCTCGTCCACCACGCCGGTAAAGCTGGCGAAGGGACCTTCGCTGATGCGCACCGATTCGTTCTTCTCGAACTTGACCTTGAGCTTGGGTTTTTCCTTGCTGTCGGCGACCCGGTACACAATCTGGTTGACTTCTTCTTCCGACAGCGGAGTGGGCTGCTGGCCGGTGCCCACAAATCCCGTCACCCGCGGCGTTCCCTTGACCACGTGCCACACGTTGTCGTCCATGTCCATCTCGACCAGCACGTAGCCGGGGTAGAACATGCGCTCGCTGGTGTACTTCTTGCCGCCGCGAACCTCGGTCACCGACTCGGTGGGAATCAGCACCCGGCCAATCCTGTGCTCCAGCTCAGGGTAGGCGCGCACGCGCGACTCCAGCGACTCCTTCACCTTGCGCTCGAATCCCGAATAGGTGTGGATGATGTACCACTTCATATTCGGGTTCTGCGGGTTCGGCTGGTCGGCGGAAAGCGGAGCCGTGGCTTCTTCCGCACCAACCTGCGGCTCGGCGCCGTTCTTTTCCGATTTGATTTCTTCTTCAGTCATGGGTTCGCGCATTAGCGGTGTGTCAGCATTTTCAGGAAGCGATCGAGGGACAGGCCCAGGATCTTGTCAACCACGGCAAAGTACAGGCCGAACAGAAAGACAGTGATAATCACGACCGTCGTGGTGCCTTGCACTTGCTTGCGCGACGGGGTGGTGACCTTCTTCATCTCCGTGCGCACGTCGTTGTAAAAACTCTTGATGCGCTGCGGCCACGCCTTAATCGTACCTAGCTTATTGTCGCCCGCTACTTCGATCGCCGTTGACTTCGCCATCTGATACCTATCTTCCGGCGCGCTGTCGCGCCTTAACTTTCCCCTGTCATCCTGAGGCGGCTTCTGTCGCCGCCGAAGGACCTGGGCGCCCTGATTCGCGCCGGTGCGCGAAAAGGGCGCATCCGGACTTCTGGCAGGGGCGGAGGGATTCGAACCCCCAAGTCCGGTTTTGGAGACCGGCAGTTTAACCGTTGAGCTTACGCCCCTGTGAAATAGCACTCAGCATTCAGCTATCAGCCTTCAGTCCTTATAGGTTGCTTGAAAGCACGAAGCCTTTTGCCGGCACCCTCGAATCCCATCTCGTGCCTTACCGCCCCCGTTCCAGCACTCACTTCACTGGCTGAATGCTGATTGCTGACGGCTGAAAGCTGACAGCCGTCAGCTACTTCACTTCTTTATGCAACGTGTGCTTGCGGCACTTCCGGCAAAACTTGTTGAACTCCAACCGGGCCGTGGTGGTCTTCTTGTTCTTGGTGGTGGAGTAATTGCGATCTTTGCACTCTCCACACTGTAATGTCACGATTTCACGGGGCATTCACCTATTCCTTTTTCGTTTACTTCGCGGCTTAATACCGCGAAGCCTTGTCCGCATCGAAGTGCGGAAATCAGCGAGCCGCAACCAAAGCAACCTCGCCGAAGAATTCCTAGCTACGCAATAATCTCGGTGATGGTGCCGGCGCCCACGGTGCGTCCGCCTTCGCGGATCGCGAACCGCAAGCCCTTCTCCATCGCCACCGGCGTGATCAACTCAATCTCCAGGCTCACATTGTC
>JBEKNL010000065.1:0-21780 GCA_049522855.1 Candidatus Korobacteraceae bacterium
AGGTTCAGCTTCTCTGCTTCGTGCACGCTGGTTGTCAATCCTCAGCATGCCACTCGCTCCAGGCTCATCTTGTGTTGGAAACTGCCTCCTCCTTCAGGCTCATCTTGTATTGGAAAAGACTCGGGTTTGACCCCACACACGCTGTCATATACCTTGACGACTGGGCCTCAGCCGCAGGCCTTGGTCCCAACCCGCGAAAAGGCGGCACATGCCGGTCGGCGCTGATTCTCTTCCATGAACAAGAAACGCACGCTCATCTTCGGCATAGTCCTGATCGCGTTGTGCCTGCTGATTTACCTGCAGATTCGCGCCTGGAAGACGTTCGATTGGCGCATGTTCTGGAGCCGCACCGAACACATTGACTGGCTCTATTGTTTCTACGGGTTTGCGCTGACCTACCTCGCCTACGTACTGCGTGCCGTACGGTGGCGCATCTTCCTGAAGCCAGTTCGCCAGACGACCACGGCTCGTCTGCTGGCGCCGCAATTCGTCGGCTTCTCCGCTCTGGCCCTCCTGGGCCGCGCCGGCGAAATGGTTCGACCCTACATCATTGCCAAGAAAGAGCGTCTCAGTTTCACCTCGCAGGTTGCGGTCTGGGGAGTGGAGCGCATCTTCGATATGGGGGCCTTCGCGGTGCTGCTGGCGCTCAGCTTCTTGTCGCCCGATCTGCGCGCGCTCGCCTTCTATCACGGCTTGCGCAAAGCCGCGTTCGCGCTGATCGTGCTGGTGGGCGCATTGTGTGTGGTAGCGTTTGTTGTGCGGCGCTGGGGCGACCGCGTGGGCCAGTTATTGCACGATGGCTTCGCCGGCTTCGCTCCCAAGTTCGCGCACCACTTGCGCGAGAAGGTGCGCTCCTTCAGCGCTGGGCTGGCGACCATCCATGACCTTAGCTCAGCCCTGCAGTTGACCGCCCTCTCGCTTTTCATGTGGCTGCTGATCGCTTTCGCTTACTACGCGGTCACCCACGCCTATCCCGGCGAACTGCGCAGTCTCACCCTGCCTCATCAGGTAGTGCTGCTGGGCTCCAGCATGGTGGGTTCCATGCTGCAATTGCCGGCCGTCGGCGGCGGCTCGCAACTGGCCACCATCAGCATGCTCAGCGCAGGGTTCGGCATCGAGAAGGAGCTCGCTGTAAGTTGCGGCATGCTGATCTGGGTCGTTACTTTTATGTCGGTCATTCCGATGGGATTGCTGCTGGCGCGCCGCGAACATGTTTCCATTCGAGCGGTGGCTGAGGCCGAAGAAAAGGAAGCGGCGCTCCTGGAGTGAAGCGGCAACGCGCATTGGACGCGTCGCCGGCAGCGAGCAGGCGCAAACCTTCGCCCGCAAGGGCTCCATTCCGCAGAGGACAAGGAGAGGGACGTTTTAGCGTTCGGAACTAAATGAACATCTCGTCCGAGGGGCCGCCATTGCGACCGCGCCTCTGACTACCGAAGAACGTGCCAACTCCTACGCTGATGGCCTGCACGATCCCCGAGACGTGGCGGACGGGTGACATGACGGAGTGTTGCACCTTCTCCGAGGTTTCTTCCACGCGGTCCAAAGTGTGGGTCACCATCTCATCGACGCGGATCACCTGTAAGCGCAGGCGATCCAGAAGGTCATGCACGGTGGCGTCAACCCGCTCGACCTCGGCCCGCGTAGTTGTGGTCACGTGCGCAAGATTATCCAGGATGACGTCGATCTTGGGACGCGAAATCTCCAGGAAGGACTTTACTTCCTGCTGCATCACCTTGGCATTGTCAAGCATGGGAATCAGCCGCGACTGGGTTTCGTTGGTAACCGACCGCAGCTTCTTGCTGAGGTTAAGTATCACCACGCACATGACGAGGAGAATGAGCATCTGCAGCACGACCGCGGCTGCGGTAACAGCGACAAAAAGTGTCAGATTGTCAGACATATTCCTTTCCTGCCCGCAGCGCTAGCTGGGTGACGCAGCACTCGCCCTAGGGTACTTTGGGCTTGGCGCCCTCGGCCTCTTCGCTGGTAGCTTCACGGTAAGCCTGCCGGCCAGCCTCGTAGGCAGAGCGGATCTGCTCTTTTTGCTGGTTCAGGTAGTCGCGGCCTTTGTCCGCCCAGGTTCCCGCCTGTTCACGCGCCTGACGCGCGCGCTCTTTGACGGAATCGCGGCCCTCTTCAGCGACCTCACGAAGACGTTGGCGCGTCTCCTCGCCGGCCTTTGGAGCGTAGAGAATTCCCACTGCCGCGCCGATACCCAGGCCGGCAAGGAACCACAGAAAACCACTTCCGTCGCGTTCAGACATAATTGCCTCCTCAAAAAACCTTCACGAGCCGGATGGTAGCACCCGGTTTGCAGAATTACAAACTTGCCCATGGTTGCTTGTAAGCTTCTCCGAAGGGAAAACGTCAGCTTTGATTCATGGCCTTCGCCAGCAGGGCGATTTGCCCGGCGTGGTACACATTGTGCTCGATCAACCCGTGCGCCTCATCGTAAAAGGACCGCTTGCCGGCGGCCGACAGGTCGTCCAGGCGGACAGGATCGAGTTTTTGCAGCGCCTCCCGAAATGCTTGGTTGGATGCGCGGAACTGGTCCAGGGTCTGCTGCCAGTTGGCCTCGGTGGCTTCGGGCGCGGCGGGAAAGTTACGGTCCTCCACGAGCCCGGCGCGTAAACCGCCAAGCCGCTTCGCAGCTACGTCCTCCCAGAACGCCATATGCTCGACGATTTCCCAGACGCTATGAGCGTTGGCGATGGGCCGCAAGGCGGCCCTTTCAGCCGAGATGCCGTCGAGAATCTGCCAGATGGCATCGCCGTGCCAGGCTGCGCCGTGCATGGCGCGGTCATATTGATCGAGTATGCGTTGCCCTTCGGTCATAATTTCTCCTAACCCCCAAATATTATATTACAGGTTAGGAGCAAAAAACGGAGGCCCAGCCGGCAAGAATATGCCCGGCAGCACCATGGGCAGAGACTCCACTGCCCGATTCGCCTGCTATGGCTTTTGCGTGGGACGCAGCAAGATCTCGCTGATGAACGATTGCGGCTCCTGGGTCACCAGCATGGCGACAGCCTGCGCCACATCGTCAGGCTTGAGCATTTTGCGCGTGTCTTTGCCGCCGCGGCGGGGGCTGAAGTCGGTGTCCACCGAGCCGGGACAGATGACGCTGACCCGGATATTCTGCCCCCGCAACTCTTCCGCGACGCCGTAGCTGAGCCCATTCAGTCCCCATTTGGAAGCGGAATAGGCAGCGCCGCGAGGCAGCGGATTCTTCCCCGCCAGCGACGAGATGTTGATGATGTGGCCTGCCCCGGTTGCGATCATTAGCGGCACGACGCTGCGTATCATGTAATACACGCCGCGCAGGTTGGTATGGAAAACGGCGTCCCAGTCGTCGGGGACAAGCTCATGCAGCAGGGCCGCAGGGCCGCCAATGCCGGCATTGTTCACCAGAATGTCGACCCGCCCGTAGGTTTTGCGCAGACGCTCACCCAGCGCTTCCACGCTGGCCAGATCGGTGACGTCGCATCCGATGCCTTCTGCCCGGTGCCCGCGCCCCTCCAGGTCGCGTGCGACCTGCTGGACCCGAGCTTCATCGCGGCCGGTGAGAATGACTGTGGCATCCATCGCGGCCAGCCTGGTCGCAATGGCCTGCCCGATGCCACGCCCACCCCCGGTCACCACGGCGACCGCTCCCGATAGCGAAACTAACTCATTTGGCTGCATAGAATCGTCTCCCATAGGTTTTCTTGCGCCGCAAGCGTGTGGCGCGATTTTGCGCCAGTGTCGCCCCCGCCGCGGAACGGCTGCAAGTTAGCACGCATCCCAACTTGATCGAAACCGCCGAGAAGTCCCTGGTTGCCCGGCAATACTAAACTGCCCCCAGACCTGCCAGGCTGGCACTTTCGCATCCCGGCCGCATTATGTAAGCGGCGTGGCATGGGCGCATGTAATAATGCGCACATCTGAAGATTAGGCTTCCCGCATCGCAAAAACACGGGAAAATTGTGTAAAGTGGTAGGTTACTTGCCTTAACTCGATGCGGTACTTATAATCCCGTCTCCGCATGATTTGCATTTCGATTCGACGTTCAGGGGCGGTAATGCGGAAAGATGCACCGTCATCATGCAGTCCGAGTGGGATACGTCGGGGTGAAATCCCTGCGCATAAGGGAACGTGTCTGGATGAACATCGTCAGTTGCCAGAACGCCAGAACGAAGGAGCCAAAAGAATGAAGAAGTCGCTAGTCACCATGTTGCTGGTACTCGCTACCGCGGCGCTGGTCCAGCAATCGGCAGCTCAGGGGGCGGCACAGCCCGCGCAAGCCGGTCAGGCAGCTCAACCGACGCAGAAGAAAGAAATCAAAGATCCGGCTGAATATAACTCCTACGTGAACGCGATTCAGCAGACCAGCCCACAGTTGAAATCGCAAGGACTGGAAGCGTTTCTGCAGACGTATCCCAATAGCGTGATGAAGGAAGACGCTTTGGAGCAGTTGATGGTGGCCTACCAGCAGGCCAACGACGCCAAGAAGACCATAGACGCCGCCAACCGGGTGCTGCAAGTCAACCCGAATAACATCCGCGCCCTAGCGCTACTGGCCGGTTACAACCGGCAGATTGCATTACAGGGCGGTCCGCAGGCGGCGCAAAGTGCGCAGCAGGCTGAGCAGTATGGACAGAAAGGGTTGCAGGCTCTGCAGAGCATGCAGAAGCCGGAAGGCATGAACGACGCCGACTTCGTCAAGCTCCACAACAACTTTACAGCGATTTTCGACGGCGCAGTAGCCTTTGGTGCCTTGCAGAAGAAGGATTTTGCCACCGCGCAAAAAGATTTCCGGGAAGCCGTGGGTGACGAGACCCAGCCCGACTTGGTTGACGTGTATCAGCTGGGGACCGCCGATCTCGAGGCCAATCCGATGAACCCGGAAGGCTTCTGGTTCATCATCAAGGCTTCGCAATTGGCCCAGGGAACCGGCCAGGCACAGATCCTGGACTACGGCCGGAAAAAGTACATCCGTTACCACGGCTCCGAAGATGGCTGGAATGACCTGGTAAAGCAAGCGCAGTCGTCGCAGAGCATCTTGCCGCCGGCCGGCTTCACCGTGGCCGCAGCCCCGCCCCCACCGTCTCCCGCCGAGCAGGCGGCCGACCTGGTAAAAAGTAAGGACCCGAAGCAGATGAGCTTTGCGGAATGGGAGCTGGTGCTTTCTTCAGGTAATCATCAGGCCGCTGACACGGTGTGGAACGCGATCAAGGGCAAAACCGTGAAGTTGCAGGCCGCCGTCATCGGCGCGACTGCGAACAGTGTGCAGCTTGCCGGCAGCGACGACGACATCGAAGCCAAGAAGGCCGACATCACTTTGACTATGGACAAGCCAATCCCAGCGCACCTTGTGCCGCAAGCCGGTGCGATGATGGCCTTCCAGGGTACGGTCTCAAGCTATACGCCTAATCCGTTCCTGATGACCATGACCGATGGCATACTGCTGGACAAGAACGGTAACCCACTCACTACAGCGGCGCCCGTGCACCATCCGGCAACACACAAGAAACCGTAGTAACTTAGAGCTGATTACGCGAACAAGGGGAACGGGGGCAGCGAAGGTTGCTCCCCTTTTTGTTGGATGGTGCTGCACGCCGGAGACCCATTCCGCTTCACCGCAAAACTGTAACGCACAGCTTGCCAACGTCCGCTATCCGCCGCCCCAAGCTTCGGCTCCCTCATTTGCGGAACATCTGCTGCCCGGCCCGGAACACATCCACGTAGGCTTTTACGCCGACGTCGGGGGCGCGCAGAAACTCATCGGGAGTGTAGATTCCGCGCAGCTTGCCGTTTTCCATCAGCCCGATTCGGTCACCCAGCAGCAAGGCTTCGCCGACGTCATGGGTCACAAACACGATGGTCTTTTCCAGTTTCTGCTGCAGTTTTCCGAACTCCATCTGTAGCTCGGCCCGGGTGATAGGATCGAGCGCCCCGAAGGGTTCGTCCATCAGAAGGATGGGAGGGTTGGCAGCCAGGGAACGGGCCAGCCCGACGCGCTGGCGCTGGCCGCCAGAAAGCTGGTGGGGATAGCGGTCGGCGAACTCTGGACCCGGCAGGCCCACCAAGTCCAGCACCTCTTTGACCTGCGCCTCGATTTTTTGGCGGTCCCACTGCTCCAGCTTGGGCACCAAAGCCACGTTTTGCCGCACCGTGTAATGCGGAAATAAGCCGACCTCCTGAATGGCATAGCCGATGCTTCGTCGCAGCTTAATCGCATCCCACTGTTCGAGCGGAGTTCCGTCCACGCGAACTTCGCCGCGCGTCGGCGCCAGCAGGCGATTGATCATCTTCAAGCAAGTGGTCTTGCCCGACCCGCTGCGGCCAAGCAGCGTCAAGGTCTCACCCCGGCGCACAGAAAAGCTCACGCCCGAGAGCAGCAGCTTGCCACCGGCGACGTGAAACTGCACATTCTCGAACTCGATCGTGATGGCGGCCGTGTCGTTCATCTCATCAGGCCCGGGATTGCCGCTACAGGGTACCAGAGGCCGCAGCCCAGCCGGGGCTTAACTCCAAAGCAAGATCGCGGCGCTCTCCTCCACCAGCGCTATTCCTACTTATAAGCCTATGACCTATAATTTTATATTCTTCTTACTTATGCTATATTGTAAGAATGAAGCGCACTTACTCTCAAGTTAGCACCAAGGGCCAGATCGTCATTCCCGCGGAACTCCGAGAAGCCTTGCAGATTGCGCCGGGTACCCAGGTGGCGATGCACCGCGAAGGTGACGCTATTGTCCTGCGTCCGGTGACCGCGGGGTTCATTCGCAGTCTGCGCGGCTGTTTCGGAAAGGGGAAATCGATGGGACAAATCCGTGAACAGGAACACAGGCGAGAACGATGACATACGTGCTCGATGCCAGCAGTCTGCTGCGATTTCTCGACGATGAAGCGGGGGCCGGGCGGATCGAGGACTTGCTCAACAAAACCCGGACAGGCGGAAATGAACTGCTGCTTTCGGCCGTAAATTGGGGCGAGCTCGTGTACGTTCTAGCGCGTGCGCACGGTCCGGGAAAAGCCCGACCTGTGGTGGATAGCCTGGCCAGTCTTCCCGTGAAAATTGTGAGCGTTACCGCCGCGCACGCCGAAGAAGCGGCCTGGTTCAAGGAGCAGTTCAAGGTCCCCTACGCCGATGCCTTTGCCGGAGCGCTGGCCCGCCGCGAGAATGTCACGCTGGTAACCGCCGACTATGACTTCAAGGGCGCTGCGGCAGCCATTAAAGTCGAGTTTCTGCCGGCAAAGTAATCTGCTCGGCTGAGTCCTTCCGACAGGCTGTCAAGAAACAATGCCGGAGCTACCCAACAGGGCAGGCTCCGGCACGATTGTCAAAATTACAGTTCCAGCGTCAGCCGATCAGCAGGCAGGCGAGCCGACTCTTAGCGTCCCCAGCCGCCTCCACCGCCACCGCCACCGCCACCGCCGCCCGAGCGCCCACGGCCACCACCACCGCCGCCGCGTCCGCCGCCGCCGCCAAAGCCGCCACGGCCTCCGCCCCCGCCCCGCGGGCGATCGGTTTTGGGACGCGCTTCGTTCACGGTCAAATTGCGGCCTCCGAGATTGGTGCCGTTCAGGGCTTCCATCGCCTTGCCGGCTGAGTCATCGTCGGCCATTTCGACGAAGGCGAAGCCGCGCGGCTGCCCCGTATCGCGGTCCGTAACGATGCTGACCTTGTCGACTGGGCCATAGGCTTCGAACAGCCCGCGCACCTGGTCTTCAGTCGCATCGAAAGTTAAATTCCCCACGTAGATGTTCTTCATTAGGATCCTCACTTTTCGTATGCCGCTTGCTGGATCGAACATCGATCGCGCGGGCGGACGCCGGTTGGGGTGTTCACGACCAAAGACTCAACTGACTTCTAGCCGCGTAAAAACGGAAGGGCAGCCTCTGCCGCCCCTCTGTTGTCGTTCTGTTTACAGGACCTGAACGTTTTCAGCCTGCCAACCCTTAGCTCCACGTTTCACGTCGAAGCTGACGGCCTGACCTTCTTGCAGCGAACGAAAACCGTTCGACTGGATGGCCGAGAAGTGGACGAATACATCTTCGCCATTCTGACGTGAAATAAAACCAAAACCTTTGGCATCGTTAAACCACTTAACTGTTCCTTGTTCCATTTGTTTCTTTGTATATCCTTGTTGTTGATGTTGCGCTGAAGGATCGGAAGGTTGCAGGCAGAAATCGCTCAACTGAGAGGAGGGATGGCTGCTAGACGCGCCGCTCGTACATACGCAATACCATGATACACGAAACCCCAGGCTTGTGCCACCTAAACCCTTAGGCTTCGGCAAAACCAGCCGGATCTGCCGAATCGAACCCAAATCGAACCCAAGCGGCAGACCGGCTGGAGGTAACTGAGGGCGGCATCGTACTTTCCCTCTTTCCCTGGGCGGCAAAGAGGACGCCCAGGGTGCGGTGCAGCGCCGGCCCGTCACTTGCTTATTTCGTTGTACTCTGCACAACCGTCAATCGCGGATTCGGATCGGCTGCGCCGGTTGCAGGAGTGGCGAGATTGATCGATACCCACTTGTTGTTGGACCGGTCTATAGTCCCCGTACCCCCTGTGGCCGCCACATTGACCATATAGACGATCTCGTCGCACATGCAAAGGTTCGAGGGAACCGGACTTCCGGTCGGCGGCTGTAGGAAGACTGCTCCTGTAGTGGCGCCATTGTTGGGATCCAGCACGTAGGGAAGCGACACACTATTCATCTGGGGCCCAGCGGGTCCACTGGTGTCGTAGGTAACCACAAGGGTGCCGCCGGGTGCGGGGATGAAAGTCGAATCAACCTCGTTGGTCACGCTGCTTGACACCGGTTGGATCGTGCCTCCCGCATAGCTTATCAAGAACTGTGGGAGGCTGAATCCTGGCGGGCTGCTGTCCGTTCCACCCGATTGCATCTCGAACGATCCCTCCGTGACCGAGCTGTCGGTCCCGATGAAGAAACCCCGGTTCGCGTTCACCAGGTAGAACACGGGCTGGAGGCCGGTACCAAGGCCGGCAACGGTAACACGACCCGTCGTCGCGTCTACGTTGTAAGTACCAGCGGTGAAGATGTTCCGGGTTGCCGTCCCAGCGTTGTTCTCGTCCGTCTGAAAAAGCGTGATGTTGCCGGTACCATCAAACTGACCCACGCCGAGCTGTACGTCAGGTCCAGCGCTAGACAGCCCATTGAGTTCCATCACGCTGGAACCATTCAACGAGCCGTTGCTGAAGCCGCAGCCGGTGCAGTTAAGTGCTGGCTGAAGCAGGGAGACCAAACTCAAAGAAGCGCCACTGGAGACCAGGTCCGTTTGCACCGCGACCAATTCGCTCTTCGGATTCACCACATAGAAAGCGTAGTTCAGGGGGTTTCCGCCCACGTTCAGGGTGGCCGTGCCGCGGCCGGTGGTGGCGAAATCGGCATCCAGGGCCCAAGAGCCTGTGACGGGTGCCTGGCTAGCCACGATTCCGTTGTCGTTGGTGTCTGCTATTCCGCTGGTTAGGGTCCCGGTACTATCCACCTTGAAGGAACCCGCGCCCGCAGAACGAAGGCCTCCAGGATCGACCCCAAAGAACCCCAAGGTCCAGTTACCCGCTAGCAGCATCAATCCCGCCTGCTGCGTTATTCCCGCAAACTGGGAAAGGTTCTGTACCTTGATGACGCCGGAACCGTAAATTTGCGGATGGGTGGAATCGGCCAGGATGAATTTCACGTCCCCGTTCGGCGGCACGGCCAAGCTGTAGGTGAAGGTGCCCAAGGCCGGGATGACAAAGGTAAGCGAACCCAAATTGTTAGAGCCGATGCTATACGTTCCGGTAAATTGCGCGTTGGTGGTGGCCCCACTCGCGAAATCGTTCTGGTCGAGAACGCCGGTAATGTTTCCACTGCAATCGCCGACGAAGCTGCCCGCGGTGTAAAACGGTTGCCCGTTGTTAAAGCCGTTGAACGAAAAGGCGTTGTTCCCCAGTAGTTTTTGCGTGATTGCAATGCTGACGGGGGCGGTGGCCGTATTGGAATCGGCGTCGGTCACCTGAATGGTGAATGGGAAAGTCCCACAAGTCGTCCCCGTGGGCGTACCCGAAATAATGCCTGCGCTTGCATTCAAAGACAATCCCGGAGGCAACAACGTGGCGCACATAGTCTGGGGCTGAGCAGGGTCGAAGCAGGTCCACGTAAAGGGAGAAAGTCCGCCGGAGTTCGTCAAAGTGGCAGTGTAAGACAAGCCGATGGTCCCATTTGGAAGCGAGGTGGTGGTGACCAACGGAAGCGGATTGATGGTAATGGAAAAGCTCCCCTTCTGATAGGCCGAGGTCGGCATCTGGGAGTCCGTCACCCTTATCACGAAGTTATAGGTTTTGGCGGTCCCGTCGGAATTCAGATCGGTGATCGGCGGCGTGCCGCTGATCACGCCTTGCGGGCTCAGGCTCAAACCCGGGGGCAGGGTCCCGGTGTCGAGCGTCCAGGCGAACGGCGCTTGTCCTCCCGTCGCCACCATAGTGACACTAAACAGAGACAGCACTACGCCATCGGGGGGTTTATTGGCAATGTTCAACGCCCCTGGGCCGTTGGGCGGGTGACTGCTGCCACATGCGGTCAGCACACCCACGCAGAGTAACAAGGCGAGAAACGGAAAAGGCTTAAACCCTTTCATGCAACTCCTCAATCTATTCTGAAAGCTGGTTCTGTGGACGCCACTCCCGAGAGACCGGCCGACTTTCTTGCGACGCAGCCTGACCGTATCGTGCGGCACGACACTCTGGGCGAAACAACGGAAGAGGCCCTGTTATCAAGCAGGGTAATTCACCTGTGTTTAAATACAAGCTTTTTTTGACCTGCGTACGCCAACTTCGCGCACCTAAATGTCACTCGATTTTCTCACAGGATACCGGAAACCGGCGGCCCTCTTCGCCAAAAAGAGGGTCAGGAGATCTTCCGCGGGCCAAAGTGGGAATGGCCGCTCGTCAACCGTAGCCGCTGCTAATGGCTGAACAGGCTGCGGAAAAACTCGAATGTGGACGCTTTTGAAGGGGCGCACCTTTAGAGCCTGCCCTGAGCGAAGTCGAAGGGTGCGCCATTGTGGACCCTTTATTTTGGTCATCCCTCGCGGGCTGAAGAGGGTGTGTGAGAACTCGTTCTGAGTTGCCGCGGTGGAGTGATTGCGTAAAATCCGAGCCCCGCAACCGGGGTCCCCTGCTTTTCCGACTTTTTCCGCAGCCTGTGAAGCCGTGCCCTTTCAAAGCGCGAGACCTTCATGAATAATCCCGCTGAAGCGGTGCTCCACCACGGATACACCAACTCAGAATCTGCGCTAAGCCGCGACCTTTTTCGTATTGCCGGTATGCCTCTGCTATCCTTGCCCTTTCTTCGGAGGCCAGCCGTGAGCTGCAAGATCTTCCTGCTTTCATTCTGTTTTGTCGCTGCAACAACCGTCGCTCAGCAACCCTCGGCGCAGACCGCCCCGGCGGGAACCAATCCCGGCAATGCGCCCAATACGGCCCAAGGTCGAGTTGAGCCAACCTTGCCCTACATTCCCAGCCTCGACGTTTCCGCCATGGACCGCTCGGCGGACCCGTGCCTGGACTTCTACCAGTACTCCTGCGGAGGCTGGAAGCAGAAGAATCCCATTCCTGCCGACCAGGTACGCTGGGACGTTTATTCGAAGCTGTACGAAGATAATCTCAACTATCTGCGGGGCATCCTCGAACAGGCATCCACGGCCAAGGACAGCGATGCCGTTACCCAGAAGATTGGCGATTACTACGCCGCATGCATGAATGAATCCGCCGTCGAGAAACTTGGCACCAAACCCATGCAGTCTGCGCTCGACCAGGTGCAAGCGGTCAAGAGCGTTCACGAGCTCGCGCCGGTGGTGGCGCGTTTGCATCTGGCCGGCGATTCCCTGCTCTTCGACAGCGGCTCGCAGCAGGACCCCGATGACTCCGACGCCATGATTGTGGGCGTGGGGCAAGGCGGGCTGGGCCTTCCGGACCGTGATTACTACACCAAGGATGATGCCAAGTCGAAAGAAATTCGCGCGCGCTATCTGCTGCACGTGCAGAAGATGTTCGAGCTGCTCGGCGACTCGCCGGCCACCGCGAAAAAAGAGGCCGACACCGTCATGCGCATCGAGACCAGCCTGGCGAAAGCTTCGCTGACGCGGGTCGACCGGCGCGATCCTTACAAAGTGAAACACAAAATGAAGGCGGCCGAGCTGAACGTGCTGGCGCCAAACTTCGATTGGAGCGTGTATTTTTCTACCGCGCAGGTCCCCCCGTTCGAAATTCTGAATGTGGAATCGCCCGCATTCTTGAAGGAGCTCAACGCACAATTGACTTCCACTTCGCTTGCTGAATGGAAGAGTTATCTGCGCTTTCATGTGGCGAATTCGCGTTCGCCATTTCTGTCTTCGGCTTTCGTCAACGAGAACTTCGCCTTCTATCGCCAATACCTGCGCGGGGCCAAGGAGCTGCAGCCGCGCTGGAAGCGTTGCGTGCAGTATGTGGACCGGCAACTCGGCGAGGCGCTGGGACAAGCCTACGTGCGCAAAACGTTTCCACCCGAGCTGAAGGCGGCCACCCTCGACATGACCAGGGAGATTGAGGATGCCATGGCCTTGCGCATCCAGCAATTGGATTGGATGAGTCCGCAAACCAAGCAGCAAGCGCTCAACAAGCTGCATGCCATCCGCAACAAGATCGGCTATCCCGACAAGTGGCGAGACTATAGCTCGGTCGTGATCGTGCGCGATGACTTCTATGGCAATGCCGAGCGGGCCGAAGAATTCGAGAACCATCGCGAGTTCAACAAAGTGGGCAAGCCCGTGGATCGCGCTGAGTGGGACATGAGCCCGCCGACCGTGAACGCCTACTTCAACCCGCAGATGAACGACATCAACTTCCCTGCCGGCGTGTTGCAACCGCCGCTCTACGACGCCAAGCTGGACGATGCTCCCAACTACGGCAACACCGGCTCGACCATCGGGCATGAGCTGACCCACGGCTTCGACGACGAAGGCCGTCAGTTCGACGCTAAGGGCAATCTAAAGGATTGGTGGACCACGCAGGACGCCGAGCAGTTCGTCAAGCACGCCGACTGCGTGGTGGACCAGTATGCGAAGTACGTGGTAGTGGACGACATCCACATCAATTCCAAGCTGACGGAAGGCGAAGATGTGGCCGACCTGGGCGGCACCATTCTGGCTTACATCGCGTGGAAGGACGCAGACAAGGGCAAGCAACTGACCAGCCGCGACGGTTTGACGCCGGACCAGCGGTTCTTTGTGGGCTTCGCGCAATGGGCCTGCGCCAACGATCGGCCAGAAGACTTGCGGGCGCGGGCCATCACCGATCCGCACTCTCCGGCGAAGTACCGCATCAACGGCGTGGTAGTGAACGTGCCGGAATTCGGCGCGGCGTTTTCATGCAAACCCGGCCAGCCGATGGTGAAGGCGGCGGACAAGGTGTGCAAGGTGTGGTGAGGAAGGGTTGCATTTATGGGCGCCAGACTTCGGAGCGCATAACATTGAAATGGTGGTCGTACGTCCAGATCTCCATTTTCAACCTCGCCCCCATGGCAGCCAGGGTAGCGTCAAAGAGCGTAATGGACTGATCGGGTAAGGCCGATAGCGTCATAACTCCATCCAGATAGTCTTCAGCCGAAGGACTCGCTGGAGCGCCACTTTTCAGGATCTCGTCCAGCCAAGCAGACGCCGCCTTCGGGCCCATCCGGCGAAGTACGAGAGCATGCGCCTCCAGAAGGATCGGGTAAGCTACGATCACATACCGACTCTCCCGCGACAACCGCTTCAACTCTCTTTGGGCGCGGTGATGGTCAGCGTCGTTAGGATCGACGGCCGCGTAAAGAGGGCCCGAGTCGGCAAGGACGGCGCGGTTCATCTTTCGGCAAAGTAGCGATCATGTTCCTGACTTACATCTGTCAGTCCACTTCCGTGTTTCGCAGGTGTGATATGCAAAGGGCTGCGGCGTCCGAGATAGCCGCGCTGACTTAGAAATTGACGCAGAGCCGATTGAACGACAACCGTCAGTGCAGGACGAGCTTCCTGGTCGCGAACGTAGCTTTCCACTGCGTCGGCCAAGTCGTCAGGGATTGTCACAGTAGCGCGTTTCATAAGCAAATGAATTATAGCACCAGTTGGTGAAGTTGGTGAAAATGAGCGGTACGTCACCCAAACAGCCGCATCAATCCTTTCGCCGGCAAATCTGGCACCAAGAACTTCCCGCCGCTCAGAGCTTCCGCCGCGCCATAGCCGCTGCGCACAGCGCCCTCCATGGTTGAGGGCCATCCTGTCGCCGTCCAATCTCCCGCGAGAAAGAGCTTTGGCCAGGGGCTGACATGCGAAGGACGAAACGCGTCGCTGCCCGGAGCGGGCGAGAACGTCGCGTGCACTTCCTTGATGACCGTCGCTTTCGTCAGATGAGCCTCGCGCGCGGCAGGAAAAAATTCCCACAGTTCCCTGACGGCCATCTCGATAATCTCCGCGCGCGATTTCTCCACCAGCGTTTTCGACGCGCTCACCACCAATTCCAGGTAGCTGCCGCTCTGCGCCGAATCCCTCCGGGTCGCCAGAATCTTCGACTTCTGAAACATCCACTGAATGGTGCGCTCCAGCAGCACCGCATGCTCCAAAGGCGTGACCTCGCGGTCGAACCAAAGGTGTATCCCGGTGATGGGAGACGACGTAAAGTTGCGCAACTGATCGCGAAGGGGTCCCAGTTCCGGAACATCCGGCAGCAGCTTTTCGACGCCATTGAACGGTGTCGCCAGAATCGCGCAGTCGGCGCGCACGTCCTTGCCAGCAATGCAGAGCTGCACGCCATCGGCATCGGCGCGAACCGAATCGACCGCGGCCCGCGTATGCACTTTTCCGCCGCGCGCTTCGATGTACCCTGCCGCTGTCCCGTAAAGCTGGGACAGTGGGACAGACGGAACTCCCATGCGTCCGGCTTCGGCCGACTTCAGGAAAGATTCGCGAAAGACCTGCGCAGCGTAGCGGATGGACATCCGATCCAGATCTTCGTTGAGGCCGCTGACCAGCACCGGCATCCAGAAACGGTCGATTGCCTGTTGGGGTTGGCCGTGGCGCAAGAGCCACGACAGGAAATTTTCGCCGTTGTCCTTGGGGACCTTGGGTACAAGCGCCATCATCGCGCGTGCGATGGCCAACTTGTCCTTCAGATCGAGCACGGACGAGTCGAGGAACGATGGCGCGGCATGCAGGGGCGGCGGCAGCGCCCCCGGTTTCAGCGTCGAGGAGCGCCCTCCCGGAAGGATGAACGTGATCTCGTCGTACCAGCGGATCTGCTGCTCCACCCCCAGCCGGCGATAGAACTCGATGAGATTGGTGCAGCAGCCCAGCAGTACATGCTGGCAGTTGTCCACAACTTCCGCGGTGCCGGGCAGCTCATACGAGGATGCGCGACCACCCAGGTAGGGACGCCGCTCGAACAATTCAACTTGATATCCGGCCTCGGCCAGCGCGCTTCCTGCGGCCAGACCGGCGAGTCCGCCGCCGACAATGGCGACGGTCGAACGACGCGAAGCTGGCTGGGCGCTCATGTCAGGCGCTTCCAGAATCCCTTGCCCAGCACGGTCAGCTTTTCCGCAGTGCTCAGCCGGACCCGCTGCGAAAAGACGTCATAGTTGCGGGCTGCAATCCTCTCCAGCAGCCGCCGGTAGATCTCGACCAGCGTCCACAAAGCGGGCTGGCTCTCTTCGTCCACCAGCGGCAGCAGTTCGTCGGCCGCGCGATAGAATTGGCGCGCGCGCTCGGCTTCGAACTCCAGCACCGGGCGCAATGAGGCGGATGCAGTGCCGTTGGTCAGCGAGCGGGCCTCGACCCCGAAACGCACCAGATCTTCCTTCGGCAAGTACACGCGCCCCATCTCCGCGTCTTCCTTTACGTCGCGAATGATGTTGGTGATCTGAAACGCCACCCCGGTTTGCTCTGCCAGCTTCTCGGCGCGCGGGTCGCGATAGCCGAAGATGCGAATGCAAATCAAACCAACGACCGACGCTACGTGATAGCAGTAATCGTAAAGCTGATCGAAGGTGTCGTACTGGAGTTCCGCAGGTTCCGCGCCCAGCGCGGGTTTCGGGGCAACGCCCTGTTGGGGCACATCCATGGCCGTGCCGTGCACCAGCTTTTCCAAAAGCTCAATGGGGATTTTGTACAGCTTCTGCGAATCCGCCAGGGCAAATAACACCGGATCGTCGGTGGGCTCGCCGGCGACGACGCGGCGCAGCGCGTTGATCCATTCATCCAACTTCTCGCGGCGCTGCTGCGCCGGGATGGAAGGGTCGTCCGAGATGTCGTCGGCATGGCGCATGAAGGCATACACGGCCGAAACGGCATTGCGCTTGGCGGCAGGCAGGACCAGAAAGCCGTAGTAGAAATTCTTGGCGGCGGAGCGCGCGATATGACGACAAACTCCGTAGGCGGCCCGCAACTGGAGCGGGTGTTTGTTCACAACAGCTTTCCCGCGGCGGCGCGTGCCAGCAGCCACAACTTGCGCGGCTTGGAGATGACCGGCCGCCGCGTCAACACGTCGTATCCGTGGCGCTCGATGGCGTTCAGCATCTCCAACCCGCCGCGGCTGAACAATTCGATGTCCAGCGCCAGATGTTTATCCACCATCCTGGCAAGGGGCAGTCCCATCTGAAACCATTCCCGGGCACGGGCGACTTCAAACTTCATCATCTCCAGAAATGCGGGCGTCGCTCGACGCTGCGCGATGTCATCTTCCGTCACGCCATACTTCGCAAGATCTTCCAGCGGAAGGTAGATCCTACCTTTGGCGTAATCGACGGCAACGTCTTGCCAGAAGTTCGCCAGCTGCAGTGCCGTGCAGGTGTAGTCGGAAAGCTTTTGCCGTTCGGCGTCGCGATAGCCGCACACATAGAGCACAAGATGTCCGACGGGATTGGCGGAAGATTGGCAATACCCCAGCACATCGGCGAACGTGGGATATCGCGCGGTCGTTTGGTCCTGGCGAAAGGCCCGCAGCAGATCGGAAAACTCGTGCTGCGGAATGTCCAGTTCGCGCACGGTAGGCCGCAGTGCAACAAACACTGGATGCCTGGGCCGTCCGGAATAACACTGCTCCAGTTCCGCTTCCCATTGATCGAGCAGCGCCAGCGACTGTTGCGGATCGCCGACCTCGTCGCCCAAATCATCCGAAATCCGGCAGTACGCATAAACGTTGTAGAAATGCTGATGCAGATGTTTGGGCAGGAACCAGGTTACGACTGAGAAATTCTCGTAGTGCGAGTGCGCCAGCCGCGAACAATATTGCTGCGCCTCCGGAAGCGATGGAGGGCGATCCGGAATGGCATACTCCGCCGGTAAAGACTGCCAGCCAACCGCAGCATCCCTTCTGAGCTGCGCGGGAGACACTCGATTGTCGGTCGGAACAGAGGACATCAACAGAATTGTACCGGGTACGGCCCCGCCCTAGCCAAAAGAAGGCTAGAACGGGGCACCCAGGCGACTGACAACTGACAACCGGCAACTGACAACTGGGTTACGTTCCCGGAATGATCGCCGTCTTGATGTCGCCGTTGCGATTCAGCATGTGCCGCAATACGTGCTGCAAGCGCGAAAGAGGCGCTTCGCCGGTGATGTAATCGGTGCCCTTGATCTTGTTCTCGCAGATCAGGGAGAACGCTTTGCGCACCGTCTCCGGCGTGTGATGGAAGGTGGCCTTCAGCGTCAGCTCGTTATAGTGCAGGCGCTGCGTGTCCAGCGCGACGGTGGTCCCGCTGGCGCAGCCGCCGAAGAAGTTGACGGTGCCGCCTTTGCGCACCATGTCGATGGTCCATTCCCAGGCTTGCGGGCGGCCTACCGCCTCGATCACCACATCGCAACCGCGCGCTTCGGGAGTAAGCTTGCGCACCGCCTTCACCGGATCGTCCACGGAGGTGATTAGGACCGTGCTGTCGGCTCCCAAGCGGCGAGCGGGGCCCACCTGCGACTCACGCTTGACCACGGAGATCACGTTGCAACCGGCCAGCTTGGCCACCTGCACGAACATCAAGCCGATGGGACCGGCGCCGATGACGGCCACCGAGTCTCCAATCTCCAATTTGGTTTCGTGCAAACCGCGCAGCACGCAGGCCAGCGGCTCAACCATGGCCGCCTCTTCAAAGCTGACGTGCTTCGGGATGGCCAGCATATTGGTCTCCACGATGCGCCGCGGAATGCGAATGTATTCGGCATAGGCGCCGTTGTTAAACAGCAGGTCCGAACAGAGATTCTCCTGGTGCTTGGAACAATAGAAGCAGGTGCCACACGGGGCGGAATTCAGCGCCACCACCCGCATGCCTTTGCGGAAACCTCTCACACCGGAACCAACCTCTTCGACGACACCCGCCAACTCATGGCCAAACAGGGCCGGAGGCACAATCATGCGCGCATGATAGCCGCGCTGATACACCTTGAGATCGGTGCCGCAGGTCAGGGCCACTTGCACCTTGACCAGCACTTCCCCTTCACCCAGCGTGGGAATCGGCACCTGCTCGATCTTGACGTCCTCTTTGCCATAGAGGACCGCCGCTGTCATCTGTCTGCTCACTTATTGGTCCTTCCATAAGCTGCCCGGCTGAATGACCACCTTCATGGAGTCCGGTTTGGGATGGGCAGCCAAATGCAGCGCTTCAACCGACCCGGCCAGCGGAAAGCGGTGACTGATGAGCCGCTCCAATTCCATTTCGCCGCTGAACACAAATCGCGCTGACTCTTCCTGCAAGTCCACAGAAGCGCTGTACGACCCCAAGAGACTCTTTTCATCGACGCAAACCGCCGCCGGATCGAGCGTTGCCTCACCGTGCTGGGTTTGCGCAAATAGCAATACCCGTCCACCAGGACGAGTCGCGTCCATGGCTGTACGAATTAAAGCGTTGCCGGCTACCGCCAGTATGACCGCATCCGCCCCCCGGCCGTCCGTCAGCTCTTTAACGGCCCTTACGGTCTCGGAGGTAGAGGCGTCGATGTTTTCGTTCAGGCCGAACGTCTGAGCTATTGTATGCCTCTGCGGAAACAAATCGGAAGTTATTAGCCGCGCCCCACAACGGCGCGCCAGCACCGCAAGAATAATGCCAATCGGCCCCTGACCGATCACCAGCACCGATTCCCCCGGCGTAAGTCTCAGCGTTTCAATACCCTTCATGCAGGTGTTGATGGGCTCGATGAAAGACGCCCGCTCGAAGGAAATGCCGTCGGGAATACGAATGACTCCCTTGCGAACGATCCACTCCATCACCTGAACATATTCGGCAAAACCGCCTCCGCTGGGCTCGTAGCCGGCGGTCGCGCCAACTTTCTTGTACGTCGGACATTGGGCGAACACCTTATGCCGGCAGTAGAAGCATTCGCCGCAGGGGATGTGATGGAACACCATTATGCGGTCGCCGAGTTCGTAGCCGATGACATCTTCGCCGAGCGCAGCAACCACTCCGGTAGTTTCGTGGCCAAAGATGCGCGGAGCGGAATGCGAACCGGTGGCAATCTTCTTCAGATCGGTGCCGCAGATGCCGCAGGTGTGGACCCGAACCAGAATTTCTCCTGGGCCAATCTTTGGCACCGGGACGGTCTCCATCCGGACGTCGTTCACGCCGCGATAAACCGCCGCCTGCATGGTTGCAGGGATCGTGGGCTGACCGACGGAACTACCAAGTTGGGTTGCGCTCGACATGTCAGAAATCAGTTGCCAGTTGCCAGTCGCCGCGTGCCCCGTTCTAGCCTGATCTTGGCTAGGGCGGGGCAGTTCCAAGAACTCTCAGTTGCCAGTTGACCACTGGCTACTGACCACTGGCTACTGGCTACTGCCTTCAATTAGATGTTCCAACTCCCGGCACAGGTTCGCAGATGCAATCTTGCTGTTTTTCCTCATCTTGCCCAGCGTGGCCCGCCACTTCGGGTGAAGCGCGATATAAACCAGGAACTGCCGCGTGTCAAACCTTCCGTTGCCGTCAATAAATCGACTCAGGGGCGGCATCGGGAAGGCAGCGTCATCGGAAATGGCCTTCACGGCAGCGAACTCCAGCCCTCGCTCCTTCGCTACCTGGGCGACCGCCGCGCCTTCCATGTCCACCACGTCGGCTCCGTATTTCGCAAGCAACGCCCTTTTCTCTGCGACATCGCTTACGTCTTGCGAGCTCGCCAGCGCCCATTCGCCTCCACGCGTCGGGTAGCGGACGCCAGTAGCGACATCGACCATCTCGCGGATCCGTCCAACGTCGCCCGCCTTTAGCTGCGGCGAGATGGCACCCGCCATGCCCGCAGAAACCAGCAGCTTCGGCTGCGCGTGCTCAATCACCACCTCGGCGGCGTGACGGGCGCGCTTTTCTCCGATACCGCCAACCGCAACCATGGCCTCCGGCAGCTCGAACAGTTCAACCCCGTCCACGTAGTGCGACTGCGTGTTTCTGAGAAGCGGCGCCAGTTCCACCCGCATCGCCGCCACAATCGCGATGGGCTTATGGGGCATAGCCGTGCGCCTGGAACCACTCCACGGCGCGGCGCAAAGCATCATCGACCGGCCCCGGGTTCCAGCCCAGTTCGCGCTCCGCCTTCGCGCTGGTGATAAACATCTTCTTGCGCCCCATGCGTACCGCATCCAACGTCACGCACGGTTCGCGCTTGAGCATCTTGCCGGAGACGACCGTGTCCACCACGCCAGTGGCATAGGCCACGGCGTAAGGCAGCTTAATCTTTGGCGAAGGCAGACCCGTGATCGCCGCCAATTTATCCAGGATCTGCTTCAACGTCAGGTTCTCGCCGCCAAGAATATAGCGCTCGCCCGGCACCGCTTTTTCCATCGCCAGCAGGTGTCCTTGAGCGCAATCGGCGACGTCCACCAAATTCAGTCCCGTATCCACATAGGCCGGAAATTTGCGACGCAGGAAATCGACCACGATCCGGCCGGTGGGCGTCGGCTTGATGTCGCGCTCGCCGATGGGAGTCGTCGGATTCACTATCACAACGTTTTGCCCAGCGTGTGCCGCCGTGATCGCAAGCTGTTCCGCCATGAATTTGCTGCGCTTGTAATCGCCAATCATGTTGGATAGCGTGACCGGCGTTTTCTCGTCGGTAAGGCGGCCGTTGTTGCCGAAGCCCATGGTGGCAACGCTGCTGGTATAAACAACCCGCCGTACGCCCGAATCTCTCGCCGCTGCCAGGACGTTGCGGGTGCCCTCGACGTTGGAGTCGTAAAGCTCCTGACCGTTGCGCGTCCAGAGCCGGTAGTCGGCGGCTACGTGGAAGACAAACTCGCAACCCGACATGCCTCTCTTCAGCGATTCCGAATCGCGTAGATCGCCCACCACGCGCTCCGCCGGCAGGTCGGCGATGTTGTCGAGACGGCTGGTGGGACGCACCAGCAGGCGCAACTGCGCGCCTCGGGAAAGCAGTTGACGGGCAACGTGGCTTCCCAGAAATCCGGTCGCGCCTGTGAGGAAACATTTCATGTTTCAGTAGTCAGTAGTCAGTAGTCAGTAGTCAGTAGTCAGTAGTCAGTAGTCAGTAGTCAGTTGTCAGTGCCGTAGGCACGGCAGAGACCGCGATTTGTGCCGTCCCTACGGGACTCATGTTCAGATGCAACTGTCCAGCCGGGGACATAGTTAACACTTTAGACCGAGGACATACTTTACACTTTTGGGTCCGTGTTTTAAAAGCATTCTTAGTAGTCGTCGTGCGGGGGGAATGTGGGAATCTCCGCTTTTGAGATTTCCACATTTCCCCCGCCTAGCTTCCCGGCTCATCCGCCGGCTGGTTCTTCGGCAGACG
>JBEKNL010000066.1:0-21705 GCA_049522855.1 Candidatus Korobacteraceae bacterium
AGGTTCAGCTTCTCTGCTTCGTGCACGCTGGTTGTCAATCCTCAGCATGCCACTCGCTCCAGGCTCATCTTGTGTTGGAAACTGCCTCCTCCTTCAGGCTCATCTTGTATTGGAAAAGACTATAGCTTGACTCGGCCAGCGTTTGGCCTCAAAATGTCACCCCATTCGGTAGCGCCCTTTATTCGCAGAGACCTGTGATTTGCCCGCGCCGCTTCGTGTGCGCGAAAGGAGACTTGCCATGACAAAGAAACTGCACTCTGTGCTACCTGTGCTTGTTCTGCTGGCATGTGGTTTGATTCCGCTGACAGCCGCAGCCGGTCCAATCACCTTCACCGAGTCCTTTACCGCCGCTGGCACAGTCAACGGCAATCCGTTCGACGCGAACGTGATCTTTTCCCTCACCACAGACACGACCCTGATCACCGGGGGCGGTGGCATATTTCTAACGCCTGCAGGAGTAGCGAGCGTCACAATTCAGGGGGTCGGCGCAGGTACGTTCACCGATCCATTCGATGTTTTCGATAACCAAAATGTTTCGGTCGCCGGATTCACAGACGTGAATATCGAGGATATTGTGGATCTGTCAAACTCCGCGTTCGCCACCTATAACCTACAGAGTCCCATTGGCCCGCTCGCCTCGACGTTCTTTTTCGTGGACACGGGAGCGGCGCTTGATTCAACTTTGGGGACCATCATCATTGATTCGACTAGCGGCACCCCGACGTTCGCTGCCACTACCTCAGGAACTACTCCTGAACCCGGCAGTCTGGTCTTGTTCGGTTCGGGCGTTGTCGGACTGGCGGCAGTGATTCGCCGCAAATTGAAGATGTAGTTTTCGGCAAGACTCAAATTCGTACTCCAGAATGGCGGCCAGCGAGACGTTGCCCAATCTGTTGCCCATTGACTGCCGATTGAGCGCAGTTCTGCCCGATTAGAATGATGCAATCCGTTTGTAAGTGATTGGTACGACGAGCGGCCCCACAGGAGACTTGCTTTAGGAAACCGCTGCTCTATCCATCTGAGCTACAGGGCCGAGGCGACGTAACCCCATTATCTCACGTAAGTTGAGAGCGGTTAGGACTGCAAGCGAGGCTCGGGGCCGGGACTATCGAGCGGACGCCAAACCACATAGGAGCGCTGTCACCTTCCTGATGCGCCCGGTACCATCAAGCTTCTAATGTCTCCTCACTTCCCCAGCTTTTCCAGGTGGCCGCCGAACTCGTAACGCATCGCCGACAAAAGTTTGTCGGCAAAGTCGGCCTCGCCGCGCGAGCTGAAGCGCTCGTAGAGCGCGGCGGTGAGCACCGGACTGGGCACAGCCTCGTCGATGGAGGCCTTGATGGTCCAGCGCCCTTCGCCGGAGTCCGACACCCGGCCGGCGAATTTCGAGAGCTGGGAATCTCCCGCCAAGGCGGACGCTGTCAGGTCCAACAGCCAGGAAGCGATCACGCTACCCCGCCTCCACACCTCGGTGATGTCGGCCAGGTTGAAGTCGTACTGGTAATGTTCCGGGTCGCGCAAGGGGGTGGTCTCGGCGTCAGCCGCGTGGGTCTGCTTGCCGACATTGGCTGAGCGCAGAATATTGAGCCCTTCGGCGTAAGCGGCCATGATGCCGTACTCGATTCCGTTGTGCACCATCTTGACGAAGTGTCCGCCACCGCTGGGCCCGCAGTGCAGATAGCCCTGTTCGGCGGTGCCGCCCATGTTCTCGCGTCCCGGTGTCCGCGGTATGTCGCCGATACCCGGGGCAATGGTTTTGAAGATGGGATCGAGGTGCTGCACCGCCGAGTTCGGGCCGCCAATCATCATGCAGTAGCCGCGCTCCAGACCCCACACCCCACCGCTGGTGCCGACATCCAGGTAGTGAATGCCCTTGGGTGCAAGCTGGTTCGCCCGGCGAATATCGTCGATGTAATAGGAATTGCCGCCGTCGATGAGGATGTCCCCGGCTTCAAGATAGGGCACGATTCCGGCGACGGTCTCATCCACGACCGCTGCCGGAATCATCAACCAGACCGCGCGCGGCTTGGTCAGCTTGCTGGCAAAATCTTTCAGCGAGGACGACCCCACCGCCTTTTCCTTCACCAACTCTTCCACCGACTTCGGCGACATATCGAAAACCACGCACTCGTGGCCCGCTTTCATGAGCCGCCGAACCATGTTGGCGCCCATTCTTCCCAGACCTACCATTCCGAGTTGCATAGACCACCCTCTTTCAAAAAATATTCATGAGGACCTCGCGCCTTGAAGGGGCACGGCTTCACAGGCTGCGGAGAAACTCCGCACGCGGATGTGATTTGAAAGCGTGCCGCTTCAATTACCGAGACAGATGAATAATCCAGGTAAAGCGCCGCTCGACCCTTGCTCGCAAGATTCAGCAGCGTTGAAATTGCCCTAGCTTTCCAACTGCTCCTGGCTCTTCCTGAGCAGATCCCTCTCCAATGCCAGTCGAGTCTGGGCCTTTTTCAACTGGGCTTTCGCCTTGTCGCGCTCGCGCATTGCCTTCTCAACCCGTTGCTGGGCATTTTTGATCGCAGCGATTGCCTTTTTGTGTGATTGCAGCATGAACCCTAGTGTAGACCTGCAGGGTCATGGCACGCTGGGCGAAGACGATGCGATCTGGAAGCGCAATACCGACTTCGCAATTTGGTATTGGTATTTGGCGGCAGCGAACTGGATCGCGGCTTCCGTCTGCTGCAACTGCGCCTGGCTCAACTCGACAATCGAACTCAAGCCAAGGCTGTAGCGAGTCTGCGACAAATCCAGCGCCAGGTTGGCCTGATCGACGAACTGCTGGGTAACACCGATCCGCTTAAATGCGGTGATGGCGTTCAGCCAACTGGCACGAACGTCGTTGGCGATCCGGTCTTTCAAATCACGGAGTTGCTCTTCGTCGGCCTGGGCGCGCAACCCTGCTTCCCGCGAGCGCGCGGGATACAGGAAGCCATTGAAGATGGGAATGTTGAGATTAGCTCCCACCGCCCCGTACCAGCTGGTGAATGGCGAAACCCCTTTGATGGTGTCGCTGTAGGGAATGCGGCCTACCACGCCCAACGCTGCAACGCTCGGAAACAGCAGGTCTCGCTCCGCTTTCTGGAAGCGCTGTGCGGCCTGATATTCATAGCTCAGGGCGGCAATTTCCGGCCGATTGCTGAAGGCCTCGTCCACCAACGTGCTGATAGAATCGGGCGGAGGCTTCAACTCCGCTTCGGAGTCCACCAGTTCGAATTGCTGCTGCGCGGCATAGCCCAAGACCTGAGACAGCGCCGACAATGCGGCCTGCTGATTATTTTGCGCGTCGAGCAGCAACAACTTCGCTTGCGCCACGTTGACGTCGGCAAAACTGACGTCGAGTTGCGATCGTAATTTGTTCTGAAATAGGGTCGTGATCTGGTCCGACACCAATTGCCGCGCGCCGACCGTTTGCTCGGCAACCTGCAGCAGAGCGACCGTCTGTAGGGCGTTATAGAAGGCCTGGTCAACCGCGAGCGTGATCTGGTCGGCGGTGGCAACCGAGTTCATGTCGGCTGCCTTGGCGCGCAGCGCGGCGGTAGCGACCAAATTGTTAGTGCGCCCAAAATCGGTGATGAGCTGCGACAAGGCAAGTCCACCTGCGGCACGCGTATAGACCACCGGGTTGGTAAGACTGCCCGCGGCGATACGACTTGCCTCGTCCGCCTTCACCCCCGTAAGATTTCCATACAGGGCCGGGTAGTACGCGGATTTCTCTTCCCGCGTAACCTGCTTCGAAGCCAGGGCCAGCAGGCGGTAAACCGAGATCTGCGGATTGTTTTTCAGCGCCAGGGCCTCCGCGTCCTGCACCGTGAGGCGCTGCAGGGCTCCGGTGGTTGGCAACTGAGCTGGCGTCTGCGTGCCCGGGATGGTTTGCATCTGTGGCGGCGGCGCAGACGCGGGGACGGCGGGCACCGCTGGTTGCGCGGGCGGCGTTCGTTGTGTGGGCGCCGTCTGTTGTGCGGGCGCCGTCGCCGGCGACGCTGGCGAACTGGTTTGAGCAGCGAGAGAACAACTGCCTAGCATCAGGGAAACAACCAGCCAGAGTATCTTGCGTCTCAAGCCTGCACCTCCTGCGGTGGCTGCGCCTCTTCCTTGCGATGGATCAGCAGATACGCCGCAGGAACAATGAACACGGTCAGCACCACCGATACCAATAGGCCGCCGATGATGGAGCGCGCCAGCGGTGCGTACTGTTCGCTGCCGGCTTCCAGGGCCAGGGCCAGGGGAACAAGCCCCAACAGGGTCGCCAGCGAGGTCATCAGGATGGGCCGCAGCCGGACGCGACAGGCCAGGGCGACGGCCTCCCGAATGGGCATGCCACTCTCGCGATATTTTCGGGTCACGTCCACGATCAGAATGCTGTTGGAGACCACGATACCGGTCATCATGAGCACGCCCATCAACGACATGACATTCAGCGTGGTGCCGGTGAGGAGAAGGAAAAGAATCACGCCGGTGATGCCCGAAGGTATTGCCAAAAGGATGATGAAAGGATCGATGAAGGACGCAAACTGTGCCATCAGGATCAGGTAAACCAGCACTACCGCCAGCAGCAGTCCCACGCCGAAGCTGAAAAACGACTGGTGCATGGCCTTGACCGAGCCGCGCATCTCAACTCGTGTGTTGGGCGGGAGCTTGGTATCGTCGACGATCTTCTGCACCTGCCCGGCGAGCGAGCCCAGGTCCTCGCCCTTGGGCGAGACATAGACGTCGATCTTGCGGAAGAGCTGGTAGTGGTCCACTTCTGTCGGAGTATTGATCATCTTAATATCAGCCACGTTCTCCAGCATGGTGGTATTGCTGTTGTCCTTGGCGTGCAGTGGAATCTGCTTAAAGTCTTCCATGGTCATCGAGCCGAGTTGGTGATTGGTGTACTGCACGGTGAGGAAGTAATTGTTGCCGCTGGTCGGATCGACCCAGTAACTAGGGGCGATCATGCCGTTCGAGGTCAGGGCGGTCACCACGTTATTGACCACGTCGGTAGCGGTAAGCCCGAGGCGTGCCGCCATTTCCCGGCGCACATCGAGCTCGATGCCGGGATAATCCAGGTCTTGCGGGATCAGCACGTCGCTCACGTCCTTCAACTGCCGCACCTTCGCCGCCATCTCGCTGGCGACGGCGTATGCGGCGTGCTGATTGTTGCCGCTCACCTGGATGTCGATGGGCGCCGGCATACCCATGTTGACCACCGAATCCACCAGCCCTCCGGTTTGAAAGTAGGTGGAGAGTTCAGGGAGATCGGAATCCAGCTTCCGGCGCACGCGGTCCATATAAGTGAAGGTGCTGACTTTGTGTTCCTTATTCAGGCTCACCTGCACGAAGGCCGTGTGCTGGGCGGAGTTGGGAGTGTAGATGGCGGACAAGTCGGGCGTCATTCCGATGTTGGAGACAATCATTTGCAGGTCATCTTTGCCGATGACTCCGCGGATGTCGTCCTCCACCCGGGCGATGTACTGATTGGTCATCTCCAGGCGGGAGCCGGTAGGAGCTTTCACGTTGATCACAAACTGGCCAGGGTCGGTGCGCGGGAAAAACGCGACGCCCATCAGTGGGAACAGGGCCAGGCTCACCACAAAGCTGCCCATGATGAGAACCACGGTGGCAACCGGGCGGTCCAACGCCTTGGCAACCGCGGCGTCATACCGGCGCAACATGCGGTTGTAGCGATGATTGAAGCCGGCAACGAATTTTCCAAACATTGATTTGGTTTCCTGGTGCCCGCCGTGCCCGTGTGCCACCTTGATGAACTGCCCACAGAACAAGGGCACAACGGTCATCGCAACCAGGTAGGAGGCCGCCAAAGCCAGCACCACGCCGAGCGCCAAGGCAGTGAACAGGTACTTGCTGACCCCATACAGAAAAATGACGGGGAAGAAGACAATCGCGGTGGTGAAAGTGGCCGCCAATACCGCAAGCTGGACCTCCTGGCCTCCGCGTTCGGCGGCGGTGAGCGTATCCTGGCCCTCCTCCATATGCCGGAAGATGTTTTCCAGGACAACCACGGAGTTGTCGATCAGTCGCGAGAGCACCAAGGCGAGTCCGCCCAGCACCATGGTATTGATGGTCCCGCCGAAGACATTCAGCAAAAGGAATGCGGCCAGGCAGGAGACTGGGATCGAAATCAAGACCGAAATGGTCCCGCGCACCGAGCCCAGAAAAATCAGGATCATCACTGCAGTCAGTATCAGGCCCATTCCGCCTTCGCGCATCACATTGGCCACGGCGATCTTCACGTATTGTGACTGGTCGAAGACTACGTTGGCTTTCAGCGAGGGCGGGATGTCCAGCAGATGCTTAACCCGGTCGCGTACTCCGTCCACAATCGAGATGGTGTTGCTGTTGCCGCCCTGCTTCAGGATGGGCAGGTAAACCGACTTCTGGCCATCCACGCGAACGATGTTGTACTGAATCGCCGACGAGTCTTCGGCGTGCCCGATGTCGCCGAAGCGAAGCACCCCATTGCCGATGGCCTTCAGCGGCACATCGTTCATCTGCGCGATGTTGGGCAATTGGCTGTTGCTGTAAATGTTGTAGTCTTTGGGGCCGATGCGAACGTCGCCTGCGGGCAGGATCTTGTTGGAGTCGTTGATCACATTGACCACGTCCATGGGGCTCATTTGCGCCGCCTCCAGCTTCACCGGATCGACGTAAAACTGAATCTGGCGATACTTGCCGCCATAGGGCTGTGGTACCGACGCGCCCGGCACGTTGGCAATCTGATTGCGAACGTTGAACTGTCCCTGGTCGTGCAAATCGGTTTCGTTGAGCCCCTTGCCCTTCAGTGTCACAAGACAAACCGGCAGGCTGGAGGCGTCAAACTTCAGTACGACAGGAGGCAGCGTTCCCTGCGGCAAACGCCGCAGGTCGGCCATGGCCAGGTTGGCAATCTCGCTGGCGGCGGCATCCGCGTCGGTACCCGGCTGGAAGTACACCTTGATCAGGCTCACCCCGGTCAGGGAGCGCGATTCGATGTGATCGATATTGCTCCCCAAGGTGAAGAAGCGCTCGAACGTGTCGGTGATGTTGGCCTCGACCTGCTGCGGAGGCATGCCGCCGTAGAAAGTGGCCACCACCACCACCGGAATGTCGATAGGGGGAAAAAGATCGACGGGCATGCGATACACCGTGACCACGCCGACCACGATGATGGCAAGGCACAGCATAAGAATGAAGAAGGGATACTTGATGGCAAAGCTAGGCATTGGCCATTACTCCGAATCCGCGCTGTTGGCGGTCAACACGGCCTCCTTCGGCTGCACTAACTCGCCGGGTTGATAGCTCCCCAGGTTGCCGACGATGACGCGCTCACCCGGAGAAAGGCCGGCAACGATCTCGACGTTGTTGGAGCTTTGCACTCCCAGTTGGACTTCGCGAGACTCGACCCGATTCTGCGGGCCGACCACGAGCACTTTCACCTTGTTCCGGTCGCGCTGAATGGCATTCACGGGAACAGTCAGGACATCCTTCCTGCTGTCGGAGGCCAGCACCACGTCCGCATACATGCCGGGCTGCAGACGATAGGTGGGATTGGGAACATCAATCTCCACCTGCATGGTGCGGGTCGAGGGGTCGAGGGCGTCGGTGAAGCGAGTTATCTTGCCGGTGAACTGTTCGCCCGTGGCCTGGATCTTTACGTCAGCGGAGTCGCCTGTTCGGACCTTGGCTGCAATCGACTCCGGAACCGGGATGCGCAAACGCAGGAGATTGATTTGGGCGACCGTGACCACTGGAAGGCCGCTCGTGTTCGAGGTTCCCGCCTGCACCAAGGACCCTGTATCGGCATAGCGCCAGGTCACGACGCCATCGTAGGGAGCGACGATCCGCGTGTAGTCAGACAAGGCGGAGTAGTGCTGCTGATCGGCCTTGGCAACCTCCAACTGCTGCCTCGCCGCTGCCAGGGCCGACTTGGCCGCATCCACTTGCGCCCCGGAAGCCCGGTCCTTGGCGTTGGCGTCGTCCAGTTCTTGCTGCGCGATCAAACCCGGACGGGCTTTCTCCGTGTTCACTAGCCGGTCTGCGTTGGCGTGTAACGCCACGTGGTCAGCCTCGGCACGTGCCACGTTGCTCTTGGCGCGTTCAATCTCTTCCTCCGCATGATGCACGCCTGCTTTCGCTTCGTCTACCTGTGCCACCAACTCGGGGACTTCTAAAACCGCAAGCACCTGTCCGGTGTGCACGCGATCACCGATGTCCACGTAGATGCTCCTGATGTAGCCGGCCACCTTGGCGTGCAGTGCGACATTCTGGTAAGGCAGGAACTGACCTGCAATGGAAAACGAATTGGCTATGTTAGCCCGCGTCACGGGAGCAACCGCCGCAAACGGGATGCGCTCGTTGTTGCCTAGCAGTAAGGCGGCGCCGTCCGTTTTGCCATGCGACGAGCTGCCCGCACGCACCCGCTTGACCTGCCAGACCGCAACCATCAGACAAAACAACATCGCGCCGAACACAAGCAGCGTGTTTCGACGAATCGTCATGAGTTACCTCGAATTCGTTTGAACTTAATTTGCCAACCGTGAATTCACCATTGACGTGCCTTCCCCAGACCGCAAACCCCAGCAAGCACCAGGCCGATCCCGGGAGACTCTTGCCTAATTATCGAACCGGGGGAGGGCGAAGACAACGGCGCCAGTGCAACAGACGGAGGCGGACCGGAGCGGGAGTGCGGAAGAGAGTCTGAACGTCGCCGTTACGATGCAGATACAAGTAGTGGATGAAAAGGATCGCAAACCAGATCAACAAGGTCCCAGCCTGAGCGGTGGGCTCGACCTCCGCCCTTTGTCCGTTGAGCCACATCTTCGCAGAGGTCGGGGAAGTCACCCCAGTACCGGGGCCGCTGCCGTACACTCCAGTTTTTGCCTGGAGAGCAAACAAAAACACTACGGCGGCCGCAAGCACTATTAACAGTACTCGCCACGGTTCTCTTGGATTTCGTGCTCGAAAACTCACAGACGAAGACAGCCCTAACCGCCTTAATACTAGACGTAGAAACACAGACTTGGGAAGCGAGTTGCACCCAAAGTAAACGCTTGCGAAAATCGCCTCGCTGCGAGGTGCTTGAAGACAAACGAATGACCGCAAGTCCCGGTATTTTGTCAATAATTGCTCGCAAAGTCAATTTTCTGCGCGACGTCCAGCAATGACAGGCCTCAGCGACTAGACTGCTTGTAGGCGGATGCTGTGGCGCAATCCTACGGAAGGCAATCTTATGGCTAATGCAAACACCAAGAAAGGCGCCATCGGAATTCTGACGGGCGGCGGCGATGTGCCGGGTTTGAATCCGGCCATCCGGGCGGTCACGATTCGGGCCTTGCGCGAGGGCTACGAGGTCATCGGCTTGCGACGAGGCTGGGCCAGTCTGGTAGACATGGTTCGCGAAAAAGATTCCGACAACAGCGATAACTTTCAGCATCTCACCGAAGAAGAGGTCAATCGCTGGGGCCGCACTGGCGGGACCTTCCTTCACACCTCGCGCACCAATCCCGGGCGAGTCAGCCAAGCCAACCTTCCGGCCCACCTGCAAGGCTCTTATGCGGCCCCAGTGAACGATCTCACCGCGGAAGTGCTCAAGAACCTGGACTGGCTGGGAATCGACAATCTAATCCCCATCGGCGGCGACGACACGCTGAGCTACGGCGTGCGGCTGCATCGCGAAGGGGTGAAGGTAATTGCCATTCCCAAGACCATGGACAACGATGTGCCCGGGACCGACTACTGCATTGGCTTCAGCACTTGCGTGACCCGCACTATCGAAATGACCAACCGGCTGCGCACCTCCGCCGGCTCGCACGAACGCTTGCTGGTGCTCGAAGTCTTCGGTCGCTATGCGGGCTTCACGGCCATGTTGCCCACCATGGCCGGGGCAGCCAATCGCTGCGTGATTCCCGAATACAAATTCAACATCGAACGTCTGGCCGAGCTGCTCATGGCTGACCGGCGCAAGAACCCCAGCCGGTATTCCGTGGTGCTGATCTCCGAAGGCGCGACCTTTGAAGGCGGCGAGATGATCTTCGCGCACGACACCGCAGACGCTTTCGGCCATAGGAAACTGGGCGGCATTGGCAACCTGGTTTCCGACAAGCTGAAGGAACTCTCTCCCCGCTACAACAACGGCAAAGCGGTGGACACCATCAACCAGAACCTGGGCTATCTGGTGCGCTGCGGCGATCCCGATGCCATCGACTCGATCGTTCCCATGGCTTACGGAAATCTCGCGTTCGACCTGCTGCTAAGGGGAATTCATGGGAGGCTGGTTGTGCTGAAAAACGGGCGCTACAGCAACGTCCCGATTGAGACCGTGGTGGCCTCGAAAAAAGTGGTCAATGTGAAAGAGCAATACAACACCGAAAGGCTGCGCCCGTACTACAAGAGCTTTGAGGACAAGCCGCTTTTCATGATGACGAGCGAGAGCTGACGGCTTGCTGCGGGGCCCCACCGCGCCTGTCAGTTTTTCGGTCAGAGCTGCGCGTTTGTGTCAGATATTTGCTTTTGTGTCAGACAGGTATATTTGTGTCAGACGTGCGCGACTTTGACCGTGGGCCGTTCTGACCCCAATCTCAGGACGATCTCTTTCAACCCCCGGTGTTGCTGGAGCAGGCGGAGATACTTGCTCTCATCGGCGGAAACCTTGGCGCGGATGATGTCCACCAACGCTTGTTTCTGCAGATTCGTCCATTGCCTGAGTTCGGGCGCCAGCGACAAAACCGCCGCAAAATTTTCGAACGCCGATTGCTCGACGGGACTCCATGTTCCAAGATCTACCTGCAGTTGTTGGGATAGATTCTCCGTGGCGGCCCGCCGTAGTTCCTCAGGATCTCCGCCGAATTCTTCCGCCATCCGTTGCTGTACCGCCAGACCGACCCTTCGGGTCGAGAAGGTGTCCCACTTTCCGGGCGCTTCCCTGCCAAACTCATAGAAGACGTGGTCTGCGGCCAACCGCCGCAAGGTGCGCGGCGAAGTCCGGTGCGCCGGATCGAGCATCATTTTCGCTTCCTCTTTCCTGGTGATCGCAAGCAGTTCGGGGCGTCCCGGACGAAATCCCAGCTTGCGATAAAACCAAAATGCGCCGGACTTAATGGCCTCTTCGTTCTCATGACCGAGCTGATAGGGATAGACCGAAAAACAGCTCACGCGGGCAAGCTGATGCAGGAAGTGAAGGACCTTGGAATAAATCCAAGCTGTCTCTCCGTCGCGAAAGGCGTAAAAGGTGTTGAACCCAACCTCCATCCAGTCGAACAGCGAGATGCCCTCGATGTAGTTGATGGGAACGCCATTCTTCAGCGTCAGACCTGCATGATAGGCGCGCAGCGGCAAACGCCGCGCGGGCGGCAGTCCCCAGAGGAAAATCTGCACCCCTCGTCCCGCATCCGCCTCGAAGACTTGATTCGGATTGCCACGGGTGGTGCCGTATAGTTCGCGATAGCGGACAGTAAGGGCGGTGCGTGTCATATCCAGTACGTCTTCGCCTTGACGCCGCGAAAGTTTGCGAACCGGCAACGGCGACGAATTCATCTCGTCGGCCAACGAGACCTGGTTGCGACGAAGCAGTGGCTGCCGGTGGTAGAACATCCGCGACACTTTTCGACGGGCGTGCGTCCGGCTCGCCGCAGAATTGCCCAGCTTCCACGACACGTTGACTGCTAACGAGTCATAGAGCGACGTCCTCTCCAAGCTGGTAAGAGGCGTATCGGCGATGCGCTGCAAAAGCCATGGCAGTATTTTTGTCGCACCACCGGCGGCATTCGCCATCCAGTCGAAGAAAGGCGTGTCAGCTTCTACGAGCGAATCGTCTCCCAGCAGCGGAATGAAACGAGGCAATGTTGCCGCCATCTGGCGACTCTGCTCCTCAAAATCCCACTCGACCGTAAGCTGTTGCGGATAGCGCTGCGCCAGCCAGCGGGCCACGTCGTAGGTGAAGTTGTCGCTGATTGCCGTGCCCGCAATGCCGGAGGACTCCTCATCGTCGAACCGCTCCATGTCAACGCCCGAAGCCTGAAGTCTCTCCACCTGGTGCATGATGCCAGCCAGCAAATCGTCGGCCAGATGCGCAACTTTGCGGCTTTGCGGAAACGCCCGCAGGAACAAGAGCGCGTCATGAAAACGGATGAGCGATTCGGCATCGTCGAATTGAACAGCACGCAGCGAAGCCAGTAGCTTTTCGATCCTGGAAGCAGCGCCGGAGCCATAACTGAGCTTGGACGTTTCCAGTTCCAGCAAGCGGGAGGCAGAGCCAGGTTTCATTCTTCACCCTTTCCAATATCGAGAATTCACACAGCCCTGGTCCGAAATCTGGCCCAGCCTATCCATCCCAGCGCTAACAGCGTGAGCACGGCAATAATTCCTTGCGAGATCACGCAATACAGACACCACACCCCCAGAACGCGGGCCTCGATGTTCGTCAAATATAAAGCGAACCCCATCCCAATCAGAACGCACACCAGCAGGAGCCCACGGCGGCGCATAAATCCCAAAACGCCGATCAGCAGGTATCCAACGATGCCGATAGCCGCCACCGGCACCCCGTGGAACACAGCGTACGGGCTGTGGTTCACCACCCCGCAGTCCCACTTGTCATTGATACTGCAGGGCTCGGAACCAGTATCGTAGTGGACTTTCAGGGCCAGGCCGGAGACCACGATCCCGGCGATCGCCAGCAGCACGATGAGATAGCGCACGAGGTTTCTCCCGTATGGAATTGTAGCGTGGAAGTTTGCAGCACGGGGTATGGCTCCGCCGTCCGCCGGCGGCGGTCGCCATCACAAACCATTGTGATGTAGTAGAATCTTGCTGCTCATGCGCCGTCTTGCTGCCAGTTTACTGCTTGTCCTGCTGTTTGCGGGACTGGCTCTGCCCATGCTGCTGGCGCGGGAATCCGGTGTTCCGGCCTGCTGCCGTCGCAGCGGCAAACACCATTGCGCGATGCTTCCTCAGGGCGATGGCTTCCGGACAGTGACAGCCAAGTGCCCGCATCGCGGTTTCACCGCTCTGACCTCGCACTCCACACCTTGCAGCACCGCGGCTACCGCGTTCAGCGTCAACCGGGGTTGCGAAAATTCGGTTGCTTTCGAATCGCCTGATGTCGCGCCGCACGTTGCCGGCAATGCCCAGAAACGCGGTCCTCCCCGCTCGTAGCGCTCTTCTCTCGACAGATTTATAAGCGAGCCAGAACCTGCTCACGATGCCGCAGAGCGAGTGGTTCTCCGCGTATCTGCGCTGCGTTCAATGCTCAACGCCACGGCTACGCGCGGAGGATCGAGCCACGCTCTCCGCCTCCATGACAGCTACTAGGGAGATTACCAAGTGCAGCACAATGTCCGGAATGCAACCACGAACACGACTGCGGTCATCCTGCTGATCGGCGCATTTCTAGTTATGGCAGTCTCGCCATCCGCAGCGACCGTGTTCGGCAATGTGCGCGGCGTGGTCCACGACTCGCAGCACCATCCCATCACTGGAGCACAGGCCAAGCTGCAAGCCAGCGATTCGGACTATTCGCTGACTGCGGAGACTGGCGCCGATGGAGAGTTCCACTTCGACGCGGTCCCGCTCGGCCAATACACCGTCAGCGTCGAAGCAGCCGGATTCGCGCCTCAGAAGCAGGCCCTGCTGGTCGTATCGGGCAGCGCGCCAATCTTGCATTACCAGTTGGCGATCGCCGCAGCGCAAGAGAAGGTCACCGTCACGGCAACGCCTGAAGACCTGGATCCGGAGTCGCCGCGCAGAGACATCGTCATCGACCAAAAGCAGATCTCGCGCTACGCGGGTGTGGATGCCAGCAACAGCTTCAAGATCATCACGGAGTTTGTTCCCGGATCGTATATGTTGCACGATCAGCTTCACGTCCGTGGCGGACACCAGGTCACATGGGCAATCGATGGCGTCCCGGTTCCGAATACCAACATCGCCTCCAACGTCGGGCTGCAGTTTAATCCCAAAGATGTCTCCTACCTCCAGGCCGAAACCGGCAGCTATGCCGCCGAATACGGCGACCGGACCTACGGCGTTTTTAACGTTGCCCCGAACAACGGCTTCGAACGCAACCGGGAGGCGGAACTGATCGCCAGCTACGGCAACTACAACCAAACTGACGACTGGTTGAGCTTCGGCGACCACACCGCAAAGTTCGCGTATTACGCCAGCCTCAGCGGCAACAATACGGACTGGGGTCTGGAGCCGCCCACCAGCCTCAATCTGCACGACAATGCGTCGGGAGGCGGTGCATTCACCTCTCTCATTTACAATCCCAATTCCAAGGACCAGTTTCGTTTCGATGCCGGCCTTCGCCTCGACTACTACCAGGTGCCGAACGATCCCGACATGCAAGCCGCGGGCATCCAAGACCGCGAGCGTGAGCAGGACATCTTCGGAACGGCGACCTGGGTGCACACGTATTCCCCCGGGCTCATGCTGATTGCATCGCCGTTTTATCACTTCAATCGCGCCGCGTATGAGGGAGGGCCGAACGACGTTCCAATCGCCACCGACAACCGCGCTTCCAACTATGAAGGCGGCCAGGTAACAGTTTCTGCCATCAATGCCCGAAACAACGCGCGCGCGGGGATCTATGCCTTCGCGCAGCAAGACAACACATTGTTTTCGGTGCTCGCAAACGATGGTTCGGGAAACGCCTTCAGCCAGCGCGTGTTTCCAGGCGGCAACCTCGAAGCGGTGTTTCTCGAAGACCAGTTTAAGGCGACGTCGTGGCTAACTTTAACCGGAGGGATTCGGCTTACGCACTTTGACGGTCAGCTCACTGAGAATGCCGCCGACCCGCGTCTGGGAGTGGCCATCCGCATTCCAAAGCTCAATTGGGTGCTGCGGGCCGCTTACTCCTATTGCTACCAGCCGCCGCCGCTCGACACCGTGTCGGGGCCGCTGCTCCAGTACGCGGCCAGCCAGGGAGTTGCCTTCCTCCCGTTGAAGGGCGAGCGCGACATTCAGCAGGAGTACGGGGTTACCATTCCGCTGCGCAACTGGGTATCGACCCTCACGTACTTTCACACCGGAGCGCTAAATTTCTTTGACCACGACGCCATCGGCAATTCAAACATCTTCCTGCCACTCACCATTCAAGCGGCCCGCATCAAAGGCTTTGAGGCAGCCGTCCGCTCGCCGCTGATTCTCAACCATTACCACGCCCATCTGGTGTTCTCGAACCAGCAAGCCCAGGGGTTTGGAGCAATAACGGGCGGGCTGACGGATTTTTCGCCGCCCCCCACTGGAGGCTTTTATCTGGACCACGATCAGCGCAACACGCTTTCCGCTGGGATGGAGGGCGATCTGCCGTGGCGTAGCTTCGCCGCGTTGACGTTCAACTATGGCTCGGGATTTCTCAACGGTGACGGGCCCGCCCACCTCCCCAGTAACTACACCTTCGATCTGGCGCTGGGGAAAACTTTCGGCGAGAGTTTCACGGTACGGTTGATTGGCACCAACATCACGAACAATCGCTACCAACTGGATAACAGCAATACCTTCGGCGGCTCCCATTGGGCCGATCCCCGGATGCTGTCGGTACAGGTGAAATACCGGTTCCATTACTGAGGCGGCTCAGAACTCCAGAATTTAAACCCCAAACAATTGTGGAAGACCTTCACTTTGACGCGACGCAGGGGTTCGGCTGCAGTTTCGGGACCAAGAAAGCATATTCGGGGGCAAGCTTAGCGACCGCCGCCAGCAGTTGATCGTCGTTGTCGCCAGAGCTGTCGTACACGATTTTCCCGGTCACGTCGATGAGGATGGTCCGGGGAATCCCGAAATGTTCGCCAAAGGCTTTCTTCGCATCGCCGTCGTCGTGGAAGTTGACCCACGCGTAGTGATGCTTCGTGAGGAAGTCGGTGGCAGCCTTGGCATCTTCGTCCAGGTCGATGGTGAGCAGGACAAGACCCTTGTCGCGCGTCTGCTGATACAGGTCTGCGAGTTTCGGCATGGCTTTGACGCAGGGGGCGCACCAAGTGGCCCAGAAGTCGATGAGCACAGGTTTTCCGCGAAAGGAGTCCAGAGATATCTGCTTCCCATCCGGAGCCTTCAAAGTTAGAGGCGGAACCGACTGGCCCGTCAGGGCCTTGTGTTGAAATGGATCAGGAAACTCGTTAACCAGTTTCGCATCCTGAGGCGGCGTAAAAGAAAACAGCGACGGGTCGGGATGTGGAAGATCAAGGTCGGTCAGCGAATAGGTGGTCGCAGTTTCCTCGTAGATGGGGATTTGTCTATCACGAAAGTAATTCATGAAAGTATGTTCGCGACGGACGTCCTTCACAACTGTCATGCTTGCTTTGTCGATCCAGTATGTCTCTTCCAGAGTGGCGCCACTAGAGGGTTGGCGCTTGAGGTCGGCCGTTGAGACGCGGACCACCGAGGTAGTAATCTGGTGACCTTCGGCCAGAACTATCTCATCCGGCAATTGCGTTGCCGATTTGTACCGCTTCGCCAAACCTGCGAGCGAGTTACGCAATTCTTGCGACTGGTGTGTTCCCCAGTTGAACGGCATCGCCTCTTCAAGAATGCTGGGTCCCTCGGGAGACATCGGTTTCTGGGCGTAGGAATGGGCTTCGACTTCGTACACCCATTCCGTCTTCCCGTCCGAAACGAACAAAAAGGAGCCGGTGCTTGACCGGGCCCCGAAGAGGTAGCGATTGCCAGGAGTTTCCGCGGCGGAGAAGATCGTCCTATACCAACTGTGTTCCAATTCGTTGCTGTTGGTTCTCTCCTCCGTGGCCTCGATGTGGTAGGGCTTGGCGTCGGCGTAACGCTTGCTGACCTGCTGCAGAATTGGGAGAGCGTTAGGCGGGGTCGAGGACTGTGCTGACAGGGTGCTTGCCGCAAAAATCGCAATTGGGATCACCAGCCATATGGAGTGCTTCATGGAAACCTCCAGCGGATCAATATTACTTCACAGAATGTTCACCGCCCTCGCGGCCAGCAACACAATGATGGTCAAAGAAATGAGCGATTGCAGCATCATCAGGGTCTTCGCCCAACGGGAAAGAATTTGCGTGTCCGTCGGAGACAATGCTGTGCTGGTGTTGAAAGAGAGAAAAAGATAGTCGATGAAGCGGGGATGCCAGCTCTCGGGCTTTGCCGGGGACAGCTCGTGAAGGGCCATCTGCGGAAATAGGAACGCGCCGAGCTCATGATTCTTTGTCTTTTCCCGCCGGTAGGGGCCTCCGGCATCTAACTTCCAATACCAAGCGGCAAACACCAGCACGTTGCTCATCCAGAGCGAGCCCGCCGACTGCAGCAGATGAACGGGCGACTCCTTGTGGCTTGGCAGGAAGCGTACCAGCAGGACCAGGGATGCGATCACGGCCAGGGTGACGGAACTGATCAGAATCAGCCCGCCAACATACGCCATGCCCTCAGCGCCTCTCGAATGAGAGATCGAGACCAGCGTGGCGAGCACCGCGAACACCGCAACCAACAACCAATTCGGCACAAGGCTGAGTATCTGGGGCAAGGAGAAATGGAGCGCTACAACGGCTGCCAGCGCCAGAATGACCGGCCAGCGAGGCTCGACATAAGGTGATCGATTGGACATGCATCCGATAATACTGCGTGTGCGCGTTCGGGCGAAGCGATACCGGACCCGCACTACCCGTGCAAACGGATACACCAATCCTGGAACCGCTCTAAGAAAACCCCATCAACGGAGTTACTGAGGTGGGACGGAGCCATAAGCGTGAATCAGTTACTTGTTCGGAACCAGTCTGGCATTCTCGTACTGGCTGAAGACAGCATTCGCGCCTTCGTGCGCCGGCGTTCCGGCCAGCAACTGTTCTTTGCGGTAAACCAGGCTGCTGGCATTGTAGGTCGCCAGTTCGAAGCCATGACCGTGCGTGATTGCGTCCGTGGGACAGGCTTCCACGCAGTAGCCGCAAAAGATACAGCGGTTGTAGTCGATGTTGTAAACCTTGGCGTAGCGCTCGGCGCCGCTCACGCGTTTCTCCGCGGTGTTCTCGGCGGCTTCGATGTAGATGCAGTTCGAAGGACAGGCGGCGGCACACAGGAAGCACGCCACACACTTCTCCAGTCCGTTCTCATCGCGCTGCAGTACGTGCATCCCGCGAAAACGCTCCTGGAACATCGCGCCCCGGGTGGGACCAGGACCGTCCGGATAGTTCTCCACGATCGTCGGGTTGAACATTTCCCGGAAGGTCACGCTCATGCCCTTGGCGATCGCGGCAATATTTCTAACGATTCCCATGCTCGTTTCAGTATAACAATCCAGTCAGTATGCTGCGCTTCGGGATCGGGGCCGCTACCGGGCTGTTCCGGGCCGCCCGGCAAGGCCTGCTTTCAGCAATTCGAAGTGATGTTGCGCGTGGCCGGCTGCAATGTACGCCAGCGCGCGGACGGTAACTTTATTTCCATTGGCAATGCCAGAGCGCTTCTCGGCCCCAGGAGGCAACGACCCGAATAGAGCGATCGTCGCTTTGCGGATGCCCTCGAATTCGGTGAGCAGGTCATCGAGGCTGCGCGAGTTCGATTGCGCTTCGCGCACGTAGTCGTCCTGCTCGAAACCCTGCAGCTCCTTCGGATCGCCGCGGGCAAAGCGCAGTACGCGGTAGGCCTGGACGCGCTCGGTATCGCACAGGTGCCCGAGCACCTGCTTGATGCTCCACTTCCCCGGCGCTGGCGCCGCGCTGGCAGCCTCTTCGGACACTCCAACCAAAAGTTGCCGATAATCTCCAAGCTGCTTGGCGAGAAAATCCAGTACTGGGCCTTCGGGCACGCGGGCAATGTAATTTTTGTAGAACTCCGCGTATTCGGTAGGATTGGGACGGGAAAGCATCAAAGACCTCCAGTCAGGCGGACACGGTTCGAATTCGTTTTGCATTGTATCTACCGGGTTGAAGAGAGCGTTTCTGCTTCATTGCCCTCTGAAGTTGCCAAGCAATCACGCGTTTGATCGCAACCGCTTCCGATTGTTCAAGTAGGTATTCTTCTTCGAGAAAACTGTCGAAGCTAGAACCGCTGTGGTCAATGATCTTTGGGCTGTTCATTTCGGCCTCTTACATTCCCGCGTTGCGGAACTCTTTTAGGTCAGTTTCGGTTCAACCCCATCTCTCGGCTTTGCAGTTTGCCTTTCCATCGACATTCCATTTCAAGGATGTCCTCAACTGTCGCTGCCGATCCAGCTACCTCCAGAATCGACACCTGATAGTCGCTCGGATCCCTGCTCTTCAGACCCTCGTTTCCCCCGTGCCCGCTTTGCACATAGTACAGCCATCGCCCCAAGAAACCCCTGTCTCCGGTGGCAGAGCCCACGTATTGCTCCTTAGTGCGTGGGCAAGTCAGCAGATATATCCCTCGCGAGGAGCGAAGCACCTCTTTCCACCCAACAGGCAAGCCTTCGATTCTGGACAGTGGCTTGATAAATTCGGTGAACCCAGGGAAATCGGGATCTTTCGAGGTTCTGCGGAGTTCCACTACAGGCTTATTCTGGTTATCCGGCCGCTGAATCCACTTGCGACGGCTAGGGCCCCAGTCGATGAAAAGCTTACCTGCATACTCTTTCAGTACATCCGTTTCCACGATCTTGTAGAAGTGGCAGGCGCCAGCCTTGTCGACATCGTCCCTGTTCGGCGTCGGAACGTCGTGATCAAGCAGTCCGCAAAATTCGATCTTGTACAAACCGAGGAATAGGGTCTCCCCAGCTTCTGTGCCAGCAAATGAAGCCCAGTAGTTCGCCCCGCCGAACTCAGCTTTGCTCTTGATCGACTGAACAGATTGGTATGTGTCGAAAGCAGCGCGGTCGTCCCGCCACAGTTCATATGGCGTACGTCCCTTCCGCGACCTCTTGCGATCAACGTGCCTGAGGAGGCGAACATCACTAAGAGTTAAACCCTCTTCGCACAGTAGGGTGTTGAACATGATTGGCATAGTCCTATTCCAGCCCAAACTCCCGCCACCGCTTGGTCACTTGCTCCTTGGTTTTCTCGTCCATCCTGATTTCGTCCGGCCACGGGCGGGTGAAGCCCTCGCTCGGCCACTTGCGCGTGGCGTCAACGCCCATCTTCGAGCCGAAGTCGGGCAGCCGCGACGCATGGTCCAGTGAGTCCACCGGGCCGAGTGTGAACTGGATGTCGCGCTCGGGGTCGATGTTGTTCAGCACCTTGAGAGTCACGTCGCCGATGTCCTGCACGTCGACGTCTTCGTCCACAACCAGAATGCATTTTGTGGACATCGCCTGCCCCAGCGACCAAATACCGTTCATTACCTTGCGCGCCTGGCCGGGATACGATTTCTTGATCGAGACAATCATCAGGTTGTGAAAAATGCCTTCGACCGGCAGGTTTATGTCCACAAGCTCGGGAATGGTGACGCGCATCAGCGGCAAAAAAATCCGCTCCACCGCTTTGCCCATCCACCCGTCCTCCATCGGGGGCTTGCCCACGATGGTGGTCGAGTAGATCGGGTCCTTGCGATGAGTGATGCAGGTAACGTGAAACACCGGGTAAAGATCTTCCGGCGTGTAGAAGCCGGTGTGGTCGCCAAACGGTCCCTCCATGCGCAGTTCATCCAATAGCACGTAGCCCTCGAGCACAATCTCCGACGTGGCTGGCACTTCCAGGTCCACGGTCTCACACTTCACCAACTCAACCGGCTTCTGTCGCAGAAATCCGGCAATCATGTATTCCTCGATATCGGGAGGCGCGGGCACGATGGAGGAGAACATCATCGCCGGATCGGTGCCGATGGCGACGGCCACGTCCATCTTCCCTGCGACCTGCTTCCCTTCCGCCACTCGCGAGCCTCCGCCTGAGCGCGCCATCATGTCCAGGGCTGCGGTAACGGGATGCGCCTCGCCCACCGCCGCGGCCCGGCGCATCTGTTGACGGTAGTTTTCGGCTCCTTGCTTCTGGCGCTGCCAATGCATGCCGGCACTGCGCTCGTCGTACACCTGCAGGCGGTAGGTGCCGGCATTGCGTTTGCCCGTCTTGGGATCTTTGGTGATCACCGAGGGCAACGTGATGAAGCATCCCCCGTCCTGCGGCCAACATTGCAGGATGGGAAAATCCAGCAGCGAGAAATTGTCGCGCTTGATGACTTCCTTACAGGGACCGCTGGAAACTTCCTTGGGGAAAAATCTCCCCATCTCCGCCAGCATGGGCAGCATTTTGATTTTGTCCAGCAGCCCTTGCGGAGACTTCACGTCCATGAAGTACTTGATCCGGTCGGCGACCTCATCGAGCGAATCCACGTCCAGCGCCAGCCTCATGCGGCGTTCGGAGCCGAACTGGTTAATCAGCAGCCTGGCCCCGGGGTAGCCCTTGACGTTTTCGAAAAGCAATGCCGGTCCGCCGGGACCATGCTTGCCCCGAGGTCCCCATTTGGACACCCGGTCAGTGATCTCGGCGATCTCAAGGACCGGATCAGCTTCCGCTTTAACGCGCTTCAACTCTCCCGCTTTATCCAGCGCGGAGATCCAATCTCGCAGGTCGTAATAGGCCAAACCCACCTCGCTTCAGTGGTCCGCCGCCGCAAAGCGGCCGAGACACTGTTGGTAGTCGTTTCAGAATCGGAGTAACTGACGATTATAGTGGGCGACCAATCCAAGGCACTGCGCTGAGTCTTTTCCAATACAAGATGAGCCTGAAGGAGGAGGCAGTTTCCAACACAAGATGAGCCTGGAGCGAGTGGCATGCTGAGGATTGACAACCAGCGTGCACGAAGCAGAGAAGCTGAACC